>ONII01000012.1 GCA_900317845.1 uncultured Bacteroidales bacterium
GAGGTGTAACAACGCCAATCCTGGCTATTATATATACCGACAAAACGGCTAGTTGCGGTATGTTTAAGATAGCCGCTAGTGTCTAGGGTGAACACCTTATTCGCATTGGTTCCAACGCGAACACCATTATTGGTGTTGGTGCAATAGAGCCATATTTCGTCTGTTCCATTGGGGTAGAACGTGTAGTTGCCTCCGTCTTTGGAAAGAGTCCATTGAATATTGTCGTCAATAGTTCCGCTGAGTTCAGATCCGTCAATTGTTACAGCGACAGCCGTGGGGGCGGCGCTTGTCCCCTTGTCATTTGAAAGCGCATAGGATCCCTTTGCATTTGTACCAACGATGACAAACACATCCGAATCTGTAATGTCTGCGAGGGCGGTCAAAACCCAAGAAACAGTAGAAGAAGACGAAGATGCCTTTTTGATGGTAATGGTTTTCTTCTGGGAGTCGGACGCATTACCGTTACGGTAGACCGTAATGGTTCCAAGCGTCTGGGCAGATGCCGCTGCTTCTGTCGTGGAAGAAACCGTGACGGTTTGAGCAGAAGCATTCGCTGAACCACTCGCACCGGCCGAAACAGAAAGATTCATACCGTCTTCAGTAGATGCAACGACAGCGGAATAACCGAATTCGGGTGTCGTAACCGTAAATGTCGCCGTGGTAGCATCGGCAGGGATATAAATCTCTGTATCACTGACCGTGAGCGTAGATCTTAGTTGGGAAACATTAATTGTCTTGGTTACCTCGTGGTCTGCCGCAGACCAAAGAACGATAGTTCCAGTTGCAACAGATGTCGAGTAGTTCGGCCCCACAGAATAGACAATGTCTCCGACGAGGGCGATTGCATCCGTAACGCAGCCGGTGACACTCGCTACTTCTACGTCATCGGAGAAATTCTTGACGGTATAGGTCCATTCTGCATTTGTTACTCCAACTGCGGGGACTTCATTGATATCGAGTGCAGAAATGGCAGGGTCGGTGTTAGGGATACTAATACTGAGCGGTCCCATACCTACATTAGAGCCTTTTTTAAAGGTCAGTCGCAAGTAGCGATAGGACGGATTAATATCAGCAGTGGAAACAAAATTCTGGGTAGAATTCTGAGAACCAGACACTGTGAATGTCTCAATGTCACTGAAGTCAATGCCGTTAGCGCTACCCGTAAGATAGAAATAGGAAGTATTGTCACCACCGATCATCTTCACGCCAAAAGAAACCTGATAGGCGGCCTTATCGAAAAACACCTGCACATAATCACCATCGCTGTCAAACTTGGTAAGATATGGTTTATGATTTTTAACGCCATAATCACTCCCCAACCCAAAGGAAGAGAGCCCATCCGTGCTGCTGTATGCGGCAGAGCCATCTTCACCAGTAATTGCAAACGGAAGAGTAGCGGGAGTCGCAGCCTTATCGTAATTGAAATTCACCGTCTTAACCTTACCCGGGACAAAGGAAACAGCAGCCGGGAGGGTGATGCCTTTGGACAAGTCATTGACCGTGAGGGTGAGTTTCTTACCGGCAGCGGCATTGAAAGGGGCTACTGCGATATAATAATCGGCCGAAGCGCCATCTGCGAGGGGGGTGGAGTTGGAAACAGAGAGGGTGACGGACTTTCCTGTGCTACCGTCATTGGGAGTAAACACCGGAGTATTTCCTTCAAAATTAATTTTGAATTGGCCGGTGATTTCGTAATCTTCTGTTGCAAAAGAAACGCTTGTAACATCCAAGGCCGCACCGGAATCGTTGGTTACGTGAACCTTGACAACGCTCATGGCCTGATTCATGGTAATGGAGGGAGACGTACCGTTTGCAACGCCCTCTGCCTTTCCATACAGGGGGAACTTATTCCCAGCCAGGTGGGCCATCGGCTTTGTAAAATTCTGGGTCATATTACCTCCAACGGCAACATAACCTTCTCCATCAGGAGTAACATAGTTATTATGAGGATAGAAAACGTACCAGTCATTGCTAGCCTCAAAAGCATCTGTGACTGTACCTTTGAACGTATTGCTGGCCAAATCTTCTTCAGCAATGGTAAACTTGTCTCTGGTACCATATGAGGTAGAGCCGGCTTCAGTATGGAAAACTGCGATTGCATCATTTGCAGCCCATTTAATGGATGAAAGGCTTTCTGCAGTTGTTTTGGTATCAATACCCGCAACGAGTTCAAAGGGAACACCCTGCTTGGCGGGCTCTGCATCTTTGATGATCGCTTCCTGCTTGGCGCAGTTGGTAAGAGTGAGGGTTGCTGCAATGGCCAGACCCAGAGTAAATAAAGTCTTTTTCATAATACTTCCAGGTTTTAGGTTACAGCAAAGTATCAAACGTAGTATCAAACGTAATTTCACCAAGTCCATCATCGGTGAACCCGTTAATGGGGAAATCTCCGCTTTCGCAGATCACGCCCTCGATTTGTACTACGAGGGGTTCGGCCTCAGGGGCCATGTAAAATTGTTTTTTGTGAATAGTATAAATGATAAGTTGTTTGTTAAATTCAGCTTACAAAAGCCTAATAAGCCTTAAAAGACGCCCAGTCGGTAGCCGCCTCTGCCCCACTTTGCAAGGATGTAGAAAGGTTGCTGAAGAAGTCAAAGCCCGTCCAAGCCTCAATCTGGTCTACGGAGGTCACATAAGGCAGGTAGTTGGTGGAGCCGTTGGGATAGTTGTCGCGATGCTCCAGCCAGAAACCAATGGCCGACGCCCCGGCAACAGATCCGGCATTCCACTTCACCTTCAGCAGCACCTTCCAATAATAGTTCGGTACCGGAAGCACCTTCCCGTCGCGGGTATTGGTGATGGTTTTGATGGTTTCATTGCCATCCTTCTTGCGGAAAGCCGCACCCGTCACGACATATACCGTGTCGGAGTTGTGTTCAACAACCGAACGGACGGCCTCCTCCAAATGGGCCCAGACGCCGCCGTTGAAGCCGTTTTGCAGCTGCGGAGTCATATTGGTGGAGAAATACGTCTGCGCCATCATGTCATCTACGCCATTCCGGTCGGCATTGGGCAGCTGATGGCCACGGGCATAATGCTGGCTCGCATAAGTATCGGAAGACACATTCACGCCATATCCTTTAAATACCGACGTCTGCTTGGACTGCGGAACAACGGGATCGAATCCCCAAGACTCTTTACGTCCGCTTCCCAAATGGTCGGCACAAAGCGGATAGGCAACCCAATAGGAGGCATACATGGCAGGGTCATAAAGGATGGTGTAATTGCGGGCCTTCTTCTCATGCATGGTGGCATAATGCGTCACAGTATAAAGGTCATTCAGGGCCGATGTGGTGGTGCCGGCCATATTTTCAACGGTATAAGAAGGCATTTCCAGCCAGCCGCCGGGCGTAAACGCAGCCTTGGCAAGGGTGGTAAAGTTGACGATGGCGCCATAGTGCTCCACGTAGGTCTGTGTGGAAGAATCGAACTCTACCACATAGGCCTTTACGTAATAAGTAGTCTGTTCCGACAAGGACGGTAAAACGCAGGAGAAGTTCCCGGAAGTAGCCGCATCACTGTCTTTGGCCACCACAAACTGATCCGGATGCGCCAGGTTGTTCAAATCAGAAGAGTTGGTATCCCAGTAGAAGCCCGCTTCCAGGATGCCATTGGCCGCATTGCTGTAAGAGCCGTTCAACGTGGCATTTACCGCCTCTATATCCGTTGCCGGGCTTGTGGTTACCGCGGCTTTGGGCATACCGGCTGTAGCCCATTCAATCCGAATTTCAGCGACATAAATGGCGCCGCTGTTGGAACGGATACCAATGTAATTATAGTCATCAGATATAACGATCTTCTGGCGGACCGATTCGGTAGTAGAGGCTGTAACAGACCCCACCTTGGTTCCCTTCGTAGCTGTTGCACTCGCATAAAGGTCCTCACTTGCATAGGCTGCGTTCTTGGCGTAAACATCCAGCGTATTGGCCGTCCCGGCAAGCAGCGTAACGGTAACCGAACGGACATACCCTCCGGAAGTGGTGCTCCAGATGCCGTAAGGTTTTGTGCTATTTAACTGAATCACGCCATTTCCTTTGGCATTTTTACCGGCATATCGCGCATTGGATGAGAGCGCAAGGTTGGAGAAGTCCGCATAAGAATTAGATGTGGCATTGGTCTGGCTCACCGTAATCACATCAATCTTCATTCCGGATGGCTGCGCACCTGTGGCGAAAGCTGTTCCTGCCGTTGCTTCCGAACTCTTATCAAAATACGGGTTGGACAGGGCCGTCACTGAATAGGAGTACGATGTGCTGTAATCCAGCGCCTCCAGGGTGATGTGGTCATCCGGAACGGTTACATAGGAGGTGCTCCCCCCTTCCGGTGTATAGGCAAGCAAATAAGCCGCCGCACTCTCCGTCCCCGTCCAACTAATATGGACGGTATTGTTCACCTTCCCATCCAGCGAAGCTTTTACATTCGAAGGGGCCTCCAACGCTACACGGCTGTCGTTCTTGGCGATGACCGCCACTTTACTGATGCCCACTGCACCAGAAGTCACACGAAGACAGGCCGTATGTAAATGCAAACTACTAACATCCAGCGTATATGTCCCCGTTGTAGAGGCGGATACCGACTGATAAGCAGAGCCTATCTGCCCTGTTGAGGAATCCGTAAGGAAAATGGAACGTGTTCCGGAAATGGAGGCAACAGTAACTTCCACCCGGGCAATTTCTTCGCTGAACGTAGGTAGCTGCAGATAACGTCCGGAATCATAGTGCAAGCCAAAATAGCCCGACGTGTAGTTTATCTTGCCAGCCCACTTGTCCCCATACATTTTCTCAAACGCGGACATATCGGTATATTCATTCGTTGTAATGCCCCGCGCATAGGCATCCGCGGCCGTAAATTCCGCGTAATCCCCCTCGTACGTATTCTCCACACCGGCTACTTCCACCATGTTCACGTTGAACTTGGTGAGTT
Source organism: uncultured Bacteroidales bacterium (assembly GCA_900317845.1). Lineage (GTDB taxonomy): Bacteria > Bacteroidota > Bacteroidia > Bacteroidales > UBA932 > Cryptobacteroides. Next base: position 4,924 of record ONII01000012.1, read on the forward strand.
TGCCGTTGGCAAATTCCAGGGTGCGGTTAGCCGATGCCAGGTCCACCGTTTTGGTATAGGTGGTGGTCTCTGTCCGGACACTTACCGTGAAATCCTTTGAAAGGACCCTTGCGCCCAAACGGAACCACACCACGATATTGCCATTGTAGGTGGTGGCCTGTGCAGGCGTAAGCTTTAACGTGTTTCCACCACTGACAAACGTTTCTGAGAGTTCACCGGTGGCCGGATTCAAACTATATGCACCATGCAGGTTCCCCTCGGTGGTGGAGAACGTAATCCGCTGGATACGCTCGGCCTTGGCCGGAGACTTGAGTACCATGCGGGCCGTAGCGCCCAGGCGGGCGAAACGGGCGTTGAGCTCCGTGGGCCTGTCCGGCGCAAAATGCTGATGCTCAGCCACCAGGACATCGGCCTCGATATCAAAACTGTTGGCCGGGAACGTTTGCTCGCTGGGGATGGTAATGAGGTACTGCTCCCCTACTTTGGTCAATGCCGATGACGGATACACAAAAGTATAGTCGTACGGGGGCTCCACCGCGCCGGGCAGCGACAGACCGAAGGTGGCCGTTGCGGCAGGGCCGGTAAGCGGGTCCGACTCCGCCTTGGGCTGCACCACGCCGTTGCCCACCTCGAATACGCCCAGGGCGTCTCCGGCCTGCCAGAGGATGCCGTATGCATCTCCTTGATCGTCAACGACCGTCTTGGTAGCCGGATCGCCGGCTTTTACCTGCATTTGGAAGCGGTTTGCCGCAGGTTCTGGCTGGAGGACAGGCTCCTCCTGGATACGGGAGCAGGAAAGGGTGAACAGCGCAGCTGCACCCATCCACAAAAAGGAATGCAATGCTTTTCTCATAGCTGTCTGTCCGTTAAAAATCTAGCGGGTTATTGATAATATTGCCACCATCGAACGCTTCTCCCGGGGCGTTGTTGTCTCCGAAGTTGCTCAGGTCGAGCAGGGCTCCTTCCGGTTGCAGCACAACAGGACACACCTTGGGAGCGCTATAAACGATACGTTCTTTCATTGTTGTTTGGATTGATTGGTAAATATAGCATTATTTTTTGTAACTTTGTACAGTTAAACGCATTATTCTATGGATAACAATACCCCTAAACCCCAAAACCAGATTCAACTGGAACTGAAGCCGGAAATTGCCAAAGGCTCTTACTCCAACCTGGCCATCATATCGCATTCCCGCAGTGAGTTCATCATCGACTTCGCCACTACCCTGCCCGGGCTGGCCAAGCCGGAGATCGGCAACCGGATCATCATGACTCCGGAACACGCCAAACGCCTGATGAACGCCCTGTTCGACAACATTTCCAAGTATGAGGCCCAGTTCGGCGTCATTGACCTGGGTGGCGGCAAGGGCCCGCAGCAAGGCGGCGGCACCTTCAACCTGGCCGATTTTGGCCCGCTGGGCGGCGGAAGCAAGTCCTAAGATGGATTTACTCGGAATCAAGGCCTTCGCCTTAGACATAGACGGCGTTGCCACGGATGGCGGCGTGTTTTGTAACGGCGACGGGGACCTCCTGCGCACCTACGACGCCAAAGACGGCTTTGCCATCCGCATGGCCGTGATGAACGGATTCCCGGTAGCCGTCATTACCGGCGGCAGTTCGGAGAGCATCCGTAAACGCATGGTTACCAGCGGTATAAAGGCGGAAGACGTGTTCCTTCACTGCAGGGACAAACGGGACCAGTTCCACCAGTTCTGCCAGCGCTACAACCTCCACCCGAAGGATGTCATGTACTTTGGGGACGATGTCCCGGACATGGATGTCCTTGAGGAATGCGGCTGCGGCGTTTGTCCGGCCGATGCCGTAGAGGAAGTGAAAGCCATTGCAGACTGGGTCTCCACCCGCCCGGGCGGCAAGGGCTGCCTCCGCGAATGCATAGAAGGCACCCTTCGCGCTCAAGGGAAATGGGTGTTCGACCCCGGTGAATACAAGCGCAAATTCTAAGGACCCATGGACCTTCACGGCAAGCACATTATCCTGGGCAGCAACTCCCCCAGACGGCGGGAATTGCTCAAAGGATTAGACATTGATTTTACAGTAGATACAGGCAATAACTTCCAGGAAAACTTTGGCCCGGAAGTTCCCTACGACACCGTTCCCCGCCTCATGGCGGAAGGCAAGTCCCACGGCTTTCACCGGCCGCTTGAGGAAGGCGAAATCCTGATCACGGCAGACACCATGGTCATCCTTCCTCCCGCCGGCAGCCGCCCCGGAGAAATCCTTGGAAAGCCCAAAGACCGGGCCGATGCCTGCCGCATGCTCCGGGACCTTTCCGGACGGGGTCACCACGTAACTACCGCCGTCACCATCCGGGACAAGCACCGGGAAGAAACCTTCGAGGTAACTACCCAGGTGTGGTTCAAGCCCCTCACGGAGGCGGAAATTGCCTATTACGTAGACACCTACAAACCCTTCGACAAAGCGGGCGCCTACGCCATCCAGGAATGGATTGGCCATGTGGGCATTACGCACATCGAGGGCTCCTATTTCAACGTGGTGGGCTTCCCCGTACAGCGGGTGTACGAAAAGCTGCAAAGCTTCCTCTGATGCATCCTTTTTCCCAAACCATACTGGACTGGTACGCGTGCAACGGCCGGGACCTTCCCTGGCGCCGCACGCAGGACCCGTACGCCGTGTGGCTCAGTGAAATTATCCTCCAGCAAACCCGCATTGTGCAGGGCATGGATTACTGGAAACGTTTCCTGAAACGTTTTCCAACGGTTCAGGACCTGGCCGCCGCCTCCGAAGACGAGGTGATGCGCCTCTGGGAGGGTCTGGGCTATTATTCCCGTGCCCGGAACCTGCACGCCGCCGCGCAGCAAATCGTCACTTTGGGCGCATTTCCTACCACTTTAGAGGGCATTTCGTCCCTCAAGGGTGTGGGAGACTACACCGCTGCGGCCATCGGTTCCATTTGCTTTGGACTGCCGGCCGCCGTGGTGGATGGCAATGTGTACCGGGTCCTCGCCCGCCATTTTGGAGTAGAAACGCCCGTGGGCACCACCGCTGCCAAGAAGGAATTCACCGCCTTGGCCCAGCGCCTGCTGCCGCCCGGAGAGGCATCGGCCTTCAATCAGGGCATGATGGATTTTGGCGCGCTGCAATGCACCCCGCAAAACCCCGACTGCCTTACCTGCCCCCTGCAGGCCTCCTGCCATGCGTTCCGCACCGGAAGGCAAGGGGTACTGCCCGTGAAAAAAGCCGCCGCCCAAGTACAGGAGCGGCATCTGAGCTATGTATACGTGCGTTTTAACGGGGAAACGGCTATCCGCAAACGCCCGGCCGGAGATATCTGGCAAGGGCTCTGGGAGCCCCTGAGATTGCCGGTCGGGGCCGGCAATGACGCAAGTCATGCGGCTTTTTCCGAAGACGCCTTGCAACTCCTCCGCAAGGGCGTCAAGCACCAGCTCACCCACCGTACTCTTATTGCCGATTTCTACCTCTGGGAGCCCGTCCAAAGGCCTCAACTGCCGGAAGGCTATATCTGGATACAAGAAACGGAGCTGGACCGTTACGGCAAGCCCCGTTTGTTTGAAAAGCTGCTGGAAGCGATTGCCGGTCTGGGCCGGCAATGACGCCCGGTCTGGGCCGGCAATGACGCCCGGTCTGGGCCGTCATGCCCGACCTTGATCGGGCATCTCCTTGATATAGACATCCTGCTGCGGGAAAGGAATCTCGATTCCGTTCTCGTTGAAGGCATTGTAGATGGCCTCACGGGCCGCAGCCGGGAAGGAGCCATAGGTATCTACCGTGGTGAACAGCAGCACCAGCAGGTCCACGGAGCTGTCCCCGAAATTGGCCACGCGCACCGTAATGCCTTTTTTCTGGTCCACTACCTCCCGGCCGTACTTGTCTGTGACCAGCAGCGGCTTCAGGGCCTCCAGAATAACATCGCGGGCCTTTTCTACATCCGTACCATACTTGACCCCCACCGTGAAGGTAACCAGCTGGTAGGAATTGTTCCGCGTCAGGTTCTTGAAGTTCTTGCTGAACAGAGCCGAGTTGGTAAAAAAGATGATGGAGCCGTCTATGGCCTCTATCTGGGTGCTTTGGTAGCTTAGGCCCACCACCGTACCGCGAATGCCGTCACACTCTACAATATCTCCCACGCGTACGCGCCCGCTCATGAGCTGTACGCCATAGAAGAAGTTGTTCAGGATGTCTTTCATGGCAAAGCCGATACCGGTTGCCAGGCCCGTGGAGACCAGCGTAAGGCCGGACGCCGGGATGCGGAGCATCACAAAAACGATGATGATATACAGCCCCCAGACAACCAGCGTAAGGATATTGTTGGCCAGGTTGAAATTGATATCCGTCTCCTTGAAGGCAAGCCCGCTACCCAGCTTGCGGATGGCTGCCTTGGTTCTCCAGACGCGGTAAAACGCCTTGGCGGCATACACAATGTACTTGAACAGGAAGTACAGGCACACTACAATGACAATCTCGAACAGCGATACGGAGAAACCGTCCTCTCCGGCCTGGACAAACGGCTTGAAGAAGATATCCTGCGCCACCGTAGTGAAATTGAACACGTTACAGGCCATGAACACCGCGCACGGGAAGGACAGGACGCCGAGCTGCGGCACCAGCACACGTTTGAGGAAGTCGTACAGCCACGTGACTTCAATGAAGGCGCCGGGGTTTTTGGACGACAGCGGCAGCGAAGGATTGGCCTGCCGATACTGCTGCTTGCGTTCTTTTACGTGACGCTCATGGTAGCGCGTAAGGAGTTCGCTCAGGGCAATTAAGGTTTCCAGCAGGGCCAGCTGGAACATCCACCAGATCATCAGAAGGAGGGATCCCATGACCACGCCGGCCCAGGAAATAAGGGTGGCGATAAGCATTACTGCCGCCCCCGTCCATAGCAGCCATTTGTCTTCCGTTGCCACCTTCTTGAGCTTTTTGGTGGCCACCCGGAACTGCCAGATGGTGAAAACGAGCACCAAAGCCGGATACACCAGGTTGATGACGCTGTTGGGGATGAAGATAATCCGGAAGTAAATGATCATGAACGCCATGATGAGCGTGGGCAGGTATGCCTGGATGGTCACATGGTTCTGGTCATGTTCCAGACGGATGAGGAGCGAAGTGAAGATGGCGGCCATGAGCCAGGCAAATTCTCCCATCATGCCCAGGGAGCGCTGGATGAAGGTGTTGTCCGTGAGCTGCGTATTCACCAGGAGGAAAATCCCAAACAGAACATCCCCCAGCAGGGCAATCACCATTCCCTTCCGCTGCAGGAACCATTCCGACTTGAAAAGCGGCGTTTTCTTGAGCCCCACATTGACGACAAGCGTGGCAACGGCCGTAGCAACCACCAGGATGAGCAGCAACATTAACGAGTAAAAGTACACGATGGGGCCGCGCCAGGAGCTGATGACCCGCTGCTCGGAAATATCTTCCAGCTTTAGGCTGTAGCGGCTCCTCACATCGGCTCGGGCCTTTTTCAGGCGGAACGGCAGGCGGTTGAGGGTTTTGAAGTAGTTCCCCTGCCCTTCCACAAACAGTTTTTCCTGAACGGCCGCATACCGCTCCTGGGCATAGTCATAGGCGCTGCGAAGAAGCTCGTCCGTTTGCTGGTAATACTCGTTATCCTTGTCAATTTGTTGGAGCTGCTGCCAGTAATAGGCCACAATTTGCTCCGCTACATACAAACAACTGTCGCGTACGGCGATGGTGGCATCATCCATGCGCAGCACCAGCGAATCCTTCACAAAATCGGGGGTTTCCACCACGGCATGCAAGGTGTCTGCCTGTGCCAGGGCCGTGGAGGCGGAATCCAGGGCAACGGCCACCTCCCGCCTTTGCCAAATTTGCTCTGCCGTGCGCTCCGGCGGCATTTTCCGGAGGGTGAGAACCAAGCGGTTGTAGCGGTCCATCTCTGCCGTGAGCGTTGCTTTAATCTCGGCATAGGGCGTATTCTGGCCCTTGAACTTCTGGTATTGTTTGGTAATCTCGTTGAGTGCGAACGTAAGGTCGAAGGTGTTCTCCGAGGCCTGCGAATACAGCATGACGGAGAGCTCATTGCACTCGTCCACCAGCGACGCCAGTTTTTCGTGCTGCTCCTGGATGCGTTTTTCGGCGCTTCCGCTGATACGGATCAGGTTGGCATAACTTTCCTTGAGCTCCATCAGCAGCACTGTGAGCGTATGGTTCAGGCTGTCTTCCTGAAACACCGCCCCCAGCGGAAGCGCCACCAAAAGGGCACATAGGATGGCTATCAGTCCTTTTTTCCTCATAGCTTGCCCTGCTCTCCCAGGTGGGAATCCTTAAAGCCGATAAAATACAGCACGCCGTCAAGGCCTATCGTGCTGATGCTCTGGCGGGCATTGGCCTTTACACGCGGCTTGGCGTGGAAGGCGATGCCCAGGCCGGCCTCGTTGAGCATGGGAAGGTCGTTGGCGCCGTCGCCCACGGCGATGGTCTGGGCGATATTCACCTTTTCCGTCTGGGCAATCAGGCGCAGGAGGTCTGCCTTGCGGCGGCCGTCCACCACCTCGCCTACGTAGCGGCCGGTGAGTTTGCCGTCCTCGCCCACTTCCAGTTCGTTGGCATAGACATAGTCGATACCGTATTTGCGCTGCAGGTACTCCCCGAAGAACGTGAATCCACCGCTGAGGATGGCGATTTTGTAGCCGCAGGTTTTGAGGACGCTCATCAGGCGGTCCGTTCCTTCCGTGATGGGCAGGTGCTCTGCGATGTCCCGCATCACGCTCACGTCCAGGCCCTTAAGCAACGCCACGCGTTTTGTGAAGCTTTCCTTAAAGTCGATTTCTCCGCGCATGGCGCTTTCCGTAATGGCAGCCACCTGGTCGTACACGCCGTGACGGCGGGCCAGTTCGTCGATGCACTCCGCCTGGATGAGCGTAGAGTCCATATCGAAGCAGATGAGGCGTCGCATGCGGCGGTACATATCGTCCTTCTGGAAGGAGAAGTCCATGCCGGCTTCCGTGCCCATGGTCATCAGGTCCTGCTGGAGGGCCTTTCTTTGCTCGTCCGAGAGGAAGCCACGCAGGGAGAATTCCACGCAGGCACGCACGTTCTTTTCCGGATGCATGATGCTCATGCGGCCCGTCAGGCGCTTAATGGCGTCGATATTGAGGCCATAGCGGCTGATCACCTCTGTGGCGGCATGGATTTGCGCGGCGCTGAGGCTCCGGCCGATGATGGTGAGGATGTAGCGGTTGCGGCCCTGCCGGCCGGCCCAGGCCTCATAATCGTCGTCCGAAATGGGCGCAAAGCCAATGCTGATGCTGCCCAGCTCCGTGGTCTTGAAAAGGAGTTCCTTCATCACCTGGCCGGAATGGGCTTCATCGATACGGATGAGGATGCCCATGGAAAGGGTATTGTGGATAACGGCCTGGCCAAAGTCCAGGATTTGGGCGTCGTACTTGGCCAGAATGGCCATAATGGATGCGGTGAGTCCGACTCTGTCCTCGCCGGAAATGCGGATTAATATTTGTTCTTCTTTCATAATATGCAAAAATACGGAAAATTTCCGTAAATTTGTACGTTTATATAGAACGTATTTATGGCGCTGTTAATTTTTTACCTTCTTCTTACAATGGGCATCTCCTTTTTGTGCTCGTTGCTGGAGTCGGTACTCATGTCCACCCCCATCTCCTACATCACCATGAAGCAGGACGATGGAGACCGGAATGCAGCCCTGTTCCTGCGTATGAAGCAGGACCCGGACCGCCCCCTCAGCGCCATCCTCTCGCTCAATACCATTGCCAACACACTGGGCGCTGCGGCAGTGGGCCACCAGGCCACCCTCCTTTCGGGAGAGCACTGGTTCGGCATCATCAGCGCCGCAATGACCCTCCTTATCCTGGTATTCTCGGAGATTGTCCCCAAAAGCATCGGCACCTCCCATTGGAAAGACCTTCTGTGGCTGTCCAAAATCATGCAGCTGCTGGTATACCTGCTCTACCCCATTGTCTGGATCATAGAAAAGCTGCACAACAGCATCTCGGACGAGGAACCGGACACCGCCATCTCGCGGGAAGAGGTAAGCGCCATGGCCAATATCGGCGAGGAAGAAGGCGTGCTGGACAACAGTGAGAACAAGGTCATCCAGAACATTATCAAGCTGGACGATATCAAAGCGTACGAGGTAATGACCCCGCGCATTGTGGCCAATATTGCCTCGGAAAACATCACCGTGCGGCAGTTCTACAAGCAGCAGGAGCTCTCCCACAACTCCCGCATCCCCGTATATTCAGACTCGCCGGAATTCATCACCGGGTATGTGATGCGTAACGATGTCCTGGAGTACCTGACGGAGGACAAATTCGACACGCGCCTGCGTAGCATCAAGCGAAAGATCGCCGCCTTCCACGAGGAAACCTCGGTGAGCGACGTCTGGGAAAGCCTCCTGCGCACCAAAGACCAGATTGCCCTCATCATTGACGATTACGGCTGCTTCCAGGGCATCATCACGCTGGAAGACATCATCGAGACCATCCTGGGCATGGAAATCATTGACGAGAACGACACCGTCACGGACATGCAGCAGTATGCCAAGGACCGCTGGCTCAAGCGCCAGAAGCAGTACAAGCAAATTGTACTCCCGGAAGACGACGATGAGTAGGCTGTTCTTCAATCCCCTCTCGGGCCTCTTTTACTACCTCCAACCCAAACGGCGCGTACGCCGGAAGGCGCCTGTGGGAGCCGATGTGGAGCGCCTTCGCGCCCAGGCCAAGGCCCAGCTGCCGCCGCGGCTGGCTGCGCTGGCCGCCCTGCACGGCTTCACGTATGCGCGGGTGTTCATCAAGAACAACGTGAGTAACTGGGGCAGTTGTTCGGTGCAGGGCAATATCAACCTGAATCTCAGGCTTTTAACGCTGCCGGAGCGCCTGCAGGACTATGTGATGCTGCATGAGCTCTGCCACCTCAGGGAAATGAACCACGGGCCCCGTTTCCATGCCCTCCTGGAGTCCGTTTGCCCGGGACACCGGGAACTGGAAAAAGAACTTCGTACTTATCGGATCCGATGAAACGCGTGGCTGTCATAGGAGCCGGCGCAGCCGGGTGTTTTTGTGCCGGTCAGTTAAGAAGGATGGCGCCGGAACTGGCTGTAACGCTATTTGAGGCGGGGGCCAAGCCCATGGCCAAACTGGCCATTACGGGCGGCGGGCGTTGCAACCTCACCAATTCGTTCCAGGGCATCCGCTCCCTGGGAGAGGCTTACCCGCGTGGAGAACGCGTGCTGCAGCGGGCGTTAAAGGCCTTCTCGCAGGAGGACACCATCCGCTGGTTCGAGGCAGAAGGCATTCCGCTGGTGCTGCAGCCGGACCATTGCTGGTTTCCCCGCTCGCAAAACGCCCTGGACATTGTCCGCTGCCTGGAACGCGGCATGCGCGGCGCAGAGCTCCGCCTCCGCACTCCGGTGCGACGCATAGAGATGGCCGATCAAGTCGGCCATGACGGAGCGGTTGGGATCGGCCATGACGAGGCGTCATACCCGGCTCCGACCGGGTATCTCGTCAACGGAGAACCCTTTGACTACGTGGTAGTTACCACCGGAGGGGCAGCCAAAGGCCTGCCGTTCCTAGAGGGCCTGGGGCTGGAAATGATTCCGCCGGTCCCCTCCCTTTTCACCTTCACCGTGCCGGACCCGTCCCTTCGCAGCCTCATGGGGCTGGTTACGGAGGCTTCCATCGGCCTGGCAGGTACTTCTTTCAAGGCCGATGGTCCCCTTCTCATCACGGACTGGGGTCTCAGCGGTCCGGCCACGCTCAAACTTTCCGCCCATGCCGCCCGGTATTTGGCGGAATGCCAGTACAAGGGCACCGTGGTCATTAACTGGCTGAACGCCAAGGAGAACGCGGTGCGGGAACGACTTCTGGAAATGGCTGCGGGGAATCCGCAGAAGCTCCTTTCCAGCGTGCACCCGGTGCAGCAGCGCTTGTGGGAGCACCTCCTGCAACGCGCCGGCCTCCGCAAAGACATGCGCTGGGCGGAACTGGGCTCCAAGGGGCTGAACCGGCTCACGGCCACCCTCACCGCAGACAGCTATCCCCTCTCCGGCAAAAGCAAATTCCGGGACGAATTTGTGACCGCCGGCGGCGTGGCCCTCTCCAACATCAACCTCTCCACCCTGGAAAGCAAACAGCATCCCGGCCTGTACTTTGCCGGCGAAGTACTTGATATAGACGCCATTACCGGCGGATTCAACCTGCAGGCGGCCTGGAGCACTGGCTATGTCTGCGCCCAAAACATCGTCAAAAGCCTATGACTACTACCCTCTATATCATTATTGCCGTAGAGGCCGTACTGCTGGTTGCAGCGGCCATCTATATCACCTATCTGATCATGCGTGGCCGCCAGGCGCGGGAAATGCAGCAAATGCAGAAAGACCTCTTCGACCGGCAGCTGGATGCTGTGAAGGCGCAGATGAGCGCAGAGACGGAAAAACTGCTCAAGCAGCGGGAAGAGGCCCTGAACGCCCAGGCGGAACAGACCTTCAAAACCCTCATGGGGCCGCTGGGCAAGGACCTCAAGGCCATGCAGGAGAGTTTCGATGCCCAAAAACGCTCGCAGACGGAAGGCACCGCCTCCCTCAAAACGGCCGTAGAGCAGGCCGTGAAGCATCTGCAGGACCAAACGCAGGCCATTGGTTCCAAGGCCGACAACCTGGCATCGGCCCTGAAAGGCCAGAACAAGATGGCGGGTACCTGGGGGGAGGTCATCCTGTACAACATGCTGCTGAACGAGGGCATGGAGGAAGGCCGCGACTTTGACCGGGAAGAGACCTTGCGAGATGCAATGGGCAACACCCTGTACAACGAGGACAGCGGCAAGCGCATGCGGCCGGACTATATTCTCCATTACCCGGACAAGACGGAAGTGATTGTAGATGCCAAAACCTCCATGGAGGCCCTCTCGGACTGGTTCGAGGCGCCCGATGCCGCCCACAAGGAAGACGCCGCCCAGCGCAATCTGCAGGCCATCCGGGCCCAAATCAAAAGCCTTTCCACCAAGCGGTACCAGGACTATATCCGCGAAGGCTACAAGACGCTGGACTACGTGATTATGTTCATCCCCAATTATGGCTCGCTGCAGCTGGCTAAAACCCTGGCGCCCAATATCTTTATGGAGGCATACAAGCAAGGGGTGCTCATCACTACGGAGGAAACCCTCATGCCTTTCCTGCGCATGATTCGCATTGCCTGGACCAATTACGACCAGGCCCGCAACCAGGAAAAAATCATCAAGGCCGCCCAGACCATGGTGGACCGCGTGTACGACTTTGCCAAGGCTCATGCCGCCATGGGAGAAAAACTCAAGGCCGCCCAGGACGAGTACGATAAAGTGAGCGCAAAAATCAGTGAGTCAGGAAATTCCATCCTCACCAGCGCGCGTCAGCTCCTCAAATTGGGGGTGCCTAAGAATCCCAAGAAACTGCTTGGGGAAGAAGACGAATAAACGCCATCCCGCAGTTACGGGCAAAGGCGGCGTCGGAATCCGCGTCTCCCAGCATCACACAGCGCTGCGGGTCCAGGGACGGAAGGAGCGCACAGGCCTCCCGGAACATGCCCGGGTTGGGTTTTCGGCGCGGGTCATCGTCCGAAACCGCCGTACAGGTAAGGATAAGGTCTATCCGGCCACTGGCTTCCAGGATTTCCTGCATCATGCGGGCGTGGATACGGGCAAGGTCGGCATCGGTCATCTCCCCTTTCCCCACGCCCCGCTGGTTGGTTACCAGCACGATGTACTTGAATTTTTGAGCCCATAACGGCAGTGCCTGCAAGATGCCCGGCATCCACTGCCAGTCTGCCCGGCTTTTTACGTACGTTCCCTCCAGGTGGCGGTTGAGAACACCGTCACGGTCCAGGAACAGTGCCTCTGCAGGGCTTGCCAGCACCTGGGCCGATGCTGCTTGCACCGCAAACCAGGCGGGAATTTCCCACTGCGCCTTGTCGTAATCCTCGGGAATGCCAATATCGATGAAATAGCCATCCGTGGGCCAGCCTTTGAGCGTGCACGCAGCCGCCATGGGTTCCAGTACCTCTTTTTCAAAAGAGAAACGCTCCGGAAGGGCCTCCAGATGCCATTGCGTACGGTCGATAGCGTACACCCCGGCGTTGATGAGCCCCGCCTCACAATATGCTTTTTCCCGGAAGGCAGTGATGGTATGAGATACACTCGACTCGCTTTGCTCGCTCGGTATGACACTCACCGCGCCATAGCGGCTGAAATCCTTCATGGGCTTGAGGGCCACGGTCACAGGACCGGCAAAAGGCATGGCGTCCAGTGCCAGCGGGAAAAAAGTATCTCCATTGAGCACAAAGACCTGTTCCGAGTGGCATTTTTCCAGCGCCAGACGGATGCCTCCGCCCGTACCGAGCGGCGTCTCCTCCACGGCGAAATCGTAGCGGAAAGGCCAGGTGTGCGCCTTGACAAAGGACATCACCTGCTCCTTTAAGTAGCCAACGGAAAACACCACATGGTCAACAGGATACGCACTCAAATAATCCAGCATATATCCCAGAAAGGGACGCCCGGCTACAGGCGCCAGGCACTTGGGGATGTCGTGCACCACGGAACGGAGCCGGGTGCCTTGACCACCGGCCAGGATTATAACTTCCATGCCACAGCACCGGTTTGGGTGAACTGAAACGGAACCACCTGGCCGGGAAGGGCACGCAGGGCCTCCCGGACGGCCACCCGCTTTTGCGGCGGCACCATGAGCATGATGAATCCCCCGCCTCCGGCACCGGACACCTTGCCGGAGATGGCCCCGGCCGCCAGCGCCACGTCAAAGGCCTCCTGGATCTGGGGATTGGTGATGGTGTCGGCCATCTTTTTCTTGTCCTCCCAGGCGGCGCCAAGGATGCGGGCAAAGGTGGCCATATCGCCCTGCAGAAGGGCCAGTTTCATGTCTATGGCGCTTTGCTTGATGCGATGCATGGCATCTACGGCGGAGCTATCTCCCCGCCGGGTGGCCTGCTGCTGCTTTTCAATGATGGCGGCCCCTTCCCTGCTCCGGCCCGTAAAATACAGCAGCAGAGAGCCTTCCAGCTCCTGCACAATCCAGTCTTTTACGCGCAGCGGATTCACAATCACCAGGTCGCTGGGCAGGAATTCCATGAAGTTGAAGCCGCCAAAGGCGGCCGCGTACTGGTCCTGTTTGCCGCCGGCGAGCAGGAGGTCTTTCCGCTCAATCTCGTAGGCCAGGCGGGCCAGTTCGTAGTCTCCCAGCGGAATGTCCATCCACTCCGCAAAGCATTTGAGAATGCACACCACCATGGTGGAGGAGGTCCCCAGGCCCGATCCGGCCGGAGCATCGTTATAGGTGGTAATGGCAAAGCCGGGCGCCGGCACGGGGCCGAAATCCCGCACCATCCGGTTGTACACGCCATCCACCAGGAGGGCGCCCGAGGAGAGCGGACCAGTGCCCAGGGGCACCTCGCACAGCACACCGGCATCGGCCGCATTTACCCGTACTACGGGCAGGCTGAGCGCTTCGATGGTACAGTAGGCCGCCAGGTTGATGGTGGCATTGAGGACATTGCCGCCGTACAAGTCGCTGTACGGAGACACATCGCTTCCGCCGCCGGCAAGGCCCAGGCGAAGCGGGGCTTTGCTTCTTACAATCATGCCAAAATTGCGTTTGCAAGGGCTTCCAGAGCCGCCTGGTCTTCTGCCTTATAGCGGCTGCGGATGGTCACCAATTCCCCGACCTGCTCTACGTCTTTCATGGCGCCGAACATCTCTTTCATTACGCGGCCGGCGCTGGGGGCCCAGGAACCGTTCTCGATAAGGGCCACGCGGCGTTTTTGCCAGCCTTTAACCTGCAGGCTGTGCAGGAAATCGTATGCGGGCGTGAACAGGCCGGCATCGTAGGAAGCAGCTGCAAGGACCAGCGTCCCGTATCGGAAGGCGTCTTCCACGGCCTCTGCGCGGTCCTCCCGCGTAAGGTCACACACGGCCACCTTGGGACAGCCCTTTTCACGGAGCAAGTCTGCGAGTTTTAAGGCTACTTCCGCCGTGCCGCCATGGATGGAGGCATAGGCCACAAAGACGCCGGGCGTTTCTACGCCGTAGCTGCTCCAGGTATTGTACAAGTCCAGATAATAGGCCAGGTTTTCCCGCAAAATGGGGCCGTGCAGCGGAGCGATGGTGTCAATTGCGAGACCGGCCATCTTTTTCAAGAGCGCCTGCACCTGAGGGCCGTATTTGCCGCAGATATTGAAGTAATAGCGGCGGCCTTCGCAGGCCCAGTCACCGTCTTCATCGCCCCAGAAACCGCAGGTTTCCAGTGCGCCGAACTTCCCGAAGGCATCGGCCGAGAAAAGAATGTGGGCGGCGGAATCATAGCTCACCATCACCTCCGGCCAATGCACCATGGCTGCGGAGAAAAATTGCAGGCTGTGGGTGCCCAGGCTCAGTGTGTCCCCTTCTTTCACGGCCAGCGTGTTGAAGGTTTTGCCGGGCTGGAACTGACCCAGGAACTTGAGGGCCATGGCGCTGGCAACAATTTGGATAGCAGGATATTTCTCTGCCAAAAGGCCGATGAGGGCCGAATGGTCCGGCTCCATATGATGCACCACCAGATAGTCCGGCTGGCGGCCTTCCAGGGCCTCTTCCAGGTGTTGGAACCAGGTTTCTTCCATCCGGGCATCGGCCGTATCCAGAATAGCAATTTTATCGTCCTTGATCAGGTACGAATTATAGGCCATGCCCTCCGGCACAACGTACTGGCTTTCAAATAAATCCAGGGTAAGGTCATCCGTCCCGATGTAAAAAATGTCGCGTGCAATTTCTTTCATATCCCATTCAATTGGATTACAAAGATAAAAATAAAATGCGTATCTTGCGGAAAATTTTGGTCGATATGACGCTGAAGCAACGTATACGCCGCTTTATCCAACGGCACATCTTCATTTACGATGAATTAGACACAGCCGGGGCCGCACAGCGCATCAAAAGCAGTATCTGGTTCCGGGGCACCAATGTTTGGATTCTCGCCTTTTCCATTGTCATTGCCTCTGTAGGCCTCAATGTGAATTCCACGGCGGTGATTATCGGCGCCATGCTGGTCTCCCCGCTCATGGGCCCTATTATCGGCGCCGGTTTGGCGCTGGGAACCAACGACCTGGACCTTCTCAAGGCGGCCGGGCGCAACCTGTTGGTGATGGTGCTCATCTCGCTGGCGGCATCCACCCTCTTTTTCATCGTGTCTCCCCTGGCGCTGGTGAATCCCACGGAGCTTGAGGCCCGCACCAGCCCCACCATTTACGATGTGCTTATCGCCCTGTTCGGCGGCCTGGCGGGCATTCTGGAGAATAGCCGCAAGGAGCGCGGTACGGTGCTTTCGGGCGTAGCCATTGCCACGGCGCTCATGCCGCCGCTGTGCACCGCCGGTTACGGCCTGGCCCACTGGCAGCTGCATTTCTTCTTTGGGGCGCTGTACCTGTTCATCATCAACAGCGTATTCATCGCACTGGCTACCTACCTCATGGTCAAGTACTTGCGCTTCGAGACCGTAGCCGGTCTGGACGTTGCCGGTGCCAAACGCCGGCGCAATGTTATATCGGCCGTACTGGTGATTGTGCTGGTACCCAGCATCTGGACGGCCATTGAGCTCATCGGCGACAACAATTACGAGCGCAATGTGCAGCTCATGATGGAGGAAGACCGCTTCGTGGGCCCGCACACGTACGTGTACGACTATGAAGTCAAAGGCCGGACGGTGAACTTTTCCCTGGCCGGCGAGCCCCTCTCGGACGAGGCCCGCGAAGCATTCATGAAACGCGCCGACAGTCATCATATCAAGGCCAAGACCATTACCATCACGGAACATGCGGTTGGCATGAGCCAGAAGGACATGGACAATCTTATCAATGAGGTGTACGCGCGCACGGAGGCGGAACTCAATCAGAACGACCAGCAAATTGGCGGCTTCGACGCCCGCCTGCGCTCGCTGGAAGGCCGCCTGGAAGGGGTGATCGCCATGAACGATTCCCTCCACGCCCGCAACCTTGCCCTGCAGCACAAGGCCGACTCCCTCAAGCATGTGGCCGACTCCCTCGCCAGTCGCCGCCACGGCAAGAAAAAATAAATTTTGCGAATTCTGAAAAAGGTGCTATCTTTGCATTCCCTTTGGTGCTATGGCCGAGCGGTTAGGCACAGGTCTGCAAAACCTGCTACAGCGGTTCGATTCCGCTTGGCACCTCTTCAAAAGCCCTCACAGATTGCTGTGAGGGCTTTCCTTTTTGCATTGAGCCCCGTCTTTTTTTGCACGAATGTGCATAAAAAAAAAGAGTGTCGGCCTGTCTCAGGCGGACGCTCTTACTAACCACATAATTAATAACACTAAAACTAATAACCAATAGAATGATTCCGTCAAGAGAACCTTGCTTCCTCATTCCGGATACAAAGGTACGGCAATTTTTTGGATTTGCAAATTTTTTCAAAAGATTTTTTAATAAAATTTTTACTAAATTTGTTAATATATTGATTTTCAGAGATTTGTATATTAAGTAAAATTTGGTCCACTAATTAATAAAATTTTTAAAAAGCCATTACACACCATCAAAATGGGGTTTTAGACTTCTCGAAACAGCCCGAAACACTCAGCCGCCTATAAATTGTAAGCAAAAATAAAAATAGTGCTTACGATTTGTAAGCACTATCCTATCTTTTACTTTCAACTTTCCGTGCCCGGTAACGGAGACCTTATTGCACTCCCAGTTTCAGTCGCAGATTCTTAATCATATCCACCGTCATGCTGTCCATATCATAGGTGGGTTTCCAGTCCCATTCTGCACGGGCGCAGCTGTCGTCCATGCTGTCCGGCCAGGAAGTGGCGATGGCCTGGCGTACAGGGTCCACCTCATAGCGCACCTGCAGCGAAGGAATGTATTCACGGATTTTGGCAAAGATTTGCTCCGGCTCAAAGCTCATGGAGGCAATGTTAAAGGAATTGCGGTGCTTGAGGCGGGAAGGATCCGCTTCCATGAGCATCATGGCGGCATGCAGGGCATCCGGCATGTACATCATATCCATATAGGTTCCCGGGGCGATGGGACAAGTGAACTCCTCCCCTTTTACGGCGCTGTAATATACCTCGACGGCATAGTCCGTGGTGCCGCCGCCCGGCAGCGTGGTGTAGGAGATAAGGCCCGGGAAACGGACCGAACGGGTATCGACCCCGTATTTATGGAAATAATAGTCTGACAGCAGTTCCGTGGCTACCTTGGTGACGCCGTACATGGAACGCGGGCGCTGAATGGTGTCCTGGGGCGTTCCCACATGCGGGGTTTCCGGACCAAAAGAGCCTATGGAAGACGGCGTAAACACCGCCACGCCCTTTTCACGGGCAATTTCCAGGATATTGAGCAGGCCGTTCATCTGGATGTCCCAGGCCAGGAGGGGCTTCCGCTCCGCCACGGCCGAAAGCAGAGCCGCCAGGTTATAGATGGTGTCTATCTTGTAGCGCGTAACAATTTCTGCCAATCCGGCGGCATCGCGTACATCCGCAATGGCCGACGGGCCGCTTTCCAATAAAACGCCCTTGGGCTCTGCGCCGGGAATGTACCCCGCCACAACCGTGCTCTGAGGGATTTCACGCCTCAGTTTCATTGTCAGTTCCGAGCCAATCTGGCCGGTTGAGCCCACCACAAGGATATTCTTCATAACGATTCTCAGTTTAGTATCGCAAATTTATGCTTTTTTATGTACATATTCAAGATAAAAACGTTAAATTTGAAAGCAGAAACCCTTAATTACACTATACTATGTACGGAAAATTCCAAACGTATCTCCAAAATGAACTAAAGGCCATTGACGAGGCCGGACTCTATAAGAAAGAGCGGAATATCGCCAGCCCGCAAAGCGCAGAAATCACCCTTCAGGATGGCAGCAAAGCCCTCAACTTCTGCGCCAACAATTACCTGGGCCTCGCAGACAATCCCCGTCTGATTGCCGCCGCCAAACAGGCCATGGACAGCCGCGGCTACGGCATGTCCTCCGTCCGCTTCATCTGCGGCACCCAGGACATCCACAAGGAGCTGGAAAAAGCCATCGCAGACTACTTCCACACGGAAGACGCCATCTTGTATGCCGCCTGTTTCGACGCCAACGGCGGTGTGTTTGAGCCGCTGTTCACCGCAGAAGACGCCATTATCTCGGATTCCCTCAACCACGCCTCCATCATTGACGGCGTACGCCTGTGCAAAGCCCAGCGCTTCCGTTATGCCAACGCAGACATGGCCGATCTGGAAGAAAAACTCAAGGAAGCCCAGGCCTGCCGCTTCCGCATCATCGTCACGGACGGCGTGTTCTCTATGGACGGCAACGTGGCTCCCATGGACAAGATTTGCGCCCTGGCCGATAAATACGACGCCCTGGTAATGGTGGACGAGAGCCACAGCGCCGGCGTGGTGGGGCCCACCGGCCATGGCGTAGCGGAGCAGTTCAACTGCTACGGGAAGATTGACATCTTCACCGGCACCCTTGGCAAGGCCTTCGGCGGCGCCGTCGGCGGGTTCACCACCGGCCGGAAAGAAATTATCGACATGCTCCGTCAGCGCAGCCGTCCGTACCTGTTCTCCAACTCCATTCCGCCCATGGTGGCCGGTGCCGCACTGGAGACGTTCCGCATCCTGAAGGAAAGCAATGCCCTGCACGACAAACTGGTGGAAAATGTGAATTACTTCCGCGACAGGATGATGGCGGCCGGCTTTGACATCAAGCCCACCCAGAGCGCCATTTGCGCCGTTATGCTGTACGACGCTCCCCTTTCCCAGAAATTCGCCGCCAAGATGGCCCAGGAGGGCATCTTCGTCACCGGTTTCTACTACCCGGTAGTGCCCAAGGGGCAGGCCCGCATCCGCGTACAACTAAGCGCCGCCCACGAAAAAGCGCACCTGGACAAAGCCATCGCCGCTTTTATTAAAGTAGGAAAAGAACTGGGCGTACTGAAATAGTCCCCGGATTATTCGCCGTCTACCCGGTGTTCGAGGCTTTCCTCGGACACCTTTTTTTTGCCGGGCTTTCCAAAGATGACGAATTCGCTCATAAAGAAATTGAACACGCCGGAGAAGCACAGCCCCAGGAGGTTGCACAGCACGGGCTCCGAGGACCAGTCCTGGAACCATCCCAGGGCCACAAAGAGGAAGTGGAGGCCCTGCATGGCCACAAACTTAATAAGGTACGCGCCCACGGAAGCCGCATTGTATGCAATAAAATGCCGGAAGAAAGACCGCACGGAACGCTGGCTGATGCGCTCCTTCCAAACAAAAAAGTACGCGATGACAAAGTTCACCAGTGCCGCCACCTCGAAGGAAACGGTAGGCGCCACCCAGAAGCTACCCCAGTAGTTTCCATCGAATACATAGGCCGACAACCACCAGTGCAGCCCCAGGTCCACCACTGTACCAGCACTGCTGGTGAGCATGAACATGAGGAACTTGGTGAGTATTTCTTTCTTTGTTCTCGGTTGCATAATCTCCGCAAAGATACAATTTTTTGTATTTCTCGCAAAATTGGTATAATTTCGCATTGTACAAATAGTGTATATGAGCCGTAAACCTATCATCCCTCCTGTAGAAAAAGCTTTGCTTAAGGCAGAGCTCAACCAAGATACCCTTCTTCGCACCACCAACCGCGCCGGAAACGAACTTTACGTAGTAGGCCCCGAATCCAAGAATGTCATCCGTGAAATCGGCCGTCTGCGGGAAATCGCCTTCCGCAACGGCGGTGGTGGAACCGGAGAACCGCTGGACATAGACAAATTCGACACCGATCCCGCCTACGGGTATCGTCAGTTGGTGCTATGGGACCCGGAAGCGGAGGAAATCATTGGCGGATACCGTTTCTGCATTTGCGACGATGCTGTATACGACAAATACGGCCAGCCCATCCTAACCTCCTCGCACATGTTCGAGTTCTCCAAGAGATTCCTGGAAGACTACCTCCCCTACACCCTGGAGTTGGGCCGCAGTTTTGTTTCCATTGAGTATCAGAGTTCCAAGGCCGGTTCCAAGAGCCTGTACGCCCTGGACAACCTGTTCGACGGCATTGGCGCCATCGGCGTTCTTTACAAAAAAAGCATCAAATATTTCTTCGGGAAAGCCACCATTTACCGCGAATACCCCACGGAGGCCCGCGAAATGATTATGGTGTTCATGAAAAAATATTTCGGGGAAGGCCACAAACTCATCCATATCCGCAAGGAAGTCAAGGTAGAGAATCCCCGCAAATACGCCAAACTCTTCAAGGGCCTGGAGTACAAAGATGCCTATAAAGTGTTAAAGGGAGAAATCCAAAGAATGGGCGTAACCATCCCCCCGCTGGTAAATACCTACATGAACCTCTCTCCCAGCATGATTTTCTTTGGGACGGGGATCAACGATGAGTTTGGCGATATTTACGATTCCGGCCTCCTGATCAATTTCCAGGACCTGTATCCGGAAAAGAGCAAACGCCATGTGGAATCGTTCACGGCCCTTGGCTGGCGCACCATCAAACAGATGTTCAAACGCCTGAACCTGAGAAAACCTACTTTCTAACCGTAATGTGGAAGCAGCTTTGCTTGCGCTCGAACTTGATGTAGCAGGTTCCGGGCTGGTCGTGTATATCCTTGAGCACCTGGCTGAGCGTAGCCCGCAGATACGACTGCGGCACATCTTCGTAGGGACGGCCCAGATACTCCGGCACCTTCACATAGTTCCAATACGAAAGGTCGAAGGTGGTGCCATACCGGTGCGTGGAATTCTCCGACGCATTGAGGTTGCGCCGGCGGAGTTTAGCGACATCGGCCTCCGTGCGCAACACGGACGTAACAATTAACTTATTGGGATTGAGACCCTTAGACGCAAGGGAATCCTGAAAATTCCGGCCGATCAAATCCAGCAGTTCCTTGGCCGACGGAATGAGGTACGGAATGGAGTGCGTAAGGGAATCGACCACATAGGTATCGGTATCTTCCAGCCGCACCAGCTTGGTCTTAAGATGCTCGGCAGCATCACGGTCTGCGACCGGAGGAACGCCGATGGCCTGCGCCACCTTAAGCTGGGTCTCGTTCAGGTCGTTGAATTCCCGGGAGAAATTGACGTCGTAGATGCGGGAGCGTACGGGGTGGTTCTGGATGGGGCCCAGTGCCAGCCAGGCTTCTTCTGCCTCACGTGCAGCACGTTCCCGCACACGGGCACGATGGGTTAGCACGGCATAAACGCCCAGAGACGCTATTAGGAGGACAACGGCTAAACGGAGATACTTTTCGCTCATGAGCACAAATATACGAATTATTCACTTTCCTAAACACAAAATAATTGCTATTTTTGCATGTTTATTAGAGAAAGCTATGAGTGAAGAAAAGAAACAAGCGGCGCGCATTCAAACTTCTGTTCTGAATGCCGCAGAAAAGAAAGTACTGGTTTGGCTGGCAGAACGCATGCCGCAGTGGGTTACATCCGACATGCTCACGTTCGTGGGCTTCCTGGGGGCCTGCACCGTGGCCGCCGGTTATGCCCTTTCCAACCTGAATCTCAACTGGTTATGGCTGGCCAACCTGGGCCTTTTAATCAACTGGTTCGGGGACTCTCTGGACGGTTCCCTCGCCCGCGTGCGCAACCTTCAGCGCAAAACCTACGGCTTCTACATCGACCATAACGTAGATGTCATCAACGAAACCATCATGTTCATCGGCGTGGGCTGCAGCCCGCTGGTA
The DNA here is from genome assembly GCA_900317845.1 of uncultured Bacteroidales bacterium. Lineage (GTDB taxonomy): Bacteria > Bacteroidota > Bacteroidia > Bacteroidales > UBA932 > Cryptobacteroides. Next base: position 26,624 of record ONII01000012.1, read on the forward strand.
AACATGAGCTTTGCCATGCTGGCCCTGGTGGGCTATTTCATGCTCAGCATCTTCGTGTACATCAATTGCCACCTCAAAGGGGAAATGCGCCTGACCTACGGCGGCCTGGGCCCCACCGAGTTCCGGATTATCCTGGTCCTGGTAAATATTGCCTTCTGCTATATTCCCTGGCTAACGCAGTGGAAGCAGCCCATCACCCTGTTCCACAACCAGTTCATGGTGGGCCTGTTCGACTACATTGCCGTGGCCATCGCCCTTCTCCTGTTTGTGTTCTACCTGGTGGGCTTTTTCCAGGATGCCCGGTATTTCTCCAGACTGGATCCTCCTAAAAAGAAGGAAGAATAAGCCATGATTTTCACACCGGAAGTTGCTGCAGACCTGTTTCCCTTCTTAAGGGGGAAATGGGGAAAACTGTTATATAAACCCAGTTTGTACCTTTCCGGAATCTACCATGTCAACCAAATTCACGAGGCCGTGGAACGGCAAGGGATTGCCCCCGGACCGGACTTTGCCAAAGGCATCCTGGACCAGATGGAACTGGAATTCCTCATCGGCAACCCGGAGCGCCTCGCCTTCCCGGAAGGGCCTTTCATCACCATTTCCAACCATGTGTACGGCCATATCGACGGCATTTGCCTGGTAGATATTGTGGGCCACGTACGTCCCAAAATGAAAGTCATGGTGAACCAGATGCTCATGCCCATCTGGGGGCTGGGGCCCAATTTCATTGCCGTGAATCCCACCGTGGGCAAACGGGAAACCACTTCTACCAGCATCGGCGGCGTAAAAAGCGCCCTGCAGCAACTGCGGGATGGTGAGCCCCTGTCGCTCTTCCCGTCCGGTGCCGTGGCAGACCTCAAGCCCCGTGAAGGCTGGACCCTGCAGGAACGTCCCTGGCAGGAAGCGGCCATCAAGCTCATCCGAAAAGCGAAGGTCCCCGTGGTACCCATCCGCTTTTTCGACCATAACTCCTGGTTCTACTATGGACTGGGACTCATTGACTATCGTCTCCGCTTTGTTCGCCTGTTCCACGAAGTAGCCAACAAAAAGGGCACGTTCCCCCGCCTGGGCATTGGCCAGACCATCAGCGTGGAGCAGCAGGAGGCCCTTCCCGATGAGGAATTCGGCACTTTCCTCCGCAAAAGCGTGTACGATATGCCCCTACCCGAACACTTTACAAAACGATCGACCCTATGGAAGTAAGCGTAGTACTGCTTACCGGCGGCAGCAGCGGCATCGGAGCCGCCACCGCCCACCTGCTGGCCTCGGCCGGCATGAAGGTATACTGCGGCAGCCGCCGCGGCACCATCGACCATCCCCAGGAAGGGATTGTGCCCGTCAAACTGGACGTGAACGATGCAGAAGGACTGCAGGCCTGCGTACAGGATATCGTCCAACAGGAAGGCCGCCTGGACGCCGTGGTGTGCAACGCCGGCAACGGCATCTACGGGCCCGTGGAAGGCACCCTGGAAGCGGAGGCCCGTTCGCAGTTTGAGACCACGTACTTTGGCACGTTCAAAACCATCCAGGCCTGTCTGCCGGTGTTCCGCAAGCAGCATTTTGGCCGCATTATCACCGTGAGTTCCGTCATGGCGGTGCTCCAGCTCCCCTACCAAGGCTTCTATTCGTCGGCCAAGGCGGCGCTGCTCTCCCTCTCCCAGTCCCTGTCCATGGAACTCCGCGGAACCGGTATCGAATGCTGCTGCATCCTTCCCGGAGACGTTGCCACCGGGTTTACAGCCGCACGTAAACTGAACCAGGCCGCAACAGACCCCGCATCTCCCTATAAAGAGCGCATGGAGCGCAACCTGAAAAAGATTGAGCACGACGAACTGGGCGGCATGGCGCCGGAAGTGATTGGCAAGGCCATCCGCAAGCAACTTACGCGTTCGCACATGGCCGTACGGGTAATTCCGCGTCCGGATTACAAGTTAGTGGGCTTTCTGGTACGCGTTTTACCTGCTAAATGGGTGATACTCATACTCTCTCTCTTGTATAATTGAGTTTTTTGCCGTAATTTCGTAGGATGTTCAAAAAAGTATGGCTCTCCCTCATGCTGATGGGAGCGGTGGTTATTGCCGCTGCCCAGACTACGCGTGTGCGCGGAACCGTACGCGATTTTGACACCGGAGAGCCCCTTCCCTTTGTGGGTGTATATTTCGATGGCACCACCATCGGCATTTCTACGGACTTGGACGGAAAGTATTCCCTGGAAACCCGCTCGCCGGAGGCCAAGGTACTTACGGCATCGCTCATCGGCTATGAAAGCCTGTCCCTTCCCGTGAGCCCGGGCTCGTTCAAGGAAATCAATTTCCGCCTCAAGCAGGACCCCAAGCAGCTCAATGCCGCCCTGGTCAAGCCGGACAACCGTTACATCAAGCGCATCCTTCGCAAGTTGGACAGCAGCCTCTCCGTCAACGACCCCGACAATGCGCCGGACTGGAACGCCCGTCTGTATTCCAAGATTGAGTTCGATGTCCAAAACCTGGAAGAACTCATGCGCATCAAGGCCCTGGACCGGAATATCGGCTTTGTGAAGGAATATACCGACACTTCCGCCATCACCGGCCGCGCCTTCATCCCGGCCCTTATTTCGGAGAACATTTCCGATGTATACCATTCCCAGGACCCCTCCTACAACCGGGAAGTCATGCGGTCCAGCCGCATCTCCGGCATGGAAGACGACAATGCCCTGCGGCAGTTCACCGGCTCTTATCTCCTGAAGACCAACTTCTACAAAAACAGCATCGGCGTTTTCAACCTGGTCATTCCCAACCCGGCCGCGTCCAGCTCACACATTTTCTACAATTACTTTTTGGTGGACAGCCTGCAGGTAGAGGGACGTAAAACCTATGTCCTGCGCTTCCACCCCAAGAAACTGGTCACCTCGCCCACCCTGGACGGCGAAATGCAGATTGACGCGGAAGACTTTGGCATCCGCAGCGTGCATGCCGCCCTGTCCGGGGAGTCCAACGTCAACTGGATCCGCCACATCAACGTGGAGCTGCAGAACCGCCGCTTGCCCAACGGACGCTGGTTCTACGGGGAAGAACGCCTGTTCATCGACTTTGCCATCACCTCCAACGACGCTTCCCGCATCCTCTCCTTCCTGGGAAACCGGCACATCGTGTACGAGGAACCCGTCTTCGAGCCTGTCAAGGACCCGGACGCTCTCAGTTCCTCGGAAGCCGTCGTGATGCGTGACGTCATGGTGGGCGACGACAAATACTGGGAATCGGTACGCCCGTACGAACTCTCGGAACGCGAGAAAGGTATCTACAAGATGGTGGACGAGATTCAGAACACCACCGTCTACAAGTGGACGTACGGCATCACCCGCACCCTCGTGAACAACTACTATGAAGTAAAACCCTGGCGTTTCGAGTTTGGCCGATGGGCCCAGACCTTCGCGTATAACGATATGGAAGGCTTCCGGATGCAACTGGGCGGCCGTACCCTGAAGGAATTCTCCACCAAGGTGCGCCTGGGCGGCTATATAGCCTTTGGCTTCAAAGACCTCCGGCCCAAAGGAAATCTTACGGTGGAATGGATGCTGGGGCGCGAAAAAACGCGCAAACTCACGTTCGATGCCAAATACGACTACGTCCAGTTTGGCGGCGGCTACGTTTTCACGGCACAAAACATCTTTTCCTCCTTCCTGGCCCGTTCGCAAAGCAAAAAGCTGAGCATGGTGCGTTACTTCGACGTCAATTATGACCACGAATTCGCCAACTGGTGCAACGCTTCCGTGCAGTGGCGCACGCAGCGCGTATGGAGTTACAACGGGCCGGATCCCAGCAATGAACGCGTCCGCTTTATCCGGCAAACGGATGGCCTGGTGCAGGACAGTTTCTCCATGAACTCCCTCCGCGTGGGCTTCCGCTTCTCCTTCGACGAGCGCGTCAACCGCAACTTCTTTGTCAAAACCTATCTCTTCACCAAATATCCGGTAGTGGACCTGAACCTGACCACCGGTTTCAAGGGCATTACCAAGGACGATTTTTCCTTCCTCAAGGCCACCGCAAACTTCTCGTGGAAGGTTCCCTCCACCGCTGTAGGTTTTGGACGCCTGGAGGTGGAAGGCGGCGCCATCTGGGGCAGTGTCCCGTATCCCATGCTCAAACTGCACGAAGGTAACCAGACCTTCTTCCTGGACCGTGGAGCCTATGCCTGCATGGACTACTACGAATTCCTGTCGGACCGCTGGCTCACCGCCTTTTACGAGCACAATTTCAACGGGTTCTTCCTGGGGAAAATTCCCTGGGTAAAGAAACTGGACCTCCGGGAAGTTGCCACGGTTAAAATGGCCTGGGGCACCCTTACGGATGCCAACAGCGTCCGCGCGCCCTTCTTACTCCCCGCCAGCAGCAAAACGCTGGAAAAACCGTATGTAGAGGTAGGTGTGGGTATCTCCAATATCCTCCGCATTTTGCGGGTGGATTTCTTCTGGCGGCTTACCCACCGTGAGGACGCCAAGAAAAACTTTGCCGTCAATGTGGGCATTGATGTCGAATTCTGATTATGACGCACAAACTCCATATTCAAGTACTGGATTCCACGGGGAACGCGGAAGGGTATCTCATGCATCCTTTTAAAGTGGCCGTATATGCCTTTTCTTATCTGACAGAAGGCGAAGTCCTGGTAGAGGTAGATGGCCAGAACCTGCTGGTAGGCGCAGGCCAATTCATCCTGGTTCCGGAGAATCTCCCCATTCTTGTCCGGCACTTCAAGGATTGCAAAGGGTTTTATGGCAGTTTCACTCTGGACTTTCTCAAGGATGCCTCCTACCCGGTCCTTCGCTCAGACAGTCCCATTATTCAAAGTTTCTGGTTCGATGATGCCGTCTTTATCGGCGCGCTGATGAAGCGCATGATCACAGCCCACGAAGACCACGACAAAGCGTTCATGCAAAGCGGCATAGACCTTATCCTGGGGCAGCTACGTCCCAAGGGCAGCCTGGCGGTCGTTCCGGAAAAGTTCCTCCAACTGGTATTCGATCGCGAAAAAATGCCCCTCTCCGTTTCGGAGTATGCAGACATGCTGCATGTTACGCCCAACTACCTGAATAAAACCGTAAAGTTACACACGCATCGTACCGCCATTGATTGGATAGAGATTGCCCGCCTGAATATGGCTAAGCAACTGCTGAAAGACCCTTCCGTCCCCATCGTAGAAGTAGCTTCCCGTGTGGGATTGGACGATCAGTCCTATTTCTCACGCTTTTTCAAAAAGAAAACGGGCCTTACCCCGTCTCAATACCGGAACGGCAAATAGCCGGTTACCGTTAATACGCCATCCTTTACCGTAAAGCGCACATCGGCGCCGTCAAAGGGCATGGCGTATTCTTTTTCTGTCTGATCCTGATAGGCCGGGCGCGGGTCCAGGGACAGAATCTCCGTTAAGGCCAGCCGCTGTTCCCTCGTAAAAGGAAGTTCTTCAGGGATAACTACCTGCAAGTGGCGCTCAGGGGCCTCTGCCGCAAAACCGCAGCTTGCCTCCGGATAACTGTCGGCATAGGCAATATACGGCTTGATGTCATAGATGGGGGTTCCATCCATAAGGTCTGCCCCGCGGACCAGTAGCTCCCCTTTTTCAATACCTTCCAGTTCCACGCAGGACAAGCCCAGCGGATTGGGCCGATAGGGAGAACGCGTGGCCCAGACGCCCATGGCAACGTTGCCGCCCAAACGCGGTGGACGCACCGTTGGCTGCCACTCCCCTTTGGCGGGTTTATTGGCGCTGAATCCCCACACCAGCCAGATGCGGCTAAATCCTTCCAGCCCGCGCAGGGCCTCAGGCACTTGATAGGCTTTTTCGAAGACAATCCGGCCATGAATATGCGCACAGAGAGAACTCTGGCGGGGAATGCCGAACTTGGAGCCAAAGGAGCCCCGGTAATGCGCAACAGGTTTGAGGACCATTTCCTCCATCAGGACAGGTATTTTCCGTGACAACGGCAATAACGAAGACCACTGCCGCAGGGACAGGGATCGTCGGGAGCCACATGCGGGATGGCAAAGCCCATGGGAAGATAGCCATTTGCGTCCATATCGGAAGCAAAACCCTCCGTCACCGTGGGCTCCGGCATGGTCCACTGCGGATATTCATCCGCTACGGAGGTTTCCCGTTCCGGAACCGTTTTCCAGGCTTCCCAGTCGGCCTGGCACTTTCCGGTGTCCGCTGCACTGTAACCGCAGAGAATCCACTTGGGAACGGAGTCTGCATAGGCGCGCACAATGCGGCAGCATTCCAGCCAGCTGCTGTCGTCCAGTTCATGGCACAGCGGGCTGTCCAGAAGGGGCGAAAACAGGGCGTCGTTCTGCTGCTCCGTATACTGGGCCTCCAGCCAGGTATCGTGCTCCGCCTTTACCAGGTCGAAGCCCTCGTATCCCAGCCGGCGGTACATCTGTTCCAGCCGCATGCCTTCCGGCGTCTTGAGTCCCACGGTAAAATAGGGCGCTCCGGCACCGGCATCAAAGGCATCCTTACATTCGTACGGTTTGAACTTCTTCTGTTTCAGCTGCTTACGGAGCGTAAAGATTTCCTCCACATTGTCCACACAGGGCGAACAGACATAGTCCCCGAAGCTGTCCGAATAGCGATACATTTTTACCAGCGGGCTCTGGTGCAGGATGCGTGTAAGCGAGCGGAAATCGGCCCCGTAGGTATGCTCGTACCAGTTCATTACCAGATCCACAAACTGTTCCGTGGGCAGGATGCCGTACAGGTTCAGATAGCCCAGCCCCACGCGCTCCACCTCGTACTGGCCGCTCTTTTCTCCCAGGCGCAGCACTTTGTCCACTTCCGGCGCCACAATGTCGTACAGTTCACGGCTGATCCAGACTTTGTGGTAATGCTCGTCGGAGTCGTCGTACTCCACCAGGCCCACGGCTTCCAGGAGCGAAGGATAGTCGGCAAAGTCCTGATACTGAACTTTATCCGGCCCGGCATGCACCAGCTCCTTCAGGAGACGGACGTCACGCTCCATCAGATGCGACATCCACCTGCGCGGCTCCCCGCGCAGGTAGGTGTGCAACTGGTCTACCAGCTGGGATTTCCTCAGGCGCGAGCTCATCTCGTTCCCGAGGATGCTCCCCAGGTCCTGAAGCTCCATCTTCTGGAATCCGTCCAGCAAGGTATGTAACGTCCTTTCTTTCATAGAAGGCGCAAAGATACTAATTTTCCTGATATTTCAGGATAGGATTACGCGCGGCCGTGGTTTCGTCCGGACGCGAAATAGGCGTATTGTGCGGGGCTTCATGGAGGATATTCGGGTCCTCTGCGGCCTCTGCGGCAATTTTTCGCATCACGGCAATAAATGCGTCGATGGTTTCCTTGCTCTCCGTCTCCGTGGGCTCAATCATGAGCGCCTGGTGGAACAGCAGCGGGAAATAGATGGTGGGCGCGTGGAAACCGTAGTCCAGCAGGCGCTTGGCAACATCCAGCGTGGTGGCACCCGGGACATCCCCGTGGGCACCGTCGTTCACCAGGCCGTCGAACACGAATTCGTGCTTGCAAACTCCCTCGATGGGCAGTTTGTACACATCCTTGAGGCTTTCCTTGATATAGTTGGCACTCAGAACCGCATACTCGCCCACCTTGCGCAGGTGCTCCTGCCCCAGGGCCAGGATGTAGGCATAGGCCCGCAGAATGACGCCAAAGTTGCCATGGAAGGCCGATACCCGGATGGCGGGAAGGCAATCCACCAGCTTCTGGGCAACACCCACCGGACCGCTGCCGGGACCGCCACCGCCATGCGGCGTGGAGAAGGTCTTGTGCAGGTTCAGGTGCATAATGTCAAAGCCCATATCCCCGGGACGGACCACGCCCATGAGCGGGTTCATGTTGGCGCCGTCATAGTACAGCAGGCCGCCGGCGGCGTGAACCAGCGATGCGATGGTCCCTATTTCCGTCTCAAACAGACCCAGCGTGTTGGGGTTGGTCATCATGATGCCGGCTACCTCGTCCGTGAGCAGCGGTTTCAGGGCCTCTACATCGATACGGCCGTTCTCCAGGGACTTCACCTCCACCACTTCCAGGCCACAGACAGCCGCAGAAGCAGGGTTTGTGCCATGGGCGCTGTCCGGAACAATCACCTTGGTGCGCTTGAGGTCACCGCGGTTAATATGGTACTGCCGCATGAGCATAAGGCCCGTGAGTTCACCGTGCGCGCCCGCGCAGGGAGCGAAGGTGAACTTGTACATGCCGGTGATGGCGGCAAGGGCCTTGTCCATTTCCTCATACACCTTGCAGGCGCCCTCGGTAAGGCGGGCGGGCATGAGGGGATGCAGGCCGGCAAAGCCCTGCAGGGCAGCCATTTCCTCATTGATCTTGGGGTTGTACTTCATGGTGCAGGAACCCAGCGGATAAAAGCCGGTATCTACGCCAAAGTTCATCTGGGACAGATTGGTGTAGTGGCGAACCACGTCCGGTTCGCTCACCTGCGGAAGCGCCAGCGGAGCCTGGCGACGGAGTGCTGCAGGCAACTCCCCGGCTGCCGGGAAGGCGTTTTTAGGCAGCGAATAGCCGCATCGGCCCTCCTTGGAGCATTCGAAAATAAGTTTGTCGTAGTATTTCATGGCCTATCCCTCCTTTACCGCTTTGACCAGGGCGTCGATCTCCGCCTTGGTCCGTTTTTCCGTAACGCAGAAACTCACATAGCCTTCCTCCGTGGGGAGGGCGGCAAAGAAGCCCGCCTTTTCCAGACGCTCCTGGAGGCCGTTCTGCTTGGGTTTAAGCACGAACTCCTTCAGGAACGGCTTGCCCGGGAACACTTCCTCGAACCGGCCGGTTTTCAGGAGCTCTTTATACAGGTAATGGGCACCGTCGCTGGAGAGCCGGTTCACTTCCCTAAGGCCTTCCGGGCCCATCAGGGACAGGTAAATGGTGACCCACAGGGCCATGAGACTCTCGTTGGAGCAAATGTTGGACGTGGCTTTTTCCCGCTTGATATGCTGCTCGCGGGCCTGCAGGGTGAGCACAAACACACGGCGGCCTTCTTTATCCACCGTCTGCCCCACAATGCGGCCGGGCATCTTGCGCATATGGTCCTTTTTCACGGCCATAAAGCCTACGTACGGGCCGCCGTAGCAAAGAGGCAGGCCCAGGGGCTGACCGTCGCCAATGGCAATATCCGCATCCCACTCGGCCGGGGTTTTCACCACCGCCAGGGCCGACGGGTCGCAGTACTCGATGAGAAGCCCTTTCTCCGCGTGGATGGCATCGGCAAAACCGGAATGGTCTTCCACAATACCGTAGCGGTTGATGGACGGAACAATGACACCGGCGACATCGTCCTTGGCAAGTTCCGCCTTCAGGCCTTCCAGGCTGGTCTGGCCGTCTGCAACGCGCACGTAGCCTATCTCCACGCCATGGAAGCGGGCATAGGTTTCCACCACCTCTATCACGTGCGGAAGGAGGCCTTTGGAAAGCAGTACACGCGTCTTTTTGCGGGTGCAGGCGATGGCCATTTTCATGGCTTCTGCAGCGGCCGTGGGGCCGTCGTACAGCGAAGCGTTGGACACATCCAGGCCGGTAAGGGAGCAAATAAGGCTCTGATATTCAAATATATAACGCAACGTTCCCTGCGAAATCTCACACTGGTACGGCGTATAGGCAGTCAAAAACTCCGAACGCGCGCACAGGTACGGGATGACGGACGGCGTGTAGTGGTCGTACGCACCGGCGCCCACAAACACCTTGAGTTTGGCGTTCATGGCCTCCAGGGAGGCAAAGCAGTCGCGGATTTCCTGCTCGCTCATGGCGGGCGGAAGGGCATAGGCCCCCTTGTGCAGGAACTCGGCGGGAACGTCGCTGTACAAATCGTCCAGCTTTTTCACGCCGATTTTATCCAGCATAGCCTGGATATCCGCTTGCGTATGAGGCAAATACGGTAACTGAGCCATCTTATTCGCCGATATGGGCCTTGTAAGCGGCGGCGTCCATCAGGGCGTCCAGCTCCGAAGGCAGGGACATTTCCACCTTGATAATCCAGGCGCCATAAGCGTCTTCGTTCACCTTCTCGGGAGCGTCTTCCAGCTCTCCGTTCACGAGCACCACCGTGCCGGAAACCGGGCTGATGAGTTCCGAAGAGGCCTTCACGCTTTCCAGCGCACCAAACTCTTCGCCGGCAATGACATCGTCCCCTTCTTCGGGCATATCCACATAGGTGATATCTCCCATTTCCTTCTGGGCGAAATCCGTTACGCCAATATAGGCAATATTACCTTCTACCTTTACCCACTCGTGGGACTCGGAATACTTAAGACCTTCGATAATCTTGGACATAATTGTTATTTTTTGTAGTTAGTTTGATAAAATCTCTTTTTGACCACCTTGCCGGGGAATACTTTTTTGCGGATACGGATGCAAAGGGGGGTATCCAGGGCGGCAAGGTCCTTGTTTACCAGGGCAAAGCAGATGCTCTTGTCCAGGGATATGGAGTGATAGCCGGTGGTGACCACGCCCACTTCCTCCCCATCCGGGGTTTCCACGGGATAGCCGGCACGCGGAATGGCTTTGTCTTCAATCTCAATGCCCACCAGCTTGCGGGAAAGGTTTCCGGCCTTCTGGTCCAGCAGGGCCTCCTTGCCAATGAAGTCTTTCTCATATTTGCAGAACATGCCCAGACCCGCCATTACGGGGCTGATCTCCGGGCTGAGTTCGTCGCCGTACAGGGGCAGGCCGGCCTCGAAGCGCAAGGTGTCCCGGCAGCCCAGGCCGCAGGGCTGTACGCCCGCCTTGAGCAGTTTGTCCCAGATTTCCACGATGTTCTCGCAGGTGGTATACAGTTCAAACCCATCTTCTCCGGTGTAGCCGGTGCGGCTAAGAATGAGGCGCTCCCCATTGTATTCTACGTCGCAGAAGGTGTAGAAAGACAGGGCCGCCGCTTCTTTGTAGCCCAGCACGTCCATGATGGTTTTTTCTGCCTCCGGACCCTGGACGGCAATTTGGCCGATGCGCGGCGAAGCGTTGTCCAGCCGGCAGTCGTAGCCCTTGGCCTGCTCCTGGATCCAGGCAAAGTCTTTGTCGATGTTGGCGGCATTCACCACCAGGAGGAAATGGTCGGCCAGGAACTCCCGGTATACCAGGAGGTCGTCCACGGTACCGCCGTCCGGGTAGCACATCATGCCGTAGAGCACCTTGCCGGGCTCATAGCCGCGGATGTCGTTGGTAAAGATGTGGTTGATAAATTCCTCTGCCTGAGGGCCTTTCACAAAAATCTCGCCCATGTGGGACACGTCGAACATGCCCACATGCTGCCGCACCGCATTGTGTTCTATGGTGATGGAACTGTACTGGATGGGCATGATGTAGCCTGCAAAGGGACTCATCTTGGCACCCAGTGCCATGTGGGCGTCGTACAGACAGGTTTTGAGTTCTTCCATACTTATAAGTGTTTAATTACGTGAGTATAAAGTGCTTTGTTGGTTTCATAGTTAATGCGGAGGTCTTCCGGGCCGCCGCCTTTGGACGGCGACAGTTCTCCGCAGATATCCACCGCCACCACCGAAGCCGCCTCCAGGATGCGCGTTAGCAGGTCCTGCACCTGCTCCAGCGTATGGGTACCCTGGGACCAGTCCGTACGGGCCCAGGAGCGGTCCAGGATGTCCTTGTCCAGCGACACATACACGCGCTCTCCCCTTCTTTGCTCCAGCCAGCCCTCCGGCAGGTTTTCCGGGCAGGCGTCCGGCCCGATGGCAAGCACACTCCGCAGCTGCGGATTTTCCTCCTGCATGGCGCTTACCCAGCTGCCGCAGCTGAGCACGCCGCCAAAGGCCGGTTCCTGGTTGTCCGGATGGTGGTCCAGAAGCACCAGGTGGAACGGCTGCGTTTCCCGAAGGGCTAGCAGATGACTCATATAATGGTAATCCCCGCTGTCGATAAAACGCAGCCGCGGGAGTTCTGCCGGTAAGCCCTCATTGATCTCCTTTTGTGCGTCACAGTAACAGCAGGTGCCTTCCAGCCCGGTGAAGTCCCGATAGACGAGCCCTTCCCCGGCCTGTTCCTGCAGCCAGGGCAAGAAGCCCTGCGCAGCATACGTACCGCTGAAATCCGTGACTAATACGCTCATTTTCCCATTTCCTCCGCGGCAAAAGTAAGCGCAATGCGCGTAGCCGTGCGAACTTCCGCCTGTTCTTCCTCAGACAAATCCGTATAGGACAGCATGCCGGGCAGCCTGCGGTTGAGTTCATCGGTTTCCATGCCCAAGATATAGCCCTGAACCGCCAGGGCATTCACCCAATACTGCTGCATGGAGGCCGCCAGGACGGGCAGCATGGGGTCATTCTCCTCCGGTATGCGACCGCCGGCCAGGGCGTACAAGGTACGGGAATACAGGCAGGCGTCAATGTCGATAAGCTGACGGCGGTGCAGTTCCCGCTGGTTGGCCAGGGCGACGCCCGGCTGGAAGCGGATGCGCTCACTGCGGGCGTCCCAGCTTTCCGGCTGCACGCCGGTTATCCGGCCGGCAACTTCACGGTAGCGGACGGCCTCGGCCTTGAGTCCGTGACCGGTTACTACATCCAGGTTCCACACCTTGGACGGGAGGCCGAAGGGATGGATAACCGACACGCCTTCCGGGCAGAAACTGCGGTTATAGTATTGAATCATGCCGGGAAGCTGCGAGTCCTCCACCGATGCCTTGACCAGGATTTTCAGGCGGGAAAGGTCCTTGCCGAAACGCGCGGCATCCTGTAGCATGCGGACGGCGAGTTCTACGTTCAGGTGACCGTCGTCAACGGAAATCACCACGTAGTTGAGGGTGGGCAGTTGCATGGAAAAATCCAGCCAGAAGCGCTCCGAGCCTGTATGCTGCTCACTCCAGGTAACATTGGCATCGTAGCGGAAAGCCGGCGTACGGCTCAGGAATTCTCCTTTGAGCTGCTCAATTTTAGGGTCTGCAATCCAATAATTGTTTTGCATGGGCGTCAGGTCCGGCCCCACGAAAGAACCGAATTCATGGATAAAGCGCAGGGCCTCCTGGCCGGTGGCTCCAAAGCCTACAATGAGGGCGTTGAACCCCTCTGACACGTAGCCCAGGGAATTTCCGCCGGCATCGCGGACCAGCGAGGCCACATTGACGGGCATGAGATCGGGCTCCTGCCGCTTTATCTGGGTAAAAACCAGTTCCTGCTTGTTCAGAAGCCGGATGCGGGGATGCACATTGGCGTACAACGCCGTATAGTTGTTGATATCCTGGTTATAGCAGAACACTTTGGCTTTCAAGGTGGACTGGGTTACCAGCAGCTGCAGGAAACGGAAGTTATGTTCTTCGTTGTCCGAGAGAATGTACACGCAGGAGTTGGCGCTTTGCAGGAGTTTATCCAGAAGCGGCATGCCGATTGCCTCCGCCAGGCCGCTCTGGCAGGAGGGTGTGGGAAGCTGCCCGCGGATGAACATGAAGTGGTCGTAGCCCAGAACATCTGCCAGATTCCGTTCCGTACGGCGGGAGAACATGGCGTGCAGCACCTCCCCGATGGAAAGCTCCCCACCGGCCTTCTCCGACGGATCCGGGAAATGGATGAACAGGAGTTCGTCTCCGGGGGCGCTTTTTCGGATGCTTTGGGCCAGGATGCATGCGCTGGGGGTATCGCCCATGAAAATGTGCAGTTTCTTTTTTCCATTAGCAGTCCGTAAACCCCTTATCCTGAGCCGGATGGCGTCTTTTAACCCGCGCGGGACAATGAGGAAGAACAGCGAAATGGTGAACAGGATGGCCAGCACGAACACCGTGATGTACGAAAGCAGCAGGAGCGGCTCACGGAACACCACGGCCGCAATGATATCGTCAAAGACAACGGTATGGCCGATGAACATCTCCAGCGAGGCCAGCGAGGAAATCAGGAACAGCTGAATCCAGTTGCCGTCCGTCACGGTATGGGTTGAGCGGGCCAGCATAATGACGTGAATGCAGGTACCGGCCAGCAAGATGAACGTGAACACCGACAAGAGCGCCCCGCGTTTCCCTTTCCTGAGCAAGCGCACCAAAAGGGTGACAAAAAGGGTGCTCAGAACAACAAGGCCGACGGCCCAGACAATCATAACGGGAACGGAAACGGGAAAATCCGGCGCGTGCATTTGGTGCATATACTAATAGTTCTTGTCTATACTTACAAAGATAAAACTTTTTTTCGACAAAAAAGAACGTTATCTTTGCAAGTATTATGGCAGAATCCAACTTCATCGATTATGTCCGGATTTTCTGTGCCAGCGGGCACGGAGGAGCCGGCAGTGCCCACCTCCACAGGGCCAAATACGTACCCAAGGGCGGACCGGACGGCGGCGACGGCGGCCGTGGCGGTCACATCATCCTCAAGGTGAATCCGCAGCTATGGACCCTCATCCACCTGCGCTACCGCAAGGTGGTGCGGGCCGACAACGGCGGCAACGGTGCGGAGGCCCTCAAACGGGGCAAAAACGGGGCCGACATCATCCTGGAAGTACCCCAGGGCGTGGTGGTAAAGGATGCCGAAACCGAAGAAGTCATCACCGAACTGGTAGAAAAAGACCAGGAATACATCCTGTGCCAGGGCGGCAAGGGCGGCTGGGGCAACGACCACTTCAAGAGTGCCACCAACCAAACGCCGCGCTACGCGCAGCCCGGCGAGGAAGGTCAGGAAGGCTGGTTCATCCTGGAGCTCAAAGTCCTGGCCGATGTGGGCCTGGTGGGCTTCCCCAACGCCGGGAAGAGCACCCTCCTGGCCGCCATCACATCGGCCAAACCCAAAATCGCCAACTATGCGTTCACCACGCTGGAGCCCAACCTGGGCATTGTGCGCTACTTTGACAACCGCTCCTTCGTGATGGCGGACATTCCCGGCATCATTGAGGGCGCGCACGAGGGAAAAGGAATTGGCATGCGCTTCCTGCGCCACATTGAACGCAACTCCGTGCTGCTGTTCATGGTGGCGGCAGACGAGCCGGATGTCACCAAAGGCTACAAGATCCTGCTCAAGGAACTGGAGGAATACAATCCGGAACTGCTGGTGAAAGACCGCGTGCTGGCCGTTACCAAGACAGACCTCATCGACGAAAAACAGCGGGCCAAGATAGAGAAAAAACTGCCCTCCGACCTTCCCCACGTGTTTATCTCGTCCGTAGCCCAGACGGGCCTGAATGAGCTTAAAGAAATGCTCTGGAAAGCCCTGAATCCATGACCCTTGACCAACTCATCCAATGGGACCAGCACGCCACCCTGTGGCTGAACAACCTGGGGAACACCACCTGGGACCCCTTCTGGCTCATGCTCTCAGATGTCAAGTTCTGGTATCCGGCATATGTCATTTTAGCCGTCTTCCTGTTTAAGGAACTGGGCTGGAAAAAAGGCCTGGCGGTCTTGCTGTCCTGCATTCTCATGGTGGTGTGCGTCGACCAAAGCTGCAATGCGGTTAAAGACAGCGTGGAGCGGCTGCGTCCCTGTTACAATTCCTGGATGATTGCCCACGGCATACGACTCCCCTATGGTATTACCGGCCATTTGTTTGGCTTTTTCAGCGGCCATGCGGCCAATACCTTTGGCCTTGCCAGCGCCTCCTACCTGGGATTCCGGCTTAATAATCCGGGCCACAAGTACCGTATTTACGGGATTTGTGTGTTTATCTGGGCCGCGCTGGTAGCCGGCAGCCGCATCATCATGGGTGCCCATTTCCTGGGCGACATTGTGGTGGGAGCATGCTTTGGCACGGCGGTGGGGTCTCTCATCGCCTGCCTCACGCATTACCTGATTGTTAAAGCGAAGCTATAACCTTCTCCATCCGGGTGCTGCGGGAACCTTTTACCAGCACCACGCAGTCCTGCAGCGGATTCTCCTGCAGATAGGCGGCCAGTTCATCGGACGTGGCAAAAGCCCGGATACCGGAGCCCGCGGCCGCCCGGATGAATTCTTCCCCTACCAGATACGCTTCCGTTCCCTGCAGGCGGGCAACCACCTTGCGATGTTCCTCGTCTGACTCTGCGCCCAGCTCGCGCATGGCGCCCAGAAGGGCCACCCTGCGGCCTTCCACCAGCGCCAGGTTGTCCAGGGCCACCGCCATGGAAGAGGGGTTGGCGTTGTAGGCATCTACAATAAGCGTATTCTTTTGCGTTTTAACCAGTTGTGAACGGTTATTGGAAGGAACGTATGAAGCGATGGCTTCAATGGCATCTTTACGCGGGACACCAAAGAACCAGCCAATCTTGAGGGCTGCCAGAATGTTGGCCGCGTTGTATGCGCCCACCAGGTGGGTTTCCAGCAGGCAGTCCGGAAATTTCATTCGCAGGAAAGGATGCCGGGGCGAGGAAGGCAGCACAGTCACATCCTGCATGCCGTACGCAATGCAGGGAAGTTCACGTTCCCAGAGCATCTCCTGCAGGACAGTGTCGTCCCCATTGGCGAAGACAATCCCCTCGTGCTCCTTCAGGTAGTCGTATAGCAGGCCCTTGGCATGTTTGACGCCGTCATAGCTGCCAAAGCCCTCCAGGTGCGCCTTGCCCACATTGGTAATAAGGCCGTGGGTGGGCTGGGAAACGGCCAGCAGCGGTTTGAGGTCTTCCGGATGGCTGGCGCCCATCTCAATGATGGCGATCTGGGCATCCTCCCCTATCTTGAGCACACTCAGCGGAACGCCAATGTCGTTGTTCAGGTTGCCCTCCGTGGCCACCACGCGGTATTTGGCCGCCAGAACGCTGCGGATGAGCTCCTTGGTGGTGGTTTTTCCGTTGGTACCGGTAAGGCCGATCACGGGAATGGTGAGCTGCTGCCTGTGGTATGCACCCAGTGCCTGCAGCGCCGCCAGGGTGTCCGGAACTTTGATGAGGCGGGGGTCATCGGCCTCCACGGTGTTGTTCACTACGGCATAGCAGGCACCCTGCTCCAGGGCCTGCATGGCAAAGGTATTACCGTCAAAGTTCTCCCCTTTCAGGGCCACGAACAATTGGTTTTCCCGAATGGTACGGGTGTCTGTATTTACGCCTGCACTATGCAGGAAAATGTCATATAATTTGCTGATACTCATAAGATTCTTCACTTCGCTCAGAATGACAGGAGCTATTTTCCGGTACTGCCGAAGCCGCCGGCTCCGCGCTGGGTTTCGTTTAAAATTTCTACCTCCTCCCATTCCACCTGTTCGTGGCGGGCAATGACCATTTGGGCGATGCGCTCCCCCGGAACAATCTCAAAGGGCTCCTGGCTCAGGTTCACCAGGATGACGCACACCTCCCCGCGATAGTCGGCATCCACCGTTCCCGGCGTATTGAGTACGGTAATGCCGTGCTTGATGGCCAGGCCGCTACGGGGGCGCACCTGCGCCTCATAGCCCTCCGGAAGGGCGATATACAGGCCCGTGGGGACCAGCATGCGCTGCAGCGGCTGCAACACCACCGGCTCTTTCAGGTTGGCTTTGAGGTCCATGCCGGCACTCTGCGCCGTAGCGTATGAGGGGCAGGGATAGGGCGAACGGTTGACAATTTGTACCTTCATTATTTGGGTGCTTTGATATACAGGACAATGGCGATGATGGTATACAGGTAGTTGGGCAGCCAGATGGCGATTCCCGCCGGGAGCGTATCCGTAATCACGAACATTTCGCTGAACTGCATGAACAGAATGTAGGAGAAACCCAGTGCCGTTCCGGCGGCCAGGTTCCAGCCCATGCCGCCACGCTTTTTCTTGGTACACAGCGCCACGCCGATGATGGTGAGGATGAGGGCGCTGAAAGGCAGCGAATAGCGGTTGTTCTTCTCAATGAGCGACATGTTCACAGTGGCGTCTCCGCGCATTTTCTGCGTGGCAATAAGCGCATCCAACTCCTTCTTGTTCAATTCCTGGATGGTGTAGCGGTTGCGGAAGAAATCGTCCTTGGTAAGGCTGATGACTGTGTCCAACTGACGCCCGGAACGGATGTGGTCCCCCATGCCTTCGTCGTAGTCCCGGATGAACCAGTTGCGGAGTTTCCACACGCCCGTAACGGTATCATACTGAGCACTTTCCGCCGTCAGTTTGGATGTGAGACGGCCGGTGGAAAGGTCTTCCAGCGTGAAATTGTACGCCGTATTGTTGTAGGCGCTGAAACTCTCGATATACACAAAATGGTCGTCCTCCAGCTTGTAGTGCATGTCGTGCCCCATCTTCACTTTTCTCCAGGGATTGTACTTCTGTTCAAACTGCACGCGCGTGGCGTTGGCATGGGGTAATATCCACAGACTCAGCGTAAGGGACAGCATGGCAATGATGGTGGCCGATACCAGATAAGGCACCATGAGCCTGTGATAACTGATTCCGCTGGAGAGCATGGCCACCACTTCCGAGTCCTGGGTCATCTTGGACGTAAAGAAAATCACCGTCAGGAACACGAACATGGGCGAATACTGGTTCACAAAATACGGGACAAAGTTGACGTAGTAGTCAAAGACGATCTCCCGGATCGGGGCTTCCTTGCGCACAAAGTCCTCGATTTTCTCGCTGATATCGAAGATGACGATAATCAGGGACAGGAAAGCAATGGAGACGAAGAACGTCACCAGGAACTTCCGGATAATGTACCAGTCCAGTTTTTGGAGCCCTTGGATTCTCATAGGCGCTGCA
Source organism: uncultured Bacteroidales bacterium (assembly GCA_900317845.1). Taxonomy (GTDB): domain Bacteria; phylum Bacteroidota; class Bacteroidia; order Bacteroidales; family UBA932; genus Cryptobacteroides. The sequence goes on from ONII01000012.1 coordinate 45,186, forward strand.
TGAGTTTGGGCACCGTGGCGTTTTTCCAGGCAAGGAAATCTCCCCGGACAATGTGCTCGCGGGCCACGCGCACCAAATCCAAATAGAATGCCAGGTTGTGCTCGGTGGCCACCATGGCGGCGAACATTTCCTTGGCGATGAACAGGTGGTGGATATAGGCCCGGGTATAGTAACTGTCTACGAACGAGGTGCCCAGCGGATCCAGCGGGGTAAAGTCGTCCGTCCACTTGGCGTTGCGCATGTTCAGGATGCCGTCCCAGGTGAAAAGCATGCCGTTGCGGCCGTTGCGGGTGGGCATGACGCAGTCGAACATGTCAATGCCGCGTGCAATGCCCTCCAGGATATTGGCGGGGGTTCCCACGCCCATCAGGTAGCGGGGTTTGTCCTGCGGCAGCAGCGGGCAGGTCACCTCCAGCATCTCATACATTTTTTCCGTGGGCTCCCCTACGGCCAGGCCGCCCACGGCATAACCGCCGCGGTTGGCATTGTCCAGTTTGAGGGCATGCTCCACGGCCTGCCGGCGAAGTTCCGGATACACGCAGCCCTGGATAATGGGGAACATCACCTGCTGATAGCCGTAGAGCGGCTCCGTCCGGTCAAAATGACGGGCGAAGCGCTCCAGCCAGCCCTGCGTGAGTTTGAGGGATTTGGCGGCGTAGCGCTCGTCGGCATCCCCGGGGCAGCATTCGTCCAGGGCCATGACGATATCGGCCCCGATGATGCGCTGGGTATCCACGTTGTTTTCCGGCGTGAAGATGTGCTTGCTGCCGTCTATGTGGGAGGAGAATTTGCAGCCTTCCTCCGTGAGTTTGCGGATAGGCGCCAGCGAAAAAACCTGGAAACCGCCGCTGTCCGTGAGGATGGGGCCGTCCCAGTGCTCGAATTTGTGCAGGCCGCCGGCCTTATATAAAGTATCCAGGCCCGGACGCAGGTACAGGTGATAGGTGTTGCCCAGGATAATCTGGGCTTTGATATCTTGTGCCAAGTCCCTGTGGTATACGCCTTTAACGGAGCCTACGGTGCCCACCGGCATAAAGATGGGGGTCCGGATTTCACCGTGGTCGGTGGAGATGACTCCCGCGCGGGCACTGGAGGACGGGTCTGTTGCTATGCGTTGGAATTTGAACATCAATTCTTTTTTATACTGCAAAAATACGGAAAATATTTGTATTTTTGTATGACTGAAAACCATCGGACAAATAATAACACATTCTAATATGCAAATGAAGATTAAACCCGTTACCATCAAGCTCGTCGCGATGCTGTTCCTGGAGTTTGCCGTCTGGGGCGCCTATCTCACTTCCCTGGGCCGCTACCTGGGGAACATCGGCCTGGGCTCGCAAATCAAATGGTTCTTTGCCATGCAGGGCATCGTGTCCATCTTCATGCCCACCCTCATGGGCATTGTGGCAGACAAAAAGATGGAAGCCCAGAAGGTTCTGTCCATGTGTCACGGCTTTGCCGGCCTGTTCATGGCCGGAGCCGGCGTTTACTGTATGATTTCCGGGGGCCAGGTGCAGTTCGCTCCCCTGTTCATCCTGTACAGCCTCAGCGTCGCCTTCTTCATGCCCACCATCGCCCTGGTCAATTCCGTTTCCTACAACGCCATGGCCAAGGAAGGGATGGACCCCGTGAAGGAATTCCCGCCCATCCGTGTATTCGGTACGGTAGGCTTCATCTGCAGCATGCTGCTGACCAACTTCCTGCACATTGGCGGTGTGGCCATGCAGGACAGCTACACGCAGCTCATCTCCTCGGGCGTCCTGTCCCTGATTCTGTGCGGATACGCGCTCACCATGCCCGCCTGCCCTATCGACAAGAGCAAAAAGAACGAGACCCTGGCCGATGCCTTCGGCCTCAAGGCCTTCAGCCTGTTCAAGGACACCCAGTTTGCCATTTTCTTCATCTTCTCGATGCTGCTGGGCGCTTCACTGCAAATCACCAACGGCTATGCCAACACCTTCCTGGGCTCCTTCGCCGCAGACCCGGCACTGGCCAATACGTTTGCCGTCAAAAACTCCAATGCCCTTATCGCCATTTCGCAGGCATCGGAAACCCTTTGCATTCTGCTCATCCCCTTTGCCATGAAGAAATTCGGCATCAAGAACGTGATGCTCATCGCCATGTTCGCCTGGGTGTTCCGTTTCGCTTTCTTCGGGCTGGGTAATCCCGCCATGCCCGGCGTGCTGCTGTTCGTCCTGAGCTGCATCGTGTATGGCTTTGCCTTCGACTTCTTCAACATCTCCGGTTCCCTGTATGTGGAGCAAAACGCCGCGGTAGACATCCGTTCCAGCGCACAGGGCCTGTTCATGATGATGACCAACGGTTTTGGTGCCACCATCGGCACGCTGGCCGCCGGTGCCGTCGTGGATGCCTGCGACGTTTTCAATACGCCGGCCAACTGGCCCAACGCCTGGTACATCTTCGCCGGCTATGCCTTTGTGGTGGGCGTCCTGTTCTGGATCCTGTTCAAGGACCCGCAAAAGGCCGCCAAGGCCAAATAATTGTCACTCAGACGTTTCTCCTTCGTCCGCGCTGCTTTTTATGGTGGTGCGGACGATTTTTTTGATACGCGTGGGCGTTTGCTCGTAGTGAATGTCAAAACATGCGTACTGGTGGTGCACACCCGACTTCCGGTACGAGGTTACATACTCCAGATTGTACCCCAGCCCAATCAGCGTGTAGTGGTCCACCGAATGGATGCCCAGCCGCTCCAGCTTGTCCAGGATGCTGTGGTTGCGCTCCAGGATGCGCAGGACGCGCTGTTCCACCACTCCCCTGTGCTGTTTTTTCTTTCTGTTATGCCACCGGTTCTTGCAGTCTGTGCTGCAAAACTTTTTATCGGGCCGGCCGCCGGGGATTTCCCTTCCACAATTCAGGCAACGCACCGGATGTCCCATGTCTTCAATCTTGTAGGCCATAGCGCAATCATTTGGGGCAAAAGTGCACAGCCGTTTCCACATTTCCAAGCATCGTAAGAAACATTTCCACAAAAATTCACGTTTCGCTGGAACAACAAAAAACCGCGTTCGTAAGAAAGATTTTTACGATGCGCGGTTTTTCTTATGAAACAGCGGTAGAAACCGCTAAAAATCGTAAAAAACGTGAAAATCTGCACCTCCCGGGAGCACTGGCGAAGCAAATCCGCCGGAGCCGCTTTTACTTTGCAGTCGGACCGGAGCGGACAAGCGCGCACCGCCAGGCCGGTCTGCAAGTAAAACATGATAAACGCTATTGAGTCATGGAATTTTTAAACAAGATACACCTCCGCGGCGTAGTGGGAAGGTCAGAAATTACCGACTTCTCCAACAACAGCCGCGTGTGCAATTTCTCAGTCGTTACGGAATACGGCGCCGTGGACAAGGAAGGCAATCCCTCCCCCGAAGTCACCTGGTTCAATGTATCGGCCTGGAGCGGAAAAGACGGGATGGAGAAAGAAGGCATGGCCGATTTTTACGGCATCCAGCGCGGTGTGTGGATTGAAGTGATGGGACGCCTGCGCATGCGCAAGTACATCAGCCAGTCCGGCGAGGAGCGGACCGCCACCGAAGTCATTGCCCGGAAGGTGGCGCTCATCCCCAAAGGCGAGGATCCCATGCAGGTACAAAGAGACTGGTAGCGATGAGAACCGTCGGGAAAACACTTTTGGCCGCCTTGCTTCTAGCGGGCACAGCCGTAGTGGCGGCCGCCCAGCGCTTCACCGTGGGAACGGATGGCATGGGATGGCTGGCCCTGGGGACCGTGAACGCAGACGCTTCCGTGGCAGTGAGCAGGACTGTCTCCTTGCACGCAGGCGCGGCGCTCAACCCCTGGACCTACCGCAAGGACAACCCGGACAAGCAGCTGCAACTGCGGCAGCTCACGGTCTGGGGCGGTGCACGCTGGTGGCCCTGGCATGTATACTCCGGCTGGTGGGCGGGAATGGATGCCCGGTACATGGTGTACAATGCGGGCGGCATCATCAAACGGGAAACGGAAGAGGGAGACGCGTATGGAGCACGCATTTGGGGCGGTTATTCCGTGATGTTGTCGGAGCATTGGAACCTGGATATGGGCGTGGGAGCCTGGGGTGGATGGAAAAAGTACACCGTCTATTCCTGCCCCAGCTGCGGCGTCACCCTGGAGCAAGGCGGCAAAGTGTTTGTGCTTCCCGACGCACGGGTGGCTATCCAATTGATTTTCTGAGATGAAGACACGTAGTACAATCCGTTGGAGCGCCTCCGTGGCGATGGTCTTGGCGTTCCTCCTTGCTTGTGGGCCCACAAGGAAGATCGGGCAAATCCGTCAGCAGGAGCTGGCGGCCACGCTCGCCTTGTCCCGGAACGAAATCGAGGAGGAACGCAAAGTCATCGCGGTTGCCCGCAGGGATACCCTCACGGTGCAGGACGAGGGTGGCAACACGGTGCTCATCATGAAGGCGGTCAAGGACCAGGCCTCCGGTGAAATGGTGGCCACGGATGTCCTGGATGCGGCCGTGATTACCGCCCGTTTCCGGAACGTGGCCGAGCGGAACGGCCGGATCGACCTCCGCTTCGAGATCATCGTCCCGGCCCTCATGCAGGATACCCGCTGGCAACTTCGTTTTTATCCGGACATGTTCATCCTGGAAGACTCCCTGCGCCTGGAGCCGGTGCTGATCACCGGCCGCGAGTACCGGCAGCAGCAGTTGCGCGGCTACCAGCAGTACGAGAAATTCCTGAGGAGCATCATCACGGACAGCACCCGTTTTCTGGACTACCGCAACCTGGACATCTTCATCCGGCGCAACATCCCGGAACTGTATGCCCTCAAAGCCGATTCCAGTTTTGTCTCGGACGAGGTCTTCCATTCCCTGTACGGCGTTACGGCGCAGGCCGCCATCGCGCATTACACCAATCAGTTCGGGAAAAGCCTGAATGAGCGGCGAAAGAGCCGTCAGGATGCCATGTATGCGAGGTACGTGAAGGTTCCTATCGTCACGGAAGGCATCCGGCTGGATACCGTCCTGCAGAACGCCAACGGGGACTTCGTGTACCATTATACGCAGCGGATTGCCACGCGGCCCAAACTGCGGAAAGTGGACGTGGTGCTGTCGGGCGAAATTTTCGAGAGCGACCACCGGCTCTACACCATGGCCCGTTCCCAGCCGCTCACCTTCTACATCAGTTCCCTATCCTCGTTCACTGACGGGACCGAACGCTACCTGACACGCACCATCGAACGGCGTGCAGCGGCCAACACGGCCTGTTACGTGGACTTCCGGAGCGGGAAGTGGGAGGTGGAGCCCGCGCTGGGCAACAACCGGGAAGAACTGGCGCGGATTCGCGAAAATATTGTCCAGCTGCTGTCTAATCCCACTTTTGAGCTGGATTCCATCGTCATTGGTGCATCGGCTTCCCCGGAAGGGGCGCAGGCGGCCAACGATGCCCTGGCAAAACAGCGGGCCGGTTCCGTAGCGGACTACTTTGACCGCTTCATCCGCTCCTACCGGGACTCGGTGCAACGGGCCCTGAACGAGGAGGCCAGAAACACCTTCACCCTTACGGTGGGCGACGATGGCAAAGAGACGGTGGGACGCGTGAAAGCCCGGAAAGCGGACCTTCCGGCCATTCCGTTCAGATCACGCTCGGCCGGTGAAAACTGGGACCTGCTCTCGTTCCTGGTAGACAGTGACTCCACGCTTACAGCTTCGCAGAAGATGGAATACACCAAGTGTTTGCAAATCAAAGACTTGGACCAGCGAGAAAAGGAGCTGTCCCAAAGCGGTTTCTACCCCAGGCTACGGGAAGTCCTGTACCCAAGGCTGCGTACCGTCCGCTTTGACTTTTTCCTCCACCGGAGGGGGATGATCAAAGAGTCGGTCCAGACCACGGAGCTGGACACCACCTACATGAAAGGCGTGGCAGCCCTGAAGGACCGCGACTACAAGCTGGCACTCACCTATCTGAAAGACTACAAAGACTTTAACACAGCCATCGCCTACGTGTCGCTGGACTACAACGCATCGGCCATGGCCATCCTGCAAGAGCTGGAACGCACGCCGGCGGTGAATTATATGCTCGCCCTTGTGTATGCCCGGAACCAGGACGACCAAAATGCGGTCCAGTGTTACCTGGACGCCTGTAAACAAGACCACAGCTACGTGTTCCGTGGCAACCTGGACCCGGAGATCTATGTCCTGATACAACGGTATGGACTCCATAAAGAGGAAGACGACTGATACAGGTAAAATATTATCAGATAAACCATTATTACCAATTTATCATACACATTATGAAAAAAATCAACCTTTTCATTGCAGCGCTCGCTGCAACCGTAGGACTTGTTTCCTGCAACAAGAACCAGCCTGTTGAGCCCATTAACGAGCTTGAGCAGAGCACCGGCATGCTGTTCGTGAACCTTACGCCCCAGAACAGCCTTGATACCAAGGCCACGAACACCACGATGAGTGATGCGGAATCCCAGATTCGCTCCATCCAAGTGTTCGTTTTCCCAGCAGAGAACAATGCCGCCCTCGGTCTCGTAAAAGACAATCTCGAGACCTCCAAGTTCGTGTCCGGCGATGCCATCAGTTCCACCATCTCCAACGTTCCAACCGGCAACCCCATTGCCATTACAACCTTCCTTGGAAAAAAGAAAATCGTCGCCTTGGTGAATGCTCCCCGCCAGACGAATGTCACCACTCTGGACAACCTGCTCAGCCGCACGTCCGTCCTCAGTGAAAACTACGTCACCGCTACGAACGCCGCAGACGGCATCAACCGTTACGGAATGGTAATGGCCGGCGCATACGGCTACACCTACACCGCCACCGCCTCGGGGAACGGTATCAATATCGTCCCCGGCGAACTGGATGTAACCAAGGTCTATGATAGCAAAGACGCTGCGACCACCGTAACGCCTGCCTCTATTCCGGTTTACCGTCTCGGCGCACGCATTGAAATCGGTACCGTCACCGTCAAGTTCGCAGACACGGACCTCGCCGGCAAACAGCTCACCATTCAGGACATCAAACTGAAGAACGTCATGTCTGCTGTCACCTTCGGAGGAAGCAATACTACCCTGACCGGAACAGCCGCCAACTGGGTCATGCAGATGGCAACCACCGGCGCAAGCGCAGGGAGCTATCCCGCTGACGTCAACGGTGCTTCTTATGCCGACAAGCTCCAGGATACCGGCCTCGCCATTGCCTGCACTGAAGGAGCTGCAACACCCGTCAACAAGAGTTACATCGTGTATCCGAACCCGATTGTCGAAGACGTCACGTCCAGCACCTGGGCTCCCCGCCGTACCCGCCTGGTCATCCACGCGACGCTTGACACTGAGAACACCTATTATGTCTTCTCTATCGCCGATCCCATCAATATCGTTGGCGGACAGGATGGACAGAACGGAAACTTCACCTCCATCGTGGGCAATCGCCGCTACGTCATCAACAACATCAACATCACGATGAAGGGTAAACCCAACGACAACGATGACACCGTACCTGTTACCGCCCGCATCAGCGCCATTGTTGAAGTGCAGGACTGGGCCGGTCAAACGCTGCTGAGCTACGAGATCTAGCCTCTCTTTTTGGCCCCCGGTCATACAGCCGGGGACCCTTCCCGGGGAACGAGTAAAGGACTTCTCACGGGTTCGATTCCCGCGTTCCCCGCCAGTTAGAAATGATTATAAACATGCAATACTACAGAAAAAAACACATTGAGAGCATCCTTTATCTGCTGGTCATTCTGGCTTCAGTAATGGGCCTTAGCTCGTGCAAGCAGCTCGTATTGGAGGACCGTTCCGACTGCCCGGCGTTCCTGTTTTTCGACATTACGAATGCTGCGGATTACGACATATCCGAATACGCCCATATTGCGGCATATAAGTATCCTGATGGAGACCTGCTGGCGGGAGATACGACCACAGTACGGGCCGTACAGGACGACGAGTTTTATCTTCAGGTGAAACGCTCTGATTCGGTCCGTGGATACGGCGTTCTTCGTTTCATTGGCGCGCATAATCAAGGCTCGCAGTGGATAGTGGACCCCGGTGAGGAATTCCCGCCAATCTGGCGCTTTGATTACAAAACGACAGCCGCGTCCGAGTCGTACTATATTGACGTGGAAGCGGTCAAGGACCATTCGGTCATTGATGTCCGTTTTCTGGATGCGGACATGTACGAGGGAAGCGGCGGCGAGTTCCCTTACTATATTGTCATCTGTTCCAACACCTGTGGTATTGACGGCATGGACGGAAGCCCCATCAAAGGCCCTTTTCTCTTCCAGCCCGACGAGTACGGCTGCGGACGTTTCCGTTTCACGGTGCCTCGTCAGTTTGACCGTTCGTTGCACATGGAGGTCTGGGGCCGGGAAGGCTTTTCCGAGGAAGGGTTCATGGTGACGGATCTGAACCTGTGGAACCTCTTGCAGGGTACGGGCGGTTTTTCCTGGGAGGCGAAGAACCTTGCTGACGCTGAGATTGAAATCAGCCTTGCCGAGAACAAGTATATTGTCACCGTCGCGGAGTGGGCCGGAGAAACCCATTCGTCTTACGAAAATTAAATATCAGCAGATATGAGAATAATACTGAAAAATAGCTTTTTTTCCGTTGTCTGTTTTTTGACGGTACTCTTTTTCGGAATGTCTTGCCAGCGGGAGAACGGTCCCGTCGAGCAGGAGCCCGGTTCGCCTGTTACTCTTGAGTCCGGGGAGGCGGCCCTTTCGTTCTGTGTCAGTACCCCGGTAGTGGGGGTTGACACGAAGAGCGTCATCACGGACACTTATTTCGAGACGGGTATCCGTTCCATCCTTATCCTGGTTCTTGGCGAGGACGGTAGTTGGAAGAGCACATACAAGGAGGCTTCCTCCGGTTATCTTTCCACCGGTACTGGTGTGACTGCTTTGGACCTTGACGCCGTGAGGGTCAGGGCGTGTTATCAGGATTACACCGTGTATGCGTTCGTGAACATGGGTAATGTGATGGATAACATGCCTGTTGATGCTTCCGGAAAACCTACCCCGGATGCTTATGTGTATTCTCTGCCCGTCGCGTATCCCGACTTGGGTACGCGGGGAATGCCGATGTGCGCGAAGGTGGCCGTGGATACTGACGACCTCCCCGCCGGAGGCCAGGCAAATGTCGTGTTGACACTCAGGCGCCTGATGGCGAAGGTGGTTATTTCGGTAAACAAGACCGGTATGACCGGTGAGAATGCGGGTGTCCTGAACAGCAGCATTATCCGCGTGCGTCAGGTTCCTCGTGTCATTCGTCCTTTTGCCGCCGGTGGTTCCGGTGCATTGGAGGTAGCGGAGCTTTATGGCGGTGTCGGCGCATCTTATACGGATACTGATTATTATTCTTTCAGTGCCGGTGCAGCCGCTGGTGCAGCTTATCATACTAACGTAACCACTCTTTATGTGCCGGAGAACTACCAGGGTGTAGGAACGGAGACGAGCCAGGAGAAGAAGGCGACTGCTCCCGGGGAGACTCCTACGGGGAGACAGGCTCTTGCTACTTTCCTGGAGTATAAGGCTTCCAAGAGTGGTACTAATGACGGCATAAGCGGCAACCTCACTTACAAGGCTTATCTTGGAGAGAATGTGGTCAACGATTACAATGTTATCGGGGATAAGGTGTATCGTGCCACTTTGAATTTGAGCTGGAACGGGTTGTTCTTTGATGGGGACTGGAGGGTGGATAACAGCGACATTACGGACAGCCGGAGGCTTTATTTGTCGACGACGGCGAATGCTTCCTCCGCGTCGTTTGACTGGGGAAGACTGCGGCGGAACGTGGCGTCACAGCTGTATGTGAACTTCTCGAGGAACGGCGGCTCGACCTGGGTGCATTCCGCGAAGGACATCGACGGGTGGCCGTACGGCTGGGACCTGTATATCGACGGTGTGAAGCAGGCTGCAGGGGCGGCTGCGACGGCTGCGGGGGACCTCGGGTGGTCGTATATTGGCGACCCTTCGAGAGACCAGCTGTTCATTACCCCGGGGCCCTCGTCGGTATCATCTACTCCTCACACGTTGCAAGTCAAGTCTTCTGACGGGAGAATTGCGTCGAATATCGTTACGTTTGATGTGGGGCTGTCTCCGTTAGGCGGGAAGTGGATGAACGACACGGCACCCCTTTATGTCGCCCAGCGTGGCAAGATTTTGTGCTACGACCCTGATAACAATCCGGACGAACTTTTCATTGATGCCGACGTCCATTCAACCAATCCGTCGAAGGTCGCTGTCGTCAATAACGGTGACGGAACGGCCGACGTGAGCATCCTTGCTCCGTTTGCCGAGGGCGAAGTTGGTATTTATATTGAAGATGCGGACGGAGAGCGTCGATGTGACGTGGAGATGGAGGGCCTGCTGCCCTATTGGTGTTTTACCAATTCAGACAATGTAACCACCTATGTGGACGGAGAGTTTACAAAAGTATTAAGCCTTAGCAAGACCTCTGCAACGAGTGGTTCTGAGTATATCTCCAATCGTTTGTATGTAACCGAAGACACGTATGCTCTTAACAGGTATCTGAACTACGACCTTGTCAAAAGCGCCCTGGCACCGGAGGTCAACTCGGATAACCTTTTTGTGGGAGTGAAGTCGATGGCCTGTTCCAGTAACAATATCACCCTTACGATGCGCCTCAAGACTTTCGACGGTCTGTCGTTTGGGACGGAGGAGTCCAAAATCATTGACCGGCTCTACTTGACTATGAATACGTTCGGGGAGGATCGCAATGATCCGGACGTTTCCGTAATTGCACGGAACCCGTTCTATTATTTCTCATCGACGCCGACAAGGGGTCAGGTAATGAATGATTATACCCTGTACAAGTTCCCGAGCAACGATTACGGATGGGGTACGACGGAGTGGTCAGCCGACAATTATACGGAAACCGCCAGTTACACCATGACGGCGCCGCGCGTTAGCGTCGCAAGCAGCACGAACGCCCGTTTCAGGGCCTATTTCAACGACGACGGGCGTGTATTCGGAACGGCGATGACCCGCGGCACTCCTTCCACGTCCGGCAGTTCAACCTTGACCTATACGATGTCGGGGGTAATGGAGGGGAATATCACCAATCATGGTGCCGGCCGGGTGAACTACAATACCGATGTGGTGTGTCCTGCAGATCACAGCGTTTTAACCAGGACCTTCGGTTACGGTTATGTACGCCTGCATGCATTCGTGTACGGCGAAGTCATTTGGACGACGAATGTATATCGTTTCTATACCAAGCCGCGTCTTCTCCATGGGAAGCCGATGGCAAACGGGAATCCTATTGTACCGACATCGTTGAATTTCAATTATTGCAACGCCCTCCTTGCTCCTACGTGGCCTTATATTACATGGCCCGACAGTATGGGTGGTAGCGGTGAAGACCCCATCAATAATCAGACGGCAATCATGGGCAACGACGCTTCCGGCACATCGCTGACCATTTATCACGAATGGGATTGGTTGGGAGAAAACGGCGATTGCGTCGAGCACTCCTGGTTCCTTCCGGAGCAGATGGGGAAAGTGTCTTCCGCCAATCAGGCTGCGTTCCTGAAAGCATGTGTCCGGCGTTCGGTGATTCCGTATGTCTTCTCGGACGACTACAACACGGATCCAGGAAGCACGACGAATTCCCACCCGGAGTTCTACCGCGTCAGCGATTATGAGCTGCAGTACGACCCTACATGGACAGGCGCACAGACGTATTCATTACCAATGGGAGTCGAAAGTAACCATTCCAAGCGCCGTCTTGTGGTCCTGCAGGTCATCAAGGGTAGGACGGAAAATAATACCGGTTTTGTCGATGATAGCTACACGGTTGATACCTATCAGGCCGCCCCGGAGGGCGGAAATGGCGGCTGGTACTTCTCCTATGCAAACAGAACCGCTACATGGCGACATTAAAAAGAAAAAAGGCGACACCCTGGATACGGGATGCCGCCTTTTTTCTTTCAAACAATGTTAGAATATGACAACCCCGTCAATATCCCGGTAATGATCGCACAGCGGACAGCGGAAGTCGAGGTCGCGCTTTTCTTTTTCATCGAATTTAGGATTACGGGGAGCGGACACATAGAGGATACCGTTATCGGTTTCGATAAGAAGCTGGACGAGACAGCAGGGCTGCCCGTTTTCTGCCCCAACAGCCATGAAATAGCGGAGCCCTTCAAGTTCGCCGACATCTTTCCAAACGTCCTTTTTCCGCTCGAAAAGATTGTCGATAAGAGGATAGTCTTCCCGTTTTCTGCCTAAATTCTCAATCGCATTCTTATAGTATTCGCCTCCCATTTTAGTAAAAATTGCCGGTATATCGGACTTGAAGGCCAGGACCTTTCTCCAGGAGGCGTTTTCCGGCTCTATGCCAAGGAACTCTACGTCTACGCCGTAATGTAAACAACCATAAGAATGTTCCTCATAGGGATACTCTTTGTCTTTCCATAAAAATCCCGGTCCTCCACAGTAGTTCATTCTGAAGATTCCCGCCGTGAAGGTCTGCCGGTCGGGGTTACCGGTAGTAACCATCTTGGTAACTCTTTCTTCTCCGTTCACGCGGAACCGCAGTCCCTCCACAGCCACTTCCTTCACCGATTTGACGGGGAACTCCATCGACGTATTGCCGGATTCGGTGCCGTTCCAGACACGAATGCGGGCCTCTCCGTCCCCGATATACTTAAGCTTGAAACTACTTTTCCCAAGCATTTCTACCTGAACGGCATTTACATTCGAGGAACGCACGTTGACTCCGGGGAATGCGCCGGGATTGCCCTTGGGCTCCACCGTGATGGTAAAGCTATTGTGAGCGGTAACGGTCATTTCGTCCAGTTCTTCCGTGACGGAATCGGTGCTTCCATTGGTGATGACCCAGTCGAAGGTGGCTCCGGTCGTCCCGCGATGCTCTTCCGCCGTCAGCGAGAACGGGGCTGCGACAAGGCCGTCGTCCGTCGGTGGATTCAATTCTGCGTTAAGGTCCTTCTTGCAGGAGGTCAGGGAGCCCATTGCCAGGACTCCCAGCATGAGGGCCGCAAGGGCCAGGGGGTGAAAGAATCGTTTCATAGTCAAAGATAAGCATAATTGCGCGAATCTCAAAGAGAGAAAGCGTTGTCGATGGCCTTTTTTTGCTTATCTTTGTAAAATGTTCCGGTGCTATGCATACCTTCTCCTCGCTACCGTGGTGCTCCTCTCCTGCTCCACGGCGCGGAAGGGCGCACAGGGGGCCAAACAGCTGCCCCTGACAGACCCTGTGGCGATTGCCCAGTCGCAGCAGCGGGCGCAGGAAGTGACGGATTCCATCAACCGGGTCCGCTCCGGTGAAGCCGCCATCCAGGGCACACGGCAGCCAGCGGCAAACAGCAATCCGACGTCGGCACAAAAGGAAGACGCCGCCGGGAAAACGCTCGGCGACCAGGTGATTGCCTATGCCCGCAAGTTCCTGGGAACGCCTTATAAATTAGGCGCTTCGGGGCCGTCCCGCTTCGACTGCTCCGGTTTCACCACCTACGTGTTCAAGCACTTCGGGTACAAAATTACGCCCTATTCGGGCACCCAGTTCAAGGAAGGTCGGCCTGTACATAGCTACTCAGACCTCCAGAAAGGCGATTTGGTGTTCTTTGGCAAGCGCGGGAGCGTGCGGGACATCGGCCATGTGGGCATTGTGGTTTCCGTAGACTATAACCGGGGCAGTTTCCGCTTCATCCATGCCTCCACCTCCGGCGGCGTGGTAGAGAGCGACTCCAACCATCCATATTACATGATGCGCTACATTGGCGCGCGCCGCATTTTGCCGGACGAATAATTTTCACTATTTTTGCACCCACGTTCAGTTTTGGGGGTGTTTTGGTTTTGACAGCGCTGATGCTGGACGGTAAGCATGTCGGGCCTCGGAACCTGTCCCGTAAAACGCAGATTCCAAAAAATCAGTTGCCAACAACAACTATGCACTCGCTGCTTAATTTGCCAAGCAAATTAGCTTAATCCGCCTCGCCAAGGCTGCGAGGCCGACGAGTATCCCTCGGCCCTTCCGCCTCTTAAGGGCCCCTCAAGGGGTATCATTCATTTGGGGCTGCTCCGGAGGACGCCTCTAAATCCGGCTAAGACTTAAAGGCTAAGGGTAAGTTCGCCCGCCATCCGGCAGGCTTGCCTCGAAAACCAAAGGACGGATAAGCATGTAGAAAGCCGCCTGGTGCGACGTTTGGACAGCGGTTCGAGTCCGCTCACCTCCACAGAAAACCGCTTCTGAGTAATCTCAGAGGCGGTTTTCTTTTTTAGTGCCCCAAAAATTGCCCCAAATAATCAATGTTTTTCATCCATCTTTTTATATGAATTAGTATGGATTCAAGCGTATGCAAAACTATTGAAGCCCCAAATAATTTTGCCTGACACGAGGCGCTATGATCGGGATTGGTTGAAGCATCGAATCTACAACTGTCCACTTTGTCCACCGGTGGACGGAGTGGACACGGTGGACAGTGGATAGCTTGTGTTTTGAATTATTGATTATTCATATTTTTCTAAGTTCACGATGACGCATTTCCGGAGTATGTGTGTTTATAGGGCAGAAACAAACAGATTAAAGATATGAAGGCCATTGAGAAGTTATTTGTTGCTGCCGTAAGCGTTCTTTGCCTGGCATGCGTCTCTTGTTCCCAGAAAGAAGATGTCACCAATGAATACGCGCCCTCCTGGTGGAGGGGGGAATACGCCGTTCAGATAGAGAATGCCACCACGGGGACATTGGAAGATCACACGGCCATTATGGAGCTGGATTTCCTAGATAATGGAAAGGAGGGTTGGATTATTATCGGTGTTCCCGGTGTTTCTGAGTTTGTCCGTTCGGAATATGAAGTTCGTTGGTCCTCGGGCAATCAGTTTGCTTTTTATAGTTCTGCCGGTGACCAGTCACTGCTTTGCTATTCTGGAACAATCTCTGGGACCGAAATGACATTAAAGGCCCTTAATTGTGATAGTGTTGCAGCAACCTACAAACTGTCCAGGTGGTTACCTCGGGAATAATGAAGAAGGCTATTTACGCAAATGTGTGTAACTTTGTGAGTTCAGATAAAGGCGTGAGTGTATAAACAGCTGGATGAGCAGGCGCTGGCCAGGTACTGCTCTCAGAAAGACAGAATGGCGGTGGATGAACTGTATAGAAGATATGCAGTCAGGCTGAATACACTCTGCAAACGATACCTTGGAGACGAAGATGACGCAAAAGACCTGATGCTGGAAACACTTATCCAGGCGTTGGGCAAAATGGATACTTTCAAGTACGCGGGAGAAGGCTCCCTGTACGCTTGGATCAGTCGGATTGCCATCAACAAGGCGCTCAACCAGCTTAAGCGGCATCGGTGGCGAATGGTTCCCTTGGACTTCCGGGCACAGGACAGCATACCGGAACCCACCGAAGAGGAGGTAGCTGAAATACCGAAAGAGAAACTGCGGAAATGGATTGCGGAGCTGTCGGATATGAGAAGGGCGGTGTTCAACCTGTACTGCATCGACGGATACTCGCATCAGGAGATTGGCAGGATGCTGGGAATAAGCGAGAGAGGATCCACCAGCACGCTGGCCAAAGCAAGGAAAGAACTGAAAGAAATGATTCAACAATATCTCAAGGAACAAGACCGATGAGAAAGTGGGAAGACATAGTCAAAGACAAGATGGAAGAGCCGGAAGGTGCACTTCCGGAAAGCGTCTTTGCCGAGTTCTGCGCCCGCTGGGAAGCAGCTATGGCAGTTCCCTCGAAGAGGCGGTTCCCGCTGGTTTGGGCTGTCGTTCCCGCTGTTGCGGCCGGTCTCGCAGCCGTTTTACTCCTCCATAAGCCTTCCGTGCCGGAGGGAGACATCCAGATTATCCAGCAGCCATCGGCTCCCGTTGCCGTTGTGACGGATACGACCACGGTGGATGAACCCTGGCAGACTACGCCGCTCATTGCCCAAGTGGTTACGCCAAAGGTGGCACGGCAGGCTGTTGTGAAGCCCCAGGAGGTGGAGATCGTTGAAAATGTAGAACCGGCAGAGGAGGATACTGCCACGACTATTGATGATAAGGCTACGCAGGCAGATGTCCCGCAGACGGATATGCCGGATACTATTGATAAAGAAACGCCTGACCGCCCCATCACGAACACCACTTCGCCTTTCATTCCTGAGCGCACCAAAGCTGCGCCGGTGAAGATGAAGGTCGGCCCCGCCGCAGGTATAATTGCCGGAGGGGGGCTCTTGGCTGCGATTATCCCACCTATTCTTGGAGCTGGGACTAAGATGGACAATGCTCCCATGTCTGATTCCGATAAGCCGGGTGGAACAGTCGTTTTGACACCAGATCCTCCAAAAGATGAACGCACGGGAAATGCAGTTCACTATTTCCCGCTCAAAGTGGGTTTGTCGGCCAGATTCCCCATAAGTGACAGGCTTTCCATTACGACAGGACTTGATTATTCGTGGTATAAGTCTTCGTTTACCTATTCGGTATCTGGAGAAAAGATTCAGAATGCGCACTACATTGGTATTCCTGTGCGTCTGGATTGGACATTTGCTTCGGGCAGATGGCTGGATGTGTATTTGGGTGGAGGGCTTGAAGGGAACTATTGCCTGGGAGCTACGCTTGCCGGAGATCGGGTTGCAAAAGACGGATTCAGTGCGTCACTGCTTGGTGCGGGGGGAATACAGTTTAAGATTACAGAGAAACTTGGAGTTTATATTGAGCCGGAATTAAGTTGGACTTTTACGCCTAAGAACCAGATACTGGAGTCTTATCGGACGAAGAATCCTCTGATGTTTTCGGTGTCATCGGGACTTCGTATAACCATTGGAAAATAAACACTTCGATACTATGAAACAATTTGGACTACTGGTTGCTGCAGCAGCACTGCTTACAATAAGCCTGTCATGTGAGAAACTAAATGGGGACGATCCAAAGAACAACCCCTACAAGAAGCTCAACTTGACCACCAAATCGGCCGAGTTTGCCCGTCAGGGAAACACCTTCGCCTTCGATTTTATCGACCGTATAAACACCGCCGAAGAGGGAGATTTCATTATTTCCCCGCTCAGCATGCAGTTCCTGCTGGGAATGATTCTGGATGGCGCGCAGAACGGGGCCGCAGATGAAATCTGCAAGGTGCTGGGCTATGGTTCAGGAGAAGTGAATGCTGTAAATGAATATTGCCTTTCCATGCTGGAACAGCTCCCTTCGCTTGATAAGAAGACCAAGCTTTCTATCGCCAATGCCATTTTCGTCAACAAATGGTATGACTTGAAAGACAGTTACAAGAGCACCGTAGGGAAATACTATCAGGCCGAGGTCGCCAATCTGGATTTCTCCGACGGCGCCGGTTCACTCAAAACCATCAATGGCTGGTGCAACAAACAGACGAATGGGATGATTCCCAAGGTTCTGGATAAAGTGAGCACGGATATGCTTGCATATCTTCTCAACGCCATGTATTTCAAGAGTGAGTGGAAGGAGAAATTCCCCAAGAGTAATACTGTGAGCGAAACCTTCACTGTAGAGGGCGGGGTCACCAAGAAGGTCCCGATGATGAAGAACAACAAAGACTTCTTATACCAGGACAATGATGATTTCCGTGTAGTGCGCTTGCCTTATGGGAACGGGGCCTTCAACATGATGGTCATCCTTCCCCAAACCGGGAAAACTCTTGCCGATGTCACAATGGCACTGAAAACCGCTGACTGGAATGAATTCCTTCAGATGATGGTTACCTGCGATGTCGATCTCTGGCTACCGAAGTTCGAAACCAAGTATTCCAAAAAGCTTAACGACATCCTTTCCGAAATGGGTATGCCTTCTGCTTTCAGTGCCATCGCTGCAGATTTCAAAGCTATGTCAGATGCCGCCTTATGCCTGAGTTTCGTTAAGCAAGACGCTGTTATCAAAGTGGATGAAGAAGGCACGGAGGCCGCCGTGGTATCTTCGGCCGGAATGATGGCCACCTCTGCCGGCCCCGGAGAACACATCGTTTTCCACGCCAATCATCCCTTCCTGTACCTCATCACCGAAAACAGCACTGGAGCCATCCTCTTTGCCGGTAAATATAGTGGAGAATGAAACGGCCAATAATTACCATAGCGCTACTGGCGATATCTGTTTGCATGGTCTCGGCGCAAGAGAATCCGTCCTGGAAGCGGTTGGAAAACAATATCATGCTTGGTGGCGGTTTATTCCTGGAGAGTGGCTCGCAGTCCTATGGGAACAATCCCGGCGCCGTTCTGCGCCTGTCCTATGGCCTTGATGTAAGGCTCAATGAGACATGGTCCGTGATGCCTGGTGCCGGCATCCGTGCGCAACTGGGAGACATCCGGCATTTCATGTGGATTGGCGGCGCCCCGGACGGCATGGCCATGGCCGATGTCTTCGTTGTGGGGCGTTATCATTTCGACTACCTCCACGAAAAACCGCTTCTGAATATGTTCAGAGGCGGTTTTCTTATTTTATATCCCAAATCGTATCCCAAAAATTGACCTATAAGTCCGGTAAAATGCACCTGGAGCCATATGTATTTCTACTGTATTTCTTGTTGTTGTTTCCCTGATAGACTTAGCAGAACAGTCTCTTTGTATTTACGGGAAACAGGCAGTTCCGTACTACAAACGGAAACGATATCCGGAGAAACCAGGGAAGCCAAATTAACATTAACCAGATAGGAACGGTGAATACGGAGAAAATCTTCCCCAAGCAGGTTCTCCCATTGCCCGATACCGGTCCTATTGCGATAAGATTCCCCAGAAAGGCTAACAATGCGTACCTCCGTATCGTTGGATTCAATGTATGCAATATCGGCCAGTGGTAGCGTCATGCTTTTGCGCTCTGAAAAGAATGTTATGGTTCGGCCTTTTGCTTTAAATCGTTTTGAAATCCACTTGACCCAGAAATAATCGCCGATGGAAAGCGTTGTGAGAATGAGCCCCAGGAACGCCGGATTGATGAGCATGGGAGATATGTCCTTTTGGTTCTGATAAAACCCATCTTTGGTCAGGGATGTCCATATGCCGAAATGCAGAATTACAATCAGCAGGATGACGGAACTCATTACGGCCAGCGACAGATAGACTTTGTCCATCGGTTTTCGTGCTTTAGGCATCCAAAATTCCAGGACAAGAGCGCAGGGGCAGAACATGAGGGCGATGAGTACGGCCTGGGACAAGGTATAGTCCAGGCTGACAAGGATGACAGCCAGGATGGTAACAGCAACAGGCCAATAAATAATGCGCAGAAAAGATCTCATTTCCTACAAAAATAGGTAAAAACAGGCGCATGTACAAGCAGTGAGGTCCTGTTGTGGGTTTTAACAGGCTTGCAGTGGGATTCTACTTGGTGTTTTAGGATGATATCATTTATATTTGCAAAAAAACTAAGCGCTATGAACAAGTTTATTTCTATCGTTTTGTCCATGTCCGTAGTTTGTTCTTGCGGCCATCAGGTTTGTACGATTAAGGGCGAAATAAGTGATCCCGTCGATACGGTTCGTCTGTTTAGTATGACAGGCGGCTCATTATTAGATCAATGTGCTGTTACTGATGGCGCTTTTATCCTGACATGCGAGATTGATCCCGAGAATGGAGTTAGCGTGTCCCGTGGCGAGGAATACGATCCTATTTCTTTGATTCCAGACTCGAAAGAGATTACCATTGCTATGAACGAGGGAAAGCCTGTCATCTCCGGCAGCCCTCTATCCTGCGAACTACTGGAGTTGCAACAGTGGGCGCTGAGCACGTTTATGGGGTATAGCATGCAGGCCATGTCTTTGATTGAAGCCGGAGATCAACAAGGCGCCGACGCGGTGAATGCTGAAATGCATAAGACCATTGCCTCTCATTGTCGGGATATATATATGAATCACAAGACAGATGCATTAGGTATGCAGGCCATGACATTGATGATGATGGATCTGGACGAAGATGAATTTATGGAATTATATGAACAAGGCGGGAAAGTGATTCAGGAGAATGCGCAAATCGGTGGCTACTACGAGCATTTGAAATCACAGCCGCATGAGAAGTCGATAATTCTTTCGGAAAATGGCGAATTGCTCAAAAGCAGGAGCACCTATGATGACTATGTTGGTGCTGGCAATTATACGCTTGTGGATTTTTGGGCATCCTGGTGTGGCCCTTGCAAAGAAGAGACCCCCAATGTGATTGCTGTTTATGAAAAGTACCACAACAAAGGGCTTGTGGTTATCGGCGTTCCGATAAATGACAAACTGGATGCTACCGAAAAGGCGATGAAGGAACTTGGTATCCACTATCCTCAAATAATAGATCCGTCTCAGAACCTCGCCGAGAAGTATGACATAAGCGGAATTCCTCGCATCATTCTTTTTAATCCCGAAGGAAAGATTGTTGCCGATGGTCTTAGAGGGTCCGAGATAGAGGCTTCGGTGAAAAGAGTAATTCCTAATTAAGATAGATGACTATGCAAGTGGTTTACCATGTTGTGGACTCTCTGGGTGTATCTCAACCGGAGACCATCGAGAAGGCCAGCGAGCCTATTACCAATCTTTTTGTAGAGGGCGGCCTTGCTGGCATGATTGCCATCACCGTGCTGCTTATCTGCCTGTTCTTTGCGGCCTGGAAAGCCCCCAAATGGGTGAAAGAAATCGGCTTAGGAGCCTTGGTCGTTGGCATCTTCTGGTCCCTGCGTGGCCTTTCCCAAATGCTGGGTGTCCTTCAGATGATTGGAGATGTGAGTCCTGCTGTCATCTGTGGAGGCCTAAAGGTGACACTGATTTCCACCTTCTACGGACTCATCGTCTATTTCATCTCGCTTATTATCAGGGTTATCCAGAAGCCGAGGATATAGAGAGTTCTAATTCATCCACAAGTGACAGGATATTCGTCCTGTCCTGCGGTGAAAAAGAAAGAATCCAGTCGGGTTCAACGCCTGTCCCAAAAGAAATGCCCTGGGACACTGGGACGTTTTGGGACAGGTCTTTGTAGTATCGGCCTACCTTGGATTTGCTAAGGCCTGTGAAGTCGGCCGCCTGCCGGACGGTCATTCCTTTCTTCTTGCAATCCAGAATTCTTTCCTTCTCCAGGTCCTTTTCACTTAGGGACTGTTCGCTCAGGTGCTCTTTTTCGGCGGCCATCCCCTTGGGAAGGAATTGCAGGAAGCCGTTCACCTTGCCGATTTCGTACACCAGAACGCAGTCTCCTCCGTATTGGATTTCCCCGGAACGGGCTTTCAACTGCTTCACATAGCGCAGTCCGTCATCCCGGGCCGATTTACCGATGGCGAAGACACTGTCAAAGAAGTTGAACAGGCGTTTGCTGCCGGCCAGCTCGTTCTGGGTGATGGGACTGGAGAGGTTCCGTTTGGGCGTATGAGCGATAACCAGTACAGACCATCCGTGCCGTTTCTTTAGGTTCATCAGTTTCATCATCAGGATGCCTGCACTTTCGCCCTTCTCACTGGAGTTGCTCAGATATCCCAGATTGTCGATGATGAGGGTGGAACACTCCAGTTCCAGGGCAAGCGCCTCCAGATGCTGCATGATTTTTTCTTCATAATCCCGCACATCCAGCGTTTCGGGGTTGATTTCAGCCCGATAAAGCCTTTCCGGAAAAACGTGCGTTTCCCCGGAGGCTTCATCCGTGTAGCGAAGCTGGAACTGCTTCTCTGACAGTTCGCAGTCCACATATAGAACCGGCCTTTCTTTTGCGATTGCATCGGCCATCTGGACGGCATAGATGGACTTCCCCAGATTGGAATCGGCAAACAGGCAGCCCACCTCACCTTCCCGCCAGAGCCCCATGTACAGGTCCGGCTACAGCAAGCAGCGTGGAATATGCTGTTCTGAGGTAGGCTTTCATAAGCAGTTAAACATAAACTACGGAAACTGCCGTCACGTTAGGGTGTCGGCAGTTTATTTGATTCGGCGGCGTGGAATGAGTAGCCGTAGAAGAGGGACTGGAAGGTGGCGGCAACGGTGTCCAGGTCCTGCTGCGTGCCTATTTCACCAGCGGCAACCGCATCGGTGAGAACCTTCTTCCAGAGGGCGACTTCTTCCTGCATAATCTCGTAATAGCGCTCGCCAAGGTCCGGATAGTAGCGCTTGATCTGAAGGACGAGGAGAAGGTAGGCGTGGGTGGGATTCTCTGGCAGAGCCTGACTGACAGCATCCAGATAGTATGTCCGGGTGTGGACAACGCCTTCAAGATAGGCCTGAATGAAGTCCTTGAGGGACATCCCCTCCGTGTAGTTCACTTTGCGGTGGATGTCCTGCTTTTCCAGTACCTCGCTGATGATGACCTGGCGGAAGAAGTCCAGTTTGGTCTTGGCATAATAGAAGATGGCGCCGCGGGTGAAGCCCGTGGCCTTTTCCACTTCGTCCAGGGTTAGGTCGCCGATGTTGTGGGTGAGCAGCAGCGAGAAGGTTTGGGCGAAGAGTTTTTCTTTGTTATTCTCTCTCATGCCAATGAAATGCTTTATCGCAAAGATAATCACTTTTTTTAACTCTTTTCACATACTAATTGGTATGCAATTAACATACTTTTTAGTATCTTTGCGCTCCAGTTAGTAGAACCTTCAAGAAAATGGAAACGATTAAGCATGAATTGTATGATGCCCCTACGACGACGGTTATAGAGGTAAAAGCCGAGGGCGCAATCCTCGTAGTCTCTGGTGATGCACCACAGTATGATGGACCATATAATTTTTAGGAGGATGCCCTATGAAAAAGAACATGTTAATCATATCTGTACTGTTATTGGGCCTTGGCATTTCATCCTGCGGCAAAATTGAACAAATCATCGAGAAAGAAACTCCGGAAAATGTAGTTGAAGAGGAAGAAGTCTGGACCTTGAAAGTAGAGGCCGGTGAGAAGGATGATGCAGTTACAAAGGCGTTGTCGATGAACACTGACGGTACCATCAAGTCTGAGTGGGTGCAAAACGACGTCATTATTGCTTATAAGTACCTTGAAAATGGAATGCTATATCTCGCGAACCCCGTTGGTTCGTTAACAGCTGAAACGAATGGTTTACACACAACCTTTACCGGTTCGCTGACTTCCGTTGAAGGACTGGCAGTAGGCACGAAGATTCGTTTGACCTATCCCAATGACCAACCCGATTATCGCGGCCAGGATGGAACGTTGCAGTATATTTCCGACCACTGCAATTATTCGACCACTGCAATTATTCCTATGCGGAGGTGGAAATTACGGAATTGAATACGGAAACAAGAGTAATCTCCACGACCAACGCTGCTTTCAAGAATGTCCAAGCTATCTGGAAAATCAAGTTTCAGGATGCTGAAGGTGCGGATATTAACGTAACGAGTGTAACTATTGTCGGAGATGACATGTTATCCTACTATCTTGGCAGTAACGTCGCCATTTTGGGAAGCATTAACATTACATTAACGGATGCAGTCAATGAGATATGGGTGGCCATACATTCAATGAGCGAAAACAACAACTATGTCATTAAATGCGTCACGGAAGATTCCCGGCAATTGAGTTGCGTTAAGAAGGGGAATCTTCAGGGCGGTAAGTACTATACCTCGACCCTAAGGATGCAGGATCTGTCATCAAACTATCTTACGGAAATCAATTCAGTGGCCGATCTTGTGCTACTGTCCAACGAGGTGAGTATCGGTAAGAACTATGCTGGACAGACGGTAACATTGATGCAGGATCTGGACCTCTCGGAAGTTGACAACTTCCAACCCATTGGTTTAAGTTCGGTCCTTTCATTCAAGGGGTGTTTCGACGGGAATCATAAAACCATTTCCAACTTGAAGATTAACGCAACACAACAGAATGTAGGATTGTTCGGATATTTGGGACGGAATTCCAATGTCAAAGATTTGACGTTGGATAATTGTACAATCACATCGACCCAAAGCAGAGTCGGTGGCATAGCCGGCTACACGGATGGTAATATATCAGGATGTACCGTATCTGGCTCAATCACGGGAACAGGTAATGTAGCCGGCATAGTTGCATACATTGACAGTGGGGTAAGTGCCCCTCTGACCAATTGCACCTTTTCCGGGACGGTTACGGCAACCAATGGGAGTGCGGCAGGTATCGTAACTCTTTCTAATGCCAGGATTGAAAATTGCACAAACAACGGAACGATTCAAGGAAATAACGAAGTAGGCGGCATTTTGGCGGGTGGTGGGTCTAGTCCTGTGACGGGGTGTACCAATAACGGAGCTGTGACAGGACAAAAATATATTGGAGGCATTGTTGGAATAAGCAGGGACGCGGTATGCACTATTTCAGATTGCACAAATAACGGTCATATCACGGCTACAGGCAGTGATGCTGGCGGAATTGCCGGAAGATTTCACGGGTATTCCAGCACCCTTACCATCAGCAATTGTATCAATACAGGAACGATTGAAGGTGCAAGTATTGTCGGAGGAATCGCCGGATACACCAAGTCTACGGAAAAAACGCTCACCTATTTGAATTGTTCCAATAGTGGGTCGATTATTTCAACTGGCGATAGTGCGGGTGGACTGTTCGGCATGGTCCGAATACACAGGAGTAGTCCTAGTAGCCCTACGACAGTACTTGTCATAAGCAATTCCTATAATCAAGGGACTGTAAATGGTACGGACATCGTTGGTGGTATGATTGGACAGCTTCTCGGTGGAATCAACAATCCGCAATTGTCCTTTGACTCTTGCTTTAGCAATGCTGAAGTATCCGCCTCAAAGGCATCTCCTCATATTGGTGCTTATATTGGATACTTCCCCTCCTCCTATAGCGGACAGAGTCTTACGGGTAGCTTTGTGTTCACGAATTCGTTCTATTCATCCGTACCGGGCTGTCTTGCCGTTGATGGAGCAGATCAAGACGGTGTGGCAGGTGCTTACAAGATTGTCGGCGCCGGTGGCGTAACCGTGACGACTTCAACGGCTGAAGACCTGCTGCACGAAAGTGTCAAGTACTTTGTTTTCGGCAAGGCAGTAACTCTGACCCTGTCCGGCGGTTCTTCCTACAGCGCTGTCGATGGTGCGAGCAACACTGTCACCTTGACAAACAACGGAGGCGGTTCCTATACCCTCACCATGCCGGCCGCTGATGTGACCATATCGGCGAATTAATACCGACCGGCCCGAGATGCACTATCCTGGGCGATTTGTGGCGATTTTTCCATATATTTCGCCCGGGATATTGTAATTTTGATTATCTTTGGGAAAATTATTGGATATGGACCATATATTCGGTAGGCAGGAAGAGATTGCCGAACTCAGGAGATACTATGATTCCGGAAAGCCGGAATTCATTGCCGTCTATGGCAGAAGACGCGTGGGAAAGACTTTTCTTGTGGATAGCCAGTTCAGCGGGGAATATGCATTTTCCACGTCCGGCATCATCGGAGGGACACAGGAGGAAGAACTCGCCGCCTTTACGGAAGACCTTCGCAGATGCGGATACAAAGGGCGCAAGCCCCGTTCCTGGATGAATGCTTTCGAAGCGCTCCGGGGCCTGCTTGAGCAGAAACTCGTCCCTGGCAAACGGCTGGTCGTATTCATTGACGAACTGCCCTGCCTGGCAACGCCCAAGAGCAGCCTTGTCAAGGCCGTGGACCGTTTCTGGAATACCTGGGGCAGTAAACATGCCGAAGTCTTCCTGATTGTCTGCGGCAGCGCCACCTCCTGGATCATCCGGAACATCATTGACAACAAAGGCGGATTGCACGACCGGATTACCCACGAAAAGCATCTATTCCCGTTTACGTTGGGTGAGACGCGCGAATACCTTCGCCTGAACGGGTTCGGATGGACTGACATCAGCGTTCTGCAGACCTATATGATCCTGGGTGGCGTCCCTTATTACCTGGATATGCTGGACAGGAACAAGAGCCTTTCCGAAAACGTTGACATGCTCTTCTTCGGGAAAGAGGCGCCCCTGGCAAGGGAATTCGACCGGCTCTACAAATCCCTGTTCAACAACCCGGACAAATACAAGGCCGTCATCAGGACCCTTTCCGGCAGCCGGAAGGGAATGACACGTGGAGAGCTTGCAAAGAAACTGAAAGTCAACGACAACGGCCATTTCGGCGACATCCTGGAAGACCTGGTCAACTGTGACTTCATCCGTTATTACAACTTGATTGGAAAAAGTGTAAGGGCGACAGGCGGCCTGTACCAGCTTGTGGACTTTTACTCCATCTTCCACCAGACCTTCCTCACAAAGAGGATAACGGACGCGCACTACTGGAGCAATACGTTGAACACCCCTGTACAGAACACTTGGTACGGCCTCGCCTTCGAGCGGGTGGCCATGGCCCATATCCCGCTGATCCTGAAAGCCATCGGCGTGGACCGCATTCTCACGCAGTATTATTCCTGGCGTAGCACTGAATCTCCCCAGGGCGCCCAGGTGGACCTTGCCATTGACAGGGCTGACGGAATTATCAATCTCTGTGAAGTCAAGTATTCGGGCGGAACATACGCCATTTCAAAAGACGAATTCCTCAAACTGAACAATCGCAGCGAAGCATTCCGCCGGGAGACCGGCACCAAGAAGGGCCTGTTCATCACTTTCATCACCACCTACGGGCTGGAGAGGAACGGGTATTCCGATATAGCGAACAGCCAGGTCACAATGGCAGACCTGTTCGTATAGCGGGCGAAACAGAACGGATTTACTCTGCATTTCGCCCGTGATAGTGCTATTTGGCCATTTCGAAGGCTACGCGAAGGTGGAGAGGTAGGCGGTGATGCCGTCGACATGAAGGTCAACAAGGGATTGCTGGCCTTTTAGTGAGGGGGAAGCGAGGTCAGAGTTGGAATCAATGAAGAGGTTCTCGGTAAAGGCGGCGAGGTAGAGAGGCGGAGGATGTTGAAGTCCTGTGTTTCCCCTTTGTTCTTCATTTAATCTTCTCCTCATACCTCCGGTCTTCAAAGCTCGCAAACATACTGCCTGTTAGTCCTTTTTCAAATTTCTCCTTGCTTTC
>ONII01000011.1:0-47924 GCA_900317845.1 uncultured Bacteroidales bacterium
GCGGTAGAACATATCCTTCCGGCAGGCAAACATCTGCCCGAGGATGCTCTTGGCAAAGTTGTGTCCGTTTTTGACGGCGAAGAAAGGGAACAGGACCATCAGCTCAAGGACCTGCCCGGCCGTGAACTTGCAGTTCGCAGCCTTGGCAAACTCCATCTGCCTTTGGTCAAGCGTGATATGAGACATTACGTTCATGATTCCCTGAATCGCCTTCGTATTGTTACTTTCAGCAAAAAAACTGTTGAGTTCCGAGATTATATGCCTATCTTTGTTCATGCTAAGGTTGACTGTATTAAGTTGTTTGGCGACACTAATATAGTGATAATCAATGAGATATGCAATAACTCTTAAAGATTTCAACCTTAGCTTTTTTCTTTTCTAGCTACTTGCGAAACTTAAATAAAATTACAAAATAATCACGAAACAAGGTTAAAATAATTGAGATTTTTATTAACTTTACCCTCGTAAGTCAAAAATCATGTTTAAACGTGCACTCACATTTCTCTTTTTAATGGGGCTAAACCTGACGCTTTTGCCAGCGCAGAACTTTGTATACACAGAGGCTTCCACCCTTACGCTTACCGGAAAACTCTTCCCTGACACCCCCAATCCCTATCACCGGCTGGACACCGTACGGTACAAGGGTTTTACCCCAAAGGAGAACCTTCAGGTACGGGAATCTTCCGGCATTGCCGTAGCCTTTCGCACCAACAGCCCTGACATCAAGGTTAAAACGGTCTTTGGAGACCGCGAAACGCCCGTCAACACCATGGGAATCAGCGCCTATGGATACGACTTGTACATCCGTCAGAACGGGCAATGGCGGTGGGCAGGAGCCGCTGCCCAAAACAAGAAAGAATCCGAAGTCACCGTAGTATCCGCCATGGACGCAGGCATGAAAGAATGCCTGCTGTACCTTCCCATCCTGAGCGAAGAACTTTCCATCCAAATCGGCATTAGGGAAGAATGTACGATAGAGGCACTCCCCAACCCGTTCCGACACCGGATTGGCGTTTACGGGTCCAGTTTCACCCACGGCATCAGCACCTCCCGGAGCGGCATGACGTATCCCGCCCAGTTCTCCCGCGCCACCGGTATCCAACTGCTCAGCCTGGGATGCAGCGGCAACTGCAAAATGCAGCCCTATTTTGCCGCTGCCCTGATGGATGCCCCCGTGGACGGATTCCTCTTTGACACCTTCTCCAACCCCTCCGAGAAGCAAATCAGCGAACGCCTCTTCCCCTTTATCGAGCGCCTTATCCAGGCACATCCCGGGAAACCACTCATCTTCCAGCGCACCATTTACCGGGAAAACCGGAATTTCAATGAAGCATCGGCCCGGAAGGAAGAAAGCCGCATTCATCTTACAGACAGCCTCATGGCCATTGCCTGCGCACGGTATCCGGATGTTTATTATATCCAACCGAGCGCAACAGCCCCGAATCATGAAACCTCCGTGGACGGCATCCATCCCTCCAACCATGGCTATAGCCTCTGGGCCCTTTCCATCGAGTCTGCCGTAATCGACATCCTGAAAAAATACGGAATCCAATAAAACCATGAAAAAAACAGTTCTTCTTATTCTTACCGCGTTCCTGGCCATTGCACCGCTTCAGGCGCGTAAAGTAAAAGGGAAGGTCACCGCCCAGGGAGCCCCCCTGGAAAAAGTACTGGTATCGGACGGATACCGCTTCACGGTGACGCAGTCCGACGGCTCATTCACCCTGAACACCCACAAAGACGCCCGCTACGTATTTGTGATTACCCCC
The DNA here is from genome assembly GCA_900317845.1 of uncultured Bacteroidales bacterium. Lineage (GTDB taxonomy): Bacteria > Bacteroidota > Bacteroidia > Bacteroidales > UBA932 > Cryptobacteroides. Next base: position 1,770 of record ONII01000011.1, read on the forward strand.
TCAGGCTACGTGGCCGATTTCTCTTCGGGTGCTCCCCGGTTCTACCTGCCCGTGAAGGGGACAAAAACCTTCAACTTCAGCCTGCTTCCTTTCTCACAGAAAGACGACTACACGCTCTTTTCCGTATCTGACCCGCAGATGCAGAATAAAAAGCATGTCAAACGCTTCAAGGGGCGTCCGCTGGGAGACCTCCGCGGAATGGCAAAGAAATACAGCGGTCTTCACCAGACCGTTGGCATGGCCCTTGGAGACATTGCCTGGAACAAACTGGGCATCTTCGAAGAATACAAAGCGGCCATCGCCACCACCGGCATCCCCTTTTACGCCGTTATCGGCAACCACGACTTCATCCAGAACCTGGACGGGATTGCCGCTGCCGAAAGCTACGAGAAAGCTTTCGGGCCGTATAATTACGCCTTCTGGCTGGGGAAAGACCTGGTTATCGGCCTAAATGACATTCTATTCAAGGGCAGTGGCCTGGAAGACCCGGAAAAGAGTTCCAACAACTACACGGCAGGATATTCCCAAGAAGCCCTGGGCTTTGTAGCCGGGCTCCTCGCCTACGTTCCCAAGGGCACCCATATTTACATGGCCCAGCACAGTCCCATCCGCTTTGTGCACGAGGGAAAATCCAACGACATTGAAGGGGCGGCCCAGATGACCGCGCTGCTGGACGGCTACACGGTGGATATTTTGTCCGGCCACACGCACATCATGAACAAAACGCGCATCAGTGACACCATCATGGACCACAACGCCGCTGCCATCGGAGGCGCCTGGTGGGCAACGGGCTGGTGCCGGGACGGTACCCCGCGCGGGTATGAGGTGATTTCCTCCGTGGACGGGAACCTGAGCTGGCGCTGGCACAACCTGGACTATCCCGATGACTTTCAAGTAGAGTTTATCGGCATGGACAAGGCCTACAGGCATCCCAACAGTGTACTCGCCAACGCCTGGGGGGCAGATGACACCTGGACCTGTACCTGGTCCCAGGACGGCACTCAGATGGGCACCCTGGACCTGCAGACCGACTATTCCACCAGCTACGCCAAGGAAATTCTCGATGTCTATCAGGGTGAGTTCTCCAAGATTCCCGGCTACAAGCGGCCATCGGCCCAACGGCACTATTATGTTGCCACGCCTTCCCAATACGCCCGCTTTGTAAGCATGACCGTTACGGCCCCGGACGGCCGCAGCTGGAGTCATACCTTTGACCTGCAAGGCAGCTATATCGACCTGCAGGCCCACCGGGGCGGAGCCGGCCTTATGCCGGAGAACACCTTCTCCTCCATGAAAAACGCCATGGACCTGCACGTGAACACCCTGGAATTCGACCTGCAGTTAAGTGCCGACGGCAAGGTGGTGGTATCCCACGACAATTACTTCCATCCGCGCTATTCTATGCGCCCGGACAGTACGCTGGTGCTGAAGGAAGAGCCCAAGGAATACCTTTACACGATGCCCTATGACAGCATTGCCCGGTACGATGTAGGGCTCCGGTTCGTAGATCGCTGGCCGGAACAGAAAAAGGTTTCCGAGCACAAGCCACTGGCGTCGGAACTGATTGACTTCACCGAGCAGTACGCCAGCAAAAACGGCCTCTCCCCTTTCCGCTACAATATTGAAATCAAGTCCCGCCGCGGCGACGGAGAAGGCACCCTGTGGCCGGGCTATCAGGAATTCTGCGACAAGTGCATGGAAGTGCTGCTGTCAAAGAACCTGGGAGACCGGCTGGTTGTCCAGAGTTTCGACGTCCTCGCGCTGGAGTATATCCACCAAAAGTACCCTCAGGTGGAACTCTCCTACCTCACGGAAGATGAAACGGAGATTGGGACCATCCTTTCCCAGATTAGCTTCAAGCCTCGTTGGTGGAGCCCCAACCACGAGGTGATTACTCGTGAGAATGTGGCTTACTGCCACGCCCTCGGCATCCTGGTAGTTCCCTGGACCGTAGATAAAGAAGATGACATCGTCCGCATGGTTGACTGCGGAGTCGATGCCATCATCTCCAATTATCCGGACCGGTTAATCCGCCTGGTCAGGAAATACTAAAACACCAGTACATACAGTCCTGCTGCACATGCGGCTCCCACAAGGGGGCCGCATACTGGTACCCAGCTGTACCACCAGCCACTCTCCCCTTTTCCCTCGATGGGAAGGAGGGCGTGCGCCAGACGCGGTGACAGGTCACGGGCCGGGTTCAGGGCATATCCGGTGGTTCCACCCAGGGACATGCCGATAGCCATAATCAGGCAGGTGACCGGCCAGGAGCCCAATGCACCGGTAGAGGCCGATGCACCGGCAAAGCTGAAGGCGTTTCCGGACGTACCCAGGGCCAGGATGATAAACACCAGCATGCAGGTGGCCACTACCTCGCACCAGAAATTGCGGGCCAGGTTCTTGATGGCCGGCATGGTACAGAAAGTACCCAGCATTGTGGCCGGCTCCGAAGCGGTGGCTTTGTAATGGTCTTTGTAGAAGGACCATACCAGGACAGCACCCACAAAACCGCCCAGCATCTGGGCCACGATATAGCCCAGAACACTGGCCCAGGGGAAGGTTCCGGCAATAGCCAGTCCCAGCGTCACGGCCGGATTGAGGTGCGCACCGGAAACCGGACCGGCCACCAGGACACCCATCATTACCGCCAGGCCCCAGCCCAACGCAATTACCACCCATCCTGCACCCTGTGCCTTGGATTTATTCAGGGAACAAGCGGCACATACTCCGTCGCCAAAAAGCACCAGGATCAGCGTGCCTACAAACTCAAATAAATACTGCGTCATCTTATCTTATTTATTGATTGTTCGGTTAATGGCATCGGCCCAGGCGGCCTTGGCGGGAGCCATGTCCTCGCCGGAGGGGCGGAATACGCGTTCCACCTGCCACTGGGCTTTGATTTCCTCCAGGGAACTCCAATATCCCACGGCGAGACCGGCCAGGTAGGCGGCGCCCAGGGCTGTGGTTTCCGTCACCTTGGGCCGAACCACGCGGGCGCCCAGGATATCCGCCTGGAACTGCATCATGAGGTTGTTGCGGGAAGCGCCGCCGTCCACTTTGAGCTCTGCCAGGGGAACGCCGGCGTCCTTCTCCATGGCATGCACAATATCCATGGTCTGGAACGCGATGCCTTCCAGGGCTGCACGGGCGATGTGCGCCGCCGTGGTTCCGCGGGTGATGCCGCAGATGACGCCGTGTGCATACTGGTCCCAGTACGGTGCGCCCATGCCGGTGAGAGCCGGTACAAAGTACACGCCCCCGTTGTCCGGTACCGAAGCCGCCAGGGCCTCCACCTCGGAAGAGGAACGAATCACACCCAGGCCGTCCCGCAGCCACTGGACCACGGAGCCGCCCACAAAGATGGAGCCTTCCAGCGCATACGAAACTTCTGCGCCAATCTTCCAGGCCACCGTAGTGAGCAGGTTGTTCTTGGACAGAATGGGCTTGGTACCCGTATTCATGAGGAGGAAGCAACCCGTTCCATAGGTATTTTTCACCGAACCCGGTTCCGTGCACATCTGGCCAAAGAGCGCGGCCTGCTGGTCTCCGGCTATACCCGCAATGGGCACTTCATGTGCAAAGATGGTGGTTTTGGTATAGCCATACACCTCCGACGAGGATTTCACGGCGGGCATCATGGAACGCGGGATGCCCAGCATGGACAGAAGTTCGTCGTCCCATTCCAACGTATTGATATTGAACAGCATGGTGCGGGAAGCGTTGGTGACATCCGTCACATGTACCTCTCCGCGCGTAAGCTGCCACACCAGCCAGCTGTCTACGGTTCCGAAGCGTAACTTCCCCGCCTCCGCCTTTTCCCGGGCGCCCGGCACGTTGTCCAGTATCCATTTAATCTTGGTCCCGGAGAAATACGCGTCGATGATGAGCCCCGTCTTCTCGCGGATTTTGTCCACCAGTCCCAGTTCCTTCAGGGAATCGCAGAAGGCCGATGTCCGCCTGTCCTGCCACACGATGGCATTATAGACAGGAACGCCCGTTTCAGCGTCCCACACAATGGTGGTTTCCCGCTGGTTGGTGATACCGATACCGGCGATGTCCAGTCCGTTGACGCCCAGCTTGGTGATGGCTTCCGCAATGACGGCAGCCTCGCTGGACCAGATTTCCATGGGATTGTGCTCCACCCAGCCCGGCTGCGGGAAGTACTGCGTGAACTCCATCTGGGCCACCGAGCAGCAATTGCCCTCGTGGTCAAAAACAATGGCGCGGGAAGAGCTGGTTCCCTGGTCCAATGCTAAAATGTATTTGTTACTCATAGGCATATAAAAACAAGCCCCTCGGAGAGTGAGGGGCCTGAAAGTTACTTGTTGGGATACGTTCCGGCGGCAATCATGTCCTTCACGGTCTTGAGGAAATTGCCCACACGGCGGGTGTACTCTTCCGGATATTTGGCGTAGGAATTGGCATGGACGGCGCCTTCCGCAACCCAGTATTCCTTGTAGCCTTTGGTCTTGGCGTTGTAGTTCTTCCACAGGTGGTCGAACGGGACAAAGTCGTCTGCGTCGCCATGGATGAAGAGCATGGGCCGCTCGCTCTTGGCCAGCTGCTTCACGGAAGAAGCCTCCTTGAAGCCCCAGCCATAGCGTTTGCGCGTAACGATGCTGGCACTGTTCAGGATGGGGAACGGCGGCATGTGGAAGCTCTGCTTGAGGTTGGTGGCAAACTGGTCCCAAGCCGATGAATAGCCGCAGTCCTCCACGAAGCACTTCACGTAATCCGGCAGCTGTTCGCCGCTGGTCATCATGACAGTGGCGGCGCCCATGGACACGCCATGCAGCACCATGAAGTCGTCCTTGAACTCATTGTGGGCAATCTCAATCCACTTCATCACGTCCAGACGGTCCTTCCAGCCCATCTGGATTTCGTCGCCCTCCGAATAACCGTGGTACTGCAGGTCCGGGAACAGCACATTATAATTGAAGGTATCCCGGTACATGCGCACCAGATAGAGGAAAACGAAGTGGTTGTCCGAGTAGCCGTGCACCACAATGGCGGTACCTTGGGCCTCTTCCGGCTTGGCAGCCGGCACATAGCAGGCGTGAAGCTTATAGCCGTCGTCGCTGGTAGTCCAGGCATCCTTGAGGATGCCCTGGGCCTTAAGGTCATCGTACCAGGCGGTGGAGCCGGGCATCAGGGAATCGGCCTTATGCCGGGTGCGCTCAATGTCGTCCACCCCATGCTGAGCGGGCTTCAGCGCATAATCGGACATGTACTTGCCGGCCAGGCAACTGTTCAGGGAAAGGGCTACCAGGGCGATAGCCGCAACGTGCAAAAATTTCTTCATGGCTTAGAACTGATAGTTAACGCCGATACCAATCCACAGGCCTGCATCCAGACCGGGCGTGAAGCACTTGGCAAACTCAGCGGAAATGACGAAGTTCTGGTTCATGGCCAATTTGAGGCCTGCACCGGCGCTGTACAGCAGCTTGTTCATGTTGCTGGAATCGTAAATGGTGCCTTGATAACCGGCTCCATGAACGGCGTCGAAGGATGCAACCTCCTTGGGTTTCTTGTCCACCAGATACTGGCGATAAGCCGGGTAGTCATAGGCGGTGATCAGGTTAGCGTCGTTCACGATGCCGTTCATAATATTGGTACGATATCCCTTGGTGATGATACCGGCGTCGAAGAACGGGTTCAAGGCCACATAGAAGTACTGGTTGAACAGCTTGAAGCTCACCAGCTTGACGCGGAGTTCCAGGTTGGCCCAGGCCAGGCCTTCTGCCAGCACACGGTTCTCACGCATACCACGGATGGTATTGGAGGAACCGAAACCTTCGGAAATCATGTTGCGCTGGACCAGCAGCGGCACGTTCTGAATCATGTAGAACGGCGTTTCGCCGGCGAGGGTCTGCTGCCAGGCCACACGGTACGCAAACACCGGATTGCCGGCAGGGATGGGAATGGGAATGGAAATGTAGTGACGGAAGTACACGCAGGCCTTCAGGTACTGATGCTGCAGCACGTTGCCGTTCAGGTAGGCCTCCGCCCAAATACCTTTGTTAGGAGCGGCCTCGATGTCACGGGTGTCGTACACCACGCCGGCGTTCAGCTCCAGGGCCAGGCCGCCGTTTTTCTCGTCCGCCTTAATAGCACCCAGTTCCACATACTTGTCGTACAGGGTGACGGCGGTGTCGTAGTACTTCTTTTCTTTGGTGTCCTTGTTCACGGTAACGCCGTTGTCGCGCATGCTGCCCATTCTCCACCACCAGAAGTTGATGCCGGCGGCCCAGTTCAGGTGCGGAACAATCTGTCCCTGGAAGTTAGCCAGTACGCGGAGCATGTCGCGGCTCATGCCATAGTAATTCACGTTTTTGGCGCCGCCTACAGTGGTAAGGTCACGGTTGGACCAGAGGGCGTAATCCTGCACGGAAGCCGCACCGTTGAAACCCCAGAACGTATACAGCGGGTCGCCCACATAAGTGACGGAAGCGTTTACACGCATGTTGGGAATGAGATACTTGGAGTCGTATGCCAGATAGAAACGCATACGGTGACTGTTCGTGAAATAGGAGCCCTCCCAGCTGATTTTGTGCAACGGATCCGGATAGGTGGAACCGTCTCCATAATAGTACACGTCACCAAAGGCACCGGCCTGGAAGCCGTTATCCTTGGAATAAGTAGCCGTGGGCAGTACGCCAAAACTCCAGCCCTTCTTCACTTCTTTCTCCTTCTCCTGTGCCGATGCCGCGAGGCACGCAAACACGAGCACAATGCTCAAAAACTTTTTCATTGATGATTAGGTTAAAATTGGTTATGTTTTAGTTTTAATTTGCAAATATACGGAAATTATTCCGATTTTCGCTATATTTGCAGCCTGTAACAAGTGGAAGATATGGAACAAAGAGAACTGGAAATATGGTGGTCTTCGCTCCCCATCAGCGAAAAAGAGCGCATTGCCCGGAAGGGCCTCATGAAAGCATCCAAAGACGGCTCCATCGACGAGTCCCTGGCCTTCTATCCCGGCTGCACCGTCTGGTGGAACAAGTTGGAACATGACCGCCAGGTAAGCATCTACAAGCACTGCGTGGCGGCCCACGGGGACGAAGTCAAAGAGTGGAACGAGGGTCATCCCTATGGAGATTAACCGCTCTTCCCTGTTTGCCGGCCTTCTGATCGGCCTGGGTGCTTGTGGCTTTTTGGCACTGGGGGGGCTCCCCGGCGCCATCATTTTTGCTTTCGGCCTCATTGGCGTCGTGCTTTCAGGTACGCACCTGTATACCGGACGTGCGGGCATCATGCCCCTGAAAGAAACGCCGGTGCTGGTTCGTATTTGGCTGTTCAACGTACTGGGGTGCATCCTGCTGGGGCTTCTGGTATGGTCACTGGGGGGCGAATCCGCAGAGCGTGCGCAAACGGTTGTCGCCGGGCGCCTTGCCCAGGGTCCCTGGCGCAGTTTTCTTCGCGCCGTGGGCTGCGGGCTCATCATCGACATCGCCGTCTGGCTGTACAGGACCAAGCAGAATATCCTGCCGGTCCTTTTTGGCGTGCCGCTGTTCATTGTGTGCGGCTTCTACCACTCTATTGCAGACGTGGTGTACATTGTGGCGGCCTGGAACTGGACGGGGGACCTCCTGTGGTACTACCCGCTCATCGTCCTGGGCAACTACGCCGGATGCAATATTCGCCGCGTAGTGTTACCACAAGCATAAAAAAATTCGTTCCTAACAGAAAAATTACTATATTTGCAGTCCTTTTACGGGATGCCCCTGTAGTTTAAAGGATAGAATAACGGATTCCGGTTCCGTTGGTCCCGGTTCGATTCCGAGCGGGGGTACAAAATAAACCAGGCAGTGCTGCCTGGTTTATTTTGTACTGGTGTTTCACTTACGGGGGAAGCATCCCCCGAGACCCCCTCGGTCGCTTTGCTCCGAATCCCCTCGCCTGACTGCTTTCGTTCGTTTAGAAGGCGTAACTCACAATGTAGAAGAGCATGACGGCGGAGGTGATGAGCTTAAGGCCGGTGCCAAAGATAAAGCCCAAAAATGCGCCAAAGGCCGATTTTACCGAGTCCGTTGCGCCTTTTCCGGCAAAAAACAGCTCGAAAAGCAGTGCACCCAGCAGCGAGCCGAAAATCATGCCCACCGGCGGATACAGAAGGCCCAGGAAAAGCCCTGCGATGGCGCCCCAACTGCCATATTTGCTCCCTCCGGTGAGTTTGGTGAACCAGGCCGGAACCACATAGTCCAGGAGGCTCACTACCAGGACAATACCCAGCCAGATGAGAAGGAACTTGGTGGACATGGGTTCCCCCGCCCCGTTGGTACCGCCACCCCAGATGTACAGACAAAGCATACCCAGCCAGCCCAGCGGCGGACCGGGCAACGCGGGGGCTATGGAGCCCACGATGGCCAGAGCGCCCAGCACAATGGCCAAAATGCCAACAAACGTTTCCATGGTCTTGCCTTTAACTTCACAAATATAATAAAATAATCACACAATCCGCACGCCGGATTCCGTTACCGTGCACGGAAAAAGAAAAAAGGCTTGACTTGCATCGAAATTCTTAGTATATTTGCATACTTTATAAAGTAAGAATGAAAACTGCATACATTTTTCCCGGCCAGGGGTCCCAGTTTCCGGGCATGGCCAAAGACTTATATTCCAAGCATAAAGACCTGATGGAACGGGCCAACGAGGTCCTTGGGTTCCGCATTACAGACATCATGTTCGAGGGTACGGAAGAAGACCTCCGGGCAACCAAGGTTACCCAACCGGCCATTTTCCTGCACAGCGTCCTGCTCTCCATGGAGCAGGAACAGCAGCCGGACATGGTAGCCGGTCACTCCCTGGGCGAATTCAGCGCCCTGGTGGCCGCCGGTGCCATGGATTGGGAGGACGGCCTGCGCCTGGTAGCCATCCGCGCCCGCGAAATGCAAAAGTGCTGCGAGAAAGTGCCCGGCACCATGGCCGCCATCATCAAACTCGGGGACGATGTCATTGAGCAGGTCTGCGCCGGCATCCCCGGCGTGGTTCCCGCCAACTACAACTCCCCCGGCCAGGTGGTCATCTCCGGAGAGGAACAGGCCATCGACACCGCCTGCGAGCAGCTCAAGGCCGCCGGTGCAAAGCGCGCCATCAAGCTCCCGGTGAGCGGCGCGTTCCACTCCCCGCTCATGGAACCGGCCCGCACGGAACTGGCCAAGGCCATTGAGGCCACGCCGTTCCACGCGCCCAAGTGTCCCATTTACCAAAACGTCACTGCCCAGGCCACTACGGATCCGGAAGAGATCAAAGCCAACCTCCTAAAGCAGCTCACCTCCCCCGTCCGCTGGACCCAGAGCGTGCGCAACATGCGGGAAGCCGGCGCCACCCACTTTGTGGAGCTGGGTCCCGGAGAGGTCCTGCAGGGGCTGGTGCGCCGCATCCTCCCGGAAGAAGGGCTGCAAATCGAGGGACGGCAATAGATTTTTCGCTTCGCTCAAAATGACAAATCTTCGCTCAAAATGACAATTTAATCTTACAACACAATACACTAACTAATTATGGCAAAAGAAAAGAAATTCATCACCTGTGATGGTAACTATGCCGCCAGTAACATCGCTTACCTGTTCAGCGAGCATGCCGCCATTTACCCTATCACCCCCTCCTCCACGATGGCAGAAAACATCGACGAGTGGGCTGCCCACGGCAAAAAGAACCTGTGGGGAGAGACCGTAAAAGTGACGGAAATGCAGAGCGAAGCCGGTGCTGCCGGTGCCGTTCATGGTTCCCTCCAGGCTGGTGCCCTCACTTCCACGTTCACGGCATCACAGGGCCTCCTGCTCATGATTCCGAACATGTACAAGATTGCCGGCGAAATGCTGCCCACCGTGTTCCACGTGAGCGCCCGCGCCCTGGCCAGCCATGCCCTTTCCATCTTTGGTGACCACCAGGATGTCATGGCCTGCCGCCAGACCGGTTTCTGCATGCTGGCTTCCGGTTCCGTTCAGGAAGCACAGGACCTGGCCGCCGTGGCACACCTTTCCGCCATCAAAGCCAGCCTCCCGTTCCTGCACTTCTTCGACGGCTTCCGTACCAGCCACGAAATCCAGAAAATCGAGGCCCTGGACGAGGACGCCCTTCGTGACATGGTCTCCAAGAAGGCCCTCGCCAAATTCCGCGAGCGCGCCCTGAGCCCGGATGCTCCTGTTACCCGCGGTACTGCCCAGAATGGTGACGTGTACTTCCAGGCCGTAGAGACCCGCAACCAGTTCTACGATGCCGTTCCGGACATTGTAGCCCGCTACATGGGTGAAATCTCCGAGCTCACCGGCCGCAGCTATCGTCCCTTCGAGTACTACGGTGATCCCACCGCAGAGAACATCATCGTGGCCATGGGTTCCGTAACGGAAACCATCAAGGAAACCATCGACTACCTCGCCGGCCGCGGTCGCAAGTACGGTCTCATCACCTGCCACCTGTATCGTCCCTTCAGCGAGAAATACTTCTTTGCCGTGCTGCCCAAGAGCGTCCGCAAGATTGCCGTTCTGGACCGCACCAAGGAGCCCGGCGCCGTGGGCGAGCCTCTGTTCACGGATGTCCGCGCCCTCTTCCAGGGCAAGGACAACGTCCAAATCATCGGTGGCCGCTACGGTCTGTCCTCCAAGGACACCACCCCCGCCCAGATTGTGGCCGTGTATGACAACCTGGATGCCAAAGAGCCCAAGGCAGACTTCACCATCGGCATTGTGGACGATGTCACCTTCAAGAGCCTGCCCATCAAGAGCGAAGTCTCCATCGTGAAGCCCGGCACCACCGAGTGCAAATTCTATGGTCTGGGGTCGGACGGTACCGTGGGCGCCAACAAGAACACCATTAAAATCATCGGCACGCACACAGACCTTTACAGCCAGGCCTACTTTGACTATGACTCCAAGAAGAGTGGCGGTTACACCTGCTCGCACCTCCGCTTCGGCCAGCAGCCCATCAAGGCTCCTTACCTGGTGAACACCCCGGACTTCGTGGCCTGCCACGTTCCTTCCTACCTTAAGAAGTACGATGTCCTCAAGGGCATCAAGGATGGCGGCACCCTGCTGCTGAACAGCCTCTGGGACGAGGAAGAGACTATCAAGAACATCCCGGACAACGTGAAAGCCATTATCGGCCGCAAGCACATCCGCGTGTTCATCATCAACGCCACCAAGATTGCCGCAGAGATTGGCCTTGGCAACCGTACCAACACCATCCTCCAGAGCGCCTTCTTCAAGATCACCGGCATCATCCCCTACGAGGACGCCGTCAAGTACATGAAGGACGCTATCGTGAAGTCCTATGGCAAGAAGGGCGAGAACGTAGTGAACATGAACTACGCCGCCGTAGACCGTGGTGGAGAATACACGGAAATCCAGGTTCCTGCCGAGTGGGCCGGCCTCACCGCCAAGTTCGAAAACCCGAACAAGGACCGTCTGGCTCCCGCTTTTGTAAAGGACATCGCCGACATTGTGAACGCCCAGGCCGGTGACACCCTCCCGGTGAGCGCCTTCATGCCTTACCTGGACGGCACCATGCCCGCCGGCACCGCCGCCTATGAAAAACGCGGTGTGGCCGTGAATGTTCCCACCTGGGATGCAGAAAAATGTATCCAGTGCAACACCTGCGCCTTCGTTTGCCCGCACGCCGCCATCCGTCCGTTCCTCCTCACCGAGGAAGAGGCCGCCAAGGTGCCCGCTAACGTCAAACTCGCTCAGGGCAAGGCCAACCTCAAGGATTACAAGTACACCATCGCCATCTCCGTGGACGACTGCACCGGCTGCGGCAACTGCGTAGACGTCTGCCTCGCCAAACCGGAGAAGTCCCTCAAGATGGTTCCTTACATCAATGACAAGGAAGACCAGGCCGCCTTTGACTACCTGAACAAGAAGGTGGGCTACAAGGAGTACGTAGACAAGAAAGCCAACATGAAGAACAGCCAGTTCGCACAGCCGCTGTTCGAGTTCTCCGGTGCCTGCGCCGGTTGCGGTGAAACCCCCAACATCAAGGCCATCACCCAGCTGTTCGGCGACCACATGATGATTGCCAACGCCACCGGTTGCTCCTCCATCTACGGTGCTTCCTTCCCGGCCAGCCCGTACTGCACCAACGCTGCAGGTCACGGTCCCGCATGGGCCAACTCCCTGTTCGAGGACTTCTGCGAATTCGGTCTGGGCATGAAGCTCGGCAGCGACCGCATCCGCGCCACCGTCGCCGCCACCATGAAGCAGGCACTCGAGTGCTCTTGCTGCAGCGATGAAATCAAGGCCCTTGCCGCCAAGTGGCTGGAAGCCCCTCAGGATGCCGCCGCCACCCGCGAGGTCGCAGACAAGATTGTCCCGCTGGCCAAAGAATGCGGCTGCGACACCTGCAAGAAACTCGTAGAACTCCAGCACTTCATCGCCGCCCGCAGCCAGTGGATCTTCGGCGGTGACGGTGCCTCATACGACATTGGTTACGGCGGTCTGGACCACGTCCTGGCCAGCGGTGAGAACGTGAACGTCCTGGTACTGGACACCGAGGTATACTCCAACACCGGCGGCCAGAGTTCCAAAGCCACTCCCGTGGGCGCCATTGCCAAGTTCGCCGCTTCCGGTAAGAAGATCCGCAAGAAGGATCTGGGCATGATGGCCATCAGCTACGGTTATGTATACGTAGCCCAGGTTGCCATGGGTGCCTCCCCGGTACAGTTCTTCAACGCCATCAAGGAAGCAGAGGCCTACGATGGCCCGTCCCTCATCATTGCCTACAGCCCTTGTATCAACCATGGCCTCAAGGCCGGCATGGGTCTGAGCCAGAAGGAAGAAAAGCTGGCCGTAGAGTGCGGTTACTGGCACCTCTACCGCTACAACCCGGCGCTGGAAGGCACGGACAAGAACCCGTTCACCCTGGACAGCAAGGAACCCGACTGGACCAAGTTCCAGGACTTCCTCAAAGGCGAGGTCCGCTTCGCTTCCCTGTACAAGATGTTCCCGGAGAGCGCAGAGGAACTCCTCCAGAAGACAGAAGAGTTCGCCAAGGTTCGCCTGAACACCTACAAGCGTCTTGCCGGCAAATAGTCGCGTGGGCATAAACGGCTGATTTACAGCCAACTACAAAAAATCGCTTAGGTCGTACGGCCTAAGCGATTTTTCATAAGTAACTAAGGGTCAGAGACTTAACTCCACATAGACTAAAGGCCGAAGGCCTGGTTGGCCAGGTCGTAGGCCTGCTGGATGCGGCGGGCATAGTCCCGGAAGGTTTCTCCGGCAGGCGTAAGCTGCAGCGCGGCGCCACGGACCAAAAGCGGACAGCCCAGGACCTCTTCCAGGGCCGATATCTGCGCACTCACAGCAGGCTGGCTAACACCCAGCTTACGGGCGGCGGCTGTAAAGCTTCCCTCCTCCGTTACAGCTAAAAAAGCACGAATTTTGCTGTCATATAACATAATGTCACAAATTTAATGTAAATTTGTTATTTGGAAAACACTTTATACACCTTAAAAATATGAAGCGAATCTTTCTTACCTTGAGTGCGCTGGCCCTTTCCGCCATCATGGCCCTGGCCCAGCAGCCCACCCGCGAGCAAATGGAAGCGTACTTCGCCCAAATGCCGCAACTTCCCAACACCGACCAGGTGCGCATCGGCCATCTGGACAACGGACTCACCTACTACATCCGCCACAATGAGCTCCCCAAGGGACGTGCCGAATTCTACCTGGCCACCAATGTGGGTGCCATCCAGGAGATTCAGCCGGAGCAGGACGGCCTGGCCCATTTCCTGGAGCACATGTGCTTCAACGGAACCCAGAACTTCCCCGGCAAGGGGATCCTGAATTATCTTCGCAGCATCGGCGCAGAGTTCGGCCGCAACATCAATGCTTCCACCGGCTTTGAGGAGACGCAGTACATGCTCAACAACATCCCGGTAGAGCGCGAGAGCGTTGTGGACAGCTGCCTGATGATCCTGCGCGACTACTCCCACTATGTGCTCAACGAGCCCAAGGAGATTGACGCAGAGCGCGGCGTTATCATCGAGGAGCGCCGTCAGCGCCGCAACGCCAGCTGGCGCAGCATGGAGCGCAGCCTCCCCTACTACTTCGGCCCGGAGTCCCCTCTGGCCCAGTGCACCCTCATCGGCCTGCAGGAACACCTGGAGACCTTCAAGTATGAGAGCCTCACCAACTTCTACCAGACTTGGTACCATCCCGGCAACCAGGCCGTAGTTGTGGTGGGCGATGTCGATGTAGACCGCACCGAGCAAATCATCAAAGACCTCTTCGGCATTATTCCCGCCAAGGAGAACCCGCTCAAAAAGCCCATCCAGGCCATCGCCGACCACGCAGAACCGCGTGTGGGCATTATCACGGACCCGGAAACCACCTCTCCTTCCATCGAACTCATCTGGCACAGCGAGGCCCTTCCGGAAGTAGCCAACGCTACCCCGGTTGGCGTTGTCACCGACCTTCTGAAGAGCCTTCTCTCCATGGTCATGCGTGAGCGCTTCAACGACATTACCTCCAAGCCCACTTCCCCGTATCTGTCCGGCAGTGTCTATCTGAGCAGCCTGATTTACGAAGACATCGACGCCGTTATGGGCGACGTCTCCCTCCGCGAAGAAAACATCCTGGGCGGCTTCAAGGATTTCTACACGGAGATTATCCGCCTCAAGAAATATGGCATCTCCGACGCCGAGTTCGCCCGTGCCAAGGCCGACATCCTCAATATGTACGAAACCCGCATGAACCGCGCTTCTACGCGTCAGAATCCGGAATTCGTCCGTCCCATCCTGAGCAACTTCTTTGACAAGGAGCCCATCATGGAGCCGGATATGGAAAAGCAGATTGTAGAGGCCCTCTTTGGCCAGATCAACGCTGCTGCCGTGAACCAGATGGCCGCTCAGATTGGCGGTTCGGAGAACCTGGTAGTTATCTACGACGGTCCCGAGAAAGAAGGCATCGCCACCCCTACCGCAGAGCAGCTGCTCAAAGTGATGGCAGAGGTTGAAGCCTCCGACATTGCCGCACCGGAAGGCGAAGAGATTCCCGAGGCCTTCCTGAACCCGGCCAAACTCAAGGGTGCCAAGGTGAAAAACACCGCTACCACCATTTACGGCGCCACCGAGTGGACGCTCAAGAATGGCGTAAAGGTGGTGGTCTATCCTACGGACCTCCAGAAAGACCAGATCCTGTTCACCCTCACCAAGCAGGGCGGTGAAAGCCTTATCCCCACCGAGGACCTCGCCAGCTTCGACGACTCTGTTGTGAGCCTGTTCCAGAGCAACTCCGGCGTATCGTCCTTCTCCGGCACCATCGTGAGCAAGATGCTCACCGGTAAAAACCTGAGCGTGAACCCCTTCATCGATCCTCTGGAGCACGGCATTTCCGGCCGCAGCACCGTAAAGGACCTGGAGACCGCCTTCCAGCTCCTGTATCTGGAATTTGTGGATCCCCGCTTCGACCCCGAAGAGTGGCAGAACGGCATTGACCAAATCCAGTCCATCCTGCCCAACCTGGTGAACCAGCCCAACTACAAGCTCCAGAAAGAGCTCTACAAGACCCTCTACGCCAATCACCCGCGTCGCCAGATGCTCTCCGAGGAAAAACTCGCACAGGCCAGCCTGGCCACCTTCGAGAAGAACTACCGCAAGCTCTTTGCCGACGCTGCCGGCGCCACCCTCGTCATTGTCGGTGACGTGAACACCGAGGCCCTGAAGCCCCTGGTAGAAAAGTATGTGGGTTCCCTGCCCAAGGGCAAGAAAGCCAGCAACTGGATTGACAACGAGGAGAATATCGTGAAGGGTCAGGTGCAGAACATCTTCGGCGTAGATATGCAAACGCCCAAGAGCACCGTCCTTCAGGTGTACACGGCCGATATGGCCTACACCTATCCCAAGTCCGCAGCCATGGAGGCCATCTCCTATATTATGGATATGCGCTATGTAGAATCCCTGCGTGAAGAGGAAGGCGGCACCTATGGCGCCAGTACGGCTGCCCAGCTTACCCGTCGTCCCAAGGAGCGCGCCCTCATCCAGGTGTACTTTGACTGCAAGCCCGCCCTCTGCGACAAGCTCCGTGAGCTGGCCGTCAAGGGCCTGAAGGATCTGGCAGAGAACGGTCCCACCGACGAAGAGGTGAACATGGCCAAACTCAACCTCCAGAAGAACATCCCGGAAAGCCGTCAGCGCAACAACTGGTGGAAAGACGGCATTGAGATTTACCTCCTCCGCGGAGAAGACCGCGATGCCCTCTATGAGGCTGCCGTGAACAGCCTGAGCAAGGAACTCATCCAGGAAACCCTGAAGGAAGTCCTCGCCCAGAATAACTTCACGGAGCTGGTCATGAAGCCCGCCGCCACCGCCGAAGCCGAATAGCCCCGCCCGCGGTGACAGCTAATCAGCTGAATACCAAATACTTACAATATAATCCTCGTTCAAATTTCGAACGAGGATTATTGTATATCTATCAGTCTATCAAACACTTAAGTATCACTCCATAACCGCTCGGAGCGAAGCGACAAAGTCCCTCCCCCGAGGGGAGGGATTTAGGGAGGGGGTAACGTGAGCATAATAGTAAAGCCTCGCTTTCGGCGAGGCTTTACTATCACGGAGTGATTTTCGAAGCTATGCTTCGGAAATTGCTCCGTTGGGGCAGGTGCCTTCGCAGGCGCCGCAATCGATACATTCGTCGGCGTTGATGGAGTAGGCGGCATCACCGGCGGAGATGGCGCTCACGGGGCATACGTCTGCGCAGGAGCCGCAGGCGACGCAAAGTTCGGGATTGATGATTCTAGGCATAGTTATAAAAGCTTTTATTGTTGTTGTGTTTTTTTCCGATTGCGAAGATAGGCATTAAATTTGATTTTAAAAAGTACAGTGCTTAACTTTGTGCGTATGAAAATGCTGTTTTTATCCATATTGGCCGCCCTGGCACTGGTACAGGACGGAAACATCAAGTGGGACAAAACCCTCCATGACTTTGGGGATGTCTCCGTAACGGACGGTCCCCTCACCTGCACCTACACCCTCACCAACACCGGGCAGGAGCCCATTGCCATCTTTGAGGTAGTGACCTCCTGCGGCTGCACCAACGTAGTCTGGACCAAAGAGCCCATCCTACCCGGAAAAACCGGCACGGTAAAAGCCACCTACAAAAACGAGGACGGCCCCATGCCCTTCGACAAGACACTTACCGTATATATATCCGGCGTCAAGCGTCCGGTTATCCTTCGGATGAGAGGCGTTGTCCACGAGAAAAAAAAGACCCTGAGCGAGCTCTACGGAGCCCAGAAGCTCGGGGCTTTTGGCATCAAAAACCGCCAGCTCAAAACCGGGAACCTGAAACAGGACCAGAAGATAAGCGAGCAAGTCACCGTGGCCAACCTGGGCAAAAAACCCCTACAGGTAACCTGGACCAACGTTTCTGAGGAACTCACCCTGAGCGTTGAGCCCAATCCCATCCCTGCCGGCAGTACGGCAAAACTCACTTACACGGTAAGTGCCAACCCGGAAAAATATGGTCGATGGCAGTATACCGCCACCCCCGTTCTCAATGGACAGAAGGCCGACGGCGCCCTGGAAATCACCACCTGGACCCAGGAGAACTTTGCCTTCCTGGACCAGGCCACGCGGGACAAAGGGCCCATCCCCTACTTCACCGGCAGCACGGTGAATCTGGGCACCGCCTCAAAAGGCGCCAAACTTACGGCCGAATTCACCTGCACCAACCGCGGCAAAAGCACCCTGCATTTCTATAAGGCCGATGCCGAATCCCCGGCCCTAACCCTCTCAGGAGCACTTGCAGATATTGCACCCGCAAAAAAAGGAAGCGTCCGCTTTACGCTGGACACTTCCTTGCTGGAAACCGGGGAAAATGTAATTATGGTGAGTCTTACCACCAATTCCCCGCTGCGGCCACTGGTAAACCTCTTTGTAGCCGTTACATTACAGTAAATTTACTCCGCAGGGACCGCAAGCTCAAAAGCCAACTGTGTTTCCTTCCCCAGGGCATCGGTGACCTTCACCTGGAAATAATAGCTGCCGGGGGTTTTGGCTTCATAGCTGAAGTCGGTCATGAGCTTGGTAATATCGAGATTGAACAGCGTCTTGTCCTTGATCTCACTGGCGGCAGGGAGTTCGAAAGCAGTAGCCGTACCTTCTTTCATCAGGTCAATTACTTCCGACCCGCCGTTGCGCTTCTTGATCCAGGAAAGGATGTCTGCCTCCGCTTTGCCGTCGAACTGAAGGGTGATGCCGGCAATTTTTCCCTTGGCGTCAATCTTGAGCACCAGCGGCGTGGTGGTCCCGGACGAAAGGGTGTACGGGAAGCTGTAGTCACAATCGATTTCGGGAGCCGATGTCCAGTTAAAGCGAACGTCCTTCTCCAGTTTGGCGCCATTGCGGTCCACCACCGCTACCTTAAAGGTGAATCCCGACTGGTTGGCCAGCGGGGAATCGGCCGCCAGCTCTTCCAGGAGCTTGGAAAAATCCAGCGTTACGGAAGAGGTGGATTTAAGCGCGGCACCGACGGAAGAGGAGAAACCCATGCGGTTGGCAGCCTGGGCGGCGGCACTGTCTTCTATCAGGTCCAGGACGCCAGGCTTGCTGCTGGTGGCCTTATTGGCCTGAATACCAATCATCTTGTTGGCAACGCCGATGAGCTCTACAGGAAGCTTGCTCAAAGTTACCGTGAACGAGCTGGCGGATTCCGGGAGTTTCACAACCACCTTGGCGTTCATGTCCTTGGCGATTTCCATGACATCGAAATTGGGATTGGCTTCCCAGGCCACGGACGGTTTTCCGGCCGCATCCGTAGATGCGTTGTTCTTGGAGCAGGCGCCCAAAAGAAGCAGGCCTGCAAAGGCAAAATACAATACTTTCTTCATATGCATATACGTTTAGATTCTTCGCTTTGCTCAGAATGATAAGGGGCCACTCGGCATGACCGGAGTCATTAGAACATACAAAGGTAGGAATTATCTTCAAGATTGTCAATAATTGCAAATATCGTCGAATTTACCTAAATTTGTGGGATAGTAAACTATAACATGGCAGATACAATCAACCATACTTACAACGACGACGCCATCCAAACCCTGGAATGGAACGAGCACATCCGGCGGCGTGCCGGCATGTATATCGGCCGACTTGGCAACGGAGACCGCCAGGGAGACGGCATCTATGTGCTCCTGAAGGAAATCATCGACAACTCCATCGATGAATTCTCCATGGGCTACGGACGCCGGATCGATATAACCATTGAGGATAAAACCGTGACGGTGCGGGACTTTGGCCGCGGCATTCCGCTCAACAAAGTGGTGGATGCCACCTCCAAGCTCAACACCGGCGGTAAATTTGACGATACCAACTTCAAGAAGAGCGTGGGCATGAACGGCGTGGGCACCAAGGCCGTGAACGCCATGTCCGTGGATTTCTACGTGGCCTCCTACCGCGACGGCCAGTGCTCCTATGCCCGTTTCACACGCGGCAACCTGCTGGAATCCGCCATTGTCCCCTCTAATGAAAAGAACGGCACCTTCATCCGCTTCACCCCGGACGAGGAAATGTTCAACGGCTTTTCTTTCCACATGGAGTTTGTGGAGACCATGGTCAAGAACTACTCCTACCTCAAGAAGGGCCTCACCCTCAACCTGAACGGCACCTCCTACAAGAGCGAGAACGGCCTGCTGGACCTGGTGACGGAAAACATGAGCGAAACTCCCCTGTATCCCCTCATTCACCTGGAAGGAGAAGACATTGAGGTGGTCCTCACCCATGGCAACAGCTACGGAGAAAACATCGCCACTTTTGTCAACGGCCAAAACACCCGCGACGGTGGCACCCACCTGGCGGCATACCGGGAGGCCATCGCCAAAACCTTCAAGGACTTCTTCAAGAAGGACTACAAACCGGAGGATATCCGCCAGGGCGTGGTAGGCGCCATTTCCATCCAAATCCAGGAGCCCATCTTCGAGGGGCAGACCAAAACCAAACTGGGCAGCACCTACATGTGGGAAAAGCAGGTGAAGGGCAAAGACGGCACCTCGTCGGTGGACCGCGGTCCCACCATCCGCACCTTCGTGAACGATTTTGTCACCAAGAACCTGAACGACTACCTGCACCGGAACATGGAGATTGTCCCCATCATAGAGGACAAAATCAAGTCGTCCCAGGCAGAGCGCGAAGAGATTGCCGGCGTACAAAAGAAAACCCGCGAGCGCGCCAAGAAAACGGCCGTCTATAACCGTAAACTCAGGGATTGCCGCTATCACTTCTCGGATGTCAAGTTCCCCAAGGGCATGGAAGACCAGCGGGAAAAAACCTCCATCTTCATCACGGAGGGAGACTCCGCATCCGGTACCATCACCAAGGTGCGCAACGCCAACAACCAGGCGGTGTTCAGCCTCCGCGGCAAACCCATCAACTGCTTCAAGGAGAGCCGTCGCCGCGTGGCAGAGAACGAGGAACTCAACCTCCTTATCAACGCCCTGGGCGTAGAGGAGGACCTGGACAACCTGCGCTACAATAATATTATCGTGGCAACGGATGCCGATGACGACGGCATGCACATCCGCATGCTGGTCCTCACCTTTATCATGAAGTACTACCCGGAGCTCATCCGCCGCGGGCATGTCTATATTCTGCAAACGCCCCTGTTCCGCGTCCACAACAAAAAGGAGCGCCGCTACTGCTACTCCATAGAGGAGCGCGACAAAGCCGTAAAAGAGCTCAAAACCGGCGTGGAAATCACCCGCTTCAAAGGCCTGGGAGAAATCTCCTCGGACGAATTCGTGGACTTCATCGGCGACAACATGCGCCTGG
This sequence comes from uncultured Bacteroidales bacterium, assembly GCA_900317845.1. Classification (GTDB taxonomy): domain Bacteria; phylum Bacteroidota; class Bacteroidia; order Bacteroidales; family UBA932; genus Cryptobacteroides. The sequence continues at coordinate 22,536 of ONII01000011.1, forward strand.
ATACCGTAAAACTCTCGGACGAGGAATCCATCTCCACCATCATGGAGTTCTACATGGGCATCAACACCTATGAACGCCAGCACTTTGTGATGGACAACCTCCGCAGCGAGAAAGAACTGGAAGACGTAAACATCTAAACTTATGGCAAAAGTCAAATCGGAAGTAGGGCCCCGCTGGGCCAAGTTCTGCGGCTGGCTCCTCAGAAAAATGGGCTGGGAAAGCGTAGGCGGTCCCATGAAAGAGCCCAAGGCCATTGTCCTGGGCGTCCCCCACACCACCGTGTGGGACTTCCTGGTAAGCTACCTCTTTTATACCCAATATGGGAAGGTAGCCCACATCATGATTAAAAAAGAATTCTTCTTCTGGCCCCTGGGGCCCATCCTGAGGGCCTGCGGTGCCGTTCCCGTAGAGCGTGCATCGGCCGCATCCATGGTCAAGAGCCTCATCAACCACATGGAAGAGGTTCCGGAATTCCACCTGGCCATTGCCCCGGAAGGCACCCGCAAAGCCACCAAAAACTGGAAGAGCGGCTACCACCTCATCGCGCGGGAAACCGGTGCTACGGTGTACCTGGGTTACTATGACTGGGGCCGAAAGAAAATCAGTGTGGGAGAGCCTTTTGAGCTCACGGACGATCCCAAGGCGGATATGAAACGCATCTACGACCACTATCGTCCCATGGGAATCCAGGGCTTCCACAAAGAAAAATTCATTGTACCGTAAACCTGAACCAATATGGCCAAGAAAATCAAAAGTCCCTACAAAGCCTGGCGCAAGTATCGCGGCCGCGAAAACTACTGCACCACCCTCCACAAGGTTTTTGACTACGCCACAACCACTTACGCCAAAAACATTGCCTATCAGTATGTAGATGGCGGTCAAAAATATACCTATGCGGAATTCCGCACCAAGGTGGAACGCCTGTCCCAGCGCATGTCCCGCTTTGGTATCAAGCACGGAGACCGCGTAGCCATCCTGTCCCAGAACATGCCCAACTGGGTGGTAGCCTTCTTTGCCGCCACCGCCTACGGCCGCATTGCCGTTCCCATGCTGCAGGACGTCTCCGAGAACGAGGTCACCAACATCCTCACCCACTCGGAGTCCAAGGTGCTGTTCATCTCCCAACGCATGATGGGAAAACTAAGCGAGGAGTGCCGCAAAAAGCTTACGCTTGTCATCGACATTGAAACCTTCGAATTTCTCAAGAAGGACAAGGAAGATTTCAAATGCAACGGCTGGGTGAAAGAGCCCTTCCCGGACGACCTTGCCGCCATCATTTATACTTCCGGCACCACCGGAAACGCCAAAGGCGTCATGCTCAGCCACCGGAACATCTGCCAGAACCTGGCGGCCTCCTTCAAGGCGCAACCCGCCTTCCAGCGGGACCGCTTCCTGAGCATCCTGCCGGCCGCCCACGCCTATGAGATGAACGTTTCCACCATCTACTCGTTCTACGTAGGCGCCACCTGCTATACGCTGCAGAAACCGGCTGCACCCGCCGTGCTCCTGCCGGCCATGAAGAAAGTAAAACCCACCATCATCTGTTCCGTGCCGCTGATTATAGAAAAAGTGGTCAAAAACAGCGTCTGGCCCACCATCAAGAAAAGCCGCGTGCTTTCCTGGGCCGATAAACACCTTCCTCACCTGCTGCACTGGTTCATTGGCCGGCGCATGGTGAAGACCTTTGGCGGCAAGCTGGTCTTCTTCGGGGTGGGCGGTGCCAAGATGGATCCCGCCGTAGAGGCTTTCCTCAAAGACTGTCACTTCCCCTACGCCGTGGGCTATGGCCTTACGGAAACCGCACCGCTGGTGTGCAACGCCATGGTGAACAAGAAAAAGAAGATTGGCTCCATCGGCGTAGCCTCCTACAAGGTGGACATCCGGCTGGACAACGTGAATCCGGCAAATGGAGAAGGAGAAATTGTGGTCCGCGGCGACAACGTGATGCTGGGCTATTACAAAGACCCGGAGCGCACCATGCAAGTGCTGGACGACAAAGGCTGGTTCCACACCAACGATGTCGCCACCGTGGACGAAGACGGCTACTACTTTATCAAAGGCCGCCTGAACAACACCATCCTGGGGCCTTCCGGAGAGAATATTTATCCGGAGGAGATTGAACAGGTAATCAACAACATCGAAGGCGTGGAAGAGTCGCTGGTGATGGAACGCGACGGAAAGCTGGTGGCCCTGGTGAAATTCCAGGACAACGCCATTGACTGGAACCAGTCCACGGAGGACAAATGGTTCGAGGAACTGGAGGCCCGCAAGAACGCTGTTATGGAATGGGTGAACAAGACGGTAGGCCGCAACTCCAAGATTGGCGAGGTCGATGCCATGAAGGAGCCCTTCGAGAAAACCGCCACCCAAAAGATTCGCCGCTTCAAATACAAGGATTCCCACGGCGACGAACCCGAAAAGCCCATAGTGGAAAACAAACCTAAACAAGACCATGAAGATACTGTTCGTAATTAACAACTACTACATTCGAGGAAACGGAATATCAGCATCAGGACGCCGCACGGTTGCCGAGTTAAAAAAACTCGGAGAAGATGTCCGTATCCTGGCCGGGCCCAACCCGGACCCCAACGGTCCCCAACCGGATTTTCCCCTTAAGGAATTCATTTTCCCTATCTTTCAGCCCATCATCCGTTCCAGCGGATTCTCCTACGCGGAAGGAGACATGAAAGTGATTGAGGAAGCCGTCCGCTGGGCCGATGTCGTCCACCTGGAAGAAATGTTCGTCCTGCAGTGGAAGGCCATCAAGGTAGCCAGGAAACTGGGCAAGCCCATTACGGCTACCTTCCATATGTTCCCGGAAAACCTGACTTACTCGCTGGGAATTGGTCCGCTTCGCAACTGGAAGTGGCTTAACCAGACCCTGCTTAAAGCATGGAGAAAACACATTTATAACTACTGCGACTTTGTCCAGTGCCCCACCGAGGCCGTACTGGACCGCCTGCGCCGTTACCATTTCAAAGCCAAGCTGGGCGTCATTTCCAACGGTCTTATCCAGGAAGCCTGCACCCGGCCGGAAACCCCGCCAGAGAACTACCTGGACCCCAATCGGCCCTTTAACATCCTGTATATCGGCCGTCTGGCCCATGAAAAAGACCAGCCCACACTCATGGAAGCTATGCGCTACAGCAAATACGCCAAACGCATCCAACTCTACTTTGCCGGAAACGGTCCCCAGAGCAAGCGGTACAAGAAAAAAGCGTCCCAAATGTACAAGGAAGGCGTTTTTGGCTATGAACCTAACTTCGGCTTCTACAACCATGACGAATTGCGCCAACTGGCCGCCAAGGCCGACTTGTGCCCGCACTGCGCCCCCATCGAGGTAGAAGGCCTGTCCATCATGGAAGCCATGCAGCAGGGCGCCTGCCCGGTCATTGCCGTAAGCCGGTACAGCGGCACTTCGCAATTTGCCCTGGACCGCCGCTGCAAGTTCCCGGCCGAGAACCCGGAAGCCCTGGCCCAGCGCATAGACTATTGGCTGGACCACCCCAAGGAGCGTTGGGAAATGGGCATGAGGCACGCCAAGTCCATGGAACAATATGACATAGAAAAATCGGCCATCGCCTTCCGCGACGCCCTGGCCGAAGCCGTGGAAAACAAAAAACGTGAACAATAAACTCCTCCTTACAGGGCTGTTGGTGCTAGCCACAGCCCTTTCTTGCACCCCCACCTACGATGTCGTTGTAATAGGCGGCGGTGCCGGAGGCAGTATGGCTGCCATAGAGGCCGCACGGGACGGCGCTTCGGTTCTTGTGGTAGAAGAAACGCCCTGGCTGGGCGGGATGCTCACCAGTGCCGGAGTCAGCGCCATTGACGGAAATTACCGGCTCCGGGGTGGTCTGTTTGGCGAGTTTACCGATTCCCTGGCCGCCCGCTACGGCGGATATGAGGCGCTCAAGTCCGGCTGGGTGTCCAACATTTTGTTCAACCCGGCCACCGGCGCAGAAGTGCTGCACAACATGGCCACGGAGGCGGGCGTGGACCTGCGGTTCCGCACCGGCCTCGTCGGGCTTACGAAAAAAAGCCTGGGATGGGTACTGTCCCTCTCGGACGGGAGTCGCGTGGGGGCAAAAGTCGTGATTGACGGGACGGAACTGGGAACGGCAGCAGAAGCGGCTGGCTGCGAGGCGCTCCAGGACCGGGTATCGGCCCAGGACTTTACCTACGTTGCCATTGTCAAGGAGTACCCGCATCCGGTTCCTATGGAGGAGCCCGAGGGCTATGACCGTTCGCTGTATGTCAACTGCTGCGACAATCCGCTGGCGACGAACGAAGATGGAAAGAATCCCCTGGGCCAGAAGCTTTGGAGCCCGGAGATGATGCTCTTCTACGGACGGCTGCCGGACGGACACATCATGCTCAACTGGCCGGTATGCGCCAACGACTATTTTGCCGAATATCTGGACATGACGCCCGCCGCGCGGGACTCCGTGGTTCGGCTTTCCAAACTACGCACGCTGGGCTACCTATATTTCCTGCAAAAAGAGCTGGGTTACAGTCATTTAGGCATTGCCGATGATGTATATCCCACGGAGGATGGACTCCCCTTCTTCCCCTATTGGCGGGAGGCCCGGCGCATTGCCGGACGCGACACCATGACGGTGGAAGCAGCCAAGGAGCCGTACCGATACGATTTATACACGCGCGCCATTGCGGTGGGCGACTACCCCGTGGACCATCACCATGTGCAGAATCCCCGCCGGGAGGAACTGGGGCACCTTTGGTGGGGACGCATCCCTTCCTTCAGCGTGCCGATGGGGGTGCTGGTACCGGTTCGGGTAGAGGATTTCCTGGTAGCGGACAAAGCCATCAGCGTGAGCTGGGAAATGAACGGCAGTACGCGGCTGCAGCCCGTAGTGATGGAACTGGGGCAGGCCGCCGGTGCACTCGCCGCCCTTGCCGTAAAAAGCCGGAGGCAGGTGCATGAAGTGCCGGCGACGGAGGTTCAGCAAGTCCTGCTGGACCACGGCTGCTACCTCCTGCCCTTCCTGGACCTGAAACCCGGCGAACCCGGCTTCCGGGAGTTACAGGAAAAAGGCGTACGCGGTGAGGTCCGAGGAACCGGACGCTGCATAGACTGGTCCAACGAAACCTGGGTAAACACCCCAACCAAGTCATTCTGAACAATACGCTGTCATTCTGAACGAAGTGAAGAATCTACTATGAACAAAAGAAACCTCTCAATTGACATGTTCCGGGGCCTGACCATGACCCTGATGGTATTTGTGAACGAGTTCTGGAAAGTGTTCAACGTACCGCACTGGATGGAGCACTATGCCACCCTGGAAGACGGAATGGGCTTGTCGGACATTGTGTTCCCCCTGTTTCTATTTGCCATGGGCATGTCCATCCCCTATGCGCTGGAGCGTCGGATAGCCAAGGGGTACAGCACGGAAAGCACGGTCCTGCATATTGTCAGCCGTACCTTTACACTCCTTGTTATGGGTGCGTTCATCTGCAACCAGGAGTCACGCGAAATGGCCGGCAACCGGGCACTCTGGACCTTCCTGATGGTGGTGGGATTCTTCCTCACCTGGAATCAATACCCCAAGGACTGGAAGCCGGCCCGTTGGCTCAAACTCTCCGGCTGTGCCTTGCTGCTGGGGCTCGCCCTTGCCTACCGGACACCGGACGGGGCCCATTTCGAAGGCCTTTGGTGGGGTATCCTGGGACAGATTGGCTGGATGTACCTTTTCTGCGCCATGGCATACCTGCTCTTCCGGGAGCGTAAGTGGGTGCTGGCCGTACTTTGGGGACTCCTCGCCTTTATCAACCTTACTGTCGTACCCATGCGGGACGGCGGCGCCTTTATCGGCCCCAATTTCCTGGGAGACCTGGCGCATGCGCTGCAGCTGGGCGAAGGTTATGGCGCCATCATGGGCCTGGGCGGCCTCATGCTCACCCTTGCCGACTGGAGTCTCCAGGAGAGGAGGCCTTCACTCCGGATGGGGCTGGGCTTTGCCGCAGCCGCCGTGCTGGCCGTACTGGGAATGGCCTTCCATACGGGCTGGATTGTCTCCAAGAACCTGGGGACGCTTCCCTGGTGTCTCTTTGTAAGCGCCCTGGCTGTAGCCCTTTACACGGTGCTCCGCTTCCTGGAGCGTAAAGGATGGACCGCCTGGTTCAGGCCGCTGCAGCCCGCCGGAACGGCAACGCTTACCGTGTACATGATTCCCTACCTGTTCATTGCCCTCTGGGTGGCTGTTATGCCCTCACCGGCGCCCTGGCTCACCGGCTGGGTGGGCGTAGCCAAATGCGCCCTCATGGCTGCCGTGTATATTAGCTGCGCATGGGGGCTCACCAAACTGGGGATTAAACTAAAGATCTAAGGGCTGTTGAATTACGCCGCCCTGCAGCCGCACACAGGTGTGGAAACCGGGAACACCCTCCCGGAAGCGGAACAGGCGGCAGCCGGAGACCGTTCCGGGAGCCGTATGGGTGTTGGAAGGGATATACCCTTCCAGGCCCAGGTGGTTGTAAATGGTGTCGCCGCCGCTGAACCGGCCATAGATGAAATAGAGCGAGCCGTACGGGAGCACGTAGTCACAGTCGTGGTCGTGCCCTGTGACAATAGCTTGCACGTCCCCCATCTCCCGGAACTGGGCAAAAAGGCCGCTGTTCAGGCGGGACGGACACGGCGGTTCCCCGTTGTTGCCGGCGATAGGCCCGATGCCCTTTGCGAGCGCTTCCTGCAGTTCTGGGAGCGGAATGTGGAAGAAGGCCAGCGAAGGTACGGGCCGGCCTCCATTCATCTCCGTAAACCGTTCACTATGGGAACGATACCAGCCTATCTGGCTGTGGCGGATATAATCATAGCAGTGGATTTCCTCCTCCCCTTTCAGCACAACGGCATCCATGGAGTCGAAGAGATAAAACACACGTTCCACCCCCTTGTTTCCGGAAAGGGTGAGCACATCGTTGGAACAGCCGTACACCCCTTCCTTAGGCGGCAAGTTCACGCAGCCGGGCAGTTCCCGGATGGCCTGGAACACGGCTTCACGCGGGGTTCCGAACTGGGAGTCATGGTTCCCCAGGGCCACCGCCCAGGGAATGCCGCTTTGGGCAAGCGGTCGAAGGATTTCCTTGGCGCTCTCCACATCCGGGCGGCCGAAGACGATGTCTCCTGTATGAATCACCAGGTCCGGCTTCACCGCCTCCACGGCCTCTTTCACGCATTCCAGGGCGCGCCGAGAACGCGGATCTCCGCTAATGTAATGCGTATCCGTAAACTGTAGAACGGTAAAACTGCCGTCAGCCCGGAAGTGAAAATTCCCGGAAACGGGAAGCTCCGGTGCCGCACCGGAAGGGCTGTCGGGGGCCAAGCGACACGCCTTGAGCGCCGGTGCCGCCACCGCCGCCCCCGTCAGGAATGCCGCATTTTTCAGGAACGATCTGCGTTTCATGCTGTAGGAAAAAGCGCCGGCCACAAGGACCGGCGCCCACAATTAAGCTACAGGTTTACAGTTTAGGGAAACGAACCTTTGCCAGATGACCCTGTGAAGAGTCGACAAAGTAAACGACAAGGTCATTACCGTCTACTACAGGGAGCACATCCAGCGAGCTGTTCTCCGTACCGCCGGAAATAATCTGGTCCTCCAGGTTATCATAAACTGCATTACTGAGCACAATGGCGTTTGCAGGATCAGTAACGTCTGCAATCCAGAGATAGGAAGGCATTCCCCAGCCTTCATCCCACCAGGTATAGCCCATCTGCATGAATGCAAGAATCTTCTTGCCGTTCCAAGTGGTAACGTGCATGGCCTGAGGACCTCCACCCCAGTTACCGGCACCCTCAATGGCAACACTCCAGTCAGTGCCATTGTAATAGTTCACATTGTACAGGCCATCGTATCCGCCATAGAAGAAACCGTCAGAGGCGGTGGGGCCGGCAGCTACAAAGACGGCACGGTTGGAAACCCAGAGGTCATCAGAAAGCTCAGGAGTGGTAAGCGTCCATCCCTTATCCGGATTATTTACCACGGGATTCCATTCATTGTAATAGGATTCAGCAGCCTTGCCACCATTGATGCTCCAATAGAGGGTATAGGAAAGACCGCCATAGGAGATTACACCACCATACATTGCGGTCACAATGCCGTTTCCGAACACATTGCCCTTGGCCGCCACTTTGTCAATACCGGTGGAACCGCTCCAGGCATCGTTGACAAAATGAATCAGATGGACCGGATTGGCCAGGCTCTTGTCATCGGCCTTGACTGCATATACTTCATAGAGCGCATCCTGCACACCAAGATTGGCGAACAGGAGATTCCCTTCATCGTCATTGGCGATGCACTGTACAGGAAGATCGCCGGTCGTCAATTTACCGTTGAACTTACCCGTTGCCGGATCAACGGTATGAACGGTAACACCGTCACACACAAGGAGTTTGCCATCAAACAAAGCTACGCTGGCAGTGGCAGCGTCGGCAACATTGAAGTCCTCTCCGAGAAGCGTCTGCCATTCAAGCTTGGAATGACCTTCCTGATCCAGGTAGAAGCGAGTCACCATATCCGTAGTTTCGCCGGTAGGATTGCCTTCATCGTCCAGAACGGGGACCTGAATTTCAGGCAGGGTGAACTTCACGTAAGCGGTACGGGCATCGTAACCGGTGTTGGCAGCTACGTTGAATTCCAGGGAAATCTTGTGGGCAGCTTCATCTTGATTGATGGTAACAGGAGCCCAAGGGAAGGCTTCCTCGGCGCCATCATACTTCTTGATGGTAACATCCATGTTGGTGAGGATGTTCAGGTTGTACTTGCCACCGGCCACAGGGAGGGTGGGAACTTCTTCCTCGTTGTCCGGGAGGAAGACAAGGCCCTGGAAGAACAGGATGCTCTCGGTGGTGGAACCGGCCTTGAGGTCCAGCTGGATCAGGCGGCCCATCTGTTCCTCGGTCAGTCCCTGGAACGTCACTTTCAGTTCCTGGGCATCACCGGCCGACCCTTTTTCCTTGGAAAGCACGACGCCACTCTCATTCTCGTCGAAATAGCTCAGGGAAGCCTCCCAGGTCTTACCGGCATTGAACTTCACGGTATAGATGGACGATTCACCGGCCACATCCACAATCTTAGGAGTGGTAAGTACCAGATCCGGAGTAGCAGGAGTGGGATCCGGTGTCGGGTCCGGTTTGGGCTCCGGGTCCTTCTTGTTACAAGCTACGGCAACCATGAGGGCTGCAGCAAACAGATACAGGAATTTTTTCATAACGTTATTGGTTTAAAGTGTTAAGGTAATTTGAAAAAGCATTTTTAAACGGCGTCCAATAATCGAACATCCGTATGTGACACAAATCAAAGACAAAATAGCCATCGGCTGCGTTGATGCAGGCATCCACGGTTTTGGGGATGGCGGCACTCTTGCCTCCGTTCTCCCAACCGGTAGGGTTCCCTACATCCGGCCCGCCGGCGAAAACCGTATCGCCCATAAGCAGGCTCCGTGCACGGGTGCAGAATCCCTGCATGGTCCACTCCGTAGTTCCATAGATACTGGCCGATGCGGCATAGCATCCCAGCAGCATGAAGTCACAGTGGTCTGCAAAGCCATACTTGTGGTACTCGCTGTTGGCCCACTTGGGATAGGCCTTGTGCGTAAGATAACGCGGACTGGCCCAGTTGACGCCAACGGTATAATAGGAAGAATACCATGCGCCCACATACACGCCAAAATCCACATCAGGATTTACGCTGTGAACAGTATCGGCCGCCTTTTCCACAAAATCGTGGATGGTTTTTACCCGGAAGGTAAGCCAGGCGTATTGGTCATCGCCCATGCCATTAGGGAGGTCGGTTGCACCCGCCTGAAACACAGGCCAACCGGCAGGTTCATGCCCCAGGTATTCCACAAACTTTTGATGAGAAATCTCAGAGAAATCGCTCTGAAGTTCTGCATCGGAGTAACGACAACGGTCCAGGACGATTCCATCGACATCGTACGCAGCCAACTCCCGCAGGAGCGACAGGATGTAGGCCTGCACGTCCTCGTTTGCGGGATTAAGGAAGACGGTTCCGCGCACCCCTTCGTAATAGGCGCTTTGCAAGCCGCCCTCTGTATAATCCGTCGAAGCCCAGGAGGCAGGAATGTCGCCGGTGAAAATGGGGCCCTCGCTCTCCAGGCCATAATAGCCGCCATAACCGCCCACGAAGGTGTTGATGGCCGCATGCACGCGCAGTCCTGCGGCATGACCCGCGTCGATAAACGCCTGCAAATAGTCGAAGGTTGCGGTGCGCTCGATGAAACGGTAACTGCTACCCACCCATGCGGCAAGACGGCGCGCCTCAGGAGCTACGGACGAATGCCAAAGCACTGTGCCCTCCGTGGGACGCACATCCACCACAATGTCCGAGAAGCCACAATCGGCCACTTGCCTGAGTTCCTTCGCAATATACGCCTTGTCATTGGCGTAGAAGCGAAAGTTGGCCGATGCATCAATCCACACAAAACGGGGCTTGGCCTGTGGCGCCGGCGTTGGTTCCGGATTCTCCGGAGTAACAGGAGTTGGATCCGGTTCCGGTGTGGGCGCTGGCGTATCCGGCCGTGTGCAGCACACAACCGAAAGTGTCAGCAATATACCCCAAAACATTCTCATGGTCCTCTATTTAATATAGATGCAACTTCCAACGGAACGTTGCGCGCCATCGGTGGGCTGGACCGTTTCTATGCCATTTATAAGAAGACAGGTGGAGCCACCGCCATCCAGGTTCACAGCATCCGTGCAACCAAACTCCAGCAGGATTTTTGCCACGTTCTCCGTAGAATAGCCCTTTACGCCTTCGGTCATCTCACGGCCTTCGCACACAAAGAGCACCAGCTTTTTGTCCGCAGTAACCCCAATCGCGGTGCGCGGATCCGGGTTAAGACAATTCACATCGTAGTCTCCGGGGAGGCATTCGAAACGCCAGGTATTCCGAATCTGCTTATCCTTAATGAGGACAGGACCGGCGCCAATGGCGGTCTTTGCCTCAAAAAGCGCCCCCTCAGACGGAAAGCTGGGGCCAGGTACCGCCTGCGGCGTGCTTCCATAGCCGTTCTCCGCAGGAGTCTGGTAAATGTAGTGATGCTCCATGTCGGAGAAATAGGTCCAGGAAGCCTCAATCTTGCCATTGACATGCTCGATAAAGGCGGCCTTGGTGGGATAATACAGCGTCACCCAATCCTCCGAAGCATAGTTGATGTTGGGAGAGAGCAGTTCACCGTTCTCCACAGCCATGCTGGCCGGATAATTGGTGCCGGAATCCACATAGAAGAAACCGCCGTTCATTACCAGAGCGGGACTCCCCTCCGCATTGTACACCTGCGTGGGGGTCTTCAGGGCATCTTCACTGCCGTCCAGCTCCGGGTCCCGCAGGCCCCATACATGCCAGGAAGCCTGCGTAAGGTCCACTGTGGCAATGTAGGCTTCGGCCTTGGCGCCCTTTAGTTTGGCCGGAGAATGATAAATCTTCACGTATGCAGGAAGGGTACCATAACGCCCGTCCGTGATTTCCTCCCAGGGAGCGTCATCGGCATCGGGATCGTCCCAGGGCCAAACCTCGGGAATACCACTTCCCTGCTTGTTGCATCCGCAGGCGGTAGCGACCAAAGCGAGCGCCACGCCCATCAAATAAAATACCTTTCTCATATCTCGAAACAGTCTGCTACGTAGGCACCAATCACCTGCGTATGGTGGTCATAATAATACAGATACATGCGGTAACCGTCTACGGAAGGCACAAGAACCACGTCGCCGGAGGCTCCGGTGGGTTCGTTGCGGGCACCCTTCTGGAAAATAGCCAGATTGTCATTTCCCAGAAGCAGACGGGCTGCGGAAGGATCGGTGGCGTCGTACAGGCGCAGTTTGGGGCGAATTTCCCACTGCGGGAAATGGCTCACGGCAAAGAGCGTCAGGTACGGCGTTCCATTGAATACCTTCACATCCAGGCAGTTGGGGTTCACGCCCCAGTTACCTACCAAATCCAGCCAATAGTCACGGTCCTTGGCGTCAACATAGTGAAGGATATAACATTCGGCACTGTCACTGGTTACGGAAGGATCTACATTGCCTTCATAATAGTCCAGGAACCAGCCATCCTTATCCGGGTCTGCAGAGGCCGGACAAACCGTTGCATTATTCACCGGAGCGGGGCCCCAGCCCATGTTGAGTCCGGCGAAGTCTTTCACCTTGACCTCCGTTACAGCGCCGTCACGGACCAGCAGATACACAACTTCGGAGGAAAGCGTTACCCCCTCAATACCCTCTGCCGTAAGGGCAATGCAGGCGTTACCGTTTACGTTACCGGACACCTTGATGCGATGGCCTATCGGCGTCATGGCCGGATTGGAGAAGGTATAGAGCAGTGTCGGTGCCTCTGTCACGGAACGGGTCACGTACACATTCACATCCTGCGCTTCCATACCTCCGGTAGCAAAGTTGGCGATTACAAGATTGCCGGCATCGTCACTGGTAAGACAGTCGGCAACGGCACTTCCCAGGTTGATCTGGCCCTTCTTGGCGCCGGTAAAGGCATCCAGGTACAGCGGAGTACGGCCATTGCCCAGGCCTACAATAACGTATGTACCCAGACCGGCCAGCGAAACATAGGAATCGTCCGTGTACGGCGGAAGGCCGGCCATGGTCTCCGGGTCCACATTGAACAGGCGGGCAACCGATTCCTCGCGCATGCCGGAGCCAAGCAGGCTGGGAATCCCCTGCTCCACGGTATAGGTGCGTTCGGTAACGCCATCGTGGGCCTGCACGGTAACGGTAGCGCCCGTATTCAGGTTGTATTTGGCTTTCTCGTTGTAGGCTTTGCCATTCACTTTCAGGAGTTTGGCATGCGGGGTAACCTGGCCGGTAACTTGTACGGCGGAAAGGTCTTCCAGGTAAGGAATCAGGATTTTGGACGACTCCTCATAGATGACGGCCGATGTTTTCACATCTTCCACCATCAGGGCAACCAGGGCGCAGGAAGAAGACTTAGAGCGCTTGCCGGTAATGACAATCTCACGGGATTTCCCGCTCGGATCCGTAAGCGTAAACTTGTTTTCTTCCGTAAGGTCCAGCACCCCCAGTTTGGGACTTATCTTGTAATTGGGCTGCAGTTCCGCCTGAACGCGCAGTTTCATCATGTAGATGAGCGTTTCCTCATTGGAGATTTCCGGATAATAGAACGGGATAGGAATCTCCAGGTAAGTGGCGTCCGGGTCCGTAATGGTCAGTTTGGCCAGTTCCTGCCCTGCATACGGGCCCTCTACCAGGATGGCAGTAAGGCTGGTAAGTCCCTGCCGTTCGGCGGTGGGTGCTATATATTCAGGCTTATGGCAGGAAACCACGGCCAGCAGCACGACAGAAAGAATATACAGATACTTTTTCATACTACTTCCATTCATCATATTGGTTCACAAGTGAATTGGATTCCAGTTCCGATTTGGGCATCGGGAAGCGGTACAGACGCTCCGGGAAGTTACGGTTTTTCTCGTCCACGGACACATAGGTGTAACGGAAGCCACTTCCTTCGGGCTCAATCTTAAGACCGTGCTGCTGATAAGCGCTCAGTCCATCGGGATAGGGCTGTGCAGCCATCTCCCACCGGCGAAGATCCCAGTAACGCAGTCCCTCGAAAGCCAGTTCCACCTTCCTTTCCTGAACGATGGCTTTCCACAGATTATCTCCGCTCTTGTCCGTATAAGGGAGCCCCACACGGGCGCGGATGGCTCGTACAGCAGCATTGGCTCCGGCGGCATCGCCCGTCCGGTAGCAAGCTTCGGCCTTATTGAGCAGCACCTCACCGTAGCGGAGCAGCGTGAAAGGATGGCTGCTACCGGAGGTCGAGACATCATAGCTCTCGTCCACATGTTTACGCAGATAATAACCGGTAACGGTTTTTCCCTTGGGCTCCTTGTCTGTCTTCCAGGTGGCCCAGCCATCGACACCGCCCACATACGGCTCAATGGTGCGGTCTTTCCAGTCGGCGCCGTTGTACAGGATGGTCGCATGGAAACGAGGTTCCAGCTGTGCATAGGGCGGTGTATTGGTAGTAGAAGCATGCCAGGCGCTCCAGGACGGGAAACCGCCCGTTGCCAGTTCATAGCTCTCCACGATCTCCTGCGTGGGAACGGCATAGGCACCGCCTTTCATGTCCTGGATGGCAAAGTCGCCGCCCGGGGTGTAATAGAAGTCAAAGCTGTGGGTAAGGCCGGTGGCATAGTCAAAAGTATACTGGAGAATGGCCTCGCGGTTGCCCGCAGCGAGCGATTTGCCACAGGCATCGGCATACCGGGGCTCCAGGCTGTAGCCGAGTTCGGCAACGGCATTGGCAGCGGCGATGACGGCATCATAGCGCTTGGCATACAGCATCGCACGGGAAAGCAAGCCGTAGGCCATGCCTTTGTTGATGCGGCCATGCGCGGCGGCAGCATCGGGCAGGTTGTCCGCGGCAAAGTTCAAATCGGCCTGGACAAAATCCCAGCCCTTGCTCTCCGGCGACACCGCTTTGTCCTTGACAATGGAAGTAAGGTCTTCGTCGTACAGGATAACATCCTTGTAACGCTTGATGAGTTCAAAGTAGAAGTAACCGCGCAGGAAGCGAAGTTCGCCCTCCAGACGGGTCTTCTCCTCCTGTTTCATCTGCCCGTACGTATGCAGGTAGCTGATGGCTTCATTGGTTTCGCGGATGGCCGTATACAGGGAACCCCACATGCCCAGATACACGTCAATGGTCTGCGCCGTGACGGTGCTCTCGAAATAGGCCAGATAGGAAGGGATGTACGCCATCGCGTTGAAATTGTACGAGGTGTACTTGAGCTCGTCCGTGAGGGCTTCCGTGAGGCCGGCCGCAGTAGGTGCGGAATAATAGCCCCACAGATAAGAATACAGGTGGTTCACGGAGTATTCGGCATTATGGGTGGTTTCCCACAGGGTCTTGGCCGATACGCGGTCCGTAGGCGTAAGGTCCAGCGTTTTGTTGCAGGAGACCAGTGCAGCAAGGGCTGCGGTCAGAAACAATACTTTTTTCATACCTTTTCCTCCCATTTAAAGCGTCAGAGTAATGCCGCCCATCAGCATGCGCTGCTGCGGATAATAACCGTTGTTCACGCCCGGAGATTCCGGGTCGATGCCCTCCGGAAGGCCGGAGATGGTGAACAGGTTCTGCCCCTCCACAAAGAAGCGGAGCGTCTGGATACCAATCTTGGATGTCCATTTCTTGGGCAGGGTGTATCCCAGCTGGGCACTCTTCAGGCGAACATACTTGCCATCGCGGATCCAGAAGGTGGAACTGAGGCCGTTGTCGCCGCCATGGCTGGTCTTGGCCAATGTCAGGCGCGGGAAGGTGCCGTTCGGGTTAAACTCACTGTAGGCATTCTGTACCAGGAACAGCGGAGAGTTGCCGCCCTCCTTGAAAGTCTGGGTCCAGATGGTGTTGTCGTCGTTGTCGTTGTAGTAAGTACCGGTCATGGAAATATCGAAGAGCGCACCGCCGGTAAACTGGGCGTTGAAATCGATCCCCTTCCATGCCAGGTTAATGTTGAGGCCGAACGTGAGTTCCGGACGGTTGGAACGGCCGAAATAGCCTTTGTCGTCCTCGTCAATCTTGCCGTCGCCGTTCAGGTCTACATAGCGGATGTCGCCCACATTGGGACGCGTACCGTACCAGGAAGCCTGGTCAATCTCTTCTTCGCTCTTGAACAGGCCGTCGGCCTTCCAGCACATGATGCTGCCCACCGTGGTGCCAACGCGTTTGCGCCAGTCCACAATGTTGGGGTCGTCATTGTACACCAGCCAGCGGGTCTTGGAGCGGGTAAGACTGCCGGTCACCTCATAGTAGAACGGGTCGCCGCCCAGAGTGAAATGGTTGCGGTGGCGGATGAGGATATCCACACCCCTGGCATCCACGGCATTCTTGTTCACCCAGGTGGGATAATAGCCGCCCATGGAGGCCGGGAAGCCCGTGGACTGATAGGTTAACATGTCGTAGGTGTAGTTGTAGAAGGCGTCAATTTCCATCCCAAGCAAACCGCCCCAGAGGGAGAAGTCCACACCCACGTTCCAGCTCCTTGTCTTTTCCCAGGACAAATCCGTATTGGGAATACCGGAAGTATAATAGGCGGGGTCGATAATCGTGGGGCCGCCCTTCTGGCCATAAGCCACGTTGGAGGCCTTGGAATAGGTGCTCAGGAAGGCGTATTCACTGACGCTGTCGTTACCCAGCAGACCCACGCTGGCGCGGATTTTCAGATCGTCCAGCCAGGAGGAGGTCCCTTTCATGAATTCTTCCTTGGAGATACGCCAGCCCAACGAAACGGACGGGAAGAATCCCCAGCGGGTCTTGCTCATGCCGGCGAACTTGTAGGAGCCGTCGTAACGGCCGGTAACCTCTGCCAGGTACTTCTCCGCGTAATCGTAGCGGGCACGGAACACGTAACCTACGCTGCGGGATGCGCCGCTCCAGCCGCCCACCGGATTATTGGATGCGATACCATTGGACAGTTCCGGGAGGGAGTCGAACGGAAGGGCCTGTGCATATGCGCTGAGCCCATTCCCTTTATAGTCACGGATTTCCGCCAGGGCCATCAGGTCCACGTGATTCTTGCCAAAAGTCTGCACATAATTCGCACTCACCTGCCCCACCATCTGACGGGAAAAGGTGACACCTTCACCCAGGTTGTTCACATTGTTGGCGATATGCGGGTTGTCCGTACGCTGCTGCCATACCCAGCCATCATCCGTACGGACGCGTTGCATCAGGGTATAAGGCGTGCTCAGGTTCTTGTCGTGGCTAACGCTGTAGTCGTAGGAGCCGGAAGCCTTCAGGGACAGGCCCGGGACAAAAGGCAGGTTCCATGTCAGAGAGGCATTGACCGACGCCGCTGCGCTCTTGTTCTGCTTGTAACCGGACTCATAAATGGCGGCCAGCGGGCTCACCAGGTAGCTCTGGTTGTCCTGCACGGCGCCCGTATAATAGCCATCGTATTTTTCCGGAAGATAAGGATGCATCTGCACGGCCTGGCGGGCAATGGAGAACCAGCCCACCTCCGTGTAGCCGCCGTCGGAACCACCGGAAAGGAAGGCTGGCGAGTTACGGTGGCCAATCACGCCGGACAGGCCCACCTTATAGTTCAGGTGCTTGGCCAGGGTGCCCTCAATATTGGCACGGATATTATACCGGGTATAACGGAACTTGTCGATATTACCTTTCTGGTCCATGATACCGGCGCCCACAAAGAAGCGGGCTTTGTCGTTGCCGCCCTGCACCGTGATGTTGTGCTTATGGGTAAGACCCGTACCGAACACCTTCTTCACATAATCCACATTATCCCAACCGTCGGTTCCGGCGCGCATGGCAGCAATGTTCTTCTGGGTAAAATACGGTACATACTCCTGTGCCGAAGCAATTTCCCCATTGGAGAGCTGGTCCATCATCTGCGCCACATTGTAATAATAGGCAAACTGCGGTCCATTCATGAAGCGCGGGAAATTGGCATTCATGCTGGCACCCACGGAGCCGTTGTAGGTGATGCGGGTGTCGCCTTTGTCGCCCTTTTTGGTGGTAATGATGATCACGCCGCCGGCAGCCTTGAGACCATAGACGGCGGCCGATGCGCCATCCTTCAGCACGGAGATGCTCTCGATATCGGCAGGGTCGATGTCGTTGATGTTGTCCACCGGGAAACCATCCACCACGTAGGCCACGCCGTAAACGGAGCCACGGATGCGCAGGGAGGCCTGGTCCAGGCCCGGTTCACCGGATTCCTGCACGGAGGAGATACCGGAGAGCTTACCGGCCAGCACCTGGGAAACGTTGGTGGAAGGGGCCTTGAGGAGTTCATCGCCCTTGATGGCGCTCACGGCGGCCGTCAGGGTTTCCTTCTTGGCCGTACCGTAACCTACCACCACCACATCTTCCAGATAAAGCGCATCTTCCTGCAAGGTGACATTCAGGTTTTGCTGTCCCTTGTAATTGCGCTCCTCGGTAGCCAGACCCAGGCAGGAGAACTCCAGGACGTCCCCTTGGTTCACCTTCAGGGAATACGTTCCGTCGGAGGCCGTCATGGTGCCGTTGGTGGTTCCTTTCACCAGCACCGTGACGCCTGCAAGGGGCTTGCCGTCCGTATCGGTCACCTTGCCGCGGACCGCTGTCTGGGCAAAGGCCACGCCTTGCAGCAGGACAAGGCCTGCCAAGAGCGAAGTCATAAGACGGGATAAGACTTTCATAGTGTATATTAATTATTTTTATCTGCGATTTCCTGTAAGATGGTGCCAATCTGGTACAGGCCTCTGGGAACATGGAAACAGCCTTTCCACTTGCCGCCCTTGAGCGGAAGCAGCACCTCACCACGGCGGTTCAGGTAGCCGAACCACTCCGGATATTCGCTGTCCTTGAAGTGTGTCCAGAGATAATCGTCCAGTTTGAGGAACCATTCCAGGGCCTTCTTGTTGCCTGTGAGCTGGTATCCTTTAATCATGCAGATGGCGCTTTCCAAATGCACCCACCACAGCTTTTGGTCCCATTCCAGTTCCTGGGTAGGATAGCCTTTCCGGTCCATGAAATAGAAGATGCCGCCGTACTGCTTGTCCCATCCATAGTCTATCACGCGGAGGGCAATGTCCATGCTCTTGTCGATGATGTCCTGCCTGTGGAGCCGGATGCCCAGGTTCATCATGAACCACAGGGCTTCCAGGTCGTGCCCGGGATTCACGCGGCGGCCTTCAAAGCAGTCTACCAGCGAGCCGTCCGGAGCCAGGTTTTCTACCATGACGCCCAAATCCGGCTGGTAAAAGACGTCGAAAACCTCATGCAAGGCTTCCTCGATGGTTTTGTCCAACAGGGACTTGTCCTCGATGATGGGTTCCACTTCCAGTGCCATGTTGCAGATAATCATGGGCAGGGCGAAATCTTTCATGGGGCGGGTACCGGGGACGGCCTTGCTCCACTTGCCTTTGGGGTTGGAACGGCGGTCCAGGATGCGCTGGAACACCTTGCGGGCTATGTCGGCATAATGTTCACTGCCGGTAGCAACCGCCAGCTGCGCAAAAGCCATGCAGGCAAATGTGTTGGAGAAAATGTTGTACGGGGCAATAATGGGCTTTCCTTCCCGCGTGAGCGAGAAATAGAAGTCATAGTTGCCGTCGTGGCCGTACTTCTCCAGGAATTCCGCACCCTGTTTGGCACAGGCGAGCCATTCCGGATTTTTCTCTACCTTATTATACAGCATAGCGAACATCCAGACTTCCCTGCCCTGCAGCCACACGAATTTGTCTGTGTCGAACACGCTGCCGTCCCGGTTCAGGCAGGTGAAATACCCGCCGTACTCCTTGTCCTGGGAGTGCTCCAGCCAGAAAGGTAACACGCTGTCGTACAATTCCTTGCGATAGCGTTCCGCCATTTGTTTAAAGTCTATGTGGTCCGTCATAAACAGTAATTTTACGTTTAGCCGATACAAATTTACAAATTCAAAGGTAATTTGCAATACTTTTTAACAAAATTATAAAAACAATTTTTGAATTATTCACAAAACAACAAAAACATAGTTGTAAAATCAGAAGAAAATCTTACATTTGCAAAACCTATACAAAGTAATATGGAAAATCGTCGTTCATTCCTCAAGAAAACCGCTTTGGGCGCTGCCGCCGCTGTAGCAGCCCCTACCGTACTCAGCGCCTGCAAGAACCATTCGGACGGCATCCAGCCGGATCCTTCTGTTAACAGTACCCTCATCGTCCCTCCGGCAGCCGGTCTTCCCATCACCGGTACTTTCCTGGACGAAATTTCGCATGACATCCCGCACCAGAACTGGGGAGAACGCGAATGGGACCGTGATTTCCGCTATATGAAAGCCATCGGCATAGACACCGTCATCGATATCCGCTGCGGCTACCGCAAGTTCATCACCTACCCCTCCCCGTACCTGCTCAAAAAAGGGTGCTACATGCCCTCGATGGACCTCATCGACATGTTCTGCCGCCTGGCCCAGAAGTACGACATGAAATTCATGCTGGGCCTGTACGACAGCGGCAAATACTGGGACACCGGCGACATGACCTATGAGGTGGAGTCCAACAAATACGTCATCGACGAGGTCTGGGAGCGCTACGGCGCCAAGTACAAGAGTTTTGGCGGCTGGTACATCTCCGGCGAAATCTCCCGCGCCACCAAGGGCGCCATCGAGAGTTTCCGCACGCTGGGCCGCCAGTGCAAGGAAGTAAGCGGCGGCATGCCCACTTTCATCTCCCCCTGGATAGACGGCAAAAAGGCGGTAGACGCCGCCGGCGGCAACCTTACCAAGGAGCAGGCCGTATCCGTCCAGCAGCACGAACGCGAATGGGACGAGATTTTTGACGGCATCCACGAGTACGTAGACGCCTGCGCCTTCCAGGACGGCCATATCGACTATGACGAGCTGGACGCCTTCTTCAGCGTCAACAAAAAACTGGCCGATAAATACGGCATGCAGTGCTGGACCAACGCGGAAACCTTCGACCGCGACATGCCCATCCGCTTCCTGCCCATCAAGTTTGACAAACTGCGCATGAAACTGGAAGCCGCCAAACGCTGCGGCTACGACAAAGCCATCACCTTTGAATTCTCCCATTTCATGAGTCCGCAGAGCGCCTACTTGCAGGCCGGGCACCTGTACGACCGCTATAAAGAGTACTTTCAGCTATGAGTAACGCCCTCACCCAAGGCCGCGTCCTGTTCGTCGCCTGCGTAGCTGCGCTGGGTGGTATCCTCTTCGGCTACGACACCGCCGTCATCTCCGGCACCACCCGTATTGTGGCAGACCAGTTCACCCTCACGGAAATGTCCAAAGGCTGGTATGTGGGCTGCGCCCTCATCGGCAGTATCCTGGGCGTAGCGGTCGCCGGCATGCTCAGCGATTTTCTGGGCCGAAAGAAAACCATGCTCATATCGGCCCTCCTGTTCAGCGTTTCGGCCATCGGATGCGCCGTGTGCGGCAGTTTTACGGAGCTGGTCATTTACCGCATCATCGGCGGCTTTGGCATTGGCGTGGTGTCCATTGTGTCGCCGGTGTATATCTCGGAGGTTTCTCCGGCGGAACGGCGCGGCACCATGGTGTCCCTGTACCAGCTGGCCGTCACCGTGGGCTTCCTCCTGGCCTACCTGATGAACTATCTGGTCCTCAAAGGGGCCAACCTGGAAGCAACGGACCCGGCCCTGGGCTCCCGCATGTTCAACAACGAGTACTGGCGCGGCATGCTGGGGCTGGAGACCATCCCGGACCTGCTGTTCCTGGTGCTCATCTTCTTCATTCCGGAAAGTCCGCGCTGGCTCGCGGTCCGCGGTGAGCGCACAGACAGCAGCGAAGAATGGAAGGCCCTTCGGGAACCCGGCATTCTCAAAGCCGTGCTGGTGGGCAGCGCCATTGCCATCCTGGGCCAGTTCATGGGCGTAAATGCCGTCCTCTACTACGGCCCCGAGATTTTCCAGGACGCCGGCCTCAGCAGCGAGGGTTCCCTGTTCAGTACCGTCCTTGTGGGCGTGGTGAACATGCTCACCACGGTCATCGCCCTGCTAATCATAGACAAAGTGGGCCGCAAACAGCTGGTCTGGTGGGGCGTCAGCGGCATGATTGTATGCCTGGTGGCCATTGGCACCTACTTTGCCTGGGGGCCGCAGCTGGGCCTTCCCACCGGCTTTCTGGTCACCTTCTTCCTCCTTTACGTGTTCTCCACCGCCATTTCCATCAGCGCCGTGGTGTTTGTGCTGCTGAGCGAGATGTACCCCAACCGCGTGCGCGGCCTTGCCATGTCCATCGCGGGACTGGCCTTGTGGGTGGGCACTTACCTCATCGGCCAGCTTACTCCCTGGATGCTGGAAAACCTGACGCCGCAAGGCACCTTCTTCCTGTTTGCCGCCATGTGCGTGCCCTACCTCTACATTATGTGGCGCCACGTACCGGATACCACCGGCAAAACCCTGGAAGAAATTGAAGAGTATTGGAAACAATAACACCATGAAAAAATTTCTTGACGATATCCACGGCCGATACGCCAGTGAAAAAAAGACCATCCTCGCCCTGTGCAACAACGGAGCGGGGTTTAGCGTGGCGGACTTCTCCCACGAGCTGGAAACCAGCATTCCCAAGGTAACCCGCATTGTGAACGAACTCATCCACGACGGATACCTCACGGAAATGGGGAAACAGGAGTCGTCCACGGGCCGAAGACCCAGCCTCTACGGGCTCAACCCCTCTGCCGGCTATTTTGTCGGCGTGGACGTGTGTCCCAACTACTTCTCCCTGGCCGTCACGGACTTTCCCGGCCGCGTCATCCATTTCAGGGACGAGATTCCCTACTCCCTCACCAACACGGAGGAGTCGGTGCAGGGACTGTGTATCGCCATGCTGGAACACCTGGTAGATGCAGGCATCGAGCAAAGCAAAATCCGCGCATTCGGCGTGAACCTCACAGGCCGCGTCAACCACATCACAGGATACAGCTACTCCTACTTTATCAGTGAGGAAAAACCCATCCGCGAAGTGATGGAACAATGCCTGGGGAAACCCGTATCCGTAGAAAACGACTCCCGCGCCATGGCCTACGGCGAATACATGAGCGGAATTGGTCCGCAGGAAGAAGGCACTTTTCTGTTCCTGAACCTGGGCTGGGGCCTGGGCATGGGCATGATTCTGGACGGAAAACTGTTCAGCGGCAAGTCCGGTTTCTCGGGAGAAATTGGCCACTTCCCGCTGCTGAACAACAACCAGTATTGCCGATGTGGAAAAATCGGCTGTCTGGAAACGGGAGCATCCGGGAGTGCCCTGCATCGTCTGATGCTGGAGAAACTGAAAGAGGGGCATCCGTCCCTGCTATCCGAGAAGTTCAAAGCGGGGGAAAACCTTACCCTGGAAGACATCCTGGATGCCATCCAGCGGGAAGACGTAACCGCCATTGAGTGCATCGAGACCATTGGCAGCACCCTGGGACGCGCCGTAGCAGGCCTCATTAACCTGTTCAATCCGGACATGGTGGTCATTGGCGGCCGGCTCAGCCAAACGGAGCACTACCTGATGCCACCGCTGCGCAGCGCCGTGAACAAGTATTCGCTCAATCTGGTAAACAACGACACCGTCATCAAGGCGTCCAGGCTGGGCAAGGAAGCCGGCGCCATAGGCGCCTCCCTCCTCTCCAAGGCCCGCCTCCTGAACAGCATGGCATAACGTTCCATAGAGCGTCGGAGGCCGAAGGCCGACTAAAGCCCCTTCCCCGAGGGAAGGGGTTTGGGGATGGGGTAACGTGTATAAATAAATATATCCTGCTGACTGGCAGGATATATTTATATTCGATGTTGTTGCAGGGTTTACTCTGCAACAACATTGAATTTGAAGGTGCCCTTGATGGCTTTGTAGAGCTTCACGGAAGCTTCGTACTCACCTACTTCCTTCACCTCACCGGCGAGGATGGTGATGTCCTTCTTGTCAATGTTCAGACCCTTGGCGTTAAGAGCCTCAGCGAGGTCCATGGTGGTAACGCTGCCATAGAGCTTGCCGCTCTCGGAAACCTTCACCTTTACCTCAACGACCTGAGCGTTGATGGTAGCAGCGAGAGCTTCTGCATCGGCAACCAGCTTAGCCTCTTTGTGGGCGCGCTGACGAAGGGTTTCTGCATGCTGCTTTTTCACGGACTCGGTGGCCACAGTGGCAAAGCCCTGCGGTACCAGGTAGTTCATGGCATAACCGGCCTTTACTTTAACGATCTCACCGGCGTAGCCCAGGTTGGCTACATCTTTCTTGAGCAAAATTTCCATAAGGCAGATTATTTAAGAAGGTCAGTAACATACGGAAGCAGAGCGAGGGAGCGGGCACGCTTGATGGCCTTGGCAACCTTGCGCTGGAACTTGAGGGAAGTACCGGTGATGCGGCGAGGGAGAATTTTACCCTGTTCGTTGAGGAACTTCTTCAGGAACTCAGGATCCTTGTAATCTACATACTTGATACCGGCCTTTTTGAAACGGCAGTATTTCTTTTTGCGAACCTCCACGGTGGGGGGATTCAGATAGCGGATTTCTTTATTTTCGTTTGCCATAATTGTGTCCTCCTAATTATTCAGCGGCGGGAGCCTCAGCAGCGGGAGCGGCTTTGGCAGCCTTGTTGGTGCGGCGCTTTTCTGCGTATGCCACTGCGTCTTTGTCAAGAGCGACAGTGAGGAAGCGGATGATGCGCTCGTCACGGTGATACTGGGTTTCGAGGGTGGCAACGAACTGGCTGTCGGCCTTGAACTCGATCAGGTAATAAAAACCTGTGGTCTTGTGCTGGATGGGATATGCGAGCTGACGCAGGCCCCAATCCTCCTGGTACACAACCTCACCGCCATTGTCGGTGATGAGCTTGACGTACTTGGCAACCGCTTCCTTCATCTGGGTGTCAGACAAAACGGGAGTTGCAATGAAAACGGTTTCGTACTGGTTAACCATAATTAATTGTTTATAAATGTTTTACATTCTTTTTGGCGCCACATGGGCCCAAAAAGGACTGCAAATATACAAAAATTATGGATAAAAACAAAATATTTTCACCATCTTGACAAGCCCTGCTTCCCTGTCTAACTTTGTGGTGCACAAGCTGTCTGCCGCATCCCTGATCGATCGCCGCGAGGCTCCTCTGTGTAAAGATGCCGGCAGGCTGGACGCACCCCAACCCACCGGCATCTTTTTATTATGGTATTTCTTACTTGACCGGGATATTGGCAAGGACCGCTTTCAAATATTCCCAGGTGCGGCCCACGGAGGCGATATTCACTTTCTCGTCCGGGCTATGCGGGTACTTGATGGTGGGGCCAATAGAAGCCATCTCCCAATTGGGGTACTTGGCGCCCATGATGGCGCATTCCAGACCGCCGTGCGTAGCCATGATTTTCATCGGATGGCCGTACACCTTCTGGAACTGGTCCATGCACACCTGGTTGATGGGTGTATCCAGTTTGGGCGTCCAGCCGGAATAGCCGCCGGCAAAGTTGATGGCGTCGGCCCCGGCAAGTTCGAAGATGCACTGCATGCGCTGGGCCAGATAGGCCTTGGAGGAATCTACGGCGCTGCGCATGAGCGAGTGGATGGTGATTTTGCCGTTCTCCGTACGCACGATAGCCAGGTTGATGGAAGTTTCCGTGAGACCTTCCATGGAACGGCTCATGCGAATGACGCCGGACGGGCAGGCAAGAATGGCTTTCACCGCCTGCAGGATGGCTTTGCCCTGGATGAACTTGGCTGCCACCGCAAGGTGGTCCTCAATGTCGATGCGGGCGGAAGGGTCGCTCTCCCGGTATTCCTTCTTCACGGTGTCGAAGATGGAGACGATGACCTCGCGGGCGGCGTCGTACTTATCGGCAGGAATGAGGATTTCCGCCGTGGCCTCGAACGGGATGGCGTTGCGGAGCGA
>ONII01000011.1:47932-282896 GCA_900317845.1 uncultured Bacteroidales bacterium
GCCACTTTGTTGGCATTGGCCCGGTACAGGGAGATGTCCATGCCGGAATGGCCGCCTTGCAGGCCGCTCACCTTGAAGCGAAGGGCTTCCATGCCCGCGGGCGTATTATATTTATAGTAATTGAAACTGGCCGATACGTCCAGGCCGCCGGCGCACCCCACGCACAGCTCCCCTTCCTCTTCCGAGTCCAGGTTCAGGAGAATATCGCCTTGAAGGATACCGGGCTTGAGGGAGTTGGCGCCCGTCATGCCGGTTTCCTCGTCATAGGTTACCAGGACCTCCAGCGGGCCGTGCTGCACGGAAGGGTCTTCCAGGGCGGCCAGGGCCAGCGCTACGCCAATGCCGTTGTCGGCACCCAGCGTGGTACGGTCCGCCGTTACCCATTCGCCGTCTACATAGGCGCTGATGGGATCTGTGAGGAAATTGTGCGGACTGTCGGAGGTTTTCTGCGGCACCATGTCCATGTGGCCCTGCAGGATAACCCCTTTGCGGTTTTCCATGCCGGGCGTGGCAGGAACGCGGATGATGATGTTGCCGGTATCGTCCTTGATGGTCTCAAAGCCATGGGACTGGCCCCAGTTGTACAGGTAGTCGATGACCTTGCCCTCGTGCTTGGAGGGACGCGGGATCTGGGTAAGAGCGTAGAAATTCTTCCACACTACTTGAGGTTCTAAGTTTGCGATACTCATATCTGTGTTGTGTGTTTTTGGTTTATCGGCTTATAAGGGACAGGGACGACTCCACGCCCAGTTGATAAAAAGGCAGGCGGGTTTGCAGGAGCGGATGACCGTCGCAGGAGAAAGTGACCTTACACACCTGCGGGATGCGGTAGCGAACACTGCCCTTGGTCTTTTTCTTATCGGCCTGGTCCTCTTCCGGGAGCTTGCCTTCCGGCTGGAGTTCCAGGTAATAGGGCGTTCCGCTCACCCCTTCCGTAACGGGGCCGTCGTCTGTGAGGCGGAACACCAGGTACCGGTGGTGCTTGACGCCGCGGGAAGGAATTACCTCGAACGTGCAAACCTGCTTGCGAACCACGGAATACCCGCGGAACAGGGCCATATACTCTGCTTCTATGCGCTCCAGCTCCTGCAGCGCAGCCCGGAGGGACTCCCCGGAGTAGCTGGCATCCGTGTTGCCGGAGGCAATATTCAGGCGCTCCTTACGGACCTGCAAAATGACATCGGCCGCATCCGAGGCTTTGTCTTCCAGGGTTTTTTCCACCAGGATTTTGTGCTCCACGGGGATGGTGACCATGCCCGTATCCGTGGGCATTTCCGTGAAGATGGTTTCCACGGCTTCTTTCTCCGGGACGGTGAGCCCCTTATCCGTAAAGTCTGCCTTGAGGCCCGGCAGGAAACGCCAGGAGACCGGTGCAGCGGCATTCCCGAGGGACACCAGGCCCTGGGCGCTGAGCGACAGCAGGGCGGAGCTTTCCTGGTCGCAGGTGTACCAGGCATCGGTATCGGCCTCTACCCGGGGGATGAGTTCCACGCGGGTGATTTCCGTGGTGATGGCGTCCTGGTCGCTTACGGACATATTCAGCATTTGCTTGGCAAAGGGCGCATAAGGGCCGGCGAAGAAGGTTTCCTGCCGCACCTCCACCTTAACGGTGATGCTTGTGGAAGGCAGGGCGTAGGATACTTCCTGCGCAGGTAATGCAAGGGGTAGCAACAGGGCTGCCGCCACAAAGAGTTTCTTCATTACTTCCATCGTTTATGGGTCCAGAGGTAGTTCCAGGGCTGCTCTTCCAGGTCCTCCTCCAGCAGTTGATAATATTTGTTCATGATTTCTGCGGGGGCCATTTGCGCCGCATGCTCGCAGATGGGAACCACCGAGAGCCGGTATCCGCCGCCTTCCCGCTCCTGGAAACGCAGGTAAGCCACAGCCATGTCCAGTTTGACAGCCAGGCCGGCGCCTCCGGTCATGGTAACGGTATCCTGATGCATAAAGCGCACCGGCACATGATGGGGCGAATAGGGATACTGGTCTGTAATAAAGGTATATAGGAAGGGGGTATCCCGGTGTTCCAGGACAAAGCGCATGACGCGGCTGGTCTCTACATATCCTTGAAAGCCCGTTCCTTCCAGGATGCCCAAACGGGCCCGCTCCACAAAACGGTCGGCCCGGGAGTTGTGCAGGGCCAAATAAGTGACGGCGTATTGGTCCGGGCGAATATTGAGCGGTTCCCCGTAGGAACTGATGGGCAGCCCGCCCATGAGTTCCCAGTTTCCGGTATGAGCCTCCAGCAGCATAATCGGGCGCCCCAAGGCGGCAAGGCGGTTGTATTCTTCCGGATTGGCAAATTCCAGTTTATGGCTGCGGCGGAATTTCTCCCGGCCGCGTTCCCCGCGACAAGTTCCCACCCAGAGCATTTCCGTGAAGATGGTCACCAGATGCCGGTAAAAGCGCTTGTGGATTTCCCGGATTTCCTCATAACTCTTTTTGGGGAAAGAGCGGCTCAGATTCACCATTACCACATCGGAGCGGTAACGGACCACTTTACGGAGGAACCAGGCTAAAAAGGTTTTCATATTATTCTTCCAAATCACACAAAAATACGTATTTCTGCCGAAATAAACAAGTATGCCGCTGTAGGGGCAGTTTAATTTGGCACTTTCAGAAATATTTGCCAAATTTGTAAGGATAAGGCAAAAACTAAAAACGCTATATTATGTTCAAAGGACAACCCAAAGGTCTATTCGCCCTGGCACTCGCCAACACCGGTGAGCGCTTTGGCTACTACACCATGCTGGCCATCTTCATGCTCTTCCTCCAGGCCAAGTTCGGCTGGAGCCAGGCCCTGTCCAGCCAGGTGTATTCCATTTTCCTGGCCCTCGTTTATTTCATGCCCGTCGTGGGCGGTATCCTGGCCGATAAAATTGGCTACGGCAAGTGCGTGGTCACCGGTATCTGCGTCATGTTCGCCGGGTATCTGGCCCTGGCCATTCCCACCGGCGCCAATGCCCTGGGCATCACCCTTATGCTGGGAGCCCTGCTCCTGATTTCCGTGGGTACGGGCCTGTTCAAGGGCAACCTGCAAGTGCTTGTAGGCAACCTGTACGACGACCCTAAATACTCCGCCAAGCGAGACAGCGCCTTCTCCCTGTTTTACATGGCCATCAACATCGGCGCCATGTTCGCCCCCTCTGCAGCCACGGCCATCACCAATAGTTTCCTGGGCAAGGCCGGCCTCATTTACAAGGCCGCCATCCCGCAGCTGGCCCACCAGACGCTGGAAGGCGTCATCACCCCGGAGAATGCCTCCCGCCTCTCAGAGCTCCAGGCCCAGATGCCGGACGCTACCGTAGCCGGAATGGATCCCGCCGGATTCAGCGCCTACTACATCGAGCACCTGGCCTCCGCGTACAACATGGGCTTTGCAGTTGCCTGTATTTCCCTCATCGTTTCCATCGCCATTTATTTTGCCTGCAGGGGTTGGTTCAAACATGCCGATGTTACCGCCAAGCAAGCCGCCCAGGGCAGCGCCCCTGTAGTGGAGCTCACCCCCAAACAGACCAAAGACCGCATCACCGCCCTCATCATGGTGTTCGCCGTGGTCATCTTCTTCTGGATGGCCTTCCACCAGAACGGTCAGTCGCTCACCTGGTTTGCCCGTGACTACACCCTGCCGTATGCAACCGGTGCCACCCGCATGGGCTTCAACATCTGGATTCTGGCCCTGCTGGCCGGAAGCATCTACACCCTGTTCGGCATTTTCCAAAGCGAAAGTTCCAAAGGCAGAATCACTTGCGGCATTGTAACGGCCGCTCTCTGGAGCTGCGCCTACTGGCTCTATACCGGCATGCCGGATCCGCTCAACATAGAGCCGCAGCTGTTCCAGCAGTTCAACCCCTTCTATGTGGTGTTCCTCACCCCTATTTCCATGGCCATCTTCAGTTCCCTGGCAAGCAAGGGGAAAGAGCCTTCCGCTCCGGTAAAAATCGGCCTGGGTATGTTTGTGGCCGCCCTGGGATATCTTATCATGGTGATGGGTTCCCTGGGACAGCCGTCACCCGCCTCCCTGCAGGGCACCGTTTCTCCGGATCCGGTTGTTCCCATGTACCTGATTTCCACCTATCTGGTACTCACCTTTGCAGAGCTGCTGCTCAGCCCCATGGGCATCTCCTTTGTTACCAAGGTGGCTCCGCCCAAGTACAAGGGCCTCATGATGGGCCTGTGGTTCGCTTCCACCGCTATTGGCAACTACCTCAGCTCCATTCCCGGTCTGCTGTGGAACAATGTTCCGCTGTGGGCCAACTGGGCCATCCTCATGGCGCTGTGCGTCATCGCCGGTGCCATCATGTTTGCCATGATGAAGAAAATCAACGAGGCAACCGCTTCCTAGCATGCCCAGACTGTATATCATTTCTGGTCCTAACGGCTCCGGGAAAACCACGGCATCGTACGGGGTTCTTCCGGAGCTGCTGGACTGCGTAGAGTTTGTCAATTCAGACGAATTCGCCAAGCACCTGGCGCCGTTTGCGCCGGAAAGCGCCTACATCACGGCCAGCCGCCTCATGCTCAAGAAGGTCCAGTACCTGTTCGACCGCAGAGAAGATTTTTG
The DNA here is from genome assembly GCA_900317845.1 of uncultured Bacteroidales bacterium. Lineage (GTDB taxonomy): Bacteria > Bacteroidota > Bacteroidia > Bacteroidales > UBA932 > Cryptobacteroides. The sequence goes on from ONII01000011.1 coordinate 52,497, forward strand.
CATCGAGACCACCCTGGCCACGCGTGCGCTCATCAAAATGGTACGCAGCGCACAAGCGCAGGGCTACTACTGCACGGTGCTGTACTTCTGGCTCAACACCCCGGACATTGCCATCGAGCGGGTAGCCAAACGCGTAGCAACCGGCGGCCACGACATCCCGGAAGAGACCATTCGCCGGCGCTATATCATGGGTCTTAACTACCTGTTCCACAGCTATATGCCGCTGTGCGACAAGTGGATCCTGGCGGATAATTCCACGCCGCCCTTCGACATCATTGCAGAAGGCACCAAGAAAGGCCTCATCATCAACGACCCCATTCGTTATAACCGCGTCCGCAGCCTGGTGACAGACTACATTGAGCCGCAGAAGCCCATTGAAAACATAACGGAGTCCATCATCAAAGAGATGGGACGCGCTCCCCTCGCCCACGACGGCGTACCCTTTGAGGGGGCTCTGCCCCGTACGGAAGAAAATGATAAATCCTAAAGAATACTATTTTAACCAGTTTCAGGTAGACACCCCGGTGCTGGAACGGCTGGTTCAGGAAGCCCTGGCCTCCGGCGGCAGCTACTGCGACCTTTTCTTTGAAAATACCACCTACGGAAGTCTTCTCCTGCGCGACGGTGCAGTGACTTCCGGAGGCAACCATATCGACTACGGCGTAGGTGTGCGCGTTCTTAGCGGAGAAAAAACCGGCTACGCCTACTCAGAGAGCACGGCCTGGGAAGACATGCTTGCCTGTGCCCGTGCAGCCTCGCAAATTGCCAGCGCGCCCGTGGACGTAAGTCCCTACGGCACCCGCAATCCCAGCCGCGGAGCGCCCAATCCTGCGGCGGACCGCTACCCCATCCTGCAGTCCTGGCGCGGGGCGCCGCTCTCTGCCTTCCTCCCCTTTTTACAAAAACTGGAACAAGCTGTACGTCAGCGGGACACACGCATTGTCAAAGTGATGGCCAACCTGGCTTTCCAGGTAACGGACGTCCTCATGTTCAACAGCGCCCGGGAGCTCAAATGGGACACCCGCCCCATGGGCAGTGTCTCTGTCACCGCGGTTTTCCGGCAAAACGGACAGTCGGAGAACAAATCCACCTCGCGGAGCTTCCGGCAAGGGGCAGAGATGCTTACAGACGCCCTGATTGAGGAAATAGCCGCAGAACTGGCCCACGGGATTGACGACCGCTTTGCCGCCAGCCGTCCCCAAGGCGGCTGCATGAGCGTAGTAATGGGCGCCGGCGCCTCCGGCATTCTCCTCCACGAGGCCATGGGCCACGCCTTTGAGGCAGACTTCAACCGCAAAGGCACCTCCATCTTTGCCGATAAAATGGGCATGCAAATCTGCCCGCGCGGCATCCAGATCATTGACGACGGCACCCTTGCCGGCAACCGCGGCGCGCTCAACTTTGACGATGAAGGCATCCCCGGCCAAAAGACCTACATGGTGGAAGACGGCGTGCTCACCTCCTACCTGCACGACCGCATCAGCGCCGCTCACTACGGCGTTCGGCCCACGGGCAACGGCCGCCGGGAAAGCTTCCGCTACGCCCCCATCCCGCGCATGCGCGCCACCTATATGGAAAGTGGCAGCGCCAAGGCTACGGACCTCATTGCAGAAGTCTCCAAGGGCGTTTTTGTGGATGAATTCTCCAATGGGCAGGTACAGATCGGGGAAGGCGATTTCACCTTCTATGTAAAATCCGGCTACCTGATAGAAAACGGCCGGCTCACCCGTCCCGTGAAAGATATCAACATCATTGGCAACGGCCCGGAGGCGCTCGCGCACATTCGCGGCGTGGCAGATGACCTGATTGTGGATTCGGGCGCCTGGACCTGCGGCAAAGAGCAGTCCGTACCGGTTTCCTGCGGCATTCCCACCGTCCTGATTGACGGACTAACTGTTGGAGGAGAATAATATGAGTATCAACAAGATAGCTGCCACCCTCACACAAACGGAGATAGACCTGGCACAGTACTGCCTGGCGTTTGCCCGGCAAGCCGGTGCGCAGAAGGTGCGCATCACCCTGTCCAAAAGCCTGATGAACCTGATCGGCCTCTTGAACGGAGAGGTGGACAAAACCGCCCATGCGCTGGACCGCAGCCTGCAGCTCCAGTTGTTTGTAGAGGGCCGATATGGCGCTTTTTCCACCAACAAGCTGGAGAAGGAGGGGCTGGAGGAATTCATCCGGGAGGCTATCGACACGGTAAAAATGCTGCAGGAGGATAGCTGCCGCGACCTGCCCGCACCGGAGCGCGTGGCCAAGGATGCCCGCACCGGCCGGGAGTTGGGCCTCTACGACCCCGCCTACGACACCCTCACCGCCGAACAGCGCCGGGAAATGGCTCTCGCGTCCTGTCACTGGCCTTGCGGTGCCATCGCAGAGGAAGGCGAATACTCGGACAGCGTCTTTGACACCCTTACTATAGACAGTCAGGGCCTCTATGCCCGGCACACGGAGACCTCCTTCGAGATTGGCTACGAAACCACCGTGGAGGATGCCCAGGGGAACCATTTTTCCAGTTACTGGTGGGACGCCACTCCCCTGCTAAAAGACCTCCAATGGAAAGACTGTGCAGAGATTGCTTATAAGCGCGCTCTGGCGCAAGTGGGTGTGCAGGACACTACGGGCGGAAAATACACGGTGGTAGTGGACACCGAATGTGCCTCTACGCTGCTTACACCCGTACTCAATGCCCTGGGCGGATTTGCCCTGCAACAAAAGAACTCCTTCCTGCTGGAGAGTCTTGGGAAGCAGCTGTTCCCCGAGCAGCTCACCATCCTGGACCTGCCCCGCACGGCCGGGGAGACCGGCTGCCGTCTTTTTGACAGCGAAGGCGTAGCCACCAGGGAAATGCCCATTATCGACAAAGGCGTAGTAAAGACGTACTTCTTAAATACTTACATTGCCTCCAAGATGGGAATGGCGCCCACAGTGGAAGATGCCACGCGTGTTAAAGTGCTGCCCGTTGGAGGCTACAAAACGCTGGAGGAGCTGCTGGAGGCCACCGGAGACTGTATCCTTGTCACCGGCTTCAACGGCGGCAATTCCAACCCGGTCACGGGCAATTTCTCCTACGGCATCGAAGGCTTCCTGGTGCGTGGCGGAAAAAGGGTGCATCCGGTGCGGGAGTTGCTCATCACGGGCAATTTCCTGCAGCTCTGGAACAACCTGGTGGCCACGGCCGATGACGCCCGCCCCTGCCTTTCCAAGCTCATCCCTTCCCTCGCCTTTGCCAATGTTGACATTAGTGCATAATGAAGACGTCAGTCGTCATACTCAATTACAACACCCGGGACTATCTGCGGCAGTTCCTGCCGGGGCTCATCGGCTCCTGTAAAGAACTTGATGCACAGGTGGTTGTGGCCGACAATGCCTCCACCGACGGCTCGGTGGCAATGATGCAGGCGGAATTCCCGCAGGTGCCGCTCATCGTCCTGAACCGGAATTACGGCTTTACAGGCGGGTATAACCGGGCGCTGGAGGGTATCGAAGCGGAGTATTATGTGCTCATCAACTCCGACATTGAAGTGCCGTCCGGCTGGCTGAAGCCGCTGGTGGCGTGGATGGACAGCCATCCCTCGTGCGGAGCGTGCGGGCCCAAACTGCTGTCTTATGCGCAACGGGACACCTTCGAGTATGCCGGTGCGGCGGGCGGCCTGGTAGACCGCTATGGCTACCCCTTCTGCCGGGGCCGCGTGATGCAGAGAATCGAGAAAGACAACGGGCAGTATGACTCTCCGGCGGAGGTCCTCTGGGCCAGTGGGGCCTGCCTCATGGTGCGTTCCGGCGTCTGGAAAGCCCTCGGCGGATTGGACGAGCGCTTTTTTGCGCACATGGAGGAGATTGACCTTTGCTGGCGCATGCAGCTGCGCGGCTGGAAGGTAAATATCGTCCCGGAGTCGTTCGTATACCACATTGGCGGCGGCACGCTGCCCAATGAGTCGCCCTTCAAACTGCGGCTCAACTTCCGAAATAACCTTCTTCTGCTGGAGAACAACCTGCCCGCCACCTTCGTGGCAAACGGTCTCCCGGAGGCCCGCGCCCGGCGCAAAACCCGCCGGCGCATCTTGGTGCGCATGTGCCTGGACGGCTTGTCGGCCCTGGTGTACCTGCTTACCCGCCGATGGAGCTTCTACCAGGCTGTTGTGCAGGCACATAAGGAATATCGGCAACTTCGGAGGCCGGGAGAGATTCCCGCATCGCCAACGCTGCCGGAGGGCCTGTATGCTGGCTGGATTGTACCCAAAGGCCTGTTCAAATAATCCTACTTGTACAGGAAGGAGAACTCGTCCAGGTAGAGGATGGAGCCGTCGCCGCCGGTGAAGTAGTCACCCAGGGAACTGGAGGAAGCCACAATCACAATGTACTTGGGCGTGCGGTCGTTCCGATAGTCGATCTTGAGGGTAAAGTGCTCGTACTCACTCATTTCATGGTCAAAGACCAACTTGCCGTAACCGATGATGGCCGGATCGTTGTCAAAGTCCACCAGCGTAGCGGGCGGGTTCACCTTGAAAGGCTCGGCCCAGTCTGTCAAAAGCACAAACACATGCCCGGTATCCATCTGCCCCATCTTGTCCTTGTACGGATCCTCGGCCTGGTTAATGGTAGCCGGCTTGTAGCAGGCATATCCATCCAGGGCAAACGGACGGTCGGAGAACGGAATGCCCCAGTACAAATCTGCGTTGAAGGTGGTGAAGTTGATATCGCCCAGCCGGCCGTTGAAAATACTGCCGGCAGCGAGTTTTTTCAAAATCCAGAAATCCAAGAGATTCGTGGTGAGTTTGAGTGCCTTCTTGCCCTCTCCCTCCACGGCCACAAACTCGGTCTCGGGAACGCAGTTGCTGTCCTTTCCCATGTCGGTGATGGTCTTGTTGGCATTCCCCCACACAGCCTTTTGCTCGGCGGTGGCATCGGCCCCGTAGGCATACCAGGCCTTCCCTTCCTGGGTCCAGGAATCGAAATTCATGTTGTACAACTGCACGCCGCTTCTAGGCTCTTTGGTGGAGGCATCAATCGTCCAGACATAGACGTCTTCGTTACTCAGCATCACCTCCAGGGGTTCGGTAAGGTCCAACACTTCCCCTACGGAGATTTCCGGCTCGCACGAAACGCCGTCTGTCACGGAGAAAGCCGTCACCGTGAGCTTCGTCAGGTCCGAATAGGCCGGCATAAGCACATGCACTTTCTGCAGCTGGGCGTCGATGGTAACCGTCAACTGTCCTTCCACCCCGAAGGTGAGGATTTTGGCCGGCACGGCGTAGTTGGTGAGGTCGTTCCGCTTGAGGCAGGATACGGCCACAAGGGCTGTCAATACAACAATCGCGAACTTTTTCATACGCACAGCGACTTAAAAGTTAAAGACGATGCCCAGGTTCAGCTTGAGCAGGTTGGGTTTAAAATTACCAAACGCGTGCGCCGCCCTGGCCGAAGGAATCTGGCCCTCATACTCCTTGTCCCAGGAATAGCCGCCTTCCAAGAGCGGAAGACTGAGTTCCAGGGCCACATGGTCCGACAGAAACACGCTGATACCCGGATAAAGGCCCAGCGCAATCTCGTTTACGTCACTGAAGGTTCCCTCCTTGCCGCGCTCGGTAACCGAATAGGACTTGGTGCTGCCAAAGCCGCCGCTCAGGCGCACTTCCCCGAACAGGGCCACAATCTTGCTGTTGAACAGCGGCAGATAGCCGCGCACGCCCGCCGCAAGCGTTAACATCGGCCGGTTAATGTGCTTATTGTTAAACTCCAGGTTCCCCAGCACGGAGCTGCTGTCCAGATGGATATCCAGACCGCTGTACCCCACCCGGCCAACCACGGAGAAGTTGTTGGCAAAGAACCAGGCGCCGGAGAAATTGACATCGTAAATATCGGCCTTGCCGCTCAGGTTGCCTATGAGTCCCATCAGGGAATAATTGCTGCCGCCCGTAAGAGAGCCGGCATCCACATGGTTGTACCCGCCGGAAAGGCTCAGCGAAACGGAACCCTTTTCCAGGTATACGGAACGCGGGTTGCCGGTTTTTCGGTCCATGCCGAATGCCAGCGTGCAAACGGCAAGCATCACCCAAGTCAAAACTGCTTTTTTCATTCTATTTTTACACTAAGATTATCTGTACGAGCCACAAAAACGTGCAAATATAGGGAATTTATTTCTATCTTTGTAAGATTAAAGTACGTACACATGAAGATCATCATCGAAGGAGCCGGCAGAACGGGATCGCATCTTGCCAAGATGCTCGCCGTGGACGACAATGACATCACCGTCATCGACGCCAATGCCGCGCACATCCGTGAACTGGCCTCCCAGGCGGACGTAGCCACCATCATCGGCGAGCCTTCCAACATCCATACCCTCCGGGAAGCCGGTTGCGCCGGCGCAGACCTTTTCATCGCCGTGAATCCCAGCATGCACCAGAGCGTGAACATCACCAGCGCCCTGCTGGCCAAAAAACTGGGGGCCAAGCGGGTGGTGGCCCGTATCGGCAACCAGGCCTATCTGTCCCCGGAAAACAAACTGCTGTTCAAGGACATGGGCCTGGACATGATGTTCTTCCCGGAAAAGAGCGCCAGCGACGAAATTGTGGACCTGCTCCGCACCAGCGGCGCCACGGACACCCTGGATTTTGCCCGCGGCAAGCTCCAGCTTTCCGTATTCAAACTGGACGATGACTCCCCGCTCCTGGACATGGACGTGAAAGAGTTCGTCCACACGGTCAAAGGCCTGCAGCCGGACGCCGATTTCCGTATCGTAGCCCTCTCCCGCGGCGGTAAAACCATCATTCCCCGCTACGACACCACCTTCAAGTTCCACGACTACCTGTACATCATCTCCCATCGGCAAGGCATGCCCATCCTCATGAAATTCCTGGGCAAGGACAAAGTGGAGATTCGCCGCGTAATGATCCTCGGCGGCAGCGAGATTGGCCAGATGGTGGCGGAAAAACTGGTGGCGCACAAGCTGGACGATATCAAAATCATCGACATAGACCCGGACCACTGCCGCAAACTCTCGGAAGACCTCCCGGACGAGGTAGAAGTGGTGTGCGGGGATGTCCGCAACTCGGACTTCCTGCAGGAGCAGGACATCCGCGGCTACCAGGCTGTCCTGGCCTTCACCGGCAACGACGAAGTGAACATCCTCACCTGCGTAACCGCCAAAAAGATGGGCGTGCCGCGGGTCATCGCCCAGGTGGAGAACCTGGAATACATGCGCCTGGCGGAGGAACTGGGCGTAGATACCGTGATTAACAAAAAACTCATCACAGCCAGCCGCATCTACAAGTTCACCCTCTCGGACAAAGTGCGTTCCGTGCGCTACGTCAGCGGTACAGATGCAGAAGTGCTGGAATACACCGCCGCACCCGGTTCCCGCATCACCAAAGGGATCCTCAAAGAGATTGATTTTCCATCCGATGCCCTCATTGGCGGGGTCATCCGCGGCGGCGAGAGTTTCATCGCGGTAGGCCACTCCCACATTGAGCCCTACGACCGTGTAGCGGTGTTCGCCCTGCCGGACGCCGTGAAAGATGTGGACAAGATGTTCAAATAATATTGCTAACTTTGCACGATTTTTAGAAAAACGATATGAGCATCCAGACGGATAATATTCAAAAACTGGTGGAACGCCGGGCCAAAGCCCGCATGGGCGGCGGTGAAAAACGCATCGAAGCCCAGCACGCCAAAGGAAAAATGACGGCCCGCGAACGCCTGGCCCTGCTGCTGGACGAAGGCAGCTTTGAAGAATTCGACATGTTTGTACAGCATCGCTGCACCAACTTCGGGATGGACAAGAGCCATCCGGACGGAGACGGCGTGGTAACCGGCTGCGGCACCATCGACGGGCGCCTGGTATACGTTTTTGCCCAGGATTTCACCGTGAGCGGCGGTTCCCTGTCCAAGACCATGAGCGAGAAAATCTGCAAAGTGCAGGACATGGCCCTCCGCAACGGCGCCCCGTGTATCGGCCTCAACGATTCCGGCGGTGCGCGCATCCAGGAAGGCATCGACGCCCTGGCCGGCTACGGGGAAATTTTCGAGCGCAACATCCTTTCCTCGGGCGTGGTGCCGCAAATCAGCTGCATCATGGGTCCCTGCGCCGGCGGTGCCGTGTATTCCCCCGCCCTTACAGACTTCACCCTCATGGTGAAGAATACCTCCTACATGTTCCTGACCGGTCCTGCCGTGGTAAAAAGCGTCACCGGCGAGGTCGTGGACCAGGAGCAGCTGGGCGGCGCTTCCGTGCATGCCAGCAAGAGCGGCGTTGCGCACTTTGCCGCCAACAATGAGCAGGAAGCCATCGCCACCATCAAGCAGCTCCTGAGCTACATTCCACAGAACAACCTGGAAACCGCCCCCCTCAAGGAAACGACAGACCCGGTCAACCGCCTGGAAGACAGCCTCAATTCCATTATTCCGGACAACCCCAACAAGGCCTACGACATGTACGGTGTCATTGGCGCCATTGTGGACGACGGCCAGTTCTTCGAGATTCACAAGGATTTTGCCAAAAATATCATCGTGGGCTTTGCCCGCTTTAACGGCCGCAGCGTAGGTATTGTAGCCAACCAGCCCAAGGTACTGGCCGGCGTGCTGGACATCAATGCCAGCCGTAAGGCCGCCCGCTTCGTGCGCTTCTGCGACGCTTTCAACATTCCGCTGGTCACCCTGGTAGATGTTCCCGGCTTCCTCTGTGGCACGCAGCAGGAGTACGGTGCCATTATCACCAACGGTGCCAAGCTCCTGTATGCCTACGGCGAGGCCACCGTTCCCAAGGTAACCGTCACCTTACGTAAAGGTTACGGTGGGGCACACATTGTAATGAGTTGCAAACAGTTACGTGGAGACATTAATTACGCATGGCCCAGCGCACAAATTGCCGTAATGGGTGCCGACGGCGCCGTGAACGTGTTGTACGCCAAGGACATGAAAGAGGATCCGGAGCACGCCAAGGAGATTTTCCAGGAGAAGAAAAAAGAATACGAAGACCTCTTCTCCAATCCCTACCAGGCGGCGCAAAAAGGCTACATTGACGATGTCATTGAACCGCGCAACACCCGCTTCCGCGTTATCCGCGCCCTGGAGCAGCTAAACGGCAAGCAGGCCGGCGTTCCGGCCAAAAAACACGATAACCTGCCGCTGTAAGCCATGAGAAAATTCCTCACAACGGTTCTTCTCCTGGCCGCAGCCGTGAGCCTGCACGCCCAGAACGTGAGCGACCTCATCATCAGCGAGGCCGTGGCGCAGCCGGATTCCACCGGTATTCTGGACGATTACGGCCGCCGCTCCGGCTGGATAGAACTATACAACAAATCTACCGGAACGGTGAACTTTGGCGGGTGCTACCTCACCGATGACCGCACGAACCTCCGGAAGAGCCTCATTCCCAAGAGCGACCTCCGCACCAAACTGGGGCCGCGTCAGGTAGTGCTCATCTGGTGCAGCGGCCGTGGGGAAGACGGCACTTTCTATGCCAATTTCACCCTGGCGCCCGGAAAAACCGTATACCTGGTTTCCAACGACGGGCGCACCATCATTGACTCCCTGGCCATTCCCGCCACCCTTCCCTACGGACTGGCGGCCTACAAACAGGCCTACGACATCCGCAAGCAGGTGTTCGAATTTGTAGACAATCCGGAGGTCCCCAGCCCCCGTATGGTAAACGGGGACCATGGCTCCGTCACCAAAGGCGAACTCATGAAGGAGCGGGACCCGCACGGCTGGATACTTTCCGTAGTTTCCGTGAGCGTGGTGTTCAGCGCGCTGGCCATTCTGTGGTTCCTGTTCTGGCTCCTGTTCGACCGTCCGGCAAGGAAGGCGGCTAAGGCAGGAGATGCTTCGACTACGCTCAGCATGACAAAGGGCAAACAGGGAAAACGGGCTGTCATTCTGAGCGAAGCCGAGGAATCTCAAGTGGCCGCTGCCATTGCCCTTGCACTGGATATGGAGACGGATGGGGACACCTATGCGGCCATCGCGACGGCCGTCCATCTGTACCTGAACGATGCCATCCACGACGTAGAGCCCGGCATTGTCACCATCCGTCGCAGCGAGAGCGCATGGAACAACAAATCATTGAATTTCAGAAAGTTACCGCGATAGGTAACAGAGTTGTTATCGAATAAAACAAAAATGTTATGAAGACATATAAGTTCAAAATCAACGGCAAAGACTACGATGTAACCATCGGTGAGGCAGAAGGCAAAATGCTGCAGGTAAATGTGAACGGAGCAGACTACCAGGTGGAGCTGGAGAACGCTCCCGCATCAGCTCCTGCGGCTCCGGCTGCAGCTCCGACTGCTGCCGCTCCCGCAGCCGCCACCCCCGCCCCGGCAGCACCCGCTGCGCCCAAAGCTCCCGCCGGCGCCGGAGAAAAGGTGAACTCTCCCCTTCCGGGCGTCATTGTGGAAGTAAGCGTGAAGGAAGGTCAGGCCGTCAAGTCCGGACAGAAAGTGGCCGTACTGGAAGCCATGAAGATGGAGAACGAAATTTCCGCGCCCAAGGACGGTACCATTACCGCCATTCACGTGAACAAAGGTGACAGCATCCTGGAAGGTGCTCCCATCGTAACCATCGCCTAATGGAACACATTCTTGAGTCATTAACCCAATTCTGGGAGTACACCGGCTTCGCGAACTGCTCGTGGCAGAACCTCGTGATGATTGGCATCGGCCTGGTATTCATTACCCTGGCCATTGTCAAGGAGTGGGAGCCCATGCTGCTGGTGCCCATTGGCTTCGGCATGATTGTGGGCAATATTCCCATGTTCCCGGGCCTGAACATCGGCGTGTATGAAGACGGCTCGGTGCTCAACATCCTGTATCAGGGCGTAAAGCAGGGCTGGTATCCCCCGCTCATCTTCCTGGGGATAGGCGCCATGACGGATTTCAGCGCCCTTATCTCGCAGCCGCGGCTCATCCTTATCGGCGCGGCCGCCCAGATGGGTATTTTCGGTGCATATCTACTGGCCCTGACCTTTGGCTTTGCCCCCAACGAGGCCGGTGCCATTGGCATTATCGGCGGCGCAGACGGCCCCACGGCCATTTTCCTGAGCTCCAAACTGGCTCCGGACCTAATGGGCGCCATTGCCGTATCGGCCTATTCCTACATGGCCCTGGTACCGGTGATCCAGAAGCCCATCATGCTGCTTCTGACCACCAAGAAGGAACGCCTCATCCACATGCCCACCCCGCGTGTGGTTTCCAAGAAAGAGAAGATTATCTTCCCCATCGTGGGCTTCCTCATTACTGCGTTCATCGTGCCTTCCGGCCTGCCCCTGCTGGGCATGCTGTTCTTTGGTAACCTCCTCAAGGAGAGCGGCGTAACCAAGCGCCTGGCCAATACCGCCAGCGGTCCGCTCATCGACGTAGTCACCACCCTGATCGGCCTCACCGTGGGTGCTTCTACCCAGGCCGACAAGTTTATCAGCGTCAAGTCCATCCTCATCTTCGGTCTGGGCCTGCTGAGCTTTGTGATTGCCACCACCTGCGGCGTGCTGTTTGTAAAACTGATGAACCTGTTCATCTCCAATCCGGCCAAAAAGATTAACCCGCTCATCGGCAATGCCGGCGTTTCCGCCGTTCCGGACAGCGCGCGCGTCTCGGAGACCGTAGGCCGCGAAATCGACCCCACCAACCACCTCCTCATGCATGCCATGGGGCCCAACGTGGCCGGTGTGATTGGTTCGGCCGTCGCTGCCGGTATCCTGCTGAGCTTCCTGGGGTAGCTTCTCCATGAAAAGGAGTCTTGTCATATTAGGCATTCTACTTGCATGCAATCCCCTCCACCACGAGGGGATTCGCCGTTTGTCCCCTGACAGCGCAGGCATGGATGCCCAGCGGCTCGCCTTGATTGACAGTACGGCGGAGGCAGCTATTGCCGCCGGTGATGTGCCCGGGGCCGTCATTGGCGTAGTCCGGAAGGATGCACTGGTGTATGAAAAAGCTTTCGGATGCAAATCGCTGGTTCCGGAGAAGGTTTCCATGACGGAAGAGACGATGTTCGACCTTGCTTCCGTATCCAAGTGCGTGAGCACCACGGTTGCCGTCATGCAACTCATCGAGACCGGAAAGGTGCGCTTGGTGGACCCTGTCAGTTACTATATCCCGGAATTCTTGCCCTGGGAGGACCTGGAAACCCATGAGAAGGTGCAGATTACCGTTCAGGATTTGCTCACTCATTCTTCGGGACTGGACCCTTCTCTTCCCGATGTCCCGGGATTTGTCCGGGAGCATGGGAAGAACTGTCCGGAAGCCCTCATGCACTGGATTGCTACAGAGGCCGGGCGGAACTTCCGCCCCCGTACGCAACAACTATACAGCTGCCTGAATTTTATCACCTTGCAGAATATACTGGAGAAGGTGACGGGCGAAAGGCTCTGTGATTATGCCCAGAAGCATATTTTCGATGTCTTGGGACTCCGCCATACCACTTACTTTCCGCTCTATGAAGGGAGTCCTTATCGGCCCGACTTAGCGCAGCTTTGCGCCCCTACCGAGGTGTTGGAAGACGGTCTTGTCCTCCAGGCCGAAGTCCATGACCCTACGGCCCGGCTCTGCAATGGCGGGAATTCCGGCAATGCCGGCGTATTCTCCAATGTGGAGGACATGGCAATTTTGAGTGCCTGCCTGCTGAACGGCGGCAGCTGGAACGGCCACCGCATTCTCTCTCCGCTCACCGTACAGCAGATGTTCCGCATTCCGGAGAACAATGCACCGGAAGTGGCCCGTGCGTTAGGGTGGGACTGCTATCACCAGGAACCTTACACCTGCGGCAGTATCTTCAACCCCCGCACGGTTCGCGGGCACACCGGTTACACCGGCACCTCCCTCATCCTGGACCTGGAGACCCGCACCGCCGTCATCATCCTTACCAATCGTGTTCATCCTGCAGACAGCGGTTCCGCCACCCGTCTCCGCTCCACCGTTGCCAGCATCGTGGCCAGCGCGATTACGGATTGAACCTGTAAAATGGAACCACTTGAATACTAACAACTTATGAAAAATCGTCTATGCAGATTGGCATAGACGATTTTTCATAATTAGTTCATACTGAACAACTTGCATTTTACGCCCGGTATGGGCTGCATTTTTGATCTTTCATGTCACCCGCCCCAAATTAAAACATTTGAACAAACTTTGCAAAAATGCTTAAAAGTTTTAACTTTGTAAGCAAATAGCGTAAAAAACTAACCACATGGCGCAAAAGAATTTACTGTTAGGAGACGAGGCCATTGCCCTCGGAGCCCTTCACGCCGGCCTATCAGGTGTCTATGCCTATCCCGGCACTCCTTCTACGGAAATCACGGAATATATCCAGGTCCATCCCCTCACGCGGGAGCGAAACGTGCACTGTACTTGGTCCGCCAATGAAAAAACGGCCATGGAAGAGGCGCTGGGCATGTCCTACGCCGGCAAACGCGCGCTGGTATGCTTCAAGCACGTGGGCCTGAACGTGTGCGCAGACCCCTTCATGGGCTCGGCCACCACCGGTGCCAATGGCGGCCTGGTAATTGCCTCCTGCGACGACCCTTCCATGCACAGTTCACAGAACGAGCAGGATTCCCGCTTCTACGGGGCCTTTGCCATGATGCCCGTCTTTGAACCCTCCAACCAGGCGGAGGCCTATGCCATGACGCGCGCCGCCTTTGACTACTCGGAGGAGCGCGGCATCCCGGTGCTCCTTCGGATGACCACCCGTATGGCCCATTCCCGCGCCGTGGTAGAAAGCGCAGAGACCATCCGGGAGCAGAACCCCCTCCACTACCCCAAGAATCCGCGCCAGTGGGTTACCCTGCCGGTGAACTCCCGCGTCCGCAACCGGGAACTTATCAAAGACTACGCCCGCTTTGAGGAAGATGCCGCCGCCTCCCCGTTCAACCGGCTCACAGATGGCCCGGACAAGCGCCTTGGCATCATTGCCTGCGGCATTGCCTATAACTACCTCATGGAGAACTTCCCGGACGGCTGCCCGTATCCGGTACTCAAGGTTTCCCAATATCCCTTCCCCAGAAAGCTTGCCCAGGAACTGGCCAGCCACTGCCAGACCATCCTGGTCATGGAAGAAGGCCAGCCGCTGGTAGAAGAACGGCTGAGGGGCGTCTATCCCACGGCCATTACCATTAAAGGCCGCCTGGACGGCAGCCTGCCCCGCGACGGAGAACTGTCTCCGGAGGCGGTGCGCCCGGCCCTGGGCCTTCCTGCAGTGGAGAGCTTCCCCGCTTCGGAGATGGTGGCCCCGCGCCCTCCGGCACTGTGCCAGGGCTGCGGCCACCGGGACTTCTACACCGCCCTCAACAACGTGCTCAAAGACTACCCCGGTGCCCGCGTCTTTGGCGACATCGGCTGCTACACGCTGGGCTGGATGCCCCCCTTCAACAGCCTCCACACCTGCGTGGAAATGGGTGCCTCGCTCACCATGGCCCAGGGTGCGGCCTACTCGGGCACCTACCCCGCAGTAGCCGTCATCGGGGATTCCACCTTCACCCACAGCGGCATGACCGGCCTCCTGGATGCCGTGAACGGTAATCTGGATGTCACGCTGTGCATCTCCGACAACCTCACCACCGGCATGACCGGCGGCCAGGACAGCGCAGGCACGGGCCGCATTGAGGCCATCTGCGAAGGCCTGGGCGTTCCCAAAGAGCACATCCGCACCATCGTCCCGCTTCCCAAGAACTATCCGGACATGGAAAAAGTCATCCGCGAAGAACTGGATTACCACGGCGTTTCGGTGATTGTGTGCCGCCGCGAGTGCATTCAAACCCTCCGCCGCCATGCTTCGAAAAAGTAACCTCTTAAGTCCCTCCCCCGAGGGGAGGGGTTTCGGGAGGGGGTAACGTTAACATTTAATGATTTCATGAAATGAAACAAGATATTATACTTGCCGGAGTGGGAGGACAAGGCATCCTCTCCATTGCCACGGTGATTGGTGCCGCTGCCTTGGAACAGGGCTTGTACCTGAAACAGGCAGAGGTTCACGGTATGAGCCAGCGCGGCGGAGACGTCCAGTCGCACCTCCGCCTGTCGTCGGAACCCATCTACAGCGACCTCATCCCCCGGGGCGGCGCCAGCCTCATTGTATCGCTGGAGCCCATGGAAGCCCTGCGGTATGTTCCCTGGCTGGCCAAAGACGGCTGGATTGTCACCAATACCACACCGCTGGTGAACATCCCCAACTACCCGGACCTGGAAAAGGTGGTGGCCGCCCTGCACCAATACCCGCACCTGGTGGCGCTGGATGCCGATGCCATCGCCAAGGAGCTCAATAACCCGCGCGGAGCCAACATGGTACTGCTCGGCGCCATGAGCACCGGCCTGGACATCCTGGAGCCGGACCAGCTCCGCGAAGGCATCCGCCGCGTATTCGCCCGCAAGGGTGAGGCCATTGTAGAAGCCAACCTGAAAGCCTTCAACGCCGGTGCGGCGCAACACTTAGAAGAACAGTAACATGAGACTCCCCCTATCCCAGTCCGTCCTGAACAAAGAATTACGGGAATTGGGCATTGACGATATCTCCCACACCACCATCCGGCAATGCGCCATGCTGGGCAGTATGCTGGAATCCCAGTCGGACGAGCCTTTCACCCACCTGGAGTTCGGCGTACCGGGCATTCCGCCCTGTCCCTATGGCATCGAGGCCCAGAAAAAGGCCCTGGACGAGGGCAAATGTTCCATCTATCCCAGCGTACAGGGGCTTCCGGAACTCAAGCAAAACGCCGCGCGCTTTATCAAAGCCTTCATAGACGTGGACATCGACCCCAAGTGCATTGTCCCCACCGTCGGTTCCATGCAAGGCAGTCTCACCAGTATTCTGGAATGCTCCCAGCTGCAGCCGGGCAAGGACACCATCCTGTACATCTGCCCCGGGTTCAGCGCACACGGCCGCCAGCCGGATATCCTGGGCATCAAGAATGTGTGGTTCGATATTTACGAGTATCGTGCAGAGAAACTCAGAGACAAACTGGAGTCCTACTTCAAGGAGGGCAACATTGCCGCCATCCTCTATTCCAACCCCAACAACCCGGCCTGGATTTGCCTCACGGAGGAAGAGCTGCAAATCATCGGCGAACTGGCCACCCGGTACGATGTGATTGTCCTGGAAGACATGGCCTACCTGTGCATGGACTTCCGCAAAGACCTTTCCGTCCCCTTCCAGCCCCCGTTCCAGAGCACCGTAGCCCGCTACACGGACAACTACGTAATGCTCCTGTCCGGTTCAAAAATCTTCAGTTATGCCGGCGAGCGCATCGGCATTGCCTGTATCGGGAACAAATTGTACCAGCGCGAATACCCGGCCCTCAAGGAGAAATGGGGCATCGCACGCTTCGGGGACAACTTTATTCTCAACTACCTGTATGTGAACACCTCGGGCGTCTCGCACTCGGCCCAGTATGCCTTGTCGGCCATGTTCGAGGCCTGCCTGGACGGCCGGTACAACTTTGTGAAAGAGCTGCGGAACTATGGCCTCAGGGCCCATCTCTCGCGCGAAATCTTTGAGCAGAACGGCTTCCGCCTGGTGTACGACAAAGACATGAACCAGACCATCGGCGACGGCTTTTTCTATACCGTCACCTACAAGGACATGGACAACCGGACGCTGCTGGAGGCCCTCCTCCGCTGCGGCGTAGTGGCCATCCCGCTCAACACAACCGGCAGCAAGCAGTGCGGCATCCGCGTATGCGTGTCGCGCCTGCTGAACGACTGGGATTTCCAGCGCCTGGACCGTCACCTGAAACAGTTTATCAAATTGGTATCATGAAGTATGTAAGCGCCGACGAAGCCGTACGCCTGGTGCGCAGCGGCGACACCGTAGTGTGCCAGGGAGGCACCTCCGTTCCCGTTATCCTGCAGGAAGCCCTGACCCGCCGCCATGCGGAGCTCCAAGGGGTGCAAATTGTCTGCGGGTTCAACGTCACCGCAGCCGAGGCTCCTTTCTGCAAGCCCGAATACAAGGACGCGTTCCTGGTGAACAGCATCTTCATCAGCGGAGACCAGCGAAAGCACATCGCCGCCGGCTACGGCACCATGACGCCCGCCTTTCTGGGAGAGGTCCCGGGCCTGTTCCGCCGCCGGGAAATTCCTGTAGATGTGGCGTTTATCAACTGCTCCCTGCCGGACAAGGACGGGTATTGCAGCTTTGGCATATCGGCCGATATCGCCGTTAGCGCCGTGGAATGTGCGCGCGTGGTGATTGCCCAGGTGAGCCCCAACATCCCCTACCTGTACGGAAAATGTCTCATCCATGAATCCAAGATTAGCGCGGCCGTGTACTCGGAAGAGCCGCCGCTGGGGATGGTCTTTGGCGAGCCCACGCCCATTGAGGCGGCGATTGGCGCCAACGTAGCGTCACAAATCCCGGACGGGGCGTGCCTGCAGATTGGCGTCGGAGGCATCCCCAATGCCGTCCTCAACGGCATCAAGCACCACCAGCATCTGGGCCTGCACACGGAAGCCATGACCGACGGGGTGATCCGCCTCATCAAGGAAGGCGTCATTGACAATTCCCTCAAAAAAGTGCATCCGGGCGTAAGCGTGGCGGCCCTCGCCATCGGCTCCGCCCCCATGTACAAGTTCATCGACCACAACCCCACCATGGAGTTCTTTGACGTAGCCTACACCAACGACCCCTTCCTGATTGCCCAAAATCCGCGCGCCTGCGCCATCAATTCCGCCATCGAGGTGGACCTCACGGGGCAAATCTGTGCCGACTCTATCGGCGAGATGATTTTCTCCAGTGTGGGCGGCCAGCACGACTTCATGTACGGCTGCGCCCTGGCAGAGGGCGGACGCACCTTTATTGCCCTTCCCTCCCGCACCGCCAAGGGAAAAGCCAAGATTGTCCCCACCCTCACCCCGGGTGCCGGCGTGGTCACCACCCGCTTCCAGACGCAGTTTGTGGCCACGGAATACGGCATTGTGTACCTGCGCGGAAAGAGCCTGGCAGAGCGTGCCAAACTCCTGATTTCCATTGCCCATCCGGACGACCGCGAGGAACTGGAGAAAGCCGCCTGCAAACGCTTTGGATACAGTTTTCTGCGCCTGAAAGCAGAATAATTGCTATCTTTGCGCCCATGAAAAGACGCTTGGCCATATTCACGCTCCTCCTCCTTCTGGGCATCCCGGCGCTCGCGCAGGAGCAAGAGCAGGAACAGGAGCAGGAGCAAAAGCCCAAGACCGGCTGGAAGTTCACGCCCCTGCCCAATATCGGATACAGCACGGACACCGGCCTGGGCCTGGGCCTTTTCTCGGACTTCTACTATTACGGGGACGGCAGCGCCTATCCCAATTTCCTGCATCACCTGGGCTTTGCCGGTGCCTATGCCACCAAAGGCTCCTGGTATTTCCATGCCTACGGGGACAGCCCCACCCTCATTCCGGGCGTCCGCCTGAACGGCACGCTCACCTACCGCGACGCCATGGTGCACAAATTCTACGGCTTCAACGGCATCGCCTCCCCCTACCTGCCGGAGCTGGATGCCAACGTGGACACCCGGACAGCCTGGTACACCCTTCATCGTCGCTTTTTCCGCGCCACCGCAACGGCCATGGGGAGCATTGTCGGCCATCTGGACTGGATGGGCGGGCTGGTGGTCCGGCATGTCATCCATGACGATATCGACCTGGAACGCTACGACAGCGGCAGGAGCCTGCTCCTGACCTATCGGGACGTAGGGCTCATCCGGGCCGATGAATTCAAAGGCGGCACCTCGCTGGAGTTCAAAGGCGGCGTGGTGTACGACACCCGGGACGTCGAAGCCTCGCCGGGCAAGGGCATCTTCGCGGAGCTCTACCTTACGGCCAACACGGACCTGAGCCGGTGGAAATACAACTACGGGCAGCTGGTGGCACATTTCCGCCACTACGTGACCATCTTCCCGGGCCGATGGGTCTTTGCCTATCACCTGGGCTTCCAGCACCAGCTGTGGGGCGAAATCCCCTACTACGCCCTCAACGAGATGGCTAGCAGCTTTTACCCCTACGAGGAAATGGACGGACTGGGCAGCCGCACCACCGTCCGCGGCATCATCAACAACCGCGTGGCCGCCGCAGGCTATGCCTGGGCCAACATCGAGTTCCGCGTAACGCCCTTCAAATTCAATCTGTTCAACCAGCACTTCGACATGGTGCTAAACCCCTTCATGGACATTTGCGGCATCACGCGCACATACCGCCTGGAAGAGCAAAAGGCTGCGGTCTCGCCGTACCCGGATATTCCTCTGTATCAAGATAAAAAGCTCCCTATTATGCTGTCTTTCGGCATTGGCGGAAAAATCCAGATGAACACCAATTTTGTGATGTCCTTTGACGTGGGACGTGGTCTGGACCCGCAGGTGGGGACGTGGACGGTGAGTACTTCCAGTACGTATCTGTTTTAGCAAATTTGGTTTTCTAGAGGGGATTGTGTATATTTGTAGGACATAGAAAACACTAACTAAACAAATATGGACAAACTCCAGGAACTGACCCAAAAACTGTACAACGAGGGTCTTTCAAAAGGAAAAGAAGAGGGCGAGGCCATTCTGGCAAAAGCCCGGGCAGAAGCCGCTGCCATTGTAAAAAAAGCCCAGGAAGAGGCTCAAGCCATTCTCTCTCAGGCACAAAAAGAAGCCCAGGACTACAAAATCAAAATGGAAGGAGACGTAAAAATGGCCTCCATCCAGGCCCTGCAGGCCACCCGTGCCGGCATCGAGAACCTGATTGTAGCCCAAGCGGTGGACGCCCCTGTAAAAGAGGCCCTGTCCAGCGCAGACTTCCTCAAAGGCATCATCGAGGCCGTAGCCAAGAATTTCAGCGCCCAGGAAAGCACGGACCTTGCCCTGGTTCTGCCGGAAAAACTGCAGAAAGAGCTGGAGCCCTTCGTGAAAAACGAACTCACCAAAGCCCTTGGCAAGGGCGTGGAAGCCTCTTTCGCCAAGAAAATCAACGGCGGCTTCAAGATTGGCCCCAAAGACGGCAGCTATTTCATCTCCCTTACGGATGAGAGCTTCCAGGAACTCATCGGCGACTATCTCCGTCCCACCACCAAGGAAATCCTTTTTGGCTAGGAAATGAGTAATTTCGAGTACATCATCTCCTCCCTTCCCTATCTCACGGCCGATTTCAAGTACGAAGACGGGCAAGGCTTCCAAAGCACCCTGGAGCAAATCCGGGAAAACCTCTCGGAAAAAGACGCCGCCGTGCTGGACTTCCTCCTCAGCGGCTGGGACGCAGACGTGCTGGGGCCGGACTTCTACGCCCGGGCGCTGGCGCATCCGCTGCGCTTCGTGCGGGAGTACTTCCGCTTCGACCTTAACCTGCGTAACGCCAAGGTGCGCTACCTGAACCGGGAGCTGGGTCGGCCGGACGGGATGGACCTTGTTACCGGCAAAGGATCGGAAGAGGACACGGACCTGGACATTGACGGCTACCGCTTCACCGGCGGCGAGTTCGAAGAGGCCGCCAAGGTGGAATCGGCCCTTGCCGCAAGCAGCCTGCTGGACCGGGAACAGGCCCTGGACGAGGTCACCTGGGACAAAATCGGCAGCCTGGAAACATTTCACTACTTTGACCTTACCGCCGTGCTGGCCTATGTAGCCAAACTGCACATCGTGAACCGCTGGCTGGCCCTGGACCAGGAAAAAGGCCGGGAATTGTTCCGCCAGCTGGTGAGCGAGGTCCGCGGCACGTTCAAAGGGGTAAAATACACAGAATAACAAGCAACCATATATGAAAACAAAAGGAATTGTAACCGGTATCGTAAGTAACCTCGTTACGGTGAAGGTAGACGGTCCCGTTGCAGAAAATGAAATCTGCTACATCACGGCGCAAGGCGTCAGGCTGATGGCAGAGGTCATCAAGGTAAACGGAGAAAACGCCTCCGTGCAGGTGTTCGAGAGCACCCGCGGCCTCAAGGGCGGGGACGCCGTAGAATTCGAGGGCCGCATGCTGGAAGTGGAGCTGGGCCCCGGCCTGCTTTCCAGCGTATACGACGGCCTGCAGAACAACCTGGCCACGATGGAAAACGTCTTCCTCCAGCGCGGTGAGTACACTGCCCCCCTGGACCACAAGAAACTGTGGGCGTTCACCCCGCTCGCCAAACCCGGCGACAAAGTGGAAGCCGCAGACTGGCTGGGAGAGGTAAAGGAAGGCTGGCTGCCCCACAAAATCATGGTTCCGTTCTCCTTCAAGGGAACCTACACCGTGAAATCCGTCAAGGAAGCAGGCGAATACACCATTGACACGGTCATGGCCGTCCTGACCAACGAGGATGGAGAAGACGTGAAGGTCACCATGACCCAGAGATGGCCCGTGAAGGTAGCCATCAAGGGCTATAAGGAAAAACCGCGTCCCAGCCGCATCATGGAAACGGGCGTGCGCGTGATAGACACCATGAATCCCATCGCAGAAGGCGGTACGGGCTTTATTCCCGGTCCCTTCGGCTGCGGTAAAACCGTGCTGCAGCACGCCATTGCCAAGCAGGGCGACGCCGACGTCATTGTGATGGCCGCCTGCGGTGAGCGTGCCAACGAGGTGGTGGAAATCTTCACCGAGTTCCCGGAGCTCATCGACCCGCATACCGGCCGTCACCTGATGGAGCGCACCACCATCATCTGCAATACCTCCAACATGCCGGTGGCCGCCCGTGAGGCGTCCGTGTACACCGCCATGACCCTGTGCGAGTATTACCGCGCCATGGGGCTGAAGTGCCTCCTCCTGGCCGACTCCACCTCCCGCTGGGCACAAGCCCTCCGTGAAATGAGTAACCGTATGGAAGAACTGCCCGGCGCCGATGCTTTCCCGGTGGACCTTTCCGCCATCATCTCTTCCTTCTATGCCCGTGCGGGCATGGTGGTGCTGAACAACGGCCAAACCGGCGCCGTCACCTTTATCGGCACGGTATCCCCTGCCGGCGGCAACCTTAAGGAACCCGTCACGGAGAGCACCAAGAAGGCGGCCCGTTGCTTCTATGCCCTGGAGCAAAACCGCGCAGACCAAAAACGTTACCCGGCCGTAGGTCCGCTGGATTCCTATTCCAAGTACCTGGACTACCCTGAAATCCGCGACTTCCTGGACGAGACCATAGAAAAAGGCTGGGTGGACAAAGTGCTTGTTGCCAAGAACATCATCCGCCGCGGCAAAGAGGCCAGCGAGCAAATCAACATCCTGGGCGACGACGGCGTTCCCATGAGCTATCACGTGGCTTTCTGGAAGAGTGAACTGGTGGACTTCGTGATCCTGCAGCAGGATGCCTTCGACGCCATCGATGCCCTGTGTCCGCTGGAGCGCCAGCGCTTCATGCTGGACCTCATTCTGGAGATCTGCAACAAGGAGTACGAGTTCGAAGACTTCGAGAAATGCCGCGACTTCTTCAAACGCCTCATCAACGAGCTCCGTCAGATGAACTATTCCGCCTACGAAAGCGACCAGTTCTGGGCCTACAATGAATCCGTTAAGAAAATGATTGCATAGCTATGGCAACAAAAGCATATCAAAGAATATATACCAAGCTTGAAGGCATTACCAAGGCCACCGTTTCGCTTAAGGCCAAGGGCGTTTCCAACGACGAACTGGCCGTGGTGGACGGTCGTCTGGCCCAGGTGGTGCGCATCAAGGGGGACACCATCACCCTGCAGGTGTTCTCCGGAACGGAGGGCATCCCCACCAACGCGGAAGTGGTGTTCCTGGGAGAGCCCCCTACCCTGAAAGTATCCGAGCAGCTCAGCGGCCGCTTCTTCGACGCCTACGGCCACCCCATTGACGGCGGTCCGGAAATAGACGGCGAGGAGCGCCAGATCGGCGGTCCGTCCGTGAACCCGTACAAGCGTCGCCAGCCCTCGCAGCTCATCCCTACCGGTATCGCCGGCATCGACCTTAACAACACGCTGGTTTCCGGCCAGAAGATTCCCTTCTTTGCCGATCCGGACCAGCCGTACAACCAGGTGATGGCGGATGTAGCCCTGCGCGCGGATGTAGACAAGATTATCCTGGGCGGCATGGGCCTGTCCAACGACGACTACCTGTTCTTCAAGCACTCGTTTGAGGCCGCAGGCGCCCTGGACAAGATTATCTGCTTTATCAACACCACGGAGAACCCGCCGGTGGAACGCCTGCTGGTTCCGGATATGGCCCTTACCGCAGCAGAATACTTCGCCGTAGACAAAAATGAGAAGGTGCTGGTGCTCCTGACAGACATGACCCTCTATGCCGACGCCCTTTCCATCGTGAGCAACCGTATGGACCAAATCCCGTCCAAGGACTCCATGCCGGGTTCCCTGTACAGCGACCTGGCCAAGATTTACGAGAAAGCCGTGCAGCTGCCCACGGAGGGTTCCATCACCATCATCGCCGTTACCACCCTGAACGACGGCGACATCACCCACGCCATCCCGGACAACACGGGTTACATCACGGAAGGGCAGCTGTTCCTGCGTGCCGATTCCGATACGGGCAAGGTCATCATCGACCCGTTCCGCAGCCTGTCCCGTCTGAAACAGCTGGTGCAGGGCAAGAAGACCCGCGAGGACCACTCGCAGGTGATGAACGCCTCCGTCCGTCTGTACGCCGACGCCCAGAACGCCAAAACCAAGCTGGAGAACGGCTTCGACCTGTCGGACTACGACCACCGCTGCCTGGCGTACGCCAAAGACTACGCCCGGGAGCTCCTGGCCATTGACGTTAACATTGGCATCACAGAAATGCTGGATACCGCCTGGAAGCTGTTCGCCAAGCACTTCAGCCCGGCGGAAACCGGTATCAAACAGGCACTTGTAGACAAATACTGGGTTAAATAATGGCCATCAAATTCCAATACAACAAAACCTCGCTGACGGAAATGGGCAAGCAGCTCAAAGTCCGGCAGAGGGCTCTCCCTACCCTTCAGAACAAGGAGAGCGCCCTCCGTCTGGAAGTGCGCAAGGCCAAGGCAGACAGCGAGCGTTTACTCAGTGAGTTGGAAGAAGCCTTGCAGCGTTACGATTACCTGGCGGCCCTGTGGAACGAATTCGAACCGGGCCTGATTGCCATCACGGATGTGGACCTGTACACCAAAAAGGTAGCGGGCGTGAAAACCCCCGCCCTGGGAGAAATTCACTACGAAATCAAGCCCTTCAATGCCTTTGTCAAACCGGCCTGGTACGCAGACGGGGTGGCCATCCTCAAGGAACTGAGCCGCCTGGGCATTGAGAGCGAAGTATATCTGGAAAAGGCCCGCATCCTGGACTACCAGCGCAAAAAGACCACCCAGAAGGTGAACCTGTACGAGAAAGTACAAATCCCCGGTTACCGGGAAGCCATCCGCAAAATCAAACGCTACATGGAAGACGAAGAGAACCTGTCCAAGGCATCTTCCAAAATTGTTAAAAACCGTCACGCAGAGGAAGAGGAGGCCTCAGAGCAAGTATGATTACTCCCATGACCAAATACTCCTTTATTCTGCTGAATGGAGAACAGGGAGACCTGCTGGAGCGCCTGCAGGAGGTGGGCCTGGTGGATATCACGCGCAGTATAAAGCCTATTGACGACACCTCCCACAACATCAAGGCGGAAATCGAGCTTCTGGACGGCCTTATCCAAGGGTTGCAGAAAGCCGATATTCCGGAAGGAACGGAGCGGGAGTTCATCGATGGGGATATCGTTCGCCTCGCGGGCGGTATGCTCATGCGCTACTCCGACGACACGGTAGAAATCAAGCAACTGGAAAAGGAAGTGTCCGAGCTTCGGCTATGGGGTAATTTCGACAACGGAATCCTTGAGGAACTGGCCCAGGCTGGCGTTCCCGTGCATTTCCACAAGCTTTCAAGCAAAGCGTATAAACCGGAATGGGCCCAGGAATATGCCCTCAAGGAAATCGCCCATACCAAATCCGAGATTCTGTTTGTGGTAGCCGGGCCGGATACGCTTCCCGGAGAAGTCCCCGCCCCCACCACGGACATCGCGTCAAAGGAAAAGGAACTGCGGGACAAAAAAGCCCACTTCGAAAGGGTACTCAAACGCATCGCCAGTGCCAAAGACCGCATCCCCGAACTGGAAGAGAAGAGAAGCCGGTTATACGCCAAACTGGACCTGTACCTGGCCGGCGCCGCCGCCGTTCCCGCGGCAGAGGACACCATCGTCACGCTGGTGGGCTATGCTCCTACGGAAAAGGACGATACCGTTACGGCTGCCCTGGACCAGACCGGCGTCTATTACCTGAAGGACGCCGCCGTGGTAGAAGACAACCCGCCCATCAGCTTCCGCAACAACTGGTTTGTGAGGCAGTTCGAAACCCTGACCGACATGTACGGCCGCCCGTCGTATGACGGATTCGACCCCACCCCGTTCATCAGCGTGTTCTTCCTGCTGTTCTTCGCCTTCTGTATGGGAGACTGCGGCTACGGACTCATCCTCATTCTGGTGGGCCTGCTCCTGAAGAAGGTGGACTCCTTCAAGGACATGGCGCCGCTGGTGGTGTTGCTGGGAATCGGCACCACCGTCATCGGCTTCCTGTTCCATACCTTCTTCTCCATGGACATCAGCACCTGGAGCATCTTCGAACCCATTAAAGGCATCTTCCTTCCGGCCAAGATTGCCGGATACGATGGCACCATGGTGCTGGCCCTCATTGTGGGTGTGGTACACCTGTGCCTGGCCATGTGCGTAAAAACCTACCAGGAAACCAAGAACAAGGGCTTCATCAATGCCCTGGGCTCCTGGGGCTGGACCCTCCTGATTGTGGGCGGTGTCATTGTGGCCGCCCTGGCGTTTGCCGGCATCATGGACAAAGACCTTACCAAATGGGTAGTGATTGTCCTTGGCATCGTGAGTGCCCTGGGTATCTTTGTGTTCAATGATATGCAGCGCAACAAACTGGCCAACGTGGGCGTGGGCCTGTGGAACACCTACAACACGGCCACCGGCCTTCTGGGTGATGTTCTGAGTTACCTGCGTCTGTATGCGCTGGGCCTCGCCGGCAGCATGCTGGGCATGGCCTTCAACAACATTGGCGCTATGGTCCTTGGGGACGGTTCCAACCCTACGCTCTGGCTCCCGTTCGTTCTCATCGTGGTCATCGGCCACACCTTAAACATTGCCATGGCCGCCCTGGGCGCCTTTGTGCACCCGTTGCGTCTGAATTTCCTGGAGTTCTTCAAGAATTCCGGCTATGAGGCCGCCGGCCGCAACTACAACCCGCTAAAGAAATAAACAATTAAATTATAAAAAACTTATGGAACAAATTTTAGGTTATTTGGGTCTGGGCCTGGTACTGGCCCTCTCAGGTATCGGTTCCGCTTATGGAACCACCACCGCGGGCAACGCGGCAGAAGGCGCCCTCAAGCGCAAGCCGGAAGGCTCCGGTAACTACATGGTACTCAGCGCCCTCCCTGCCACCCAGGGTATCTATGGATTCGTGGCCTTCTTCATGCTCATGGGCCGCGTGGCAGAAGCCGGCACCATGGTATTCGGCATCGGCCTTTCCGTGGGTTTGGTCTGCATGCTTTCCGCCATCCGTCAGGGCCAGGTTTGCGCCAACGGTATTGTGGGCATCTCCCAGGGACACGACGTCTTCACCAACACCCTTATCTACGCTGCTCTCCCTGAGTTCTACGCCATTCTGGGTCTGGTAGGCGCCCTCATGCTGTAAGGCGCTCTCCACAGCATAAAAAATAGAACTCTATGAGAAAACTTGTAAGCATCTTTACCATGGCCGCCCTGCTGGCGGTCCTGGTACCGGCCTGCGACAAAACCACGCCGGAAAACAGGGACGGGAAAGACGACTCCGGAAAAACAGACCCCACCCCCACTCCCACCCCTTCCGCCAAAGCAGACTATACCATCCTGTATTATGGGATCGGCGGCGGTAACCTGGATATCGGTGACGAAGACACCATCAAGGATATGGCCCAGGCCCTTGACGGGGAAAACTGCAATGTCCGCATCGTTACGCAGTATAAATATTCCAGCGAAGAGGGAGTAGCCGCAAAAGAGAAAGCAATGAACTTCAAGATCAGCGGCGAGCCGGGAACTGTTTATCGCTACGAGATAACGCCCTCCATCCTTGCCCCTAAAGGCTCCAACTGCCATCTGACGCTTCCTAAAGATTCCAAGTTCGCCGGTGCAGATTATAAGATGTTTGCCCCGGAAAACATCTCGTCCTTTATCAAATATGCGGTAGAAAAAGCACCCGCCAGCCAGTATCTCTTCTTTGTCACCGGCCACGGAGACGGCTACAACCTGGCAGCGGATATTCCGCTCACCAAAACCACCGCTTCAGACGAGAATTTTGAGGACAATCCCGGCATCAGCATGTACCAAATCAAGGAAGGCATCAGACAATCCGGCGTTCAGCTGGCCTTGCTGGGCTATCAATCCTGCGAGATGGGCCAGATTGAGGTCATCTCCGAGCTCCAGGGAGCCGCCAGTTACATCATGGCTTCCGGACACACCATCAGCGATTTTGGCTACAAAGACATGATTGAGGCCATGCGGGACAGTGACCCCTTTAAAACCGCTCTTGAGGACCTTGCCAGAGGCAGCCTGAACGAAAACCTTCCCCAGGAGGGCGGCAACGCGAACTTCCACGTCACGGACATGGAAAAACTGCCTGCCTTCCTTGGCGCCTTGAAGGAGATCACCACCTACCTGTGTGCCAACAAGCTGGACAACGAAAAAGGCTATCTTGCCGCCGCCGCAAAGACCTATCAGTACGATAAAGAGGAAAACAAGTTCGACCTGTACGACTACCTGTACTTCCTGGGCAAAGAAGTATATAGCAAGGACCAGAACTACCTCAATCTCCTGGAAAAGGTAAAAGCGGCGTTGGAACAGGCCCAGCCCATTCACTACAATTCCCTGGAATGCAAAGGTGACCAATACTACGACAACCTCAGCTACTCCGTATGCCTGGGTGCCCAGGGTTACCTGGTAGACTACACCGATAAAGGACGCAAGCAGCAGGCCATTGACAAAAACGGCACCAGCTACAGCCTTGTAAATAACGTGGTCGATACAAGCAAGCCCATCAAGACCGACGCAAATAACGCATGGGACAAGACCTACAACCTCACCACCTTTGACAAAACCGTAGGCTGGAGCAAATGGTTCGCTGTGAACCCGGCTTTCCCCCGCAACAATCCGCCCTTCTACAACTACCAGACTCCGGACGAGCCCGTTGACGACGACGACGATGAAGGAGACGAGGGAGATGAATAATCCTTTCATCCACTGCGTATGAAAAAAATTCTCCTCACTTTAACCCTGGCCCTGTGCATCACAGGCCAGGGTTTTGCGCAACCCCTTCGCGACAAACTGCGCGCGGTTCCCCAGATAGAAAACCTCAAAGCCAATCCCGGTGGAACGGAGTACGGTTTCAAAGAAAGCTATACCTTTACCTTTAAGCAGCCGATAGACCACCAAAACCCCGGTACGGGCAGCTTTAAACAGTTTGGCGTCATCTGCTTTCAGGGCTTTGACAAGCCCACCGTATTCTACACCCGCGGTTACGAGCACAACGGCTTCGCCGAGAATCCCGCCAACGACCTGGCAGACAACCTGGACGCCAACGTGGTGTACATGGAGCACCGCTATTACGGCCAATCCAAAGTAAGCGGAGACCCCAAGTGGAAGTACCTCACCATCCGGCAGGCCTGCGACGACCTGCATGCCATTTTCCAGGCCCTGAAGCCTGTCCTCCCGGAAGGCTGGGTGAGCACCGGTACCAGCAAGGATGGCAACACCGCCGTCTTCTACAGCTACTTCTATCCGGACGACATGAACGTGGTGACCGCCTTCTGCGCCCCTTTCCAGACCACCTATCTGGACGAGCGCGTGGGTCGCTATGTGCTGCAAAGCTGTGGCACGGAAGCGGAACGTGCCCGCATGCACGCCCTCCTGAACCGCATGCTCACGGAAGACTTCCACGAGAAATACTGTAAATACGAGATGAAGAAGGAAGGCCTCTCCGAAGACGAATGCACGTCCTATTCCTCCTATGTCAAGGGGACGCTGAACACCTTCTTCAGCCTGTTTGCAGACTACTCCGCCCACGACCGTGCCCTGCTCATGCCCTCGGAAAGCGCCAGCGACGAAAAGCTGCTGACCTTCCGCTACGATGACCTGGACGACCAACTTTCCCGCAAGCAGAAAAAAGGCAATGACGCGAGCGACGAGCAGCAGGCGTACAACGACTACCTGTACACCATCCAGTGTCTCAAAGAGTACGGCACCTTCACCTACCCCTACCAGGAGCTTTCCGTGCTTGATGGGACGATGTTTGACCGCGCCTATGCGGAAGATCCTTCCGTGGAAGAAAAAGACGAATGGCTCATTGGCAAATTCGATGGCAGCGTAAGCAAGGCCGTATTAGAGAAGTTCCTGCCCACTACCCACATTCCCATCCTGCTGGTATACGCACACAATGACCCGTGGACGGCCGGCAAGCCCACCAAAGTGAGCAGCTCGGTGAAAATGCTTATTAGCAAGGTCGGCGGACACGATGACTGTATCAACAACCCCGACTACTACCCGGAGTCCCTGCGCGACGAAATTGTAAGCTTTGTTTCCTGCAACCTCTAATATTCGCGGGGACCAAAGATATCGGTGCCAATCCGCACCATGGTAGCCCCATGCTGCACGGCAAGCGGCCAGTCCCCGGACATCCCGATAGACAGCGTATCAAAGTCTTCCATCCCGGAGGCTTTGATTCGTTTATACAGCGCCTCTATCCGGGCAAACTCCCCTTCCACCTGCGCCCTGTCCTCCGTATGGGACGCCATGCCCATGAGGCCCCGGATCCGAATAGATTCTTCGCTACGCTCAGAATGACAGAGGGAAAGGATTTCGTCTTCGGTGAAGCCTTGCTTGGTTTCTTCAGCGCCCAGGTGGAGTTCCAGGAGAACGTCGATGACCTTGTTGTGGGCGACAGCCCAGGCGGAGATGGCCTGCAGCAGATGCAGGGAATCTACGGACTGCACCAGGGAAACATAGGGCAGTACCAGCTTGAGCTTATTGGTTTGCAGATGGCCGATGAAATGCCACTGCACGTCTGCGGGCATCTGAGGGACCTTGGCGGCAAGCTCCTGCGGTCGGCTTTCCGCAAACACCCGCTGCCCGGCGTTATACGCCTCCATCAGGCGTTCCACGGGATGAAATTTGGAAACTGCCACCAGGGTAACATCTGATGGCAGTTTACTGTTGATTTCGTGTAAATTGTCTTTTATCATTTAGCGTTTCTTCCCCCTCTGTTTTTCCATCTCGCGCTGCATCTTCTGGGCTTCTTCCAGGCGCTGCTGCCACTTGCTCTTGGGAGCGGGCTTGCCGCTGGCTTCCGCCGCCCTCACCTTGTCCAGCACCTCCTGCGGATTCACAATCCACTTGCGGATAACGAAGGTTTCCAGCATGGTGATAAGGTTGCTCAGGAGGTAATAGTAACTCAGGCCACTGGAGAGGTTGTTACAGATGAAGAACATCATGATGGGCATCATGTACAGGCTCATGGCCTGCATCATCTTGGCGTTGGGGTCGTTTCCCGTTGCCTGCTGCGACATGGTGATCTTGGAGTAGAAGAACATGGAGACAGCCATCAGGAGGGCGAACAGACTGATATGGTCCATGCCCAGGATGCTGGTGCCCCAATGGATGACATCGTCATAGGCGCTCAGGTCCTCCGCCCACAGGAAGTGCTGCTGACGCAGTTGGATGGAGGCCGGGAAGAAGCGGAACATGGCCCAGAGGATAGGCATCTGCAGGAGCATGGGCAGGCAGCCGCCCATGGGCGACACCCCAGCCCTGCGGTACAGCTCCATGGTTACCTGCTGCTTCTTCATGGCATCCTCTTGCTTGGGGTACTTGGCATTGATTATCTCCATGTAGGGCTTCAGGGCCTGCATTTTGGCGCTGGAAGAGTAGCTCTTATAGGCGAACGGGAGCACCACAATCTTGATGAAAATGGTCATCAGGAGGATGATGATGCCGTAGCTGGAGATAAACTTGCTCAGCCAGTCGAACAGCGGAATAATCACGTATTTAGTAAATACGCCGATAATCTTACCACCCAGCGGAATCACCTTTTCATAGGCGTGTCCGTAGGCCTTGAGGCCCTTATAGTCGTTGGGGCCGAAGTAGAACTCGAAGGGAACGTCTATACGCTCTGCATTAGGCGTGATATCGGCCCGCATGAGAGCGCGGCAGTGCATGAGGTCCTGGCCCGTCTTGGGCAGGAAGTCAATCTTGAACTCGCCATAGCTGAAGTTCCCGGGGGCACGCATGATGGCGCTGAAGAACTGCTGCTGGAAAGCGAACCACTCAATGTTGTTGTTGAAGCGCTTCTCTCCCCCACGTCCGTTGCCGATATTCGCCGGCTTATTGTCGTCCGGGAAATAGTAATTCAGGCGGGAGTACTGGGTTTCGTTCTTATAGCCTTTCTCCATGCGCGGGATGATGGCGTCGAAGTCCACGTCCACGCTGCTCACGTTACGGGGAATCAGATGGCCCATGCCCACCAGGGACAGGGTTTCATTCACCGAGTAGGAGTCCTTGACCAGGGTGTACTTTTGCTCGATATAGCCACCGTCAGCAAAAGGCAGCCGCATCACCACCGTGCTGTCCGAAGAAGCCTCCGGAACATACTGGAAGGTGAATTTACGCGTATCTACTGCCGTAGGGGCATATACCACATAACCCAGCTGGGATTTTTCTCCCTGCAGCAGGTACAGCGGCTCCTGCGAATAGGTGAGATAATCCTTCACCTTTACGGAGTACGGCTGACCGCCACGGGTGGTAAAGACCACCTGCAGCTTGTTGTTTTCCAGGGTGATAAGCTGTGCCTCCGCACGGGCGGCGGCATTCAGCGAAGAGTCGGAATAGACCGGGGCGACAGGGGCCTGAGGTGCAGCAGTAATCGCTTCATCCACAGCGGCAGCGGCCTCCGGATGTTCCGCCCGCCAGATGCTGTCCTGCTGCCACTGGGCATAGGCCTCGGCGGCGGCAATGGAATCCAACTGGGCCTGATAGGCCCTCTGTTTGGCAACTTGACGGCTCTGGTACCCGAAGAACCCCATCATGATGAGGAAAATCAGGACAAAGCCGATGATTGAATTCTTGTCCATACGCTACTCCTGATCCTCCAGCTCCTTGGCACGGATCTGTGCCTTCAAATCCTCCAGTTTGGCCTTGGCGGCGTCGATACGCTCCTGCATCTGGGCCTTGAGTTTCTCTGCGCCCTTGGACAAGCCAAAGAAGCCGATATTGTTCTCATAGGTCTGGATTTCCTGCTGCAGCTGATTGAACTGCTCTTTCAGGCGATCCGACTCCGTGAGCGGACGACGGCCATTGCCGCCTTCCCTACGGCCACCTTCCCGGCGACCACGCTGGCCAAAGCCAGGGAATTTTGCTTCCATAGCCTCACGATAGGCAGCCTGGATGGCATCTTTTTCCTTGAAAGGAACAAAGCCGATGGCCTTCCAGCGCTCCTCGAAATCCTTGCGGGCCTCTGCGTCTTTCTCAGCGTCCGGAACATAGGCCTTGATTTCCTCGATGAGGGCCTTCTTGGCGGCCAGGTTGCCGCTCAGATTGCCGGGGCCGGCAGGACGATTGTCACGGGCGGTGAAGAAAGCGTCGCAGGCGGCGCGGAAACGCTTCCAGATTTGCTCGCTCTTCTTGCGCGGCACGGCACCGATCTCCTTCCACTGTTTCTGCAGTTCGATGAGGCGGTCGCTCGTGGCCTTCCAGTCCGTGCTGTCCTTCAGCGATTCGGCTTCCTCGATGATGGCCATCTTCTTGGCCAGGTTCTCGTTCATGGAATCCTTGAACTCGGAGAAGGAGGCGCGCTTGCGCTCGAAGAACTTGTCGCAGGCGGCGCGGAAACGGTCGTAAACTTTCTGGTTTTCCTTGCGGGTGGCGAAGCCGATGCTGCGCCACTCGGCCTGAATTTTCTCAATTTCCTTACTTAAAGCGTTCCATTCGCTGGACGATGTAATTTCCTGGGCTGCAATAGCTTCCACTCTTTCGCAAAGTGCTTCCTTCTTGGCCAGGTTCTCTACCTGCTGAGCCTTGAGACCCTCGAAATGGGCCTGGTAGCGCTTGTTGATAACCGAGGTGGCAGCGCGGAAGCGCTCCCAGATTTCCTCGCGGTATTCCTTGGCCACAGGGCCCAGATCCTTCCACTGTTCGTGCAGTTTCTGCAGCTCCTTGAAGGCCTCCACTACATCCTCTTCTTCTGCCAGAGCTTCTGCGCTCTCACAGTAGGCGGTTTTGGCTTCCAGATTCTTCTTGAAGTCCAGGTCGCGAAGCTCCCGGTTGATATCGACCAGGTCGTAGAACTTGGTTACGTACAACTGATAGGTATCGTTGATATCGCGGAAGTTCTGCTGCGGAACCGGGCCGGTCTCCCGCCAGCGGTTCTGGATATCGCGGAAGTGCGGGAAAGCGTCCTTCATCTCGCCGGGGTTCTCCACAAGGGCTTTCAATTCCTCGATGATGGCCTGCTTCTTGGTGAGGTTTTCGTCACGCTCTGCTTCCAGCTGCTTGTTATATTCTGCACGTTCCTTCTTGTAGGCCATGTACAGCGACTTGAAACCGGCCTCGATGGCGGCGAAGGGGCTTACAGGACCGCTCTGCATGGGAACGGTGGCTTCTTCTACGGGGGTGTTGTCGTCCGGCTCTTCCACGGTTGCGTCTTCGCCGGCTTCGGCTTTCTCCTTGGAAAGCCGTTTATAGAAGGCACTCTTGATGGCATCGGCCTCCTTGGACCGTTTCATACGGTCTTCACTTTCTACTAACTGTTGGAACAGTTCCGTGAGTTCTGCCAGATTCTTGTCTGCATAGTTCACTACAGGGGTCTCCTGTTCCACTTTTGCTACATCTGCGGGTTCTTCCGTTACCACAGGCTTAATTTCTTCACTCATGAGTATTAATGTTTATTATTAGCTTACAAATTTAGGAATAATCCTTTACTTTTCCAACATACCCGGACGGCGTTCCCGCGTACGGGCAAGCGCCTGCTCATCCTGCCAGGCCTGAATCAGTTTGGGATTGCCGCTCAGCAGCACATCCGGCACCTTCCAGCCATTAAACTCGGCCGGGCGCGTATACACGGGCGGAGACACCAACCCATCCTGAAAAGAGTCGCTCAGGGCCGACGTCTCATCTGTAAGCACGCCGGGAATCAAGCGGATGATGCTATCCGCCAGCAGCGCCGCAGGAATCTCTCCCCCGCTCACCACAAAGTCCCCTACAGAGATTTCGCGCGTGACCAGATGCTCCCGGATGCGCTCGTCAATCCCCTTGTAATGCCCGCAAAGGATAATGATATTGCCTTTCAGGGAAAGTTCGTTGGCGATTCCCTGCGTAAGAATCTCGCCGTCCGGCGCCATGAAAATAACTTCGTCGTAGTCCCGTTCTGCTTTCAGGTCATTGATGCAGTTGAATACGGGTTCCACCATCATTACCATGCCGGCGTCTCCGCCATAGGAATAATCGTCTACGGTTTGGCGGCTGCCCAGCCCATATTTGCGAAGGTCGTGGATATAAATCTCGGCCAGGCCTTTTTTGACGGCCCTGGCGGGGATGGAATGGCTCAGCGGGCTTTCGAGCAGTTCCGGAACCACACTGATAATGTCTATTCTAAGCATACTTTGTTATTTACCTTGCAAAATTACAAAAAAATCCCAAGGTACAGATGCAATAAAGGGCTTACATCCCTGCAAGCCCTTTACTTGGTTAGTTAGTAGTGTATTCTTACCTTAAAAAGAAGAAGGTTAATTAGTTGGTTAGAAGATGCGTTTTCGCCTGCAACAGGGGTTTCATCCCTTTTGCTGTGACAAAGGTAAATAAAGTTTTTTAAACTGCAAAATTTTTTAAACTTTTATTTACAAAATAAATTTTTTTAAAAAGTAAAACGCAGCTTCACCATGAAAATACAAGGTGCCTGGGGATATACGCCAATTCCGCTTTCTACCTTGTCTGAAGCAGGGTTATAGCTTTCCCAGCGCCAGCCGGCCGCATAGTACATACGATTCAAGAGATTGTTTACATAAACCGACAAATCGAGCAGTCCCAACGGCAGTTTAAACTGATGCCCCGCCTGCAAGTTCGCCACCCACCAGGCCGGAATGGCCATCTCCTCGCGCATGGAATTGTCTATATACTGCTTGCCCACGTACTTGGCATCCACACTGATGCGTCCTCCTTTCCAGGGCCGGAATGCAGCCCGGGCCATGGCAATCACCGAGGGCGACATGAGCATGGTGGTACGTCCGTACCGGACCGCATGCAGGGCCGAATAGTCCTCGTAGGGGACATAAGAAGTGTAGTCGGCAATCTGATTCATGGAAAGCGTGACATTGCCGTCCAGTTTGAGCCAGGAGAGCGGTTCCCACCCCAGACAGAGCTCGATACCCCGCCGCCAGGAACGCGGTACATTCTCCTTGATGGCATAGCCGGAAGAAGACAGCCGGCCCGTCTCCAGCAGCATGTCCCAATACTCCATCAGGTATAGATTGGCCGATGCCTGGAAGCGCCGGCCGGTAAACGCATAGCCCAGCTCCGTATCCAGCATTTTTTCAGGTTCTATGGAAGTGGGGGCGCCTTTCACATTTTCTTTAATATCTCCCCTGCCCGGCTCGCGGTGGCCCCATGCCACGGAAGCATACAGCTTGTGGCGGCCCCAGGCACCGGTAACACCCGCACGCGGATTGAAAAAGTTCCAGCGCTTGTTGTAATTGAGCCGGTCCGCCTCCACGGCGCCGTACTCCAGCCAGTCGTCATCGGCCCCCAATAATTTATAGTCGATACCGCGGTACTGCAAGTCCGCATAGGCGGTGAGCCAGTGAAGCGGATGGTATTCGGCCCGGACAAAGACGCTCTGCTCGCGCTTCCAGCCGGTGTTGTTGTACCAGTCCAGCGTACTGTACGGGTAATCCGGCGCCTCCTTGGCCCAAAGGACCTCTCCCCAGTGACCGCCCCGGTACCAGGACAGATTCACGCCGCCCGTAACATCCAGAAGGGCCGAACGGTAGCGGAGGCTGCTGGCCGCCACCCACAGGTCGTTGTCCATCTTTTTCTGATAAATCATGTCCGAACGACCGCTCAGGGGAAAACCGAAATTGGGGAACTTCCGATTCATCTTGTAATACTCGTCATAGCCGTCGCCGCGGGTATAATTCACCGTATTCACCCAGGTCAGATGCGTCCCGAGCTGGCGCGTGTAGTTGAGCTGCAGGTGGTGCTGGGCATAATTGTCCGTCTGGTTGGGATAGTAGCAGACATTCCCGTTGTCGTCGTAGTATTCCCCCGCCCCATTGTAGCGACGGTCTTTGTGATACTGTTCCAGGTCTATCCCGTCCCAGGTGATACCACTCCGCTGATCGCCCAACAAATACGTCAATCTCAGCGAGTTAGCGCCGCGGAGCCATCCCACCACGGCAAAGAGCGAGGTAGACTCCACAAAGCCGTTCCGGATGTACCCGTCGGTGACGCCCACATTCATGGCCAGGTCAAAATACAGCCCGCTGGGCAGTTTTCCGGACGATATGGCGGCCGACGTCATGAAGGTACCAAAGGACCCGCCGCTCAATTCTACGGTAGCACTGGGTTCGGAACGGACGAAAGCCGTGTTCATGTTGATGCTGGCGCCAAAGGCTCCGGGACCGCTGGCCGACGTACCCAGTCCGCGCTGCACCTGTACCCCGGAGAGGAGACTTGTCAGGGCCGGAATGTTCACCCAGAACACTTCCTGGGACTCGGCGTCGTTCAGGGTAATGCCATTGAGCGTCACGTTGATCTGCGACCCCTTGCTGCCACGGATGGTCATGGACGAATTCCCGAGGCCCGTTCCGTTCTCGTTGTAGGTAACTACGGAAGGCAGCAGATTCAGGGTCATGGGCAGGGAGGCCGAAGGATTACTCTGGCGGAGTTCCTCCTTCCCTACCATATCGTATGTAACCGGAGTTTCCTTGCCGGCGCGGGTGGCCGAAACCACCACCGAGTCCAGGCGTTCCTGCGCAGCGGCGCAGAGAGGCAGCACGCACAGTGCTGCAAAAAGCAATGTTTTTTTCATCTTCCTTACGACGGTATCAACCGTATCAAGTTCTATGGGTATAATCTCAATCGGCCTTTGGGCCGATACCCCTGTTATGTAAATTTATTTTTTAACCAGCTCCACCTGGTACAGGCGGGGCCATTTTTTCCCTGTTAAGTAAATACGCCCTTCCGCGTCCAGCGCAATGCCGTTGAGCACATCCGTATCCTTTTTACGCAGCTTGCGGGGCAGGAGCCCGCTGCAGTCAATGGCCGCTTCCACCTTGCCATCGGCAGGATTGATGATGACGATGGTGTCCGTGGTGTATACGTTGGCCCAAATTTTACCATCGATCCACTCCAGCTCGTTCAGGTAGCGGAGCGACCGCCCGTTCATGGTCACGGGCAGGCGTTTAAGCAGCTTGAGGTCCTTGTCCAGAAAGAACAGGTTGGCGCTGCCGTCGCTGGCGATGAGCTGTTTCCCATCCGTGGTGATGCCCCAGCCTTCCCGCGGGTAGCTGAGCGTCTTCTGGTACGTAAGGGTGGCGGCATCGTACTTAAAGGCCACCTTATTGGTCCAGGTGAGCACGTACAGCACGCCGTCCAGAATCACGGAGCCTTCCCCGAAATACTTGGCATTGAGCTTTTTAAGCTGCGTGGGTTCTCCGCTGGCAAGGTCTACCGTGCGAATGGTGCTCTCCCCGTACTGCCCCGTGGTTTCCCACAGGATGCCGTCCTGGAAGAACAGGCCCTGGGTATAGGCGTCCGTGCGGTGCGGGTATTCCTTCACCACCTTAATGCCGTACTGCTTCACCTGCGCCTGGGAACAGGCTCCGGCAAGGAGTACGCCCGCTATGAGGAGCCATTTTTTCATCCTAACTTCTTGATTTTCCGGACCGGGTCACAAGTAAGGCCAATCCCCAGTTTGTTCCAGGTTTTGCGGTCTACCTCGCTGAGCATCACCGTGGAA
Source organism: uncultured Bacteroidales bacterium (assembly GCA_900317845.1). GTDB lineage: Bacteria > Bacteroidota > Bacteroidia > Bacteroidales > UBA932 > Cryptobacteroides. The sequence goes on from ONII01000011.1 coordinate 90,423, forward strand.
TGCACCTGCGCGCCCTTGAGGTTGGGCAGCTGCTCCAGGGCCAGGCGGCAGTTTTCGTCCAGCCGGCCCATCATGGAGATGGCCACCAGGACCTCGTCCGTGTGGAGGCGCGGGTTGTGCCCGTGGAGGTAGTCCACTTTGAGCTTCTGGATGGGCTCGATCATGGTTTGCGGAATCAGTTTCACGTTATGGGCGATACCGGCCAGGTGCTTGATGGCGTTCAGCAGCAGTGCGGCGCTGGGGCCCAGCAGCGGGCTGGTTTCCCCGGTGAGGATGGTGCCGTCTTCCAGTTCCATGGCCGATGTAGCTTTCTGCGCCTTCTCCAGGCGCTCCCGTGCGGCCACCACGCACCTACGGTCGTTCACGGTGAGCTTGGCCCGTTTCATCAGGAGCGAGAGTTTGTTCACCTCGTTCTCCGTGCACTTGCCATCGGCCAGATTGCAAAGGCCGGTAAAGTAGCGGCGGATAATCTCCTGGCGGGAGGCCTCGCGGCACACTTCGTCGTCACAGATGCAGGAGCCGATCATGTTCACACCCATATCCGTGGGCGATTTGTACGGCGCTTCCCCGTAAATGTCCTCGAACAGGGCGTTCATCACCGGGAAAATCTCGATGTCGCGGTTGTAGTTTACCGCGGTAACACCGTATGCGTCCATGTGGAAGGGGTCGATCATGTTCACATCGTCCAGATCCGCCGTGGCGGCTTCGTAGGCTACGTTGACGGGATGCGTGAGCGAAAGGCTCCACACCGGGAAGGTCTCGAACTTGGCATAGCCGGCCTTGACGCCGCGCTTGTTCTCCTGGTAAAGCTGGCTCAGGCACACGGCCATTTTGCCGCTGCCGGGACCGGGGGCCGTCACCACCACCAGCGGACGCGTGGTTTCAACAAAATCGTTCCGGCCAAAGCCTTCGTCCGAGTCTATAAGCGAGACATTGTTGGGATAGCCGTCGATGGTGTAGTGGTAATAGACCCTGATGTCCATGTTTTCCAGGCGCTTACGATAGGCTTCCGCACTCGCCTGCCCGTTGAAGTGCGTGATAACCACGCTGTTTACGCTGAAGCCGCGGGCCATGAATTCGTCCCTCAGGCGCAGCACATCCATATCGTAGGTGATGCCAAGGTCTGCGCGCATCTTGTTCTTTTCGATATCCAAGGCACTGATGACGATAATCATCTCCAGCTCATCCTTGAGCTGCATGAGCATCTGAAGCTTGGAGTCCGGCTCAAAGCCCGGGAGCACGCGGGAGGCATGGTAGTCGTCGAACAGTTTGCCGCCAAACTCCATGTAGAGTTTGTCGCCGAACTTGGCGATGCGCTCCTTGATGTGCTCTGATTGGATTTTTAAGTACTTTGCGTTGTCGAACCCGTATTTCATGATGCCTTGAGATTTTTGTCAAATACGGGATACAAAAATAGGGATTTTTTTGCGCTTTTGCAACAAAATAAACACCCCGGGACAAATCCCGAGGTGTTTTTTAAGAGCTACAGCCGCTCCTTGATGGCCTTGGTGGCTTCCTCGTAGCCGGGCTTCTCCAGCAGGGCGAACATGTTCTTCTTGTAGGCCTCTACGCCGGGCTGGTTGAACGGGTTCACGCCCAGGGTGTAGGCGCTCACGCCGCAGGCAAACTCGAAGAAGTACAGGAGCTCTCCCAGACGCTTGGCGTCCAGGGTTTCGATGGAAACCTCAATCTGGGGAACGCCGCCGTCGATGTGGGCCAGGCGCGTACCCAGTTCTGCCATGTGGTTGCAGTGCTCCACGTGCTTGCCGGAGAGGTAGTTGAGCTGGTCCAGGTTCTGGCTGTCCGACTCGATAACCACGCTGCGGCGGGCGTTGTCCACATGCAGGACGGTCTCGAACATGACGCGGGTGCCTTCCTGGATGAACTGGCCCATGGAGTGAAGATCGGCCGTGTTGTTCACGCTGGCAGGGAAAATGCCGGTGCCGTCCTTGCCTTCGGACTCGCCGTAGAGCTGCTTCCACCATTCGGCTACATAGGTGAGCTTGGGATTGTAGTTCACCAGGATTTCCGTGTTCTTGCCGCACTCCTTGAACAGGAGGTTGCGCATGGCGGCGTACACCACGGCGGGGTTGTTCGTCTCTTTGATGGAAAGGGCGCGTTCTGCCTTTTTGGCACCGTCCACCAGGTCCCTGATGTTAAAGCCGGCAGCGGCGATGGGCAGGAGACCTACCGGAGTGAGCACGCTGAACCGCCCACCTACATTGTCCGGGACGATGAACGTCTTGTAGCCTTCCTGACGGGACAGCACCTTGAGGGCGCCGCGCTCCGCGTCTGTAATGGCGACGATGCGCTCGGCCGCTTCCTTCTTGCCGTAGATGCTCTCAATGAACTGCTTCACGATACGGAAAGCGACGGCCGGCTCGGTGGTGGTGCCGCTCTTGGAAATGACGATGCAGGCCACGTTGCGCTCCTTGGCCAGGTCCATGAGTTCGGCCAGGTATTCCTCGGAAAGGTTGTTGCCGGCGAACACCACTTCCGGAGCGTCCTTGTGCTTGAGCTGCTTGGCGAAGCTGTGGCTCAGGGCCTCAATGACAGCCTTGGCACCCAGGTAGCTGCCGCCGATGCCGATGGCAATCACCAGGTTCACACCCTTCTTGTTCCAGCTTTCGCGGATGGCTTCCATGTCGTTCAGGATGCCGTCCGAAATCTGGGAGGGAAGGTGTTTCCAGCCCAGGAAGTCGTTTCCGGCGCCTTTTTCACTTTCCAGCACATCGAAGGCATCCATGGCCTTTTGCACATACGCGTTGAATTGTTCTTCCTTTACAAAGGATTCGCAACCTTTGACATCTACATTTACCATATTGATTTTAGTTTTGTTGTTTCTATCCTACAAATATACTCTTCTTTTTCGGAAAAGAAAAGCGGCTACCACTTCTCGTAGTGGATGTTTTCCGGCTTCCACTTGTCCTTGGGCGTTTCCTCGCCACCGGGATACCCTACGGGGACAATGCAATACGGCAGCACGTTCTTCGGAATGCCCAGCGTCTCAATGGTAGTGGACATCCGCTCCTCATAGGGGTAGCAGGCAGTCCACACGGCGCCAAGGCCCATGGCTTCTGCCGCCAGAAGAAGGTTCTCCGTTGCGGCGGCGCAGTCCGCCGTCCAGTTGCGGTTGGGCTCCGTTACCTCCGGGGCATCCGGCTCTCCCCAGGGCTTGTGCGTCCAGGTGGTTTCGCCGCAAATGACGATAACAACGGGGGCCTGGGTAATCATGCTGTTGCGGGGGCCGGCGAGCGTTGCTTTGGTGGCCGCGTCTGTCACTACCACAAAACGCCAGGGCTGCAGATTGATGCCGCTGGGAGCGGCCATAGCCGCCTTCAGGAGGGTTTCCACCTGCTCCGGGGAAACGGTCTGGTCCGTGTACGTGCGTACACTCTTACGGGCAAAAATGGTATCCAGGGCGGAGTTGTTCTGGGCCTTGGGGGCGCAAGCCCAGCACAGGAGGGCGCACACGGCGCCGGTTAAGAATGTGTTCAGTTTCATGGTCATACTGTGTTTATCGTCCACGAATGTACGACTTTTTCGCAGAATAAAAAAGGCCACCCGGAGACCGGGTGACCTAAAAAATGGTAAAGCCGTAAGCCGCTTTCTGTTTTTGAATCTGTCATTTATCTTCGCAACCTACCCCCCGGCATCAGGCGGGCAGCCCTCAACTGCCGGTATATTTGGTCTTGCAGGCCCGGGCGACGTACCCGTTACAAGTCGCCTTGCAACGTCGTGGGCGCTTACCCCGCGTTTTCACCCTTACCGGAGAAAAAAAAGAAAAACTCCGGCGGTTATTTTCTGTTACGCCGCTTAAAGATTACTCCCTACTGTGCTTTCCACAGCCGGGTGCCCTTCCCTGTGCGGACTTTCCTCAGGGCACAAGGCCCCGCGACAGATCGCTTTACCGCGTGCAAAGGTACAAATTATTTTTTAAACCAGGCCAGGGACTTGGCGCAAAGGTCGGAGATGGCTTTCCAGTCCCCTGCCTTCACCACTTCCTTGGGGAAGAGCTTGGAGCCCATGCCCACGGCAGTGACGCCGCTCCCCGCCCAGGCGGTGAGGTTCTCCTCGGTGGGTTCCACAGCGCCGGTGCACATGACCATGGCCCAAGGCAGCGGGCCCAGGATGTTCTTCACGAAGGAAGGACCGCCCACATTGCCGGCCGGGAATACCTTCACCAGGTCGCAGCCCATCTCCTGCGCATGCACAATCTCGGTCACGCTACCGCAGCCGGGGCTGTACGGGATGCCGCGCCGGTTGGCCACCTTCACCACTTCCTCCACCATGCAGGGGCTCACCAGGAAATCGGCCCCCATCTGCATGTACAGTGCAGCGGTAGGGGCATCCAGGATGGTACCGGCACCCAGCACCATGTCCGGGCACTCCTTGCGCACGAAGGCCATCACCTGTTCGAACACCTTGTGGGCGCCGTCGCCGCGGTTGGTGAATTCGAAGGCACGGATGCCGCCGTCGTAGCAGGCCTTTACCACCTTCTTGGAAATCTCGGGATCGGCGTTGTAAAACACCGGGACAATACCCGTAGAACGGATAATGCCAATTGTGTCGATTTTATTGAATTTACTCATAATTAACGACTTACGCGGCCGCTTCCGCCGCCTTTGATTAAACCTTCCACTTCGCTGACCGTCACGCGGTTGTAGTCCCCAAGGATGGTGTGCTTGAGGCAGGATGCCGCAGCAGCGAACTCAATGGCTTCCTGGTCCGTATCGTATGCGAGAAGGCCGTACAGGAGGCCGCCCATGAAGGAATCGCCACCGCCCACGCGGTCCACAATGTGGGTGATGTCGTAGCGACGGCTCTGCCAGAGGGTCTTGCCATCGTACAGCACACCGCCCCAGGTGTTGTGGTTGGCGTTGATGGAGCCACGGAGGGTGATAGCCACCTTCTTGCAGCGCGGGAATTTTTCCATGAGCTGCTGTGCTACGCTCACGAAGATGTTCTGGTCGATCTCGCCGCCGGTCTTTTCTGCGTCGAAGCCTTCAGGCTTGATGCCGAATTCTTTCTCGGCGTCTTCCTCGTTACCCAGAATGAGGTCGCAGCCGGCCACCAGGGCAGGCATAACCTCTGCAGCGGTCTTGCCGTAATTCCAGAGCTTCTTGCGATAGTTGAGGTCGCAGGAAACCTTTACGCCCATCTCGTTAGCCACCTTGATGGCCTCCAGGCAAGCGTCAGCTGCGCCCTGGCTCAGGGCAGGAGTGATACCCGTCCAGTGGAACCAGTCGGCGCCTTCCAGCACCTTGTGCCAATCCACCATGCCGGGCTGAATCTCGGAAATGGCGGAATGCGCACGGTCATAGACCACCTTGGAACCACGGGCCACGGCACCGGTCTCCAGATAATAGATACCTACGCGGTCGCCGCCGTACACAATACCGTCCACGTTTACGCCGAAGCCCTTGAGCTCGGAGGTGCACATGGCGGCAATGTCGTTCTTGGGAAGACGGGTCACAAAGTGGGCGTCTACACCGTAATTAGCCAGTGACACGGCCACATTGGCCTCGCCGCCGCCGAAGGTAGCATCGAACTGATGGGCCTGCGAGAAACGCTGGTACCCGGGGGTTGAGAGGCGAAGCATTACTTCGCCGAAGGTTACTACTTTTGCCATAAATATTAGGTTAATAATTAGTTATCTCATCTCCGTATACGGAATCTTGTCCATGTCACCGTAATCCAGGTTTTCTCCGGCCATGCCCCAGATGAACATGTAGTTGGAGGTACCGGCAGCGGCGTGAATGCTCCATTCCGGGCTCATGATGGCCTGCTCGTTGGCGAGCCACACCACACGCTCCTGCTGGGGCTCACCCATCAGGTGGCAAATCATATTACCCTCGGATACGTTAAAATAGAAGTACGCCTCGATGCGGCGGGCGTGCGTATGCGCGGGCATAGTGTTCCAGACACTGCCGGGCTTGAGCTCGGTAAGACCCATCTGCAGCTGGCAGGGGCCTTCCTCCAACACATTGTTCACGATGAGCTGGTTAATGACGCGGTCGTTGGAGTCTTCCATCTTGCCGGCGGCAAAAGAATTGGCCTTGAGGGACCCCTTGCGGCCGTCGATGGTGATGAGCTGCGTCTTGTAGGCCTTGTGCGCGGTGGCGGAATTGAGGTAGAACTTGGCCGGATGGGCGGCATCCTTGCTCTTGAAAACAACCTCTTCGTTCCCCCGCCCCACATACAGGGCCTCCTTGAACTTGAGAACATAGTCCTTGCCGTTCACCGTGACAATCCCCTCGCCCCCCACATTGATGACGCCCAGCTCCCGGCTGAAGAGGAAATACGGCGCCTTTAACGGGTCGATGGTTTCCAGTTTGAGGGCCTTGGTGGCCGGCACGGCACCGCCGAAGATAAAGCGGTCGTACATGGAATAGGTAAGACGGATTTCGTCCGCCACCATCACCTCCGGCATCATAAAACGCGCGCGGAGGGTTTCGGTGTCGTAGCCTTTTACATCGGCAGGATGACAGGCTGTCTGGATGGTATACTTGGTTTGTGCAGTCATAACGATGCTTGCAAGCAGCAGTGCTGCGGTTAATACTTTCTTCATGGTTTAGCGGTTAAAGAAGCCTTGATAATGCGTCGGCGGTTAAAAATGGCCAGCACAGTGGTGCCCATCACCAGGATGGCGCTGCCCACCAGCTTGAAGTCGTGCACCAGGTGGAAGATAACCCAGGAGAAGATGCTGGAGGCAAAGTCCAGCGCCCCGCCCTGGAAGCCTTCCGGAATGGCCACGGCGGCGTCTGAGGTGCGGGCATATACATCCTGCGCGGCCAGGGTGAACCACGGCGCCAGGTCTGTCACAAAGTACAGGCCCACGGTAAGGGACACCAAGCCGATGATGAAGGTTTTCACCACGTTGCCCTTGGTGACGGGCAGCACGGCCGGGAACACATAGAACATGCCCGCCAGCGAGGCCAGGGGCAGGAATTCGTTCCCCGGCAGCACCACGGAGAGGAGCAGCGTGCACGGGATCAGGAGCAGCGACACCACCAGGGTGGTGGGATGCCCGATCACCAGTGCAGGGCTCATGCCGATATTGATGCCCGCGGAGTTCTTGAACTTCCGGCTTACCAGGTCCTTGGTGGCCTCAGCGATGGGTTTGAGGCCCTCGATGAAGAGCGAAGTAATGCGCGGAATAAGCTCCATCACGGCGCCCATCTTGATGCCCAGGCCCAGAATGTACGGGATGCGGTCCACAACCTCTCCCCAGCTGCGGCAGCTCAGGCAGCCGATGAGGATGCCCACCAGCACACCCAGCAGGAGGGGTTCTCCCAGCACACCGAACTTCTTTTTCATGCCTTCTGCGTCAATGTCCAGCTTATTGAAGCCGGGAATGCGGTCCATGCACCAGTTCAGCCCCTCCGCAAAGGGCACGAAGCCCTGGCAGAACGGCTGCGGAATGGAGATGCCTTCCAGATCCTTGTAATAGCTCTGGAATTTCCGCGTGGTTAAATCGGCCATTACCAGCGTTATCACAAAGCAGATGATGGCGGCAAAAAAGCCGTACCAGATGCTTTCCGTGGCAAAATACACCACCGCGCCGATGAAAGCGTAATGCCAGTAATTCCACAGGTCGATATTGATGGTATTGGTGGCCTTGCACAGTAGCAGCACAATGTTGATGGCCAGGCACACCGGGATGATGAAGGCACCCACCGTGGTGTTGTAGGCCACCGAAGCCGCGGCAGGCCAGCCCATGTCGAAGATGCGCAGCTGCAGGCCGTAAATCTCCGTGACGTCCTTGAGCGGGGCGCCCAGGCTGGAGGTGAGAAGGGCCGTGACCACACTCAGGCCCACGAAGCCCACGCCCACCAGAAGGCCGCTCTTGAGCGCTTTCCCCGGCTTGATGCCAATGCAGACGCCCAGGATGAAAAACAGGATGGGCATCATCACCGCGGCACCCAGGCCGATGATATAACTGAAAACTTGTTCCATTATTTACTTGTCATACCGAGCGAAGCAAGTGTATCTCTTCCCTACTTAGGCTGTTTGCCGATATAGGCCAGGATACCGCCGTCTACGTACAGGATATGGCCGTTCACAGCATCCGAGGCGTGCGAAGCCAGGAACACGGCGGGACCGCCCAGTTCACTGGGATCCAGCCAGCGGCCGGCAGGGGTTTTGGCGCAGATGAAGCTGTCGAACGGGTGACGGCTGCCATCCGGCTGGCGCTCACGCAGCGGAGCGGTCTGCGGCGTAGCAATGTAACCGGGGCCAATACCGTTGCACTGGATGTTGTACTCACCGTATTCCGAGCAAATGTTGCGGGTGAGCATCTTGAGGCCACCCTTGGCGGCGGCGTAGGCGCTCACGGTCTCACGGCCCAGTTCGCTCATCATGGAGCAAATGTTGATGATTTTGCCTTCCCGGCGCTCCATCATCTCCGGAACCACGGCCGCCGCACAGATGTACGGACCCACCAGGTCCACGTCAATCACGCGCTGGAACTCTGCACGGGACATCTCGTGCATGGGAATGCGCTTGATGATACCGGCGTTGTTCACCAGAATGTCTATCTGCCCCACCTCTGCATGAATCTTCTGTACCAGTTCTTTTACAGCCTCTTCATCCGTCACATCGCATACATAGCCGTGTACATTGGTAATACCGGCCTCTTTGTATGCCTCCAGCCCCTTTTCCATAGAAGCCTGGTTGGACGTATTAAAGATGATGTTTTTGACACCGGCCTCCACAAAAGCCTTGGCAATAGCAAAGCCAATGCCGTATGCGGCTCCTGTTACCCAGGCATTCTTGCCTTGCAGAGAGAAAAGATTTGCCATAAGATTTTATAAGTTAGTTGTAATAATTACGTAGCATGTCCCACAAAGATAACAATAATTTCCGATTTCCGTGCACGGTAACGGAAAACATTAAACCAATTTATATGAACAACACATTTTTCTCCGTTTGCACGGCCTGGAAGGCCGACAAACGCCCGTGGGTGAAACCCGCCACGTACGCCACGTACAACATCCTCATTAACAGCCACCTGGCCCCCTACTTCGGGCCCATTCCGCCCTCGGACCTGAGCGAGCAAAACGTCCAGGCCTATGTGAACGCGGAGCTGGAAAAAGGGCTCAGCGTCAAGACCATCCGCGATTCCCTGCGGGTGCTCAAGATGATTCTCAGGTTCGGGGCGCGGCGCGGCGAGTGGACCCTCTCCGACTTCTGTGTCCGCTTCCCCGTCTCCTGCGAACGGCGCCGGCCCCTGCAGGTGCTCACGAAACACCACTGTACGCTGCTGCAGCGGTTCCTGGAAACGCACCCCTCGCCCCGGAACATGGGGCTTCTGATTTGTCTGAACAGCGGCCTTCGCATTGGCGAGGTGTGCGGCCTGCAGTGGGGCGATATCGACCTTCGCACCGGTCTGGTCCATATCCGCCGCACGGTGCAGCACATCTGGATCCGGGACGGAGATGTCCGGGCCGACTGGATGGAGATTGGCATGCCCAAAACCGCCACCTCCGTGCGGGACATTCCCCTCTCGCGGGAAATCCAGGAACTGCTGCGTCCCGCCAAGAAAGCCTCGAAGCCCGGCCACTATGTGGTCACCGGCAGTCCGGAGCCGCTGGAACCGCGTTACCTTCGCGCGTATTTTTATCGCCTGCTGGCTGTTCTGGGCATCCCCAAGGTGCGCTTCCATGCCCTCCGGCACAGTTTTGCCACCCGCTGCATTGAGGGCCGATGCGACTACAAAACCGTATCGGCCATCCTGGGCCACTCCTCCATCTCCACCACCCTGGACCTCTACGTTCACCCCGGCACCGCCCAGAAGCGCCGCGTCATTGAAAAGATGTCCCGTTCCCTCCGGTAGGCCCCGATGGACACTGGTCGATAATCATCTATCCGTCAACACTTTACTAATAATCCTCGGCTCCAAAAGCGCCGAGGATTATCCATAAACAGTTGTAAATGAGCGTGTTACCGACCAGCCCCAAACGGAGTCTTACCAGCCCAGGACGGCTTGTTTGGAGGAGAAAGGCTCCGCCTCGGCTGCGGTGAGCTGCTTGCCGTAGCTGTTGCGGCTGCTGGTGGAGACACCGGTGGTACCGTACTCCTTCCAGCCGCTCACGGCCGTGGGCTCGGCCGGGGTGGGCGTCTTGCCCGTATGCCAGCCTGCAGGCGCAATCACGGGACTCATCTCACAGTTGACAAACGTCACATTGTCGTACTTGGAGGTGTCTCCCCCGCTGCGGGCCAGATACATGGAGCCATTCGCTACACCGGCTTCTGCCGTGAGCTTACAGTTCAGGAATACAAAGCCCTTGTCCGTAGCATTGTTCACGCGGGCCTGGACGATGTATCCGCCGGCACGGGAACGGATCTCGCAGTCCTCGAAGAGGCACACCTTGGGATAGCCCCAGATGTAGTCCACGTGACCTGCAATCAGGGAATTGTGCACCCAAACCTCACCCTTGCACAGGAAGGTATCCTGCCAGGAGATAAGCGAGCAGTTCTCGATGGTGAGGCGCTTGTTGTCCGCATTGAAGTAGATGGTCTCCGCCTGGCCTTTGTGGTCATCGGCCCAGAAGGTGTTCTCGATGGTCAGGTCTTCCAGCACCAGGTTGTTGCAACTCTCGACAAGGAACAAACAGCGGCCGCCCATGGCACCTACTTTGGCACCCAGGGCCGGTTTGCTGGCGATAGCCGCACCGGAACCCGTGGAGTAGCTCTCGTTGTTGGGGTAGGCAATCACCGTACCCTCGCGGGAAGCGCCCTTGATGGTGAGGTTGTTCTTATCGCGTACGTATAGCAGCTCCTGGTAGGTTCCATTCGCCAGTTCGATGGTCACCGCCGTATCCTTGCCCAGCGTGGTGGCATAACTCAGCGCCCCCTGCAGCGTGCAGAAATCGGCAGTCCCGTCCGGATTGACGGACAACGTATTTCCGGACGGCTTGGCTTTTACGGTAAAAGGAGCCTTGCCCTTTTCTATCGCCAGGCCGAACACGGACTCATCCACCGTCACATAATAGCTGCCGCCAAACGTCAGCGCCTCGTTGTGCAACTTGATAATCACGTTGTTGCCGGAAACACGGATGGGCGTATAATGGACGGGACGATACCGCGTGCTGTGCAGCATATCCAGGAAGGTGTGCAGCACGGTTTCCTGGTTCATCTGCTCCTTGGGGACCATGGTTCCATCGGACAGGACCGTCATCTTGGCCATATCGGCCATGTCAATCTTGTCCACCAGCTTGCCAGAGGCGTCAAACACCTGGATGAGGCCGGAAGTACCCAGTTTGGGCGTCGTGTTCAGGCTGAACACCAGCGGCTGGTCCACGCAGATGGTAGGCAGGTCGCCCGGGTCGTCGCCCGGATCCACCGTGCTGCTGGCGGTTTTGGCCTTCACGGCATTGCTATACAGGGACTTTTTGTCCCCGGCCATGGCCAGCACCTGGAAACTGTACTCGGTGGCCTCCTTCAGGCCTTCCACTTTCACCGAAGTCACAGTCACCGTACCCGTCACCGTCTTCTGGCCGGAAGCCGTGAGCTTGTAGCCATACGAATCGGCACCGGAAACGGCGTCCCAGCTAAAGGAGAGCGTGCTTTCGGTGGCCTCCGTCATCACCACATTGGTGGGTTTGGCCAGGCCGCTTGCAGGCTCATCGGAGCCGCCGCCCCCGGAGGGATTGTCCTTCTGGCCGCACGCAAGTACGGCCAGAGGGGCAATGAGTGCAAAAAGGATTTTTTTCATTACTTCACCTCTACGGGTTTATACTTGGGCACCAGGGACTTCATCAGGATCCAGGCCAGCAGGTAGGCCAGGCCGCAGAAGCAGAACATGATGAAGTAACCGGCCGGTTTACCCTCGAAGCCCATGAAATGGAAGGCTGCCCCCTGTCCCTCCGCATAGGTAAACAGGTTACCGGCCACCTTCTGGATAATCATGGAGCCGATACCGCCCGCCATGGCACCAATACCCGTAATGGAAGCGATGGTGCTCTTGGGGAACATGTCACCTACGGTAGAGAAGATGTTGGCGCTCCAGGCCTGGTGTCCCGCGCCGGCAAGGCCGATGAGGATGGCCGGCCACCAGGGGCTCATAGCACCCAGCGGCTGGGCGGCCAGGGCCACCAGCGGGAAGAAGGCGAAGATGAGCATGGCCAGCATACGGCCAGTGTAAGGATGCATCCCCTTCTTCTCCACAAAGAGCTTGGGAAGATAGCCGCCGAACAGCGAAATCACCGTCACAATGGCGTACAGGGTGAAAATAAGGCCCTGTCCCAGCGGCGAGCTGGCCGGTGCGTTGAACTGGTCCTGGAAGTAGGCCGGCGCCCAGAAGAGGAAGAACCACCACACGCCGTCGGTGAGGAATTTGCCAATCGCAAAGCTCCAGGTCTGCTTGTACGCAAAGCACTGCAGCATGGGGATGGACTTTTCCTCTGCGGCGGGAGCCTTTTCGGCACCAGCCTCAACGGCATCGTCCTGATGGATATAGGCCAGCTCTTCCTGGTTCACATGTTTACTCTTTTCCGGCTTGTCGTACATGAACTGCCAGAAGAACATCCAGATGAAGCCCAGGCCGCCGATGATGATGAAGGCCATTTCCCAGCCAAAGTTCTTGGCGAGCGGCGGGATCAGGAGCGGAGCGGCCAGTGCGCCCACGGATGCACCTGCATTGAAGATGGAAGTAGCGAAAGCACGGTCCTTCTTGGGGAAGTACTCGGCCGTGGTCTTAATGGCCGCCGGGAAGTTACCGGCCTCGCCCAGCGCCAGGATACCCCGGCAAAGGAGGAAGAGGTAAACACTTACCGTAGAGATGGTTAAGGCGATATTGGAGCCCGCCTCAACGGCACGTATGGCCTCCACGGAATCCACGCCGTCCACGAACCAGGTGGTGGCCACGCCGCAACCGGCGTGCAGCACCGCACCCAGGCTCCATACGCCGATGGCGATCAGGTAGCCCTTCTTGGTGCCCATCCAGTCCACGAACTTGCCGGCGAACAGGCAAGCAATGGCGTAGAAGATGGAGAACAGCGAGGTGATGGTACCGTAGTCGGCATCGGTCCAGTGGAACTCCGGTGCAATGAACTCCTTATAGGTCAAGGAGAGCACCTGACGGTCCAGGTAGTTCACGGTAGTGGCCACGAACAGCAGGCTGCAAATCCACCACCGCCAATTGGTCATTAATTTTTTCTGTGTACTCATAGAATCCTATTATGTGAGATACGCTCGGCCCTTTGGGCCTCGGTATGACAAGAAAGGGCCCTGTCATACCGAGCGAAGCCGAAGGCGAAGCGAGTGTATCTCATTAAAGAATAGATTTTACGGCGGCACGCATGCCTTTTTCCTGAATGAGGGCGAGGTCCTTGGTGAGGAGTTCGGTGAGGCCGGGGATCTGGTTCAGGTCTTCGCCCCAGATGAACTCGTCGGCAAGAACACCCTTGGCCACCTTGGCCACATCGCCCGTTGCCCAGAGTTCCTTCAGGAGTTCCATGATCTTGGGATCATCGTTCGGGACAATCTCGTCCTCGCCGCGTTTGCCGCCCTTGTAGTAGGTGCAAATGCCGGCCAGGCCCAGTACCAGGCCCTGCGGCAGTTCGCCCTTGCGCTCCAGGTAGGTCTTGAGACCGGGCAGGTCGCGGGTCTTGAATTTAGGGAAGCTGTTGAGCATGATGGATGTGACAAAGTGCTTCACAAACGGGTTGCGGAAGCGCTCCATTACGTCGTTGGCGAACTTCACCAGCTCCTCCTTCGGAAGGTTCAGGGTGGGCAGAAGCTCGTCGTACATCACCTTCTTCACGAACTGGCCAATCTCAGGGTCTTCGCAGCACTCCTTCACGGTGTTCAGGCCGCTCAGGTAGCCAACGGGGCTCAGCACGGTATGCGGGCCGTTCAGCAGGGTCACCTTTCTCTCGTGGTAAGGGGCCTCGGACGGGACGAAGAGCACGTTCAGGCCGGCTTTGTCGGCGGGGAACTCAGCGGCAATCTCCTTGGGAGCCTCAATCACCCACAGGTGGAAAATCTCGGCCTTATCCAGAAGATGGTCGTCGTAACCGGCACGCTCGCACAGCTGGGCGGCGGTGTCACGCGGATAACCCGGGACGATACGGTCTACCAGGGTGCTGTACACGCCGCAGGCGTTCTCGAACCAGGCACTGAATTCGGCACCCAGGTTCCACAGGTCGATATACTGGCGGATGCACTCCTTCAGGTGCTTGCCGTTTTCGAAGATGAGCTCGCAGGGGAAGATGATGAGGCCCTTGTCCTTGGCGCCCTTGAAGTACTGGAAACGGTGATACAGGAGCTGGGTGAGCTTTCCGGGATAGCTGCTGGCGGGTTTGTCCTCCAGTTTGCAAGCCGGGTCAAAGGCGATACCGGCCTCCGTGGTGTTGGAAATCACAAAGCGGATTTCCGGCTGCTCAGCCAGGGCCAGGTAGGCGCCAAAGTCCTCGTACGGGTTCAGGCCGCGGGAGATGACGTCAATCAGGTCCACGCTATCCACGGGCTGACCGTTCTGCAGACCCTGCAGATTCAGGTGGTACAGGCCATCCTGCTCGTTGAGCCAGCTTACCATGCCTTTCTCAATGGGCTGGACCACCACTACGGAACCGTTGAAGTCCGTCTTCTGGTTGGTCTTCCAGATAATCCACTCGATGAATGCGCGGAGGAAGTTTCCTTCGCCAAACTGAATCACCTTCTCGGTGTACTGTTTTGCCTGCGGTGCAGACGTGCGGTTTAGTCTTTCCATAAAATGTTATTATTAGTTGATAAGATTTCTCGACTTCGCTCGAAATGACAATTATTCCGTTTCAGTTACTTTTACCAGAATCAGCGCCTGTTCGCCGGATTTCTGCTTGATGGTGTACGTGGTGCCCTTCTCCAGGGTAAGCACGCCACTGTCGGCATAGGTCTCATGCGGGGTATCAAACTCCTGCGCAGTGCCTCCGTCAGGGATAATCTGCATCTTGGCGGTACCGTCGGCCTTACGGCGGGCGAAATAGAATTGCACGGAGGTATTGAGCGTAGAGGATGTCGTAAATATCACGCTCCCCTTGCTGTCCATCTTGAGACCGTAGGCATAAGTAGTTCCATCAATGGTGAAGGAGCCACTGTAGTCCTTGGAAAAATCGGCGATGCTCTCAGAGTGCGTGAAGTAGGTATCGTCCACAATCTTCTTGTCCGCGCCCACATACAGGAGATGGGTGCCGGGCGTTCCGGGTTCATCGCCGGGATTGTCGCCTGGCTCATCCCCGCTGCCGGGATCCGGGTCCACGGGATCGTCGTCGGTACCGTTAAAGTCGGTGATGCCGCCATTGTCCACCGGAACGGGAGCAGAAGCAAAGCCTTCCAGCTTGCCGTAACCGGCGCCGGCCTTCACCACGGCGGGCACATCCTCGGCGGCCGTTACCGTGTAGGTGTAAGCGGGTTTGAAATCGGCATAGGTCAGTTCTGCGCCGGCGGTTCCGCCGTACTTGGTGTACTTGACGTTGCTCAGCGGGTACGGGCTCTTGGCCTTGGCGGGCTTGTTCACATACATATTCTGCGTAGGATACAGGTAACCGGCCACACTCCCCTCCAAATTGGAATTGTTATTGTCTTTGGCCGGATAGGTGCAGATGTCGGTGGGAAGCTGTACGGCGTCAAAATAATTGTATTCCACCAGCACCTTCGCGCCATAGGCCGAGCCTGCGCCGTAGGTGGTGTTGCCGTCATACAGGTTGTTGTACACGTGCACCGTACCATAGCGGACACGCGGATGACGACTGCTGGAGCCTTCAAACCAATTGTGATGGAAGGTTGCGGTAATCTGCGTATCGCCACTCTCACTGTTGGAGTGGCCCACCAGACAACTCTTCTGCGTCTTGATGTATCGGCACCAGCTTACGGTCACATTCATGGATCCGTGGGTGATGTCCGTTGAACCGTCCTCATAGTCCTTGGTCTGGTTGAGCGAGGTAAATGTGCAATGGTCCACCCAAACGCCATCGCATTTCTGCATGGAAACGGCATCGGCCCCGTTATTGGCCTTGGGCTGCCGGAAGTTGATGTTGCGGATGATGATATTCTTGGACCGGACGCAGAAAATACCAATCTGGTCCATCACAAAATCATCCGTGCCGATAAAGGAGAGGTTGCTTACATCCTTGACGTCGAACCACGGGTGGGCGTCGGAGAAGTCTCGGCCATCGTCACTCTTGAAGGTGCCGCTGAGCCAGATGACGGTGGGCGTGTGGGTGCCTTTCTTCTCATCCTTGGTGCGCTGCAGGAGCCAAGTCTGGAGGGCCTTGCCGTTATCGAAGTGCAGCACCTGGCTGCCACTCCCCTCACCACCGGTCACGCCGGCGCCATAGCCCACCAGGGCCGTCTGGTCCACCGTTCCCACGGTAGGAGGCGAGAGACAAGGCAGCTCATCCCCCTCACCGGGAATAGGCTCGGAACCGGGATCGTCTCCGGGATCGTCTCCGGGGTCGTCTCCGGGATCGTCTCCGGGGTCCTTAGCCTTCTGGGTAACAGTGAGCTTTTTGCTGTCTTTTCCGCAGGTGATGGTGACGTCGGCCGTGCGGTCGTCGAACCCGTCATAGGCTTCTACCGTAACCTGGAGGGTGTTTTCGCCTTTGCTGCCGCTACTTGCGCCAAGCTTCAGCCAGGAGGCATCGGTCTTGGCGGTCCATTCCTTGTCGGTGGTGAAGGCAATGGTCACCGTGCCGCCGGCGGAAGCCACGGTGGCATCCAGCGGCCCGGTGGTAATGGTAATCTTCCCTTCCACCTCCACCGGTGTAGGGGTGGGTTTGGGCTGTTCCTGGCCCTGTCCCTGCTCCTGCCCTTGCTCCGGTTTCTTGCAGCCCCCCAGCGCCAGCATCGCCAGCGCCGCCGCCAAGAGAGATATGTGCTTAAAATGCATCATTAGTCTTTCATCCTCAGGGCGTTACAGCGTCACGCCCTGCTTGAAGATGGCTATCTCGCGGATGCCGTGCTTCTCGTTGTTCACGGGTTCACCGCTGGCGGCGGCAAGCACAAAGTCGATAAAGCGGGCGGCTACGTCCTCCATGGGCGCTCCTTGCGCCAGCACACCGGCATTGAAGTCTATCCAGGACGGTTTGGCCTCGTAGAGCGGCGTATTGGTGGAGATTTTCATGGTGGGCACAAAGCTGCCAAACGGGGTTCCACGGCCGGTAGTGAACAGCACAATCTGGCAGCCGGAAGCCGCAAGGGCCGTAGATGCCACCAGGTCGTTCCCCGGCGCGCTCAAAAGGTTCAACCCCTTGACGCTCAGGCGCTCCGCATACTTCAGCACGCCCCGGACGATGCTCTTGCCGCACTTCTGCGTGCAGCCCAGGCTCTTCTCCTCCAGCGTGGAAATGCCGCCCGCCTTGTTGCCCGGCGAAGGGTTCTCGTACACGGGCATCCCCTGCTTCATGAAATACTCCTTGAAGTCGTTGATCAGGTGCACTGTTTTGTCGAAGGTAGCCTCGTCCTGGCAGCGGTTCATCAGGATGGTCTCTGCACCAAACATCTCCGGAACTTCGGTGAGCACCGTGGTGCCGCCCTGGGCCACAATCCAGTCACTGAAGACGCCCAGGAGCGGATTGGCGGTGATGCCGCTCAGGCCGTCCGAGCCGCCGCACTTGAGGCCTACGCGAAGCTCGCTCACGGGCACTTCCTCGCGCACATCCCTGGACGCCACGGCATAGATTTCCTTCAGGCGCTCCACGCCATAGGCCACCTCGTCGTCCACCTTCTGGCACACGAACATCTTCACGCGGGACTCGTCCACAGGACCGACCATCTCGCGGAAGGCATCCAGCTGGTTGTTTTCGCAACCCAGGCTCACCACCAGCACGCCACCGGCGTTGGGATGATGAATCATATCGGCAAGGACCTTGCGCGTATTCTCGTGGTCGTCGCCCAGCTGCGAGCAGCCGTAATTGTGCGGGAACGTGACAATGGCGTCCACGGAAGAAGGAGATTTCTCCACTCCGCCTTCGGCTTCGGTCGAAATGACAGATTTGAATTTACTGACAATCTGCTCGCAAATGCCATTCACGCAGCCCACGGTGGGAATGACCCAAATCTGGTTGCGGATACCCACCTGGCCGTCGGCCCTTCTGAAGCCCTTGAAGGTGCGTGCTACCGGAGCAGACAAAACTTTTTCGCTCCCCTTGTGGGTAGAAAAAGTTTTCGTCTGCGACTGGTCGGCCTTCACATAATCGAGGGGTTCGTATTTGTAGTCCAGCAGGCCTTCCAGGTTGGTTTTGATGCAGGAATGGTCCACCATTGTGCCGGCAGCGGCGTCACGGGTGACATGGCCGATGGGGAAACCATACTTAATCACATTGTCCCCCGCCTTGAGGCTGTGGAGCACAATCTTGTGGCCGCGGGGAATGTCCATCGTGAGCGTCACGCCTTCCACCACCTCGCCTTTGGCAAGGTCCTGGAGCGCCACCGCCACATTATCGGCCGGGTTTATCTTAATGTACTTCATAAGGTATGAGATTCCCGGTCAAGCCGGGAATGACAATTAAAAGTTAAAGTAATTCTTGGCGTTGTTGTAGGAGATGTCTTCCACCATCTGGCCGATGAATTCAATCTCACTGGCGGGGAGTTTACCTCCCTCGATGTCCTTGCCCAGCACGTCGCACAGGATGCGGCGGAAATACTCGTGGCGAGGATAAGAGATGAAGCTGCGGCTGTCGGTAAGCATGCCCACGAAGCGGGAGAACAGGCCCAGAACGCTCAGGGCGTCCATCTGGCGGCGCATACCCACTTCCTGATCCAGGAACCACCAACCGGAACCGAACTGCATCTTGCCGGGTATGGTGCCGTCGTTGAAGGTGTAAAGCATGGTCATCATCACCTCGTTGTCCTTCGGGTTCAGGCAGTAAAGGATGGTCTTAGTAAGGGCATCCTCGCTGGCCAGGCGGTTGAAGAACTTGTGACCGGCAGCGGCAATCTCCTGGTCGTGGATGGCATCGAAACCGGTATCCGGGCCCACCAGATTGAACATCTTGGTATTGTTGTTACGGATAGCGCCGATGTGGAACTGCTGTGCCCAGCCGGCCTTGCAGTCCATGACGGCCTGGTCGTGCAGGAAGGCGCTGCGGAACTTGTTCAGTTCTTTCTCGCTGGGGCGCTTGCCAAGGAGCACCAACTTGAAGATGGCTTCTATCTCCAGTTCGGTGTAATCCTCGCTGTAGAAATTCTCCAAGCCGTGGTCGGAGAGTTTGCAGCCGTTGGCGGCAAAGTAGTCGTGGCGCTTCTGGAGGGCATCGCAAAGGTCTGCGTAGGAGTTAATCTCCATGCCGGCAGCAGCGCCCAATTGCTCCAGATAAGCCTTGTATGCCTTGGGATCCTCGATGGCCATGGCCTTGTCCGGTCGCCAGGCGGGGATGACTTTTGTGCCGAAAGGCTCTGCCGCAATCTGCTTGTGCCAACGAAGGTCATCGGCCGGGTCATCCGTGGTACAAACAGTCTCCACGTTGAACTTGCGGATGAGGGCCTGGCCGCGGAATTCGGGAGTAGCCAGCTTGGCGTTGCACTCCTCGAAAATCTCACGCGCGGTAGCCGGGCACAGGAGTTTGTCGATGCCGAACACGCGGCTCAGCTCCAGGTGGGTCCAGTGGTACAGGGGGTTACGCATGGTGTACGGAACGGTCTCGGCCCATTTCTGGAAGGTCTCCCAGGCGCTGTACTTGCCGCCGGTGAGGTAATCCTCGCTTACGCCGTTGGCACGCATGGCACGCCACTTATAGTGGTCTCCGTAGTGGCCGTCAACCAGCCAGAGCTGGGTAATGTCGCGGAACTGAATATTCTCCGCTATCTGCTGCGGCACCAGGTGGCAGTGATAGTCAATGATGGGCATCTTCTCCGCGTGCTCATGGTACAGTTTCTTGGCGGTCTCCGTCTGGAGCATGAAATCAGGGTTGATAAAAGCCATAGTGTTCAATTATTTAAGTTGTTTGGAAGAGAGTCGGGGTATCACCCCCGGCTCCCTTAAAAAAGCAGACTACTGATTGGTGTAGTAGATGTGATAGAAACACAGACCGTTCTCGGGGGCGGTAATCACCACCTCACCGGCCGGAATGCTGAATTCAAGTTCACCGGGAGTAGCCTTGCCGAAGCCACCGGCCTGGGCCTGAGAGTCCTCACCAACAGTTACTGCGACGGTACGGTCCATAGCCGCGGAGCTGCCGGTGTTGGAGGAGGTTACCTTCAGGGTTCCCTGCTCGGGAGCCGTGAACTTGAAGTAACGGTCCATGTCACCAGACTTGCCGCCAAACTGAATGTAAGTGGTGTTGTACTTACTCTTGCTGCCGGAGTGGAATTGCAGGCCGTTCACGGTGATATCGATGTTGGTGATATCGGTATTCACACCACCCAGAGCGCCCAGGGCATCCTGCCAGTCGGCATCGGAGAAGTCCCAGGTGAGGGTTACCTCCACCTGCTCTTCCCCACCCTTAGGCTGGATGGCGAAGGAAGCGGCGCCCTTGTCGGAAGCTACATAATAGATGTCGCCTTCGCGCGGGAGAGCCTGCACGGTAAAGGTGTACAGACCCGCCTTGAGGGCGGCGATGTCCTCTGCGGGAACGGTGAAGCTAAGCTCCGTCTGCGGATCCTGGGCGCGCTTGTTGAAGACCACCTGATAAGAGGCGGCATTGTCGATGGCTTCCCAGGTAATGGTGACAGGAGCGGCCTCGCCTTCCTGGATGGTCACGGGATCCACCACGGGCTTGGGCGTAGCCAGCACCTTGTTCAGGGCCAGCACATCCTCGCTCCAGGCCAGTTTGGTGAGGGAGATGGGACCGTTGGCATAGAGATAAACTGTACCCTCGCCTTCCACCTCGGGGATAACCACTTTCTGCACACCGGCGGAAGAAGCGGCCACGCCACCCTTCACTTCAATGCCGTTGTCGTCCAGCAGGGCGACCACCACGCTGGCGCCGGTCTTGGCACCGTCTGCAACCAGCAGGTCCACGGAACCGGGAGCGTCAATCTTAAATGCAGCATAGCCCACGGTAGGAACGCCCTTGCGGGTAAGCGGCGTAGCGCTGAGGAAGGAGATGGCGCCGTCGGCATTCATCGGGGTTCCCTCGGAGCCCACCAGCAGGAGTTCGTCGCGGACGCGGCTGTTCTTCACCTCACCGGCAAAGAGGCTGGCATCCTGAAGGTTCCAGGTGTGGGCCTCGGTAATTACGTTCTGGGTGAGGTCCTCGGGTTTCTCCACGTAGGAAATCCACCACTTGGAAGCACCCACCTGACCTTCGATGAGGTCCTGGGCGGCCAGCTGGAAGAAGTTACCCTTGGAGTTGTAGCAAGGATCCACGTTCATCACCTTGAAACCGGCCTCGGCGGGAGAAAGCTTCTTGAAGAAGTCCTTGCCGTTGGCATAGCTGTAGTTGCCGGAAGCGTTCAGCGTAGGAAGAACGGTGTTGGCATTATCCTGGAACAGCTGGGCTTTGTCCACAACAGCTTCATCCGTCTTGCCGCCGTCTTCCCACAGGAAGAGGTTGTTCTTCAGGGACATCTCGTGGGGAACACGCACGGCAAAGATGCCGCGGTTGTTACCATCGTCAATGGTGGCGATGTTCTTCACGGTGTTGTTCTCGAAGATAATCTTGCCAATCTTGATGGCGTCGGAGGCGTCGATACGGAACAGGGTACGGATACCGTCGTACATGGTGTTGTTGACGAAAGCGATTTCATCGATTTCCGTGGTTTTACGGATATCGAACGCATCGCCGCCGGAACCCGGAATGCCGTACATGTCGCAGGAGTCGAAGGTGAAGCTCTGAATCTTCACGACATTGTCGTTGTTGCCATAGAAGAAACCGGCCAGGAAGTTGGTGATTTCGCAGTTCACGAACTTGATGCTGCCAATCACGGGGCTGCCACCGGTGTGTTCCACGATACGGGAACCGGCTGCACCGTCGAACTTGATGTTCTCGAAGTACAGGTTGGCGTTTGCCTCGGCCAGGTCGGCGGTGAGTTCCACCTTACCGGTAACCACGGGCTTCTCGCCGTTCGGGCCCAGTTCGCCCACCAGGGACAGGCTGGCAACGGGCTTGGCCGAACTCATGGAGTAAGGCGTATCGCTGTATGCCAGATAGTATTCACCACCGTCGATGACCGCGGTCTTGAGGCCGACCTCGTCGGTAATCAGCGTAGCCTCACCCTTCTGGGCCTTGGTCCAGGTGTCACGGGAGCCACGGGAGGCACTCATGTAGAAGAGGGTGATCTGGTACTCGGTAGAAGATTCCAGGCCAGCGATGGTGGCGGCAGCGGCCGTCTTCTCTGCGGCGGAAAGTTCTTTCGTCACCGTTTTACCGCCCTTCACAGGAACGGCGCGAAGCTCGGTCACTTCCTCGTAGTCATCGGCGTCCTTGCTCCAGGCCAGGGAAACGGTATTTTCCGTGCGGCCGGTGACTTCCAGGAACAGGTTGTCCTTGACAGCGTAGGTCTTGATGCTGCCGTCATAGACCGCCAGGTTGGACAGGGTGGTCTCAATGGGAACGCCCTCTTTGTCCACGCGATAGGCCTGTACGGTGAACCAGTATTTCTGGTCGGCCGTGAGGCGGATGATGACCGGGATCTCGTCCGGTCCCAGATTCCAGGAGTCTTCAAACTCGGTCATTTCCTCATCGGTGTACACCGTGAGGAGGTATCCGTCGGCGTCCTTGTTCACGTCCCAGCCAAAGGCGACATGGTCACCGGTGGTTACGTCTACGCGGGCGCTCAGGTTCTGCGGCTCCAGGCAACGCTTCAGGGAGAGTTCAGTGATTTCCTTGAACTCCTTCTTGGCGCAGCCGGCGAGCACGGCCAGTGAGGCCAGTGCAGCCAGAGAAACTTTCAAAATATTCTTGTAGTTCATAATGCGTCAGTCAATTAAAGGTTGTCGTAACCATAGTCGTTCTTAATCTTACCCTGACTGTTGATCATGGTAGTGTTGAAGATGGGCCAGAACATATTCTGCTCAGGATCATCCACATCGTAAATGCCGTTGATGAGGGCATCGTAGAGGCCGGTATCGGCGCCCTTGCTGTCCACAATCTTGTTGAAGTATTCGGCCTTCTTCTCCCAGGCGCCGGCAGGCTTGACAGCCTCACCGTTGAAGCCGTAAATGACCACCTTGTCGCCGTCCAACTGATAGTACACGTCGCCGCCCAGCAGGTTCACATTGTCGAAGGGAGCGGTGAGGTCACGCAGGGCCTTCATCTCGGCCTTGGCCTGGTCCAGTTTCTCCTTGAGGATGCCCCAGCGGATGAGGTCGAACTTGCGGGTCATTTCGCCGCAGAACTCAAAGGCACGTTCGTCCACAATGGCATCGAACATTTCCTCTTCACTGTCAATGGCGTCCACATACAGCTCGGCCAGTTCCTCGTGGCCCTTGAAGGCACGCTCGCGGACCTGGAGGAGATAATCCTTGGCGGCAGACAAATCACCCTCGGCATTGGCCAGTTCGGCTGCCATCAGGAGGATGTCGGCATAGCGCAGGACAACGGGCTTCACACCATCGTCGTTACCGCCGGTGTAAGGATTGCGTTCCATCCATTCCCAGCGATATTTACCGAAATACCACTTCTGGATACCCACCAGTTCCTGCTCGTTATCCGCATTCCAGCGCCAGTTCACGCAGGTGATGTCACGACGGACGTCGTTGGCGTCGTATTTGAACCACATGGTAGGCACCGGACCGGCATCGCCGCCACGGGTTACCGTAGCGCCACCGGCGTACTTGGAACCTTCCGAGCGCACCGCGAAGGTGTAATTCCAACGGCCGCGGCCATCGGAGAACGGAATCACAAAGAGGGTCTCGTGGCCGGGGCCGGCCACCAGGTTGTTCTGGTTGCTCTGGTTCTTCCAGTAGGTCTCAAAGTCCTCCAGGGAAGCGGTACCGGAGGCGATGGCGTCACGCAGGTAGGCCAGGGCCTTGGGATAGAGGACGTCGGCCTGCAGCTCGGGGTCGTTGGAGAGGCGGTTCTCGCCCAGGTCACCGGTTCCCACCATACCGTCTTCCGGACGCTGGGCATAACCGGCAGCCATCAGGGCAATGCGGGCATACAGGCCCTGGGCGAACATCTTGTTCACACGGTCCGTACGCAGGGTAGCGGCACTCTGTCCGGGATACGGCAGATACGGGATAGCCTCGTCCAGGTCGGCAAGCAACTGTTTGAAGACGTCGTCACGGCTGGCCTTGGCCACATAGATGGTTTCGCTGGAAGTAGAAGAGAAACGGGCAGGGACATCGCCCCAGGCACGTACCAGGTCATAGTAAATCATGGCACGGAGCGTGAGGGCTTCGCCCAGGAGATAGGCCATGTCGGCTTTCTCCGCAGGATTTCCATACTGGCGAATGCCTTCAATAACCAGGTTGGCGCGCTCGATGGCTTCGTACATCTTGGCGAAGGGACCGTTTTCCAGGTTCAGCTGGCTGTTGTTGGTCTTCAGGCTGTAAGCGGCAATCTGATACTTTTCGTCGGTGGGCTTGAAGGTATTGTACCACTCGATATCGCTGTTCAGGCCAATATAGGAAAGATAACGGCCGCGATAGTTGTTGGTTTCACCAAAGCTCTGGGCAATGGAGAAGATGGTATTCTCCGTGAGGGAATAGTTGGAATACACGGTAGCCGCGTCAAACGTGGACGGGGACTCCGAATCCAGGAACTTTTCGCAGGAAACCGCCAGGATGGCCATGGTGGCCGCAGAAAGGATATATAGAATCTTTTTCATGTCTTTAGCGGATTAGAAGGTGAGGTTGATACCGGCCACAAAGCCGATGCTCTTGGGATAAGCGGAGTAGTCTACGCCCGGGGTAAGCGGGGTGGAACGACGGGTGTCCACTTCGGGGTCGTAACCGGAGTACTTGGTGAGACAGAACAGGTTGGTACCCGTCACGTACACGCGGAGTTTGCGGATGTAAATCTTCTTGGTGAGGTTCTCCGGCAGGGTGTAGCCAATGGTGGCGCTGCCCAGACGCAGGAAGGAGCCATCCTCCACCGCCCAGTCGCTGAAGATAGCCTGGCCAATGGCCGGGTTCCACATGGTCTTGCCGGCGTTCATGGCACGCAGCTGGTCGGGATCGTTCACCAGTTCACCGGTGGTCCAGTCCACATTGGTCCAACGCTTGGACACGTCCATGCTGTTGAGCAGGTTGCGGTTGTAGTACTTACGGGAGCTTGTGAATTCAATCTTGTTGGCGTTGTACACCTGGTTGCCGATCATGAAGTTGAAGTTGGCGCTGAAGTCGAAGCCCTTCACGTAGGCGGAGATGTTGAAACCGCCGGTGAAATCCGGAGCGGCATTGCCGATGACGGTACGGTCGGCCACGGTGAGCTTGCCGTCCGTGGTCTTGCCAATCACGTTGCCTTCCTCGTCAAGTTTGTCGGCATTCAGGGCGATATCCTTGTACTTGGGGGCGCCCGGACGCATGTAGGCGGAGCCGATGATACCGGAGCAGTCCACAACACCCTCGTTCAGCACCCACTTGGTGCCATCCCAGGTGAAGTCGTCCACGGTATAGAAACCGTCGCTCTTGTAACCGTACATGTTGCCCAGCGGCTGGCCCACCTGGACGATATAATCGTCACCGATTTCGGAAGAAGCCCAGTAGGACTGTGCGGTGATGCTTTCCAGACCGCCCAGGTCCGTCACGCGGTTCACATTGTAGGCAATGTTGCCGCCGATGCTCAGGGAGTAGTCCTTCTTGGAGATGATGGGCGCGTTCAGGGTGAGTTCAACACCGCGGTTGCGGGTGGAACCTACGTTCTGATACTGGCTGTCATAACCGGAACCGGGGATAGGGAAATTAATGAGCAGGTTCTTGGTGTCGTTCTGATAGGCCTCGATGCTACCGCTCAGGCGGTTCTGAAAGAAGCCGAAGTCCAAGCCCAGGTTGTGGGTATAGGTAGTTTCCCAGGTGAGATTGGGGTTGTTGAGCACCTTACCGGCGGTGAAGATGTTGTTGGACATGGAAATCCAGGAGGAAGTGCTGGAAGCATATTCCTTCATGAGCTGGCCCGTAGGAATGTTGTTGTTACCGGCGGTACCAAAGCTGTAACGGAGCTTGAGCTGGTCCAACCAGTTATGGGAAGCGTCCATCCAGGGCTCGTTGGAGATGGTCCAGGACACGGCGGCGGAGGGGAAGAAGCCCCAGCGGTGACCGCGGGCGAACTTGGAGCTGCCATCGGCACGGAGCGTTACGCCAATGGAGTAACGGTGCTTGTAGTCGTAGTTCACACGGCCGAAGAAGGACAGGAGCTTGTCGTCGGCGCTGTACTTGTTGTTGGTAGAACTCGGGGAGCCGGAAGCCATGAAGTTCCAGGCCATTTGGGAGTCGTAGAACAGGGGCAGGCCATCCACCAGACCGGTGAGCGTATTGCTCTTGGTAATGGTCATTTCCTCACCCAGGAGAGCGGTGAGCTGATGGTCGGGGTTATTAAGCACCTTGGCAAAATCGTAATTCAGGGTGTTGGTGTTACGATAACGCGTGCGGAAAATTTCCTTGTGCTCGGTGGAAGGGGTGTTCTTCACGGTGGACTGGTTGGCTACATAGTAGGTGGTGAGGCCGTAGAAACGGTCGTCGGCCTGACGGTAGTCTTCCAGACCGCCCTCAATCTTGAGGCGCAGGTTCTCGATGATGGTCCAGTTGAAGGCAGCATTGGCGTTCCAGGTCTTACGGACACGCTTGCTGTCGTGGAGCGGCGGTGCGTTGTCGCCATAGTCCTGCTCCAGGTCGGAATCCGTAGCCATGGCGCTCACCGGGATGGGTGCATAGGCCACGGCGTGCTTGAGACGGCCGTTACCGGAAGTGGTGGCGCGGTCGTTGATACCGTTGGCACCGCCGCCGCGCACGTTGATGCTGGAGTAGCGGACGTTCACGTCGAAGCTGGTGGTCTTGGAGGTCTTGAAGTTGCCCTTGAAGTTCAGGTTGTCACGGAGGTACTTGGAGCCCACCATGATGGCCTGGTCGCCCATGTGGGCATAACCGAGGGTCCAGTTGTAGTTCTCGCCGCTGCCGCTGATGGAAGCGTCGATGTTGAACGTGCTGCCGGTATTGCCGAACACGGCGTCCACCCAGTTGTTGGTGGGAGCGCCGGTGTACAGGTCAATGTCGGAGAAGGAGCCAAAGTACGGGGTGTAGTGGCTGCTGAGGTCATCACGGATGGAGCCCAGTTCGTACTGGAACTTCACGAAGTTCTCCGCGTCCATGGCCTGGATGGCCTTCTTGTTGGCCATGGTCTTGAGACCGTAGTAGGCATTGAGTTTCACGGAAACCTTCTGGCCTTTCTCCGCGCTCTTGGTGGTCACAATCACAACACCGTTCGCACCACGGGAACCGTAGATGGCAGTGGAGAAAGCGTCCTTGAGCACGTCGATGGAAGCAATCTCGGAGGAAGAGATGTCGTTGATGCTCTCTACCGGGAAGCCGTCCACGATGTACAGCGGAGAACTGTCCTGGGTGATGGAACCGCCGCCACGCACGCGGATTTTGATATCCGCATCCGGGTCGCCTTCGGTGGTCACTACGGACACACCGGCCATCTTACCGGAAAGGGCCTGGGACACGGTGGTAACAGGCTGTTCGGCCAATTTGTCCGCACCTACGCTGGACACGGAGCCCAGGAGGTCACGGCGCTTGACCGTCGCATAACCTACCACCACAACCTCGTCGAGGAAGGTGGTGTCGGCCTTCAGGACAACATTGATCTCCGTCTGACCGGCAATGGCCACCGTCTGGTCGGCCAGGCCGATGAAGGAGAATACCAGATTCACTGCGCCTTCGGGGACGGAGAGGGTGTAGTCACCGTCGATGCCCGTAATGGTGCCGATGGTAGTGCCTTCCACGAGTACACCGGCGCCAATGAGCGGTTCACCGGTCTCATCGGTCACAATACCCTTGATGGTGGTCTGTGCCCAAGCCGTGGTGAGCCCCAAGCAAAGTGCGAGCGAAAGAAGTAGTTTCTTTGTCATACTTTTCATTGGTTTTTTGATTTGGGTTAATAATTAGTAATAGTAAAAAGATTATAACTTTTTGTATTCTGCTTTTTGGTTACCGCCGTTTACGATGTCCTTCACCAGGTAGTGGAGGTACATTTCCAGGTTGGTGTAGCGTTTGTCCGGATCCAGGGTGTACTCAGAGGCATCCTTGGGGTCGCTCTTGTTCAGGCCCCAGGCGTCCTCAACCGTGTTGGGGATGCCGTCGGAGTCTGCGTCGCGAAGGGCGCTGACCTGCTCTTCGGTAGCTTTGTACACCGGCCAGCCGTTCACCCACGTACCGTCATCCACGTCTGTCTGGGTGTCGATGAGGCCTTTATAGGAACGCTCCACGGAAACCCACTGTTTTTTGTCTTTGTCGTATTTCTTGGGATTAAGATTACTGCCTTGATAAGTGAAAGTACCGTCCTTCGTCTCCTTTGCTATTCGTGCATCAATTCCGTCACGGGCATAACTGGCACCAGCATAAGCCAAGACACTGTTAAATGCGTCGCTTGCACTATGGATACTTTGCTCATAATCTCCGGTAAACGGTGAAGTCTCTTTAATTTGAGAAACAGTAGAAGCATTGTAATATACGCCAACTGGAGCTTTTGTACCAGCCGTCCAGTTATCTGAGTTAATTGCACTCTTCCCCTCCATGATGTTGCCATCCATGTAAAAATGACCAGGCAGGATGGTACCGCCACAATTGCTGCAGGAAGTAGTGGGTTGAATAAGCCAAATATGATCTGAAGGAGTAACGGGACCGGGTTTATAGTAATTGTTGAAGAAGTTATACTTCCTATACTCATCACCGTTATTCTTGGAACTCTCACCACCATAACAGGTGTTTCCCTCCCAGTTGTAAACCACATTATTGAAAATAGAAACAGGCCCCTTCTGATGGGAAACGTAGTCGTGGTCAATACGGGGATTGCGACTGTCATGGTGGGCCAGCAAGTTGTGATGATAACTCGCATGCGTACCACCCCAGATGCCGCCATATCCATGAGGGCCCTTATCATGAATGGAATTTCTCAGGCTCTCGGAGACAATGTTCCACTGGAAGGTAAAGTCTTTCATGCCATAGAACGACGCACACTCGTCGGTACACCAGCTGATGGAGCAATGGTCAATAATGATTTTCTCGAAAGAATCACCATACTTGTCCATTACCTGCATGGCATCGTCCTCGGTCTGCTTCTCGTCACCCATCCGGCAGCGGATAAAGCGCACAATCACGTTACTGGCATGAATGCGGAAAGTATAGTTTTTCAGGCAGATACCGTCGCCAGGGGCAGTTTGTCCGGCAATAGTCAGGTCACCCTTCTTGATTTGCAGTTGTTTCTGAAGCGCGATGGTTCCGGCCACGTCAAAAACAATGGTAAGCGGGCGCTCGGCATTCTCAATGCCATAGCGGAGCGTACCCTGGGTGTTGTTGTCGTCCAGGGACGTCACATGGTATATCTTGCCCCCACGGCCGCCGGTGGCGAACATGCCGCCGCCTTCTGCACCCGGGAAAGCACGGGCCATGCCGTCTTCCTCTGCCTCGGGAATTCCGAATTCTTCATAGGCAATGGTGGGATCCGTACCGGGATCGACACCGGGATCATCTTCACCGGCCGTTTTGGCCTCAAGGGTAGCACCGGCGCTCTTGCTGTCCCCCACTACGGCAAATACCGTGAACTGATACGTGGTAGCTTTGGTGAGCCCGTCCACTTTCACATTGCGGTTAGACGTTGAGCCTTCTTTTACGGTGGTGGAGCCCTGCGTGAGCGTATAGCTGAACTTTACGCCGGACTGCGGGTCCCACTGGAATGTGAGGGACGTTTCGGTGGTTTTGCCATCCAGAACCTTGAGTCCGGTGGGCTGCTTGGGCGTTACGGTGGAAGGCGTTTCACTTCCGCCGCCGGGCTGCTCCGGATTGGTCTTGTTGCCACATGCGATGACCATCAGGGCCATGGCTATACAAAGAATGCGATGCTTCATAGTCTTTCATATTCAAGCGCAGCCCAAATGAGGGGGCCGATGCCCTTGGGGTCATTTGCGCGCACGCGTTCATTAATATAATACTCGTAGTCTCCCCTGCGGTTGTCCTTGCCCCCCAGGCCGGCCACCTCGCAGCACTGGTTCAGGTTCACCAGGCCGTCCTCTTCCGTCACAAAGGTGCTCAGCAGGGACTGATAGCTCTGCCTGGCGCCGTCCAGATTGGAGAGCACACCCAGCCGGCAGCCTTTGAGCCAGGCGTAGGTGAACATGGCGCTGCAGGTAGCTTCCAGGTAGTTCCCCTGCCGATAGGGCTGGTCCAGCACCTGGAACCACATGCCCGTCTGTTTATCGGCATAGAGCGGAAGTACCTGATATACATTGTTCAGGATGCCGATGAGGCAGTCCTTGTAAGGGCCATCCGGAAAAATCTCAACCACATCTACCAGGGCCATGGCGTACCAACCTAAGGCACGGCCCCAGGCGTGGTCGCTCTGACCGGTCTCCGGGTTGCACCAGAACATGCTGTGGGAGCTGTCCCAGGCGTGGCGGAGGAGACCATTGGTGACGTCGTAGGTATGATTGTACACCGTGGTGAACTGCAGCACGATATCGGCAAAATTCTGCTCCCGCTGGAGACTGTCCGTCACATAGCGGGTGGTGTACTCCGCATAGAAGGGCTGGGCCATGTACAGGCCGTCCAGCCACATTTGATTGGGATAAATCTTCTTGTGCCAGAAGCCGCCTTCCGGGGTGCGGGGCTGGCTTTGCAGCTGGCTGTAAAGGGTATCCATGGCCACGCGGTATTTCTCCTTGCCGGTAAGGTCCAACAACTGGAACAGCGTCCGGCCCGGGCACACATGATCCAGGGAATAATTGCTCTTCTTGTACTTGTAGATGGTGCCGGTGCTGTCGATGATGGCATCGTACCAGGCATCTACGTAGGAAAGGGCCTCGGGAGAGGCGTCCAATATGGCCTTGAGCTCCAGGCCGGTGGTGTAGTTCCATTTGAGCTTGCCTTCCAGGCCGTCAATGTAGCTGGCTTCCGGGTTCCGGGCCATTTCGCTCCGGACCACTTGCAAAGACAGCGGTGCCTTGGCCGTTGTACATGCGGTCAAGGCAGCTGCCAGAAGTATGACACTTAATCTGTTCATTTACTTGTTGTTGTACGGGTCCCAAACAATATTGTCCTGCGTCTGGAACATCACCTTATCAAAGGTGTAGTCCTGCGGTTTGATCTTGTGCGCCCACTTTACCCGCACTCCGGCGGCACCGGGGCCGGTGTTCCCCCACTCTCCGTAGAAGGAATTTTTTTTGGTATCCGGCTTGCCATCCTTCTCCCAGTCGTGCCAGCCTTCCGGCAGTATGTGGGAACCTAACTCACACTCGATGAATACGGTTTTGGCATAAGCCCCCCAGGGACGGCCCAGATAGCATTTGGTCACGCCTTCGTCGGCCGTAAGTTTGCAGCGATAGAAGACATACCCGTACTTCTGGCCTTCCAGGGTGCTGGCGGCGGTGATATAAGAGTCCTTCTTGGAGCGGATTTCGCAATTCTCGAAATAGGCGATGCTGGTTCCGAAGATGAAGTCCGTGGTGCCTTCAATGTAGCAGTCCTTGAAGTAGTTGCGCTTGATACCGCCGAACTTTCCGAATCGGCCATAGGTGTAAAGGGTATCCTGATTGCCCAGGAAACGGCAGCGGTTGAAAAAGAGGAAGTCGCCGTCCGTGAAGCAGGCCACGGCCTGGCCGATGTTCTTCCCTTCCCCGGCGCTGTTCTCAAAGGTAATGTCCTGGAAGGTGATGTAGCTGGCGTGGATGTAGATGCTGGCGCTGCCGGACGTGCCAATAGGGAAATCGCGGCCGGGCCAGTTTTTCTTGGCGTATTTGTCGTAGGTAAGGATGGTACTCCGGGCATCCTCGCCCTGGAAGAGTACGCGGAACTTGGTGTGGGGGATGTTAATCTCTTCCTTGTACACGCCGTTCTTAATGAGTACACGCGTAATTTCCTTGTGGCTGTAGTTGGGGATGGCGTTTACGCCTTCCTGCACCGTCTGGTAGTCGCCGTGGCCATCGGCCGCAATCACAATGTGGTAATACACAAGGTGTTTGGCAATTTCCGGCAGCTGTTCCTTGATTTTGTCGCAAACGATTTCCGTCACTTTGCGGGCGCCGCAGGGCACCAGGTGGGTGTTGTCGTTCTTGCCGGTAGAAATCATGAAATAGGCTTTGGAGGCGTCGTCGCCCAGTTCCTCCAGCCAGTCCAGCGTGGGGGTGGTCATGTCGATGAAGGTAACACCCATCTCCTTCGCTACGGCCTCCATGGCGGCAGGATAGTCCGTATGGCAGTTACGGTCCAGTTTACCCTCCTTGAACCAGCGGCGGGCAATGGGACTCAGGAGCACCGGAGTGCCGCCTTTCTCGCGCACGCCTTTTACGAAGGTGCGGAGGTTGTCCTGGTAGGCGCCGTACGCCGGAGCGTAGCGGGCAGGATCGTCCGCCTTGGCGTCGTTATGACCGAATTCAATAAACACGTAGTCGCCGGGCTGCACGGCATTGTATACCTTATCCCACAGGCCCAGGTCGATGAAGCTTTTGGTGCTGCGCCCGTTCTGGGCATAGTTGACAACCTGCACATCCTTATCCAGGAAATTGGGGAACATCATGCCCCAGCCGCGCTCCTGACCGGCTTTGGGCAGGTCTTTTTCTGCCATGGTGCTGTCCCCCATCAGGTGGATGGTGAACAAGGCTGCTGTTAGAAGGGAAAGAATCATAACTTTTCGCCATTTACAATTACGTTATCGAAGGTGACATTCTTGGCGAAATGCACCTCTGCGCCCTTCTGGGCGGTGAAAATGCTGTTCCGGAAGTCCAGGTTGGTCACCGGCATTTCCGGGAGGCCGTTCACAAAAATGGCCTGCTTGGCACCGGAGCAAACCATGTCGCTCATGTGCATGTCGCGGAATTCCGGGGTGGTCTCGTCCACGGGCTGGACGTCTGCGGTGTCATCGTCCCCTTTGTCACTGGCGGCCACGCCGGCATAATACAGGTTGAAGATGACGCCGTAGGAGACGATGTCTTTCATGTAAATGTGGTCGCACCAGATGTTTTTCACCACGCCGCCACGGCCGCGGGTGCTCTTGAAACGGAGGCCCACATCCGTACCCAGGAAGCGGCAGCCGCTCACCCAGATGTTTTCCACACCGCCGCTCATTTCCGAGCCCACCACAAAGCCGCCATGGCCGTGGTACACGGTGCAGTCCTTGATAATCAGGTTTTTGCAGGGCTTGGCATGGCGCCGGCCGTCGGCGTCCTTGCCGCTCTTGATGCAAATGGCATCGTCCCCCACATCGAAACTGGAGCCGGTGAGAATCACATTCTCGCAGCCTTCGATGTCTATGCCGTCGCCGTTGGTGGAATAGTGCGGGGCGCGGACGCTGATGTTCCTGATGGTGACATCCTTGCACCAGAGGGGGTGCAGGTTCCAGCAGGGGGAATTCTGGAAGGAAGTGTCTTCCAGGAGCACCCGCTCGCAGTTACGGAAGCTGAGCATGACGGGGCGAAGGAAGGTCTTGATCCACTCTTCGTCCAGGCTCTGGTCCTGGAAATTAAGGCTGCCGGCGGTTTTGCGGGCGGCCATGTAGCCTTCGTCCGGATACCAGACGCTGCCGTCCTCCGACAGCACGCCGCCGCGCTTGAGAATGGTTTTCCAGGTATCGTCCCCCACTTTACGGCGCTTGACTTCCCGCCAGGGGTCTCCGTTGCCGTCAATGACACCCTTGCCGGTAATGGCAATGTCCGTGGCACCTTCCGCATGCAGCGGAGACAGGCAGCGGCGCACATCCAGGCCTTCAAAATTGGTGTCGATGATGGGATACAGGCTTTGGTCCGTGGAGAAAACAATAACGGCATCCTGATCCAGGTGCAGCTCGATATGGCTTTGCAGGCCGATAGGGCCGGTGAGCCAGATACCGGCCGGTACCTCCAGGCGGCCGCCACCCAGACCGGCCAAGTGATCGATGGCCTTGGCAAAGGCCTCCGTATTCAGCGTAACGCCGTCCCCTACTGCGCCAAAATCCGTCAGGCAAACGCTGCGGCTTGGGATGGAAGGAAGCTGGACACGGGGCATTTCGAAGGGAACGCCTTCATACACATTGGTTTCCGAAGTGGAACAGCAGGCCGATGCCAAAAAGGCGGCTGCAAGCATGCGAATCAAGGAGGATGCGGTCATTCGTTTTAATTTTCAATTAAAGTGGCGATGCAAATATACACCTATTTTTTTAATTTCCGTTACCGTGCACGGAATTTTTTCAACAGAACTTTTCAACATGCCCCACAGCGCACTCAAGGGCCACCGTGAACGGGCACGAAAAAAATATTTTAAAAAGTTTGGGTGTCCTCGTGATTTTATTTATCTTTGCGCTATGGAGAAAGTGACTATCAACGACATCGCCCGTCTCACCGGCCTTTCCAAAGGAACGGTGGACCGTGTTCTGCACAACCGCGGAGAAGTATCCAAGAAAAGCTATGAAAAAGTAATGGCCTGCATCCGGGAGATGGGCTACGAACCCAACGTGTATGCTTCCCTTCTCGCCGGCAAGGGAAAAGGCAGCATTGCCGTGGTACTCCCCCGCCCGGAGGAAGGAAGCTACTGGGAGCTGGCGAGTAGCGGTATCGGCAAAGCAGAGGAATCCGGGCGTCAGGTAGGTGTGCACACCCAGCTTTTCACCTATAACGAATTCAGCGCAGACTCTTTCCGGGAAACCTGCGCCACGGTGTTGGACAGCAAGCCTTCCGGTGTAGTCATCGCCCCCATGTTCCAGTATGAGACACAGGTCTTTGTGCAGGAACTTTCCGGCCGCGGCATTCCGTACGTGTTTGTCGACACCAAACTGGAGGAACCCGCCGGCCACCTGGCCTTTTTTGGCATTCCCGCCTACAAAAGCGGATACCTCTGTGCCGATATGCTCCTGCAGGGGAAAACGGCAAAAGAAGTACTGGTTGTGCGCGTCATGCGGGACAAGGAACGCTCATCGGACCCCACCATCGAGCGCCGTGCCGGTTTTCAGGATTACATCCGCGAAAACAACCCCTCCTGCACGCTACGAACCATCTTTGTCAACCCCATAGACCCGGTTGCCACAGACGAGGCCCTGTCCGCCTTCTTTACGGATTTCCCGGATGTGCGGCACGTCGTCATGTTCAACTCCCGCATCCACCTCATTGTCCCCTATCTGGAGCGCAATCCCCGTACCGGCATGCGCATTGTGGGCTTTGACAACCTGCCCGCCAATATTGCCGGACTGCAAAAGGGCATTGTGACCATGCTCATCGCCCAGCACCCGGAGCAGCAGGTGCAGGATGCCATTTCCACACTGATAGACTACATTGTTTTCCACCGCAAGCCGGCCCGCACGGAGAACCACATGCACATGGATCTCCTTACCCGCTACAACGTGGAAGACTACTGAATGGTGAGTGCCTGAATATCTACCCAGCCACCGTCATTTTTCCAGACGGGGCGGTTGCAGAAAAAGCCGAATTTAGCACCGATCCACAGCTCCGGTTTGGCGATAAACTCCTGATTCACAGCCTTAAAGTGCTTGCCATCCGGCGAGTACGAGAAATGACATACGGCATCCGGAACATTGCCTTTTACCGCGCGCGGTTTCACGGTGAGCCTGACCCAAATTTCCGTCTGCCTGAAAGTGGGATACTTCACGGCCGGCACATTGCCGGAAGCGTACGGAAAATCCGGTTCGCGGAGCGTATAGGGAAGCATTGTGAGCACGGTTACCTGCTCCTTGTTACCCTTAGGGGCTTCCAGACAGGAGATATAGTCCAGTTGCGCACCCTCCGGGGTGTCTGTCAGGCGCAGTCCGGCATAATCGTCCCCCTGCACCAGAAAGCCCGCCTGTTCCCCTTTGAGGGCGGGGTTGGGCATGAAGGTGAGCCGGGCCGTTACCGTAAACTCCTCTGCGGGGAATTTCTGCAACAGGAGGTTGGGGCAGTTCCAGAGGTTGGCCTCCGGGGCTTTTTGCATCACCGAATACAGGCGAATGCCGCCGCCGGGCAATGCGTAGTGCCAGTACGGGGACGGAACGGTGGGATACTGCCACTCCAGCGGCAGGCCATACACACCCTGCTCCTCCAAGCACGGGGTAACGCGTTTTTCCGCGTTTTCGCGTAACGGCGTGCTCGCAGGCGCTTTCCACGCCTTCACAGGCTGTCCAACGCCATCCGCGTCCGGGTCCTCGCCAATGAGGGGCCAGCCGTCTGCCCGCCAGGTCATGGGTTGCAGGTGCAGGATACGGCCATAGGCACCCTTGTCCTGGAAATGCAGGAACCAGTCCGTTCCGTCCGGGGCCGACACCCAGGCACCCTGGTGCGGGCCATTGATGGTTCCCGGAGCCCAGGCCATCACAATCCGTTCCTCCCACGGCCCCCAGGGGCTGGCAGAACGCAGCACGGTTTGCCAACCGGTAGCCACGCCGCCGGCCGGAGCAAAAATATAGTACCACTCCCCTCGCTTGTAGAACTTGGTTCCCTCGATGGTGGGCTGGGTGAGATGGCCGTCAAAAACAATGCGGGAAGGCCCTTCCAGGCAGGTTCCATCGGCCGAGAGCGGTGCCACAAAGACCACGCTCTTGTGCGTGGCGCGGGACCCGGCGCAGCCGTGGGACAAATAGGCCTTTCCATCCTCGTCCCAGAACGGGCACGGGTCGATAAATCCCTTTTCACGCACTACCCATACAGGCTCTGACCATCGCCCGCGCGGATTCCGGCTGCGCACCATGAAGATGCCCCGGTCCGGGTCTCCCACGTAAATGTAGAACCAGCCGTCGTGATAGCGGATGGCCGGTGCCCATACGCCGTTTCCATGCTCCACGTCCTCCCGGAAGGCCGGGTCATAGTCCCACAGGGCAGCGCCGGTGAGTTCCCAGTGCACCAGGTCCTCCGACTCCAGGATGGGCAGGCCCGGAAAACAGTTGAAGGACGACGCCGTCATGTAATACCGGTCCCCTACCCGGCACACATCCGGGTCTGAATAGTCCAGGTGCAGAACAGGGTTGGTGTAGCGCTGGGCCTGTGCCGTACATGCAGCCAACAGGGCAAGCAGGAGAAGGAAACGTTTCATAGTACTTCTTTTAGGGCCGCCTCCACGGCATCGTACTCGTAGCCGCGGGAGAGGCCGAATTTTATCAACTTAAGGCGCCGCTGCGGATCCCCCTCCAGGGTGCGGGCCTTGGCGGCCAGGACGCGGGATAACTTGTCTGCTGCAGCGGCCGGCTCCACCTCTGCCAGACCCGCTGCGATATCGGCCTCCGAAACGCCTTTTGTGCGCAGCTGGAAGCGGATTTTCACGGGGCCCCAGCCCTGCAGCGCGGCTTTTTCCCGCGCAAAGGCGGAGGCATAGCGGGCATCGTCCACATAGCGGTCTTCTACCAGCGACGCAAGCACTTGAGAGGCAGCCTCCGCATCCCCTTCCAGTGCCTTGAGGGCTTTTCGGTACACATCGGCCCTGCAGTACTCCGCCTTGGAGCACTGCTTCTGCAGACGGGAGAGGACGGCGGCGGTTTCCATCGGCCTAGAAATTATAGCCCAGAGAGAGGTAGAAGCCCACTTTGTTGGTCACGTTGGACCAGTGGAGGGTGCCCTTGATCGGGCCCACAATGGAGTTGTAGGCGTAGCCCAGGCCCACGCCGCCCAGCCAGTTCCCTTCCGCAATGGTTTGGTTGAAGGCGTCAAAAGCATACCCGCCGTTCCCCATCAGGGACACGTAGTGGTTCTTCAGGATGCGGAAACGGGCGTCCAGGCGCAGGAGGGCCAGTTGGTCGCGCACCACCGCCAGTTGATTGACGCCCACAAAAGGAATGGAGTGATCCAGGTATCGGCCCTGGAAATCATCGCCGATCATGTTGGCATACAGCACCGGAGGCTGCGGGCCAAAAATAAAGCGGATATTGTACTGCGGAATGAGGGTAAAGCGGCCAAAGGTAATGGGGAATTTACCGTCCAGCGCGGCAATAACGTTAACCGGGAAGGAATTCCCCCACTTCCGGACATCGGAAACGGCCTCTGCACGCAGCCCTACGGACACACCCTTGGTGGGGAAATAACCGTTATCCAGGGTTTCCATGCGGCCGTCCATAATCAGCCCCATATAGTCCAGCACGGAACCGCCGGTGAGTTCGTATACCGCCGATGGGTTGTTGTTGGACAGGACGTTGAAGATTTTGGTGAAATTGTTCTTCAGGCCCAGTTTTACATCGAAGGACGACCAGTGCATGTTGGAGAAATATACCTCCTGGTTGGCATTGAGCATCTGGATGTTATAGGTGGACGCCCCGGCAAGGAAACTGGTCCGGCTCAGGTAGCGGACATCGGCCCGTACGTTGAAGGTAGAGAAGTTGGGGGCGTTGTAGGAGTAGCGCACATCCACATACGGGTTGATGCTGATGCGGGCGGTCAAATCCACCGAGGAGCCGCTCATGGAATGGGTGAACAGGCCCACGTTCAGGAGCAGGGACACAATATCCTGCGTATCCATACGGGCACCCAGGCCAATCTGGTGCATGGGACCGCGTTTGCATAGCACGCGCAGGCGGTAAGGCTCCGCTTTTCCGCGAAGTTCATAGGTCACGTAGTCGTAGGAGCCCTTTCCAAAGATTGCGGCGATATCGGTTTCTATCTGGTCCTTGCTCGCTTCCATGCCCGGTTTTACGCTCATCTTGGAACGGATATACTCCGCTTCCCGCTCGTCCACACCCACAATGTCGATATCCTCGATCCGGACGGGCCGTGCACCCAAATCCACGGCCGGCTTGGCATTCAGTTTCCGTCGGGCCTTGCCCAGGCGGTGCCGGACGGCATCCAGCTGCGGTTTGAGCGCCTCCGCGGCCTTATATCCGCGATTGAACAGGGTGTCTATGGCGGCCCGGTTGAAGCTCAGGAAGTTATAGCCCGTCATGTCCGGATGGATGCGAATGTCTACGTTTTTGATATTCTGGTTAAAGGCGTCATCGTCAAAGAGGTTCATGGTGGACGACAGGATATCCGCCAGGTTCTGGATTTCCGCCGCGCTGGCGTTGTCGCCGGAAAGGTCGATACCGATAATGATGTCTGCGCCCATCTGCCGGGCAATATTCACCGGGAAGTTGTTGCGCATGCCGCCGTCTACCAGCACCATTCCTTCCGTACGCACAGGCGCGAATAGGCCCGGGATGGACATGGTGGAACGGATGGCCAGGTTGATGGAACCCGCGTGCCATACCTTCGCCTTTCCGGAAGCCATGTCCGTGGCTACACAGGCAAAGGGGATGGGCAGTTTGAAAAAGTCCGTTGAATCACTGTAACCAACTGTATGAGAAGTGATTAACTGGTTTACATTTTGGCCAAACACAAAGCCGGAAGGGAGGCTGCCCAGCAGGTTGTTCCGGGCCAGCGAACTCATCTCCCCTTCATTCTCCGCACCCAGACGCAGCTGCCGGTTGCTGCCGGCGGCAAAGGGCATATCGCCCTGAATGAAATTTTTGTAGTCATCGGCCCTGTAATAGAACGGGAACGACAGCATGAATTTTTCTTTGTAGCGGATGCGGGAATACGGGACATACTTCCGGTCCACTTTGTCACTGAGCGCAACGCTCCAGTCCATGTGCTTGAACAGCGAATCCAGGTAGTCGGCATCGTAACCCAGGGCATACATGGCACCCACCATGCCGCCGATGCTGGTTCCCACCACCATGTCCACGGGGAAGTCGTACTGTTCCAGGTACTTGAGCGCGCCCACTGCAGCGGCGCCCTTGGCACCGCCGCCGGAGAGAACGAGTGCCACCGTGGGCCGGGTTTTGCGGATTTGCGCCATTTTGTAGCGAATTTCGCGCACGGCCGCGGCATCTTTTTCGTCCAGTCCGAAAGTGGACGATTCCGGGTCTTTGTTATTCTGTGCCATCACCCCCCAGGCACACAGCAGGGCGGCAAAAAAGAGCAGGATCTTTCTCATGGTTGCAAGTTATGTTTACCGGCAAGAAGGCCGCAAGCAGCAAAAATATCTTCTCCGCGGGAAGCACGGATGGTGGCGGTGAGACCGCCTTTCTCCAGACGCTCCCGGAAGGCCTCCATGGCCTGTGCCGATGCAGTTGCGTACGGGAAATCCGGGATGGCGTGGAAGCGAATCAGGTTCACGCGGCATTCCAGGCCCCGCAGGAGCTTCAGCAGGCCCTCCGCATGGCGCGGGGTGTCGTTCCAGCCGCTGAAAATGGTATATTCAAAACTCACGCGCCGCTGGCCGGTGAAATCGTACTGTTTAATCAGGCGCACCACCTCCGTAATGGACCAGGCCTTTTGCACGGGCATGAGTTCCTCCCGTTCCTCCGGGAAAGGATTGTGCAGGCTCACCGCCAGGTGGCACTTGCTCTCCTCCAGATATTGTTTCAGTTTAGGTAATACGCCTATTGTACTCAGTGTTATGCGTTTAGGGCTCCAGGCCAATCCCCAGGGAGCCGTGAGAACATCCATGACACGTTTCACCTGGTCCCAGTTGTCCAGCGGCTCTCCCATGCCCATGAACACCGTATTGGTAAGGTCGGCCGCTTCCTCTATGGCAAAGAACTGGCTCAGGATATCGGCGGCGTCCAGATTGCCGTGGAAACCCTGCCGGCCGGTCATGCAGAACTTGCAGGCCATTTTGCACCCGGCCTGGGAGCTCACACACAGCGTTTTTCGCTCCTGGTCCGGAATCATCACGGCCTCAATGTAGAAGGCTTCCTCCGTCATGCCCGGCTTGACCGGGCATCTCACGGGGAAGAGATACTTCCGGGTCCCATCCCGGGACGTTTGCACCTCCACCGGCTGCGTCTGGCCCACCTCATACCGTTCGGCCAGTGCTTCCCTGCCCTGCTTGGACAGGTTGGTCATCTGCTCTATGCTGTGCACCCGCTTCTGATACAGCCACTGCGCCATCTGCTTCCCGGCAAACCCCGGCAAGCCCACTTCCAGTGCGATGGCCTTCAGTTCCTCAGGCGTCTTTCCAAGTAAACGTTCCTTCATATCTTGCAAATATAGCAAAAAAATATTACTGTGCGGGGACAATCCGGCAACGGGCGAGCGCAGTAGCGTGGTCCGGGGAGAGCACACCGGCTTTCCGAAGGGCTTCTACCGTGCACTCAGAGGGGGCATGATGGGTGCGGAAAAGGACAATCCCGTGCGCCTCGCTGCGGGAGATGTACGGGTGCTTGGCTAAATCGGCCTCAGGAAGGGTCCAAAGGGCGAATCCCTCCGGCTCCGAACAGGTGATGAGGTCCTGCAGGCCGGTAAATTTTTCCTCGTCGAAGTGGTAAATTTCCATTAGCTGCTCCAAGCTGGAATAGCCGCCCAGCTGCGTGCGGTACTGCACGATTTTCCCGGCAAAATACGGTCCAATCCCCGGGAGGTCCAGCAGCGCCACGCTGTCTGCTTTGTTGATGTCCAGGCGGGGGATGTCGATATACGGCTCCAGGCGGGCGTACACGCTGTCTGCCACCACATAGCTTTTGGCAAAGTCTGTGGGGCGGCGGAATCGGCCGCCCTTAAGTCTGTAATTCTCAATGGATTGCGCCTGTTTTTCAGAGAAGCCCAGCCGCTGGAGGTCCTCCACGGAAACGGTGTTGGGGTTGAAGCGGAAGCTCTCCACCTGCCGGGGCAGTTTGGCGCGGACCTCCTCCACCGCGGCGGAGTGCGGCGCGTTGTGCCGCTCGGTCCGGGGAGATTTCTCGACTTCGCTCGAAATGACAGAGGGGCTCCGCCCTGAAATGACAGAGGGGTTTTGCCTACTTTTGTCATTCCGACCGACCGGAGGGAGCGGAGGAATCTCCTCCTTTTCCGCGTACACATACACCGTATCCGGCGCATCCCGGTTAGCAGCGATACGCGTAACCGCGGCCTTGTGCACGAACAAGGCTACCTCATAACCGATAATCAGGAAAACCAGGGCGATGGCGCCCGTTACGAAGCTTCCGTTAAGGCTGCTGCGTTTCTTCTTCCCCTCTTCCATAGCGCTTCTGTTTACTGGGTTTGACCGGCTGGGCGCCGGCCACGACAATGACAATTTCTCCTTTGGGCTCGTGTTCGCGGAACCAGGCAACTACTTCTGCGAGCGTACCCCGCTTATGCTCCTCATGCAGCTTGGAAATTTCCCGTGCCACCGAGCAGCGGCGTTCCGGCCCGAAATACTGCATAAACTGTTCCAGCGTTTTTACCAGCCGGTACGGAGACTCATAAAAAAGCATGGTCCGCGATTCCTCCGCCAGGGACTGCAGCAAGGTTTGCCGGCCTTTCTTCTGCGGGAGGAACCCCTCAAAGGCAAAACGGTCACACGGGAGGCCGCTGGAGACGATGGCCGGGATGCAGGCCGTTGCGCCAGGAAGCGTCTGAACCTCAATGCCTTCCTCTGCGCAGGTGCGGGCCAGCAGGAACCCCGGATCCGAGATGCCGGGCGTTCCGGCGTCTGACACCAGCGCTACATTGAGCCCGCCCAGGATGCGCTCCTTCACCAGTTCCACCGTTTGGTGCTCATTGTACTTGTGGTGGCTCTGGAGGGGCCGATGGATGTCATAGTGCTTAAGCAGCACAGACGTGGTGCGGGTGTCTTCCGCCAGGATGAGATCTGCTTCCTTGAGCACACGGATGGCGCGCAAGGTCATATCCTCCAGGTTGCCTACCGGCGTGGGAACAATGTAAAGAATTCCGGCCATAAAATTTGACTTTATTCCATAAAGTGCTATCTTTGCATAAGTGATAACACAAAACAAAGGTACACAAATGTTTTTGGAAAACACAAAAAAATCGGGCTGCATTGAGGTAATTTGCGGTTCCATGTTCTCCGGGAAAACGGAGGAACTCATCAGGCGGCTCAAACGCGCACAGTTTGCGCAGCAAAAGATAGCTACCTTCAAGCCCACTATAGACAAACGCTATTCAGACCTGGACGTGGTGTCGCATGACTCCCATTCCATTTCCTGTACGCCCATCAAATCACCCTCCCGCATGCTGCAGATAGACCCTGACGTACAGGTGGTGGGCATCGATGAAGCCCAGTTTTTTGACGATAGTATTATTGAGGTTTGCCAGGAACTGGCCAACCGCGGCGTGCGCGTAATCATCGCCGGCCTGGATACAGACTATCTGGGCAAGCCTTTCGGGCCCATGCCCGGCCTCATGGCCATCGCGGAAGACGTGCAAAAAGTACACGCCATTTGCGTGAGCTGCGGCGCTCTGGCCAATCACAGCCATCGGCTTTCGGCCAGTAAAAAACTGGTGGTGCTGGGAGAAAAAGACACCTACGAGCCCCTCTGCCGCGAGTGTTATCAACAAGCCCTTAAAGAAGACAACGAATAAAGCCTTATTTCTATGAAGAAGATTACCCTATTCGCAGCCATTTCTGCAGCGGCCGTTTTCGGTTTTGCCGCCTGCCAAAAGGCAGAGGCGCCTGCAGAGATTGCTCCGCAGAAAGAGGAAATCCAGGCGCAAGAGCCTTCCGTAAAAGCTGTCGCCAAAATGCTCAATCAAGTGGCAGAAGCACCGGAAGTTCAGGATGCCGTTAAAAAGCTTGTGCTGGACATCAACAAAGGCAGCGACTGGCACCACCTCACCCTTGCTGTCTCCGGCACCAATGCCGATGGGAAACCGGTAGAATACGTTTCCGGTGAAGTGGGCCTCATCAAAGGAGAAAGCCGCCTCCTGGAAATTGACCTGAAACTGCTGGTTGGCGGCGTGATACCCCTCACCGGCACGTTGGAACCTGTTGGTGTCAGCTTCTATCTGTCCAAGGCCCTCCTGGCCAAAACGGATGAGGACTGCGACAAGTACCTGGAGAAGGCCAACAAAGGCATCAATGTCTCCATCATGGGCATAATGACCCTGGCCCTGATGCGCACCCAAGACGCAGAAGGTGCCCGCAAGATAGACCTCTTCCTGGTATCGGCCAATCCGGAAGACGAGCCTGTGGCCCTATCCTCCCTCCTGGAGCTTCTGATGCCCAAGGAGTAGCACACGCTGCAAACACACAAAAAAGGGAGTCTCACACAAAGACTCCCTTTTTTGGTTAAAGTCGATAGGACTTAGTCCTCCACGTGGGCCATGGCCTCGCGGATGCGGGCTTCGA
The DNA here is from genome assembly GCA_900317845.1 of uncultured Bacteroidales bacterium. Lineage (GTDB taxonomy): Bacteria > Bacteroidota > Bacteroidia > Bacteroidales > UBA932 > Cryptobacteroides. Next base: position 134,488 of record ONII01000011.1, read on the forward strand.
TTTCCTCTGCCAGCTCCGGATTGTCCATCATGAGCTTTTTCACGGCCTCACGACCCTGGGCCAGTTTGCTGTCATTGTAGCTGAACCAGGAACCGGACTTTTGGATAATGCCCAGCTCCACACCCAGATCCACAATTTCTCCGCTGCGGGAAATGCCTTCCCCGAACACAATGTCAAACTCGGCCTTCTTGAAAGGCGGGGCCATCTTGTTCTTGACCACCTTCACTTTTACGTGATTGCCCAAGGCATCGTCCCCGTCCTTGATTTGCGTGGTGCGACGGATGTCCAGCCGCACGGAAGCGTAGAACTTGAGGGCGTTGCCGCCGGTGGTGGTTTCCGGATTGCCGAACATGATGCCAATCTTCTCACGCAGCTGGTTGATGAAGATGCAGCAGGTGTTGGTTTTGGAGATGTTGGCCGTGAGTTTGCGCAGGGCCTGGCTCATCAGGCGGGCCTGCAGACCCACTTTGTTGTCTCCCATCTCCCCTTCTATCTCTGCGCGCGGGGTGAGGGCGGCCACGGAGTCAATCACCACTATATCCACGGCACCGCTGCGGATGAGGTTATCGGCAATTTCCAGGGCCTGCTCCCCGTTGTCCGGCTGGGAAATGAGGAGGGTATCCAGGTCTACGCCCAGCGACTTGGCATAGGTGCGGTCGAACGCGTGCTCTGCGTCGATGATGGCCGCAATGCCGCCGGCCTTCTGGGCCTGCGCAATGGCATGGATGGCCAGGGTGGTTTTACCGGAGCTTTCCGGTCCGTAAATCTCGATGATGCGGCCTTTGGGGTATCCGCCGATGCCCAGTGCATGATCCAGCGCAATGGAGCCGCTGGGAATCACCTGGGAAGCGTCCCATTCGGGCTGGTCTCCCAGTTTCATGATGGTGCCTTTACCGTAATCTTTCTCAATCTTGTCGATTGTTGCCTGGAGCGCTTTTAGTTTTGCAGCGTTTACCGAGGCGCCTTCTGCTTCTTTTGCCATACTTTAATAAATTAAAATGATGCGGGCATCCTGAACCGCATCTACAAAGATAAGAAAACTACGCGAATTCCCCGCAAAAAAATACATTAAATCTCCGACAATTCCAGCCAGCGCATTTCGGCCGCGTCCAGTTCCTCCTGCAGGGCGCCATACCGGGTCGATGCCTCCTGCAGCGCCACGGCATCCAGCGTGCCACTGGAGAGCCGGGCCTCCAAAGATGCCTTTTCCGCCTCCAGGGCCGGTAGCCGTTCCTCAAGGGATTTGAGCTCCTGCTGCTCCTTGTAGGTGAGTTTGCGCTTGGCCGGTGTGCTGGGTTTAGATGCCCGGTCGGAGACGGGCATGACGCCACTCCCCTTCTGCGCGGCTTCATAGTCCTTGATGAAGGTCCGGTATTCCGTGTAATTGCCCACGAAGTCCTTCACCACCCCGTTGCCGCAGAACACGAACAAATGGTCCACCAGGCGGTCCAGGAAGTGGCGGTCATGGCTCACGATAATGAGCGAGCCCTTGAACTCCATCAGGTATTCCTCCAGGATTTCCAGCGTGACGATATCCAGGTCGTTGGTGGGCTCGTCCAGGATGAGGAAATTGGGCTGCTGCATGAGGATGGTAAGCAGGTACAGGCGCCGGCGCTCCCCGCCAGAGAGCCGCTCCACGGGGTTTTGCAGCATGTCGTGCGGGAAGAGGAACCGGCTCAGAAGATGGGTGTCGTTCACGGTTTCCAGCACGGTCTGGCCGGGTTTGAACTGCATGCCGCTCTGGTGGTAATAGCCTATACGAAGGGACTCTCCAAGGTCGATAATCCCCTCCAGCCTGCCGCCCAGCTCCGGTTTCCAGCCACCCGTGATGAGGTTCAGAAAGGTGGTTTTTCCGGCGGCGTTGCGCCCCACGATTCCCACCCGTTCGTAGCGCTGGAAATTGTACGTAAAGTGGCTCAGGTAGCATTTATTCTCCCACCAGAAACTCACGTCCCGGCAGTTGATGACCTTGTTGCCCAGGTAAGTGCTGGCGGCTTTGGTTTCCGACAAATCCACCTTTTGCTGGACATAGCTGTCATCGGCCCGCTCCTTGATGTCCCAGAAGGCCTGCTTGCGGTATTTGGCCTTGCCGGTGCGGGCGCAGGGGCTCGCGTGCATCCATTCCAGCTCCCGCCGGTAGAGGTTGCGCACCCGCTCCGTCTCCGCGTTATAATTGTCGATGCGCTCCTGCCGCTTTTCCAGGAAATTCATGTAATCCCCCCGGTAAATGTAGATGTTGCCGCGATCCATTTCCATGACGGTATTGCACACGCGGTCCAGGAAATAGCGGTCGTGCGTGACCATGAACAGCGTGCAGCGACTGTGCCTGAGGTGGCTTTCCAGAAATTCGATGGCGTCAATGTCCAGGTGGTTGGTAGGCTCGTCCATGATGTAGAAGTCCGCCTCGGAAGCCAGCATTTGCGTAAGCGCCACGCGCTTGACTTCCCCGCCGGAGAGGTCCCGCATGGGCTTTTCCGGGTCTATAAGGCCGAACTGCGTGAGCAGCTGCGTCACGCGAAGCTCATACTGCCACTGGTGGTCCGGATCCAGGTGCTCCGTCCACGCTCGGGAACTGTCCATGATTTGCCGAAAGATGCTTTTGGCCGGGTCATAGGCATATTCCTGCTCCAGGAAGGCTATGCGGATATCCTTGAGGAACAGCACTTTGCCGCCGCTATCGGAAGCATCCGTTCCGGCCAGGATCCGAAGGAGCGACGTTTTCCCCGTGCCGTTGGGGGCGATGAGCGCCACTTTATCGCCCTCGTTGATATTGAAGCCGATGTTTTTGAACAGCACCTTGGGGCCGTAACTCTTGGAAATGTTCTCGATTTGCAGGTAACTTGCCATAGGAGGGCAAAGTTACTGATTTTTTGCGTAAATTTGCGGGACGATATGGACAAGAGCAAAATAAAAGTATGCATCGGGCTTTCCGGCGGCGTGGATTCGTCGGTGGCGGCGTACCTTCTCAAGCAGGAAGGCTACGACGTCTTTGCCATGTTCATGCAAAACTGGCACGACGCAGACACCACCCTCCACGGGGACTGCGAGTGGGAGGAAGACCGCTTTGTGGCAGAAATGGTAGCCCGGAAAATTGGCATTCCCTTCTATTTTGTGGACCTGTCCAAACAGTACCGCCAGCGCGTGGTGGACTACATGTTCGACGAATACGCCAAGGGCCGGACGCCCAACCCGGACGTGCTGTGCAACCGCGAAATCAAGTTCGACGCCTTCTGGGAAGTGGCCCGCAAATACGGGGCCGACTATGTGGCCACCGGCCATTACTGCCAGGTGGAAGAGATTCCCGGTCAAGCCGGGAATGACGGCGTCATGGCCGGCCCCGACCGGCCATCTCCTATCTACCGGATTTTGGAGGGCGCAGACCCTAACAAGGACCAGACCTACTTCCTGTGCCAGCTCACGCAGGAGCAGCTGAGCCGCACGCTCTTCCCTATCGGCCATCTTACAAAGCCGGAGGTGCGGCGCATCGCCAAGGAGGCGGAACTGCCTTCCGCGGAGAAAAAAGACTCTCAGGGCATCTGCTTTGTGGGCAAGGTGGACCTGCCCACGTTCCTCAAGCAAAAGCTGGCCTCCGTGGAGGGCGACGTAGTGGAGGTCTATGACCCGTATTATGCCACAGACCCGCTTTACGTGTGGCAGCAGGAAACGCTTACCGGTCTCCTCAAACCCGGCGAGAGCCTGGAGCGCACCGTCCGCTATGCACCGGAAGAAAAGGTTTTAACCAGCGATGGTAAACCATTGGGCATTAGCCCCTTCCGCGAGGAAGCCATTGCCGCTTTATCGGACCGGGATTTGGCACGCCTGGCCACTCCCCTGCACTATGACTTGCAGTTTGAGACGGAAACCTATCGGTCCGGAAAACACCATATCCGCAAAACGCGCTACAAGGAGAACCCTTGCGGCCGCATCGTAGGGCGGCACGAGGGCGCACAGTTCTACACCATCGGCCAGCGAAAGGGCCTGGGCATCGGCGGTCACTCGGAGCCGGTGTTCGTGATTGCCACGGACACGGAAGAAAACCGCATCTATGTGGGCGAAGGCCATCACCACAAGGGACTGAGCCGATTCTGCCTCCGCGTAGCCCCGGAGGAGATTCACTGGATTCGCCCGGACCTGGCCCTGGAGCCCGGGGAGATGCGCCGCCACCGCGTTCGCATCCGCTACCGCCAGCCGCTGCAAAGCGCCACGCTCATCATGCGTGAGAGCGGCCTGTACATCCTCTTCGACGCCCCGCAGAGGGGCATCTCCCCCGGCCAGTTCGCCGTTTGGTACACCGGCACCGAAATGCTCGGCAGCGGGGTGATCTAACGTCCCCCCCCCAAGTGCGGTTAAGGGTCCAGCAAGTGGGACGATGACCGCACCCAAGTGTGTTTTAGGTAAACAGGGTGTACAGCTCCGCGGCGCTAAGGCCGTCGAAATACTCGCTAACCTTGGTGGCCAGAATGGCCTCCGGGCGCTGGCCGATGAGTTTTTCCGCCAGCCCCTCCGCCGGCTGGTTTCCCATGAAGTCGCCCCCGAAAGTGAGGCGCTCAAATACTCCGTTTTTGAGCGTATAATCTACCTGCACCGTGCCGCAGGGGAACTTTTTGCCATTCCGGAAACTGGCCTGCGGCGAATGGCCCCAATTCCACTCCCAGGTACGGAATTTTTGGTCCGCAACCTGGTCGATTCCCGCCCGCTGCTCCGGGCTCAGATGAAGCTCCGGACTGCCATCGGCAAGGCGTTCCTGCAGCGCCGCCTGGAACTGTGCAAGCGTCTGAAATTGAGGCAGATAATCCTTTAAGTTAGCCACGCGGCTGCGAACCGATGCGATGCCTTTTGCCTCCAGTTTGCTACCCGGAATGGCCAGGGCGCGAGTGAGCGTTTCCAGGTCCACGTCCCACATGAGCGTGCCGTGAATCATCATGCGGTTTTTGCTCAGGCGCTTGGCGTAGCCAGAGCATTTGCGGCCGTGGACCAGAATGTCGTTGCGGCCGGAGAGCTCCGCCGGAACGCCCATCTGCTGCAGCGTGCGGGCCATGAGGGAGAACTTGTCTTCCATTTGCGCAATGGGCCCTGCAATGCTATAGTTCAGATTGCCCAAGTCGTGGTAGACTGCGCCGCCCCCCGTTACCCGTCTGGCCAAGGTTATGTTATTGGCGTCCAGATACTTTACGTCTACTTCTGCGTACGGGTTCTGGTTCAGGCCCACAATCACCGACGGACGGTTCTGCCACAGGCAAAACACCGTCTCCGTGAGCTCCTCCAGAAGAAACTCATCGTGCGCCATGTTCCACTGCGGCTCCGTGCAGGTATTCACCACGTACTTCATGACCTCAAATTTACAAAAATTCACTATATTTGTGAGAATAAACACATGAATCTATGGCACGTCCTGGTAAAATTTTAGGCTTCACGGGGCTGGGTATTGCCCTGGTTATTCTCCTGGCCCTTTGCGGCTTTGGCTATTTCAAGTATCTGTGGGTATTCTCCGACGGCACCAAAACCGGAGAACTCAATTCCCTCACCTACACCGGCTACCTCTTCAAAACCTACGAAGGCGAGATTATCCTCACCGGTTACGGCAGCAAAAACGCCAGCGGCACCGTCCAGTCCAAGAACTTCAAGTTCTCCGTGTCCGACAAAGAGGTAGCGGAAAAACTCATCCGGATGACCGGCATGCGCGTCACCGTGCACTACAAAGAGTACAAAGGCGCCCTGCCCTGGCGCGGCTATGAACGCGCCGTGGTAGATTCCGTAGAGGAAGAGACCAGCATGAACGCCGTTCCGGACGAGAGTCCGCTTTTCCTATAAACAGCTATGAATAAGCTCCTTACCGTGACAGGCGCGCTGCTTGCCTGTACCCTTGCATGGGCCCAGAACACTGTTCTGGACGTAAAGCCCGCACACGACGGCAAAGACCTCACCATGGAAGAGGCCATCTACAAGGGCGTGGGCTATTCCCGCATTCCCCGCATGTTCTTGCAGGCCGACGGCACCCTTGCCGACAAACCCCAAGAACCCGCCAAAGAGCGCTACACCCTCTTCACAGACCGCGGCAGCCTCTTCGCCAGGGACAACGAGCGGGAGGAGAGCTTTGTGATTGCCCCCTCCGACGGGCCCAACCTGGTATACGGAGAAACGGTAAGCCGCAACGAGTTCGGGATTGATGCCGGCTGGTACATGTCTCCGGACAGCAGCAAGGTGGCCTTTTACCGCAAAGACCAGAACAAGGTTACCTGGTTTCCCCTTCTGGACATCGACACCCGCACCGGAGAGCTCAAGCAAATCAAATACCCCATGAACGGCATGGACTCGGAAGAGGTAGCCGTGGGCGTGTACGATTTCGCCAGCGGGAAAACCGTTTATCTGGAAGTAAACGACTTTACCACAGAACGTTACATCACCAATATTTCCTGGAGCCCGGACAGCCGCAGCCTCTATGCCCAAATCCTGGACCGCAGCCAGCACCACGCCAAGCTGAACCAGTACAGCGCCGCCACCGGCAACTTTGTGCGCACCCTTCTTACGGAAGACAATGAGGCCTGGGTGGAGCCCCTGAATCCCATCTATTTCATCAAGGGCCGCACAGACCTTTTCCTCTACCGCACAGACAACCGGGACGGCTTCCGGAGCCTCTACCTGGTGGACACCCTGGGCACCCTCCGCCGCCTGCCCACGGCATCGGCCGACATCGACTATGTGAACAACGACGGCACCTACGTGTATTACACCTCGGCCGAGAATTCGCCCGTGCAGAACCACCTGTACAAGATGCAGCTGAAGCTGCCCGGGAAAAACGCCGTCAACAAAGCCAAGTTTTACAAGCCCGTACAGCTCACCAGCGGCCGCGGCTGGCACCATGTCCAGCTCACGCCGGACTGCAAGTGGTTCCTGGATGCCTGGTCCAACACCTCCACCCCCTACCAGGTATACCGCCGCTCCACGGACGGGAAAGTGAATGAGAAAGTGCATGAGGCCGATGATCCGCTGAAAGGTTACGCTTCCTGTCAGGTGGAGCTGGGCACCGTTCCCAGCGCAGACGGCCAGTTCCAAAATTACTACCGGCTCATCTATCCCAAGAACTTCGACCCGGCTAAAAAATACCCCGTCATCCTCTATGTCTATGGCGGTCCGCACAGCCAGATGGTGCAGGACAGCTGGCTGGGGCAAATCCGCATGTGGGAAATGCTCATGGCGCAAAAAGGCTACCTGGTGTATGTGCAGGACAACCGTGGCACCGAGAACCGCGGCGCCGCCTTCGAGAAAGCCATCAACCGTCACTGCGGCAAGGCGGAGATGGAAGACCAGATGGTGGGAATTAACTGGCTCAAGAGCCTCCCCTATGTCGATGCCACCCGCATTGGCGTGCACGGCTGGAGCTACGGCGGCTTTATGACCATCAGCCTCATGACCACCTACCCGGACACCTTCAAGGTGGGCGTCGCCGGCGGCCCCGTCATCGACTGGAAATGGTACGAGATTATGTACGGGGAGCGCTACATGGATACCCCGCAGACCAACCCCGAGGGCTTTGAAGCCACCTCCCTTATCAATAAAGCCAAGGACCTCAAAGGGAAGCTCCTTATCTGCCAGGGCGCCCTGGACGACACCGTGGTTTGGGAGCACAGCCTCAGCTTTATCCAGCAGTGTATAGACCTGGAAATTCCGGTCGATTACTTTCCCTATCCCACCGCCCAGCACAACGTTTTCGGGCGCAATCGCATCCACCTGATGGACAAAGTCACCCGGTACTTCGAAGATTATCTGTAAGATGAAAAAGCTCCTTCTCCTCCTTGCCCTCGTTCCCGCCGTCTGCCTGGCACAGCCCCGGCAGCTGAGCGTGAAAGAGTTCCTCAAGTTGCAAGCCTCGGACACCACCAGCTACCTAGTACAAGGCGTCGTAGCCAAAGTCCGGAGCACCACCAGCGGCAGTTTTTACCTGCAAGACCCCACCGGCACGCTGCTGGTGTACGGCCTCAAAGACCCGGCCCGACCGGGCGTCAACTTTGGCCAGCTGGACATCGTCAAAGGAGATACCCTCACCGTTCTGGGCCGATTCACCATCTACGGCGGCAGCACCCTGGAGATGAAAGACGGGCGCCTGGTCCGCAAGGCCGACGGCCCGGACCACCACCTTTCCTTCTACGACCGCCTGGAGCGCAAGCCCGCCTTCAAGGGAAAAGAAGGGGCCGATGGCCTGGAAGCCTTCAAAGCCTGGGTGCAGAAGAACCTGAAAAAGGCGGCCGATGGCGCCACCGGCACGGTTGAAGTCCGCTTTGTCGTGGGCAGGAACGGCGGCATTCAGGAGGTGCAGGCCATCAAAGGCGGCACCCCCGCCATGCGCGCAGAGGCTGTCCGGGTGGTGCAAAGTGCGCCCAAATGGAAGCCCGCCATCTCCGACGGATCCCCGGTTCGCATGCCCTACACCCTGGAAGTTCGCTTCTAATGCAAAAAAATTTGGGGAATCCATTTTTTCTTCCTATCTTTGCATTCCTTTTGAGGGCATAGCTCAGTTGGTTTAGAGCGCTTGCTTGACAGGCAAGAGGTCCGCAGTTCAAATCTGCGTGTCCTCACAAAAGTAAAGGTCGCTGAAAGCGGCCTTTTGTTGTTCTATTCCACCCGTGCAAGGATGATAGAAATGTTGTCTTCCCCACCGCGTCCGAAGAGGTATTTTTCGTTGGTACTGCTCATTTTCCCAGGGCTTCCCGAGCCAGGCGCGTAAGTTGGTCCATATCAATCGGCTCTAAAACAATATCCTCCGGCGCCAAATCCAACAGGAACTGCATATAGGTGGGCAGTGTAAGCAAATCGCCGTCGCGACCAACGTTATAGTCACCAAACTTGATGAAATGCTTGACGCCATATTTCTCCGGATGTTTCCTCACGGTGGAAATACTCTTGGCCTGCGCATTCTTTGCCTTTACCTCCACCGGCACACATTCACCTTGATATCGAATCAGGAAGTCCAGCTCCAGACCTGAGTCTTTTTGCAAATAGTACAGACTCTGTCCTTTCTTGATGAGGGTATCGGCCATCAGGTTCTCATAGATAGCACCTTTATAGCCGCCCAGATTACCCAGCAGGATATCTGCCCGAGTGGCAGCTCCCAACATGGCGACAAGGATGCCAATATCGGCCGTATAGACCTTGAAGATGTTGTCTATCGCATTGCCCTCCAACGGCAGGCCGGTTATGTGGGAGTTATAGCAGCGACGGACGATGTCGGCATCTTCCAGCCACTGCAGCGAGTCCTTATAAAACACGCCGCGGCCGCCTTCTTCCACCTTGGACCACTGATATTTCTTGTTATCCTTGGCAAGCTGCTTTGGGATGGCGTTGAAGCAGGCACGGATATGAGGCTTGTCCTTGTCGTCGGCATACTTCACCATGTCGGAACGGTACTCCTTGAGGATGGAATGCCAGACTGTATTCACTGCATTCATATCACCGGTTTCCAACAGGGCGTTTACAGCGGCGGGTAGCCCGCCTACGGCTATATAGCGGTAGAGCAGCATCTTCATGGCCACGTGGATTCCTTCAGGTACGGGCGTCTCCTCCTTAAGGCACTTGCGCAGAAGATCGACAATCTCCTCACTCATATTGTTCGCCCAGAGGAACTCCTCGAAGTCCAGGGGGTACATCTCTACTATCTCTTCATAGCCGACGGGGACGGAATTGCTGCCCTTTTCCTGCTTCACAGCTTTTCTTTTGCGTCTTTTCTTTTCCTCTTGCCCGTATCCTTGCACACCCAGGAGCGACCCAGTGGCGATAATGTCGTAGCGGCCGTCTTCTTTGAAGAACTTCAGGCTGGTACGAGCCTCTGGGCAGTCCTGTATTTCGTCTAAAATAATGCAGGTCTCACCGGGTACGAAACGAGCAGTGCGCATTTGGGCAGAAAGATTGAGGATAATTGTTTCCGCATCCTTGGAACCGTAAAAAGCAGTTTTGCGCTCTTCCTGCTTGATGAAGTTAATGTAGACAACGTACTTATAGTTTTCCCTGGCAAACTGCTGGGAGATGAATGTCTTGCCACACTGACGAATGCCCATAATTACGAGCGGCATGTGACCGGGCTTGTCTTTCCATTGCTTCAAGGTTTCTGATATCCTTCTTCTTAACATGGCTTCACTTTTATGTTTCCAGGCACAAAGATATCATTTTTCCAGCGATAATCCTATATTTCACTGCTTTTTTTCCAGCGACTTTTACATGAATTGATGCTATTTTTCCAGGATTCCGACACGCGACTTGTTAAATTAAGGATTAGGCCTCCACCCGTGCAAGGATGATAGAAATGTTGTCTTCCCCGCCACCGTCGCAGGCCATGTGGAAAAGGTCTGTAGCGGAGGCGCCGGCGGCGAGGGCTTGCTCCAGGTCGTCGTCGGAGACCATGTCCGCCAGGCCGTCGGAGCAAACCAGGAGTTGGTCTCCGGGCAGAAGTTTGCCATCCAGGTCCGCGATGCGGAGCCGGCCTTCACAGCCGCCGCCGATGCAGTTGAGCAGCAACTTGCTGGCATTGGGGTTTCCGGTGATTCCCCGCTCGGTTTCGTCGGTGGTGAGCTGGCGCAGGATTCCGCCGCGGAAGCGATAGGTGCGGCTGTCGCCGGCGTTGATCAGCCGGATTTTGCCATAGTGCCAAATGACGCCCGTGAGCGTGCAGCCCATCGGATGCTCCTGCCCTTGGGCATAGGCCCGGTCATTGAGCGTACGGGAAATGGCGGCCACCGCCTCCCGAAGGTCTTCGTCAAAGTTTTCCTGCGTAATTTCATGGGCCGAAAAACGCTCCTGCAGCTGCGTGAGCGTATATTCGCTGGCCTCCTCTCCCCTTTCATGGCCGCCCATGCCGTCGGATACCAGGAGGTAGAAGAAACCTTCCTCCGGTGTGGTGAGCGACAGTTCGGTGGAGTCGTCGCGCAGGAAAAACCCGCCCACCGACAGGGCGTCCTCATTGTTGTCGCGCACAAGGCCTTTGTGGCAGATGGCTTGGATATGCAGTCTCATTCCACGGTAAATTCTAAGGTGGCGATTTTCACGCGGTCCCCTTTCTTCAGTGCCTGGCGCTGGATACGGGCTCCGTTCACATAGGTGCCATTGGTGGAGCCTACGTCCTCGATGACCCAGTCGGCACCGGCCTTAACGATATTCCCGTGACTACCGGAGACGTACTGGCAGGTAGAGAGTTCCGGCCAGATGCCGCCACGCCGGCCGAAGGGGCCTTCCTGCAGGGTGAGGCGCCAGCCGTTGCCGACCAGGGCGGCGGGGGCGGGAGATACACTCGCTTCGCTCGGTATGACAGAAGAAGGGCCGCTCGAAATGGGAGCAGGACCCGAAGGAGCAGGACCGGCGGAGGGGGGTGTGACGGGAGCGGAGGAGGGCTTGGAGAAGTCTCCGGCAAGGTACTTGCGGCCGGGAATGAGGTCTGAGCCGCATACCGGGCACTCGGTGCCGCGCTTGGGGCGCTTGCACTCCGGGCACCATTTGAGTTCTTTCCCGCACTGGTCGCAAAAAGCGCTGTCTTCGGGGATGATTTGTCTGCAATCAGGGCACTGTATCATAGCACATCCTCCATCATAATGGTTTTACGTTCCTCGTTCGTGTGGGGACCGCCTTCCTCTGCCAGGCGGGCGGCGAGGTTACTCTTCACCTCGTCAAAGAGGTTACGGGCGTCGCGGGCATTGCCAAAGGTGCGCTGCCGGTTGTTGTACAGCTGTGTCAGCTTGGCCCGCACGGCATTCTCCGCCATGGGGTCCAGCGTGTACCCTGCTTTGTGCGCATACAGCATGAAAATCCGGAACAGTTCCTCCGGCTTATAGTCCTCGAAGGTAATCCAGTTGCGCCGCGGGAAGCGGGACTCAATGCCGCTGTTGGCCTCAATGAACGACTGCATCTCATAACTGTAGCCGGCCGCAATGCACACAAATTTGCCGCGGTCGTCTTCCAGCCGCTTGAGCAGCGTCTCCAGCGCCTCCTTTCCATAACCGCCGCCGTTGTACCCCTCGTTGGAGAGCTGGTAGGCCTCGTCGATGAAGAGGATTCCCCCCATGGCCGAATTAATTACGTTGGAGGTAATGGCCGGCGTTTCGCCCATGAATCGGCCCACCAGCTTGCTCTTGTCCACTTCTACCAGCTTGGGCGACGGAAGGGCGCCCATGGAATAGAGGATTTTGCCCATGAGGCGCGCCACGGTGGTTTTGCCGGTACCCGGATTGCCCAGGAACAGGTAGTGTCCCAGCGGAATCTCCGGCCGGCGGCCCTCCGCGCGGGCATTTTCAATCTCGTTGTTAATGGTATGCGCCAGCTTGGTAAGGGATTGTTTCACCCCTTCCAGGCCGATGAGTTCGTTGAGTTCCGCGAGGCACGCATCCACGGACACCTTCTCCGGCTCCTCATAGGGAATATCTTCCAGATAGGCCACCCGGGCGCTCGCGAGCACCTCCGGTGTCCATTCTCCCTCATGTGCCATGAGACGATTGTTGATGTTGGTCTTGGTCTCAGCCACCTTCTTCATGGCCTCGCCGGCGTTTCCGAAGCGCTCGTCTTTCATGGCCACCATGTTCTGGAACATGTTCAGGGCCTTCATGCGCACGGCGTCGTCCGCCAGGGTAAAGTTGTATTTCTTGGCCTTGGCCGCCCGCTCGTAGATTTCCAGCAGCTCCTCTGCGGAATAATCGTCAATATGGATCCGGTGCGAGAAACGGCGCGGCAGACCGGGATTGGCTTTGAGGAAATCGTCCATCTCCTTGGGATAGCCCGCGCAGATGACCACGAATTTGCCGGCCTCGTTCTCCATGCGCGTCATCAGGGTCTCCAGGGCTTTTTTACCCTCCGAAGAGGTTCCGCGGCCGGTTTCGTCCACCGGATTCAGGCCATAGGCTTCGTCAATGAACAGCACGCCGCCCATAGCCTCCGTAATGGCGGCATCCATCACCTTGGCCGATTCGTTATTGTATTGACTGATAATGTCTTTTGGTTCTTTCTTGGTGACGTGGTCCGTGGAGGTGACGCCCAGCGCATAGAAGATTTTGCCCAGCGTATTGGCCACGGACGTTTTACCCGTTCCGGGATTACCGGTAAGGATGAAGTTGAATTTGGTGAGGCCTTCTGCACCCTCCCCCAGCTCAATGAGCCGCTTTTGCACGGTGATTTCCTGCGCAATACGGCGGATGGTGTCCTTCACGGCGTTCATGCCCACGAACTGGTCCATCTCTTTCATCACGTCCTCCACGGACAGTTCCTTGGTGGCTTCCTCCCCTACCAGGTCTGCGTAGGTGAGGACATCGTCCTCCGCGTCCCTGAGCCGATGCCGTTTAACGGCTTCGTCGAACAGATTCCGCACGTTACGGGCATTGCCGAAGGTGTCCGTCCGCTTGAGATACATGCGCTCGAACACCTTGGGGGCCATTTCGTCTGCCTTGGCGTCCAGGGTGAAGTGGGTCTTTTCGTCGTTGTTTACCAAGAACATGCGGAACAGCTGTTCCAGTTCCTTGGCGTTGTAGTCCGGGAATTCGATGGTCACGTTGCAGCGGGACGGGATGCCCGGGTTCATGCGCACGAACTCCGCCATCTCCTTGGTATAGCCGGCCATGATGCACACAAACTCCCCTTTGCGGTTCTCCAGCAGGTTCAGGAGCGTATTCACGGCATCCATGCCAAAGCTGCCGTTTTCTCCGCTGCTGCCCTTGAGGGCATAGGCCTCGTCAATGAACAGTACGCCGCCCATGGCCTTGTTCACGTAATTCTTCACATTGGCCTCCGAGTCTCCCACATACTGGCCGATGAAATCCTTGCCGGAAATTTCCACGAACTGCCCCGTAGGCAGCGCACCAATGGCGTTGAGCACCTCTCCGAACTTGCGGGCGAAGGTGGTTTTGCCGGTGCCGGGATTGCCGGTAAAGAGGTAGTGGTCCTTCAGGAGCTTTTCCTTCAGCCCCTTCTCCTTCTTTTTCTTGATGTTGCGCACAATGGCGCGGATCTCGTCCTTCACGCTCTGCAGGCCGATATACCCGTCCAGCTCCGCGAAAATTTCTTCTTCGCTCTTGGGAATGAAGCATTTATCGGAGTCGATATCCTGTTCCTCAATGACTTTGCTGCCACGGGAGGCCGCATTTACGAAGAGCCTCTCCGCCACCATTTCCGACAGGTGCCCGTTGCTGTAGCCCACCTCCTTCTGGCGCATGAACCAGGCAAAATGGGACGATAATTTCCCGATGGCGGCATCGGAGGCCTTTACCTTGTATTTCTGCGCCCACAGTTCCTGGGTAAGTTTGCTCAGGTCCGCTATGTCGAAGGCCTCCAGTTTGAACACGAACTCGAAAAGCCCGCGTTCCGACTTGTTGTGTTCCAGGAACTCCAGCATGTCGTTGAGCATGCCGCACAGCAGGACGATGGGTGCGCCCTCGTTGCTGCTCATGCGGTTGAAGAGCTTGTCCAACTGATTGACTTCCTTGGCACGGGTAGTTGGCAGCAGCTTCTGGGCATTGGTAATAACAAGGATTCCGTCCTTGAGGGCGGCTATGTTCTTGTCGAAGTCCGAGGCGAACTCGCTCCAATCGGCCGCATCCACTATCCGGGGCGCCTGCGTGGCAACGCCAGCAGCCACAATCTTGGAGGCGACCAGCCGGGCGATGAAGTCTTTGCCCGTACCGGAATCGCCCAGGATAAGGCAGTCCATGCCAATCCGGGTGCCGTTGCCCACGTTGGCCTTGGCTACCATCAGTTTTTTATCCAATTCGTCCAGTTGCGGGACCAGGGAGTCTTTGGCGATAAGCCCCTTCTGGGTGCTCTCCACAGCCATTACCTCACCGCAGAAGCGGCAGTATTTGGCCTCCGGACGGTTTTCTTTTCCACACTTTGTACAGGTCATAGGCTACTGTATTTCTTTTTCTGCGGCTTTGGATGCTTCCGCCGCCAGTTCATTGATCTTTTTGATGGTCTGGGCATCCGCAACGCCGGTTTGCTCCAGGCCGTTGGCTTTCTGGAAGGCTTTCACCGCCTTTTTGGTGGCCGGGCCGTAGGTGGGACTGGGCGTACCCACAAAATAGCCGGCTTCCTTGAGGAACACCTGCATGGTTTTTACGTCCTCGCTCCGGGTACCGGGCTCCAGGCTTTCCACCTCAAGCAGAGCCGGGCCCTGCTGTGCCGGTGCCACTTTCTCCAGTTTCTCGAAGATCGGCCTGGACAGGCGGCCGAAACGCTCGCTCTTGGGGACAAAGAGGCTGAAGGCAAACAACACCCACACCGCACCGATGAAAATAAGCACGAAGGTGCGCCTGCGCTTGAGGTCATCCTTCCAATTGTCGATTTGGTCGTCGTCGAAGGCGCCGTTCAGGGAAGAATCGAAGCTGGTATCGTTGCTGAACGCGTAATAGAGCGGTTCCAGGACTTTTTCGTCGAAGCCGGGCTTGGTGAACTTCCGGGCCATGCGCGCGTAAGGGCTGGGACTGAAGATGGTCTTGATACTGAAGTAGATAAGCACGGCCAACACAAGGGCGGCGAACAAATACAGGACAAATCCGCCCAGGAACTTGACGATGACCCAGATGATGGCCGCCAGAATGCCACCGGCAATGAGAGATGGCAGGCAACCCACATCGGAAGAGTCTGAGGTAAAGAATACCACCGCTCCAAGGATAAGGCCGATTGTCCAGAGGAAGCTCTGCAGTTTGAGCCCGGAGGTATCCAGGATGGGGTTCTCGATGATGGAGAACACCAGCATGGTAAGGAGAATGAGGGCCGGGATGACGGCCAGGGCAATGGTGCCCACATACTGGAGCACGCTCCTTGCAGCCAGGCCATGGATGCGGCCCTTCCCGTCCGAGAGGATGCGGTCCGCCTCTTTCCGGGCCTCGTCGAAACGCACGACGGGCGTCTGGGTGTCGTCGATCCGGCGGACATCGTCCAAATAGTCTTTCAGCCGTTTTTCATAGGCGAACTGGGCCGATAAATCTGCCTCCGGATCCTCGTGGTGATGGACAGCCAAAAAGCCCGCAAGGCCGTTTTTCTCGTATTCTACCTTCAGTTCCCTGGAACTGTGCGAGAACACCTGGGAGAGCGTAGTGGCGCTGTCCCCGCTTTTGACGAAATCGTAAAAAGGCGTGAATCCAAAGCCTTTGATGGTCTTCATGGCGGAGACCTGCGCAAAATAGAGGTAGTCGTCCTGCGGCTGGCACTTGTTCAGGAAGTCGTCGCTGTTCCTGTCCGTGCAGTACACAAACCACTGCCGAAGCTGGGTAAAGCGGTCCCCTTTGGTATCGAAGAAAGAGGGGATGTAATGATACTCTTCCGGAGCCATGAAATCCATGAAGAACAGCATCATGAGATCGTGGGGAATGTAGGCCTCATAGGGGTGTACTTTCCGGCCGGGACCACTGTCCTGGTAATTGTACATGAGCGTGTAGGCCATATTCAGGATTCTCCCCAGGGCGGGGCCGGTCATGGCATAGTAAGGATTGGAAGGGTCGTTGAGCAGGGTGATATCGCTCAGCGGGTCAATCGTTTGCACGCGCAGGCAGGCGGTCTCCAACTCGTTGTTGTCCCCACTCGAGCGGCTCACGGGGAGGCGCAGGTCCTTGTTTCTCACGCGCGCCCATTCCTCGAAGTACCAGGAGGCAATCAGGTTGACCGTGTCTTTGTCCGGGAAGGCATCGTTGCAGAAATTGCTCACGTCCTTAAGCGTCCGGACATCCCGTTGCAGGTGCTCGCCGCTTTCCCTGACCGTGCCGCTGAAAGGCAGCGTTGAGCCGGGATTCAAGATAAACATGGCGGCAAAGACACCCTTTTCCTGGTCGTGCGGATAGCGGACATCCACAATGTCCTCCATTTCCATCACCAGCTCCGGATAGGGCGCCAGCCATTTTTCGATCTTGCCGCTGTAGAGGTATTTCTTGGCAAGGTCTATATCGTCGGCCATGCACTCGGAGAGTTCCTTGGGCGTGTTGGCTATCAGGTGTTTGGAGGCGTTATAGGTGATGTTCAGGTCCTCGATGATCTCGTCTTCCTCTACCGGGACCTCTTCCCCGTTCAGGGTTTTTTCTATCTCTTCCCAGGCCCAGCGCTTGCCCGGGTTCTTGATGAGGAGGCCACGGCAAATCCGGGCCAGCGGGTCCGGCATGTCAGCAGGAATGACAATGCGGCCCTTCACTTTGTCTATGGCCAACTGACGCTCGGCCATGAACGCGCCCTCCCCCATCCACAGCGAGAGGATGGTCATGCCCAGCGAATAAAAGTCTGCCTTGGGGGTGAGCTCGATGTAGGTTTTATCGGCAATGGTGACGGTGTCCGTGTACACCTCCGGGGCGGCATAAATGGGGGTACGGAGCTGCTGGGTGGCACATTTTCCGTCCTTGCCCAATTGATCCGCAATGCCAAAGTCGCACAGGACGGTGGCCATTTTCTCCCGGTCCTTGATGAGGATGTTGGCCGGTTTGATGTCCTTGTGCAGAATGCCGGCCTTGTGCAACTTGTCCAGGGCCATGGCCGTATTGATGACGATGGCAAGGATCCATTTTTCGTTGCCTTTGAAGCCGCCGTGCCCTACGCTCCCCTCCGGGTAGTAGGCCATGAGCTCGTAATTATCGGCATAGTCCACCAGCTCCACTGCATAACCCTTGGGAAGGCCCTTGACGGCAGAGATGGCCGCCTGGTTGGTCTTGAAGCCCGGGTTGCAGAGTTTGAGGGCGTATTCCCGCTTGCCGTCCGTTACCAGGTACAGAACCCCTTCCGAGCCGCTGCCGATGACCTTCTTGACGGTGAGGCTGTATTTTCCCACCTGGATGGTTTCACCGGGCTCATAGGTTTTGGCGCCGCCTTGGACAGGCGTGCCCCCATCCGCGCCCAGTGCCGCCGCCGTCTTCTGGAAGGCAGCGGTTTTCTGGAAAGCGGCCGTTTTTTGGAAGGCGGCGGTTATTTGCGGAGGCGCAGCTGCCGTTTTCTGCGGAGCGGCCGCCGTTTTCTGTGGCGCGACCGCCGTCTTTTGCGGGGCGGCTTCTGTTTTCTGGGGATCGGCCATTAGCTCTTATCTTTTATAAACTTTCTTTTCGATTTTGGTGATGCAGAGTTCTGCGCCTTCCGTGCCTTCTTCCACCACATGCATGGTGTCGCAGGTGACCCACTCGCCACCGAATTCCGCGACGCAGCATTCCGACGGGTCTTTGTGCAGCACTTGGCATTTGTTGCATACCCAGCCCATGGTTTCCGTCACTTTTATCCCCCACCAGCGTTCTTCCATGACCTCCATCACGGCCACTTTGCGGGCCGTATAGTAGTTGCGCTGTTCTTGAGGGGTCATACCCACCGGCGGAAGCATTTCTTCCATCACTTTGTTGGCGTCTTCAATGGCCTGCGTATATTCTGCCATGATTTCTTCCCGGCTGCGACCCACTTTGCGGCTGGTGACTTTGGGTTTCTCCGCGGCCGTGAAGCCCACCTTGGCCATGAGGGCTTTCAGGCGGATTTCTGCCTCTGTGGGTTCTTCCGGGGTGCCGTCTTCCGGCTTGCCGGCCGTTTCCAGTTCCGCTTCCAACTGGGCTATTTTCACCAGCAGCCGGGCCGTCTCAAGGACCTTAGGGTCCTGTTTGGCTTTTTCCACCGCACGGCGGGCCGCCTTGGAGAGCGGCTGGCCGCACTGGCGGCAGAAGGGACGGAAATTGCGGATGTGACAGGCCGGGCATTCTACGCCGTCTGCCGGCATGCCGCATTCCGGGCAATCTACATCCCCGGGGGTCATGGGGGCGCCGCAGAACGTGCAATAATCTACCAGCTTACCGCCGCAGACCGGACAAATCTCATAGTCCGGGCGGTTCAGAGTGGCACCGCAATGCGGACACTTTCCGGACCCGTCCTGCGGCTGTTCCTGCTGCCGGGTGGCCATTTTTTCCGGCTCCCGGACAGCTGTATTTTCCCGTTCACGGGTTCTGACATTCTCTGCCATAGGGCTTAATCCGGGTATCTGAGGAGGCCATCTACAGCGGCATCTACGGCATCCAGGGCCTCGGAAAAGAGCTTACGGCTGCGGAAGCCTTCTATCTCATAGCTTTGGTCGGTTTCCAGGGCAAAGACAATGTTGCCATAGATGGGATAACCGCCACCATAGAGGATGGTTGCCGGCATATTGTCTCCCACGGTTTGGTTGTAGCCGTTACGGGCCACCATGAATACCAGGTGACGACCGTTCAGGCGGAGCTGCTGGGTAAGGGCGTTCAGCGGAGCGGTGTAGCGGACAATCTCCACACGGTCTGCGCCAATCCATTCTGCCAGCTGGTCCCCCAGGACATTCCAGTCCTCCGACTCACACTGGTGCGAACCCACCATACCCTGGAAACTCACGGTGAAGAAGGCGGGCATAATCTGGTCTTCGTCATCCTCTTCCTGGGGTTCTTCCGGCTCACTGTCATCCACCGGGTCCGGCAGGTTGCAGTATTCGCTGATTTGCAGATAAAGCTGCTCCTCCCGTTCGGTGAGGTCTCCTTCGCACACTATCTTGGCAAAGACGTTGGCCATTTCCTGCTTGGCTTCATCATCGGCCTGGGAAATGAGCTGCAGGGCCTTGGCGTCCTCCATGCTCTCTCCATACGCCATGAGCTGGTTCACCGTGCTCTGGTCCAGGCCTTCGAAGCGCTGGAAAAAGTCGAAAAGGTGTTTGACCTCATTGCCGGTCACCTCTCCGTCTGCGCTGGCCAGATGGACGGAGATTTTATAAATGGCGGCTAAAGTTTCGAGTGTTATTTTCATATCGGGTTGTGTTTAATTACTATGCATATCTTCTTCCTCTTCCTACTCCGGGAATTCCAGCACGGCGTGCAGCAGGAAATTGGTGTAGTTGCGGCCGCCTTCGTCCATTTTGACGACGGTTTTGTCCTCATGGACGGTATAGTCCGTGTTGCCGTAACGGAGCACCACCTTTTGGTCATCGAAAGCAACTACGCTGATGCGGTCGAACAGGCCGCCGGAGTCTTCATAGGAAAGGGCCATGCCCGGCTGAAGGTCCTCCGGAGTGAAAGAAGTGCGGTCACAGAACCAGTTGCGGATGCCCGGATCTGAGGAGCAGTAATCTACATCGATGTGGAGGTGGGACCATTTTTTCATAATACAAAGATGTTAACTTCTACAAATATAAATGTTTTCGTTCAACAATACAATTGTTTTCCGGATTAAAAAAAATCACTATCTTTGAAAGAACAAACACAACACGCCATGTCACAGATGCTCACCTACCCGGGGTTTTCCGTGGTTTTCATCCAGACTTTCTCCGTGCACCACACCAAGGAGTTTATCCTGCCGCAATATGGCGTCCAGGACAGAAACTTTGCAGACTACGACGAATCCCGCGGCGTGTACATAGAAAAGGCAGATGCCCTGCAGGTGCCCATCGCCATGGTGGAGCGGGATATCGAGAACCAGATCTTTGTCCTGCCGCAAAAAACATCGGCCCAGGAAAATGTGCGCCGATACAGCCTCAGGGGCTTTGATTTCACCATGCCCATCGTGCCCGCCCCGGACGAGTCCATCTACGAAGCCACCCTCAAGGGCCACTGCAACGTGGAGATGAACCTGTTCTTTGGCCATACCGTGAGCATCACTTACCGCTTCCTCTTCGACGGCCATGCCTGCCGGCTGTCCCGTCCGGTCACCACAGACCACATCATCGCTTTTCTGAGCAACTGGCTCAGCGCGGAATTCTGGTCCAAGGAGGAAGGCGGTGACAAAACCGCCATCGACTACGAAACCCATTTTGCCGTGGATGCCATTTGGCTGGACGCCATGGGCAATCCGCTGGAGGAGCCCGAGTCCATCGCCAACCTCGGTACCGGCCGCAGCTTCGACGCCGTGGCCCTCCGCTACAAAAACTTCATCTACCAGCATTGCTCCCGTTTCAAGGAAGACACTCCGCTCGCGGAGCGAAAGCGCCTCCTGCGCCGCTGGACGCCCGGTTCCTTCTCCGTAGACAACGACCTCCATTATGCCATGGTGGACGTCTGGGAAAACATTCAGCATCTGGAGCCGGACGGCACGGACCTCTTTGCCCCGGACCGCCCGGACCGTCTGTCGGAGGCGGAAATTATCGACCATATCCGGGAAGAACACAAGAACGAGCTCATCGGCCTGCTGTCCCTGTACCCGGAAGAATGGCCCTACCGGGATCCGGCTGCGTATGATGAAGTGTGCGGGGAAAACATCGCCATTGACACGGACGACCTTGTCCTTGCCGGCAGCAGCCTGTGCGTGGTCATCGGCACCTACGGCCGCCGGGGCGCCGGAGAGGAAGGAGTCAACTGGGTGGAGCACCTCAAGGAGCGCGCCCACTACCACGTCTCCTGGCCGGAATACCTCCTGATTCTGCAAATGATCCTGGCCAAGAAGTATGTCATCGGCCTGGCCACGGATACGGTGGTGCTGTCCACCCTCGACGCAGAGAAAAAGTCGTCCCAGGACCTGATTGGCGCCAACGCTGCCCTGTCCATGCGCCTCACCCGGATGGTCACCCAGCTGGACGTGGTCAAGTACTCCAAGTTCCCCTCGCACAAGGTCATGTTCGACCGCACCACCGCCCGCCTGGGCCTGGGGGACGATTACGAGCGCCTGGCCGCCCTCATGGAAAACGTAGACAACAGCCTGCACAACCTGTCGGACTACAAGTCCATGCGCAGCGAGTTCCTCCTGAACATTATCCTGGCCATCATTTCCGTTGCGTCCACCTTCGAACTGTTCTTCCAGGAAGACGAAATGCCTTTCCTCACCTACTTCGGATTCGAAAGCAACCGCCTCTCTGCCATTGTGCTGGCCGCGGTTGCCGGCGTCACCATATTTGCCCTGCTACTGGTGCTCACCAATTCCATCAGGAGCATTTGGGAGAGAATTAAATCACTATTTAGCTATGAAGATTGAGTTTGCCACTGTGCAAGACGCTCCGGCGCTTGCCGATATTTTCTTTTCTCATCTTGCCGCCCACCCGGAATACATCTCCCACGGAGAAATGCAGATGGGCGTAGGCGAAGGAGTTATCCGGGACGGCGTACTGGTAGCGCAAACCGCCCCCGACGGCCGCGAGAAATGGATGAAATACATCCAGTTACACCTGGAGAATGAGGAACTTGCAAGGGTCTGGAAGGCCGTATCGGACCAAGGAGAAATCGTGGGTTTTGTAGTGGCCGATATCGAGGACGACGGAGACGCTCCCTTTGGGATGGTCTGCGACGTCCTGGTCAAGGAGGCGTGCCGCGGCTGCGGCGCCGGAGAAGCCCTGCTGCAAACGGCCATCGCCTGGCTCCGCGAGCGCGGCGTCAGCGGCATCTACCTGGAGTCCGGCAAAAACAACCACGCCGCCCACCGCTTCTTCGAAAAGCGCGGCTTCTGCGAATGGGCTCCTTGGTCTGGTCCGCCAGCTTCATGGCGCTGGTGGAGAGGACTTTCTGGAGGGTTAGGGAGTACTGGGCGGTGACGGTGTCCTTCACTTGGTCGTAGAAGGTATCGGCGGCCTTTTCCACATTCTCGAAGGTGCTGGCGCGATTGTAAATGAAGGCATAGGGCGATGCCCCGGCGGCCTTGTAGGCGGCCTCGTCCAGGAGTTTGCCCATGGCCGCCCCGGCCACGCTGTCCTGCAGCTCCTCAAAATCGGTCACCTCCGTGTAAATGTACACCCAGTTGTTCACAGTTTTGGAGCAGGCGCATAGCACCACAGCAGCCGCCAGGGCCGGTATAACCCACTTTTTCATCCCTATTTCTCCAGTCTGGCCTTGGCGTAGTCCAAGGTGAGGGTGAACGTTTTCTTATGGGACGACGGAGCCTCGAACATGGCATCCGCCATCACCTTTTCACAGATGCTCCTGAGGCCGCGGGCCCCCAGCTTGTTCTTGAGGGCGGTATCTACAATGAGATCCATTACGGCCGGCTCAATTTCCAGCTTGATGCCGTCCAGCTCGAACATCTTCTGATACTGGCGCAGCAAAGCGTTTTTGGGCTCGGTGAGGATGCGCTTCAGGCTGTCTCTGTCCAGCTGGTCCAGATACGTGATGACCGGCAGACGGCCTACAATCTCAGGAATAAGTCCATAGGCCCTGAGGTCCATGGCATCTACATACTCCAAGAGGTTGTCTTTGTCGATGCGCTGCTTTTCCTCCGCCCCGAAGCCGATAATCTGGGTATTCTTCCGGAGGGCGATATGCCGCTCAATGCCCTCGAAGGCGCCGCCGCAGATGAACAGGATATTCTGCGTGTTCACATGAATGAACTCCTGCTCCGGATGCTTGCGGCCCCCTTTGGGCGGCACATTCACGATGCTGCCCTCCAGGAGCTTGAGCATGGCTTGCTGTACGCCCTCGCCGGAAACGTCGCGCGTAATGGAAGGGTTGTCGCTCTTGCGGGCAATTTTGTCTATCTCGTCGATGAACACAATGCCCCGCTCCGCCTTCACCTGGTCAAAATCGGCCTCCTGCAAAAGGCGTGTAAGGATGCTTTCCACATCCTCGCCCACATAACCGGCTTCCGTAAGCACCGTGGCATCCACGATGGTAAACGGTACGTCCAGCATCTTGGCGATGGTGCGGGCCAGCAGCGTTTTACCCGTACCGGTGGGCCCTACCAGCAGGATGTTGCTCTTTTCCAGTTCCACGCCGTCATCGGCCTTCTCAATCAGGTTGTGTTGCACGCGTTTGTAGTGGTTGTACACGGCCACCGCCAATACCTTTTTGGCGCGGTCCTGCCCAATCACATACTGGTCCAGATAGTCCTTGATTTCCTGCGGCTTGGGTGCTTTCCCCAGCTTGGGAGCCGGCCCGGCGGCCTTTTTCCGGTCCCCTTCCAGTTCCTCTACATACTGGGCAGCCAGTTTGGCACAGTCCGAGCAAATAAACCCGTCCATCCCTTGCAGCATGAAAGGGACTTCTGCGTCTGTCCGTCCACAAAAGACACAACGACTACCCCGTGACGATACTTTTTTAGCCATTAGCGGGCTCTTTTACGAAGAATTTCATCGACCATGCCGTACGCAAGCGCTTCTTCTGCGCTCATCCAATAGTCGCGTTCGCCGTCCTGGGCCACTTTTTCATAGGGCTGACCGGTGTGCTGGGCAATGATATTGAACAGTTCCGTACGGGTTTTCTCAATTTCCTTGGCGGCAATAAGGATTTCCGTGGCCTGGCCCTGGGCACCGCCCAGCGGCTGATGAATGAGCACGCGGGAGTGCGGGAGCACGCTGCGTTTGCCCTTTTCACCGGCGCACAGCAGCACAGCGCCCATGCTGGCGGCCATGCCCGTGCACACGGTAGCCACGTCCGGCTGCACCAGCTGCATGGTGTCGTAGATGCCCAGGCCACTGGTTACCTGCCCGCCGGGGGTGTTCAGGTACATGGTAATGTCGGCATGGGAATCATTGGACGCCAGGAACAGCAGCTGGGCCTGGATGATGTTGGCCACATCGTCGTCGATGGGCACGCCCAGGAAGATGATGCGGTCCATCATCAGGCGGCTGAATACATCCATCTGAGCCACATTCAACTTCCTTTCCTCCGTAATGGTAGGATTGATGTATCCGTCATACACACTGGTATAACGGTCAAGGGTCATGGAAGATA
The DNA here is from genome assembly GCA_900317845.1 of uncultured Bacteroidales bacterium. GTDB lineage: Bacteria > Bacteroidota > Bacteroidia > Bacteroidales > UBA932 > Cryptobacteroides. Next base: position 159,054 of record ONII01000011.1, read on the forward strand.
TTCCACGGCCCTTCACTGCAAACTTGTCAAATTCTGTCATATTCAATTAACGGAAGAAATTTATTGTTTGAAAACCCATGGCCACCCTCGGCCCTGTAAGAGGGAGGGGCCCGCCGCGAAGCGGTGGGAGGGGTCGGCGGAGCCGACGGTTTTCAAACAAAAATTTCTGTAGTTATTTAAGTTCACGGAACTTGTCTTGGGAGATTTTCTTGGTCTGGAGGGTTACTTCCTCGCGGACCTTGGCGATGGCGGCATTGTCTTCGCACTGCTCTTCCAGGCGACGGTACTGATTCTGGTCCTGGAGGACGTTCTCTGCGGAGCTCTTGATGATGTTCTCCGGAACGCCGGCCATACCGTACATGGCGTACTGATAGGCTACGAAGCTCTCTGCTGCGGCCTGGATATCCTCACGGGACACCTTAAGGCCGAACTTCTGCATGATGTAACCGCGCACCAGCTGCCACTTGAAGTCCTCGATGAAGGCGGGGAATTCTTTCTCCACCTGTTCTGCGGTGAACTTGCCCTCGTTGGCATAGATGAGCCAGCGCTTGAGGAAAGCTTCCGGCAGTTCCAGTTTGGCCTTCTCTACATAGAACTTGCGGACATCGGCGCCAAACCGATAGTTGGCTTCCTGCTCGTGGGAGGCTTTGATGCGCTCCTCAATCTTGGTCTCAAACTGCTCTGGAGTGGTTACAGCGTCCTTTCCGAAAATTTTGTCGTAGGTTTCCTGGTTTTCCTCTGCGGCCACATAGGTTTTCACGTTCACCACGGTGAAGGTGAACATCGGGTTCAGGCTTTCCAGCTGGGCTTTGTCTACCTTGAGCATGGCGGCGCGGTCCGTCTCATTGGTAAAGGCGGCATTCACGTCCAGTTCAAAGGAGTCCCCGGCTTTTTTGCCGATGAAAGCGCCACGAGCCTCTTCCGCCACATTGGCGATGCTCACATACACGCCTTCTGCCTTATGGCCTTCGTTGGCAATGTCGGCCACGATGTAGTCGTTCTCGCCGGCCTTCTTGCCTTCCTGCAGAGAGCCGTACTGCTGGAGCAGCTGCTCCTTCTGGGCCTTCTTCTCTGCGGCGGTGATGTTAATCTCGTAATACGGGATTTTGTCGTCCTTGTTCACCTCGAAGGTGAGTTCCGGCGTCTGGGCCAGGTCGAACTTGAAGGTGAAGTCCTCGCCGGCCTTCCAGGACAGCTGCGGCTGGTCCTCCGAGGGAAGGGGCTCGCCCACGACACGGATTTTTTCCTCGTTGATGAATTTGTCCAGTTGCTCGGACACAATCCCGTTCACGCTCTCGTAGAGGGCCTGGTCCCCGTACATACGCTGGATAAGGCCCATCGGGGCCATTCCGCGACGGAAGCCTTTGATATCGGCCTTGCGCTTGTACTCGTTCAGGCGCTTGCGAAGCGGTTCTTGATAATCTGCTGCTGCAATGTCGATGGTCACCTGATAGTTCAGGGCATCTGCTTGGGTTTTGCTTACGTTCATATGATAGGTTGTATTATATTTTCAAACAAGGGGCGCAAAGATAGTAAAAAAATGCCGAAGAATCAACCTTTCCGCTTGGGATAGGCCACCCGGGAGTGGTACATCTGCTGCAAATAGGTCTTGAGCATGCGTTTCATCAGATTCAGGTCGTGCAGGGTGATATCGGCGTCCTCCAGCTGACCGGCTTTTTCCTTCCCGGCCACTATGCCTTCCACAAAGCGGTCGCAGGACTCCGGCGAGAAGTCGGTGAGCGTACGGGAAGCGGCCTCGATGGAATCGCACACCATCAGGATGACCTGCTCCTTGGCCGTGGGCTTTTGGCCATGGTAGAAGAAGTCCGCCACGTCCGAAGGATCTCCGCCGTCGTTGAGGTATTTGTTCAGGAAATAAGCAGCGCTGGAAGTACCGTGGTGGGAGTTGATGAAGCTGCGGATTTCCTGCGGAAGCCGATGCTCTTCTGCGATGGCCAGGCCGTCATCCACATGCCGGATAATATCCACAGCGCTCTCACGGGGCGTTTTCCCTTCATGGTATTTGGTGGCACCGGGCGTAGCGGACTGGTTTTCCACAAAGCACAGCGGATTGGCCATCTTGCCAATGTCGTGGTACAGCGCCGCCGCCCTGAGCAGAGGCACATCGGCGTCGGTGGCACGCCCTACGGCGTCTACCAGGTTCATCACCTGCAGGGAGTGCTGGAAGGTGCCCGGGGCTTTCTGGGCCAGCTCCTGCAAGAGCGGATTGCTGGTGTCCGCCATCTCAATAAGGCGCGTGCTGGACACCAGGTTGAAGATTTTCTCGAACAGGTAAATGAGCGGATACAGGGCCACCGTGGCCATGGAACCCACAAAGATGAGCGCCAGATCTACCCACCAGGTGGCCGTGCTGCCCACATCGATGAAGCGGAAGCCCAGGTATACCAGGATTTCCACCCCAAAGAGAATGGCCGCGTTCAGGAACTGCCGCCAGCCCTTGCTGAAGAAGCCAAAGGTTTCCACCGTTACCGAGCCGGCCGTCAGGAACATCACAAAGAGTTCCATACCGTTGCCGCAGAAGATAAGGAGCGGCAGCAGCAGCACAATGTACAGCGGGAATACCTGCTTTTTGCGGAAGAACGCCAGCATATAAAGGGCGAACACCGGGAACGGCACCATGTACATGAGCGAAGGCGACAGACGCACCATCAGGAACGTCACGATGGCCGCCAGGAGGAAAATACTGAGCAGGAAAAGGTAACGGGCGGGCCGGTCAAAGACAAAACGGGCGGTGAAATGAATCACCAGATACAAGATGACAACCAGCGAGAGCGAGAGCAGGATATTCCCAAGATACAGGAAGATACGCGGCCCGGCATAGCCGTACACATGGTTGTACTCCTCCTTATAGCTGTCCAGGATTTGGGCGATTTCCGCCGTCACGATCTCCCCTTTGGAGACAATTTTTTCGTCGGCCTTCACATAGCCCAGGGTGGGCGACACATAGTCGTCTGACTCGGCATGGGTGAGCTCCGTCATGGCTTTGTCGTACAGGAGATTCGGGACGATGACATCGTACAGCCCCGTGCGGCGGAACAGCGAATCCAGGTTTACGGAGGGATAGGTTTTGGCCAGCAGCGCCACCAGCTGGTCCCGGGCGTCCGACACCTTGTATACCTCCGTACGCGGGTACTGGACCGCCCGCTTGTTCTTCTGGATGTAAATGAGGTTTTCTGACACTTGCGCGCTCCCCTGCTCCATTTTCACTTTGCCGTCCGAGATAACGCCCTTGGCGTAAATGTCGCCCAGGCGGGCAATCAGGCTGGGGCGCAGCCGGTTGTAGGCGCCCATATCTACGCTTTGCGCGTTTTTTACCACGGCGCTTGTCACCTCGTCCGAATAGCGGTAGAAGGGAATGACGATGGTGCCGGCCTCGTCCCGCTCTGCCTGGAGCTGCTCGTCCGTTTTCAGGATAGGAAAATCGAACTCCGAGATAAGGGTCTCGTACGGCCAGGGGGTTCCTTTCTTGTAGTCATAATTGAATTTCGCGGTCCTGGGCATCAGAAGCACCAGGACTGCGAACACAATCACCAGCGGAGTTAACCTCCAGAGGGGAATATTAGGCGTCGATATTTGCATAATGCGCGTTTTCTTCGATGAAGGCGCGGCGCGGCGGGACATCATCTCCCATGAGCATGGAGAAGGTACGTTCCGCATCCGCAGCATTTTCGATGGTAATCTGGCGGAGCACACGGCGAGCCGGATCCATGGTGGTTTCCCACAGCTGTTCGTCGCTCATTTCACCCAGACCTTTGTACCGCTGTACGGTAACGCCTTTGTCCGAGCCGCGGCCCAGTTCTGCGGTGGCTTGCTCACGCTGGGCATCCGTCCAGCAGTAGCGTTCCTCCTTGCCCTTCTTTACCAGGTAAAGCGGCGGCGTGGCCAGATACACATAGCCGTTCTTGATAAGGTCGAACATATAGCGGAAGAAGAAAGTGAGGATAAGGCAGGCGATGTGCGAGCCGTCCACATCCGCATCCGTCATGATAATCACCTTGTGGTAACGGAGCTTGGAAAGGTCCATGTGCTTTTCTCCGGATTCGTCTTCCTGGGCCACCGTGACGCCCAGCGCCGTGTAGATATTGCGGACTTCCTGGCTCTCGAAGGCACGGTCCTGGGCGGCTTTTTCCACGTTCAGGATTTTACCACGCAGAGGAAGGATGGCCTGGATGCGGCGGTCGCGGCCCTGCTTGGCCGTACCGCCTGCGGAGTCACCCTCTACCAAGAAGAGTTCGCACTTCTCCGGATCATGGTCGGAGCAGTCTGCCAGTTTGCCGGGCATGCCGGCGCCGCCCATGGGGGTTTTGCGCTGCACCATTTCGCGGGCCTTGCGGGCTGCGGCGCGGGCCGTAGCGGCCAGCACAATCTTTTCCACGATGGTTTTGGCTTCCTTGGGGTGCTCCTCCAGGTATTGGTCCATGGCAGCCGCCGTGGCCTGGGAAACGGCAGAAGTAGCCTCCGGGTTGCCCAGTTTGGTTTTGGTCTGGCCCTCGAACTGGGGCTCTGCCACCTTCACGGAAATAACGGCGGTGAGACCTTCACGGAAGTCTTCCGGGCTCAGTTCTCCTTTAAATTTGGCCAGCAGGTTGTTTTTCTCCGCGTAGTTTTTCAGAGAACGGGAAAGGCCCATTTTGAAGCCCTGCAGATGGGTACCACCCTCTATGGTGTGGATGTTGTTCACATAGGAATAGATGCGCTCGCTGAAGCCCGTATTGTACTGGAGGGCAATGTCGATGGGAATGACCTTGTCCGAGGACACCGTAATGGGGTCCGGGATGAGCTTGGGAGCGCCGGCGTCCAGGTAGTCGATAAACTCCTTGAGGCCCTCCTCCGAATAGAAAGTATCTGTGCGGAAGGCCATGATGCCCGTGGCTTTGCGTTCGCCGTCCTCACTGGTAATGAACTGCTCCACTTTCTCACGCTTGTCCGTAAGGGTGATGCGGATGCCTTTGTTCAGGTATGCCAGTTCACGCAGGCGATTGGCCAGGGTCTCGTACTTGTAAACAATGGTTTGCTGGAAAATGGTGGCATCCGGATGGAAGGTGATGGTGGTACCGGTATCCTGGGCCTCCCCTACCACCTGAACAGGCGTAATGGGCTTGCCCTTGGAGTACTTCTGCACAAAAATTTTACCTTCACGGTGGATTTCCGCAATGAGGAGGTCGCTCAGGGCGTTTACGCAGGAAACACCCACGCCGTGCAGACCGCCGGAAACCTTATAGCTGTTTTTGTCGAACTTACCGCCGGCGTGCAGCACGGTGAGCACCACTTCCAGGGCGCTCCGGTGCTCTTTCTCATGCATGCCTGTAGGGATACCACGACCATTGTCCTGTACGCGGATGGAATTGTCTTCCAGAATTTGGACATCTATGCCATTGCAGTAGCCGGCCATGGCTTCATCGATACAGTTGTCTACCACCTCATACACCAGGTGATGCAGGCCGCGCTCGCCTACGTCTCCAATATACATGGACGGACGCTTGCGGACGGCCTCCAAGCCTTCCAGCACCTGGATACTGTTTGCGGAATACTGCTGTTCCGCCATTTTCATCTGATCTTCTGACATTCTATTTTTTACTTAATTTTTACCAACTAATCGGTGCAAAAACACCTACTTTCTAAATCATACAAAATTAGTGAAAAATATACAAAAAAACAAGCCCCTTGTCTGCGACAAGAGGCTGTTTTAAAAGATTTTTTTCCTAGATACTGAAGGTGGCGCCCACAGTGAAGTAAATACCCTGCTCCGCATACAGGGGAACCCGCTGAATAGCCTGGTTCAGGAGGTTTGCGCCCTTTACCCACAGGCCCAGCTGACGGGTCATCTGGAAGTTGGCCTGAACGCCCAAATCCACAAAGCCGGGCACCTTCACCGGGCCGGGCAAAGCCGAACGGCCTTCTACCACCACGCCGGCCTGAATACGGCCGCCCCAGTTATAGAACGCGTGTCCCGTAGCCTTGAACGGTGCCGGTGCAAACAGCGTTTCAGTGAATTTGGGGATAATGGTGTAGCCATAGTAGATATTGGCTCCCACGTCCAGTCTTTCGCTCTTCCAGCCCAGATCTGTCATCACATAGAACGTGTGGAGCGGACTGGCGTAGCCCACGATGGGAAGTCCGTTAAGCGGATTCGAGATACCCCAGGTCCAGGCGTTCTCGTCCCATTTATAGCCCACACGGACATCGTAGTGGAAGCGGGAGGCAATGTTTCCCCTGGCACCCAGCGCCGCATTCACACGGGTAATCATATTGTCCGTCTGCCACTGGGCGCCACGGATGAAAGGATTCAGGCCCAGGAGCTTATCGTAAGAGATGAGATTATCTCCGCCGGTAGCCTGGAAATACAGCGCAGCCACATCCTGGGCCAATTTGAAGGTAATATGCACATCCGGGAAAACAATGCCGCCGGCATGCGGACTGAAAGTCTTGTCCGAACGGAAGAGGAAGCCCACTTTCACGCCCAGTTTCATGCTGAACCGTCCGGTATTGAGCAGATAATGCGGGATAAACCCGACATTGCCCACATAGCCATTGTGCTGAGCCGCGGCGCCGTCACCCTGTCCCACCGTTTCTGCGAACAAGCCCATCAGCACATGGTGCATGCCCAGGTTGGCCCCCATGGTAGCGTCCGTTACGGTGTGCAGTTCATGGAAGCCCTGCGAGCCGATATAGGCCACGCGTGTGCCGGCATTATACTCAAACGCACTGGCAGGGGCACTTTTTACGCGGGCCTGCAGTTGCCACAGGTTATTGGAGAAGTCCACACCGGTGACATCCGTCGCCGTAGTGTTCTTGTACTTAAAATCGGCCATGAACGTGCCGCCGGTCCAGGTGTAAAGGGCGTCTGCGCCAAGGGACGAATGCAAATCTTTGCCGGCGCGGGTGGTGCCGTCCGGAAGGAGCAGCTTATCCTGCACCGTTATGTTACGGTACTTGCCGATATAGGAATGATGGTCTCCATACACGTTCAGGCGGAAATTCCCCTTGCGGACAGGCGACCACACCACGGTGGCCTCCGGGTGGAAACCATAGCCCGCACCCAGGCGTACAAACAGCGTTCCTTCGTCCGAGAGGCGCGGCTGGGGCCGCAGCTGCACCAGGTAAGGCTTGAACTCATAGGAGCCCTGATAGGGCGTGTTGCGCACGCTGTAATCCATGTCCAGATTAAAACTGTACACAGAGTCCGGAACGGCAAGCAGCTGCGCAGGTTTTTCGATGCCGCTGGCCTCCCGGGCGTAGGTGTTGGTCACCTCCACAACGGGATTCAGGTTTTGGGCAAAGAGGCCGGCGCTGACACAGAGCGCGGCGGCGGTTATGACAAGCTTTTTCATACTTCTACTGCAATTTACGGAGTCTCAGATCCACCTGGTCCAGGACGTCGTCCTGCGGGCCGGTGGAGGTATAACCGGAGCGGATGCTCTCAAAGGTGGCTTTGGCCTGGGCCAGGTTCCCTTGCTCGGCAAAGCTGTCGCCAAGGACGATGAAGGCCTTGGCCAGCCAGTAGTTCTGACCGCCGGCTTTCTCCGCAAAGCTGTACACCTTCTCCTGGATGCCCTCGAACTGGCCGCGGTCGTACTGGTCCTGGATAAGGAGACAGGCGGCCTCTGCGCCTTCGTCGGTGGAAGGAGCCTGGGCGAGCAGCTGGAATTCCTCAAAGGCCTCCTTTCTGCGGCTGCTGCTCAGGAAGGACTTGGCACGCACGTAATGGGCCTCACGCTGCAGCTCCGGGTCCTCCGAGCGGAGCACGACGTCTGCGTTCGCGATGGCGTCTTCCCACTGGCGGGCACGGAAAGCGGAACGCATAAGGCCGATGGTGGCGAGCTCCAGGTTGGCGCCCATCTTGGCATTTTCCTTTAACTGGAGATACGCCTGATAAGCGTTGGCATAGTTGCCCAGCTCATACTGCAGAACGGCGTACTGCATACGGGCGCTCTCCTGCAGGGCGCCGTCCAGACCGGCCTCCAAGGCGGCCTGATACAGGTCTGCGGCCTGTTCCCGCTGTCCGGCGGCACGCTGGCAGTCGGCCAGGTAGAACTTGGCCTTGGCGCCGAAAATGGCCTGGGGATATTTTTCCAGATAGGCCTGAAGGGTGGCCTGTGCCTTGGCGTAGTCTCCGGAGAGGTAAATTTGCTCTGCGCTGGAGAAATAGACTTCTTCCTTCTGGGCTTCCGTACGGCCGGCTCCGCCCAGGCTGTTCACATAGGCCAGGTATGCCTCCGGATCTTCCCGGGTGCGATAAATGGCCTCGATGGCCAGGAGGGCGTCTTCTGCGTACTCCCCGCCCTGGGCCACCACCGCCTTGTAGCAGGCAAGGGCGTCGTCGCTGCGGCCGGCGTTGCGGTTAATCATGCCAAGCTCCAGCATGGCCTGTGCACTGAGCGCGGGATCCGTGGTGGCGCTGCGAAGGGTCTTGAAGGTGCGGATGGCATTGTCATCGTCCTTGAGGGCGACATAGGCACGGCCCAGCTCATACAGCGATTCTCCGTAATACGGGGCGGCGGGGTTGGCCTGGATGACATCTTCCAGGAAATGCGCCTTGCGGGTGTTGTCCCGGAGCAGGCCGCAGGCCACGCCGGCCCGGTAACGCGGGTACAGGTTGCCCGGATTGGGGTACTCTGCCATCTGGCGCTCATAGGCAGCCACGGCCGTAGCATAATTGCCGCTGAAGAAGTAGCAGTCTCCCACGCGGGTTTGCGCGTCCTCGCCCATGAGGCGGGCATCCCCTTCCAGATAGTTCTGGAACCATTTGAGGGCCTTTTCATAATCGGCCTCCTTGAAGTAGGTGTAGGCCATCTGATAGGAAATAAGCGGGCCTTCCGGACGGTTTTTCAGGGCCGACAGGTTGTACAGGTCTGTGAGGATATCCCGGGCGTCCGCGTATTTGCCGTCCCGGTACAGGGCCTCGGCCTGGTAGTAGCGGGCCAGCTGGTTAAAGCCTTCCCGGCGGGGGCTGTAGTAGGCGGCTGCCTTCAGATGCGGCACGGCGCTGCGCCAGGAGCCGCTTTCCATGAGCTCCCGGGCGCGGAGGAAGTAGGCTTTCATGTAGTTGGCCTGCATATCCGGGCGAAGTTCGTCGATGTGGTCATAGGCCTCCACGGCGCCCACATAATCGTGGTTCTGGAGAGCCACCATGGCCATATAGGAATAAATCTGGTCCCCTTTCTTCTGGGCGCTGTACTTTTGCAGATACTCCTGGAAAGGGGCGGTATCCCGGTTAAGGTCGAACGCCAGCTTGGCGTAATTGTACAGGGCGTCTTCCTGGATATCCGGCGTAAAACCCAGGGCCGATGCTTCCTTGAATGCATCCATGGCCGCCACTTTGTTGCGCAGCTGGATGTAGCTGTAGCCCAGCTGATAAGAGGCAATCTGGCCCAGGGAGTCCGTGCGGTTTTCCATCCGGGTGAAGTTTTCCACGGCACCTTCCCAGTTCTCAATCACGTAATTGATTTCTCCGGCATAGAAAAGGTCGCTCCGGGAGAGTTTGGCCTTGTTCCGAAGGTTTTTCTCATAATAGCTGCGCGCCTTTTCTACATCGCCCTTGATGAGGTAGGTCTCGCTCATGATGCGGGCCAGATGCGGCTGACGGTCTTCCGGAACCTTATTGAACAGGTCTTCGCCAAAGCGGAGGACATAGTCATAGTCCTTCTCGTTGAAGCGGCACTCCAGGATGTAGTAGTTGGCAAGTGTGGAAAAACGGTGGTCCTTTGCGCAGAGCTCGAACCAGGGAGCGGCCTCCTTGAAATCCTTCTGGGCGTAGTTGATATAGCCCAGGGTGTAATACGACGGGGCGGAGTAGTCCGAATACGGGAGGTCTTTCATGCGAAGCAGAAGCCCCTTGGCACGGTCCCACTCCCCTTGCGCAAAAGCACAGTACCCCAGTTTGTAGGTATATTCCGCCCGCTGAGTTTCCTGGATGTCCTTGAGGGACACCTGGTTGAACTGCTGCAGGGCTTCCTCGTACCGCTCCTGGTCAAAAAGGTCCAGGCCCAGCTGATAGCGCACCTGCGGCACCAGGAGGTTTTCATGATAGCGGGCGATAAACGCCTTGGCAATGTCATGGGAATGGGCGGTTTTGAGCTTGAGCGCGCAAAGGGCGCGATAACCTTCTGCCATGGGGGTGTTGTTGCCCTGGACAAGGCGGAGTGTCTCCGAATACATGCCGGCCTGGTACAGGTTTTTCACCTGCCCCCAGTCCTGTGCATACAGGCTGCAGGCCAGGCTGAAAGCGGCGACAAACGCAAGATATCTTTTCATGCTGAGTCTATTAAACCAACTAAATCTATATTTTGACAAATTTACAAAAAAATTCCTTTATATTTGTATGATTTTGGAATTATTCACATGGAATCTCTCATTCATTTTAAAGACGCCGATATCCTTAACGGAGAGACGGTGGTGCTGTACAATCTGAACATGGACATTATGCCCGGAGACTTTGTATATATTGTTGGCAAAGTGGGCTCCGGCAAAACCTCCATCATCCGCACCATTACGGCGGAAAACAAACTCCTCAAGGGCGAGGGGGAGGCCTGCGGCTACAACCTGCGCACCCTGAAAAAACGGGACATCCCCTATCTCAGGCGTTCCCTGGGCGTGATTTTCCAAGATTTTCAGCTGCTCACGGACCGCAGCGTAGAGGCCAATCTGGAGTTCGTGCTCCGTGCCACCGGCTGGAAGGAGCGGTACAGTATCGACAAACGCATCCGGGAAGTGCTGGAAGCCGTGGGCATGAGTACCAAGGCCCATAAGATGCCGCACCAGCTCTCCGGCGGCGAGCAGCAGCGCATTGCCATTGCCCGGGCGCTCCTGAACAAGCCCAAGGCCATCCTGGCGGACGAACCCACCGGCAACCTGGACGGAGAAACGGCCGACGAAATTCTCCAGCTCCTGATGGACCTCAACCGGGAAGGCACCGCCATTGTCATGGTCACCCACAACCGCGCCATCTTCGAGAAATACCCCGGCCGCGTGTTCTCCTGCGAAGGGGAGCAGTGCCACGAGGTCATTGACGAAGGCATCGACGTGGTGCTGTAGGCCTGTCATACCGAGCAAAGCGAGCGTATCTCATGACCAAGAAAGAACGGTTCAACAGCATCCTCGGCTGGTTCGCGGAGAACCAGCCCGTCGCGCAGTCGGAGCTGCATTTTGCAAACCCGTACCAGCTGCTGGTAGCGGTCATTCTGAGCGCCCAGTGCACGGACCGGCGGGTGAACCTGGTCACCCCTCCCCTTTTCGAGCGTTTTCCTACGCCGGCGGAGTTGGCATCGGCCAGCTTTGACGACGTTTACCCCTACGTAAAGAGCGTCTCCTACCCCAACGCCAAAGCCCGGCACCTGATTGCCATGGCCCGGATGCTCATGGCAGATTATAACGGGGAAGTTCCTGCCGATATTGACGCGCTCATGCGCCTTCCGGGCGTGGGCCGAAAAACCGCCAATGTCATTGCCTCCATCGTGTACGACAAACCGGTGATCGCCGTAGACACGCACGTGTTCCGCGTGGCGCACCGCCTGGGCCTCTCGAACGGAAGCACCCCTTTAGCCGTGGAAAAGGACCTGGAACGATACATTCCCGTGGAGCAGCGCGCCATTTCCCACCACTGGCTCATCCTGCATGGCCGATACGTGTGCGTGGCCCGCAAACCCAAGTGCGCGGAGTGCCCCCTCACCGCCTGGTGCCAGGAATTCCCCGTGATTGGTAAGTAATTGAGCCTGAGTCAATTATTATATAATCCTCGTTCGAATTTTGAACGAGGATTATATAGTAAGTGATTGAAAATGTGACGATTAGCAGTCACGCCGTGCAGACGAAAATCAGGTTGGCGGATGGCGTGTCGGTGTGCAGGCCGAAGATATGGACCTCGCCGCCGGACTTTACGCCCAGTTTGGCACGAAGCTGGTCACTGGTAAGCGGGAGGTTCCGGGCCGTTACTTCCGCCCGGGGATATTTCTTTCCTAATTCCTTGATGGAACGATTGTTAAGGGCTACCACTTCAAGTATTTGATACCACTTACCGAAGGGCCTCAGGGTCTCCACGGGCTGGGCACTGACGTAGGCATGGGTGTGCAGCCCAAGCTTTTGCAGGCCAAAGCGGCAGGGCCAGGTGAAGGCGCCGGCTTTCAGTAGCGCCTTGCCGGGTTCAAAGAGCCAGGGGTGAGATGCCCGATCGGGGTCGGGCATGACATAGGACGGCTCGGGGGACTGAGTGATATCCGCCACGGCACCATTGGAATAGACCGTTAGGGTGTACGGGCCGACATAGTCCCGCTCCAGCAGGAGGAGCAGTTCCTTGCACTCCCCTTCCGCGCCCACCACATGCACAGCTTTCACGCAGCCCAGTTGCTTGCAAACCAGGGAAATATCGGCCATGGGCGAGAGCTTGAGCAGCACCAGCGGACAGGCGGAGAGGAGCTCCGGAAGGAGCTGCAGTACATCCGGCTGGCAGTCTTCCAGGCGGAAGACCTTGCGCCCGTCGGATGCCCGGCGCGCCGGATCCAGAAAGAGAATGTCCGGATGGAAGGAGCCCAGAATAAGCGGGAGTTTTCCCGCGACGAGTTCCGCGCAGGAAACCGTCACGTTAGAGAGCCCCAGGGCCGCGAAATTGTGCCGGGCGGCATCGGCCAGCTCCGGGCGCATCTCGTTGTACAGCACCCGGTCAAATACCTGCGCGAATGCCCAGCTATCCACTCCCAGTCCCCCGGTGAGGTCTGCCAGGCAGCCCTTCGCGGCAGCAGCAGCCACCGCGGCCTTGTAGCGGGCGGTCTCGGTGGAGGAGCACTGCTCCCCGGAGACCCGAAGCGGGAACCGCAGGGAGGGAACAGCATACCACTGAGGCACTTTTTCCCGCAGTTTCCGCCGCACTTCCAAGGTGGTTAAAGCCAGGTCAAAGTCCTCAACCTCAGCCACATAACGTTCCCGGGCAAGCGCCAGCTTCCCCAGGTCATCCCCTTCATGGGCCAATATGAAATCTACCCATTCCATATTGCAAAAATACGGAATAATCTTTACATTTGTAAGCTAGATAAGCACAAACACTAAAACACAACCATATGAAAGATTACAAGCAAACAGCACAAAGCTGGCTCACCGGTAACTTCGATGACCAGACCAAGGCCGAGGTCAAACACCTGATGGACACGGATCCCGTTGCCCTGGAAGACGCCTTCTACCGCAACCTGGAGTTCGGCACCGGCGGCCTGCGCGGCATCATGGGCGCCGGCACCAACCGCATGAACAAATACACGGTGGGCATGGCCACCCAGGGCCTCGCCAACTACATCAAGGCCCATGTGCAGGGAGAGACCAGCGTGTGCATCAGCCACGACAGCCGCAACAATTCCCGCCTGTTCGCAGAAATATCGGCCCAGGTACTCGCCAATAACGGCATCAAGGTGTACCTGTTCGAGAGCCTGCGCCCCACCCCGGAACTCAGCTACAGCATCCGCCTCAAGAAGGCCACGGCCGGCATCATGGTCACCGCCAGCCACAACCCCAAGGAATACAACGGCTACAAGGTGTTCTGGAGCGACGGCGGCCAAATCACCGCTCCCGTAGACAAAGACATCGTGGCGGAAGTCGCCAAAATTGAAGACCCGGCGGATGTCCGCTTCGAACCCGTCGCGGGAGAGCCCAAGGGGGCCATCGAAATCATGGGAGCAGAGGTGGACGAATGCTACCTCAAGGACCAGCTCTCCCTCATGCTGTCCCCGGAGGCCGTCGCCAAACACAAGGACCTCAAGATTGTGTATACGCCCCTTCACGGCTGCGGCGTCAAGCTCATGCCGGAGGCCTTGAAGCGCATCGGCTTCACCAACATCATCCACGTACCGGAGCAGGACGTAAGCGACGGCAACTTCCCCACTGTTGCCTCCCCCAACCCGGAAGAGCCCGCCGCCATGGCCATGGCCCTCAAGAAGGCCGATGAAACCGGCGCAGACCTGGTTCTGGCCACAGACCCGGACGCAGACCGCCTGGGCATCGCCGTCCGCGACAACGAAGGCAAAATGGTGCAGCTCACCGGCAACCAGACCTGGAGCTTCCTCACCTACTATATCCTCAAACGCTGGCAGGAACTGGGTAAGCTCAGCGGCAAGCAGTACTGCGTCAAAACCATCGTCACCACTGAGCTCATTGCCGCCATCTGCCAAAGCTTCGGCGTCAAGTGCTACAACGTCCTCACGGGCTTCAAATACATCGCAGAAATCCAGAAGCTGCAGGAAGGAAAGACCGAATTCATCTGCGGCGGAGAAGAAAGCTACGGCTTCAACCTGGGTTCCTTCGTCCGCGACAAGTGCGCACAGGTAGCCGGCTGCGCCGTAGCGGAATGCGCCGCCTGGGCCGCCGAGCAAGGCCTCACCCTCTATCAGCTCCTCCAGAAGGTGTACAATGAGTACGGCCTGTACGTAGAAAAGATGGTGTACATTGTCCGCAAGGGTAAGTCCGGCGCAGAGGAAATCCAGCAAATCATGGCCGACTACCGCGCCTGCCCGCCCAAGGAAATTGCCGGCAGCCCGCTGGTCAAGGTCCTGGACTACAACAAGCCGGAGGAGACCGGTCTCCCGAAGAGCAATGTGCTGCAATTCTACAACGCCGCCGGCGATGTAGTTACCGTCCGTCCTTCCGGCACCGAGCCCAAGATCAAGTTCTACTTTGGCGCCAAAGGCGACGACGCCCCCGCCAAGATTGAACAACTCAAGGCGCAGTTCATCAAGTAATCCGGATTAGCCGGAAATATTTCACGGGGTTTCTTGCTTTTTTGCAGGAAATCCCGTATTTTTGCAATCCTTTCTACGCGGGGTATTAGCTCAGTTGGCTAGAGCGATAGGTTCGCAATCTATAGGTCAGGGGTTCGACTCCCCTATACTCCACAAAAACAGCAGGCCCAGGCCTGCTGTTTTTGCGAGTATAAATACCTCTCACGTTACCCCATCCCCAAACCCCTTCCCTCGGGGAAGGGGCTTTAGAGCCAGCCTGAGGCCTACATAAGCGATTCCACCATGGCCTTGGCAACGGCGTTGGAGGCGCCGGTGCCGCCCAGCAACTTCCGGACCTCTGCATAGTCGGAGCGCATCTGCTCCCGGTAAGCGGTGTCTTCCGTAATCCGGCGCATTTCCCCCACCAGGTTCTCCAGGGTAAAGTTTTCCAGGAGGAATTCCTTGAAAGCCAGTCGGTTAATGATAAGATTAGCCAGGGACACATACGGCACCTTGACAATGCGGCGCGCAATAAACGCCGTAAGGGCCGCCATCTGGTAGCCCACGATTTGCGGCGTGCCAATGAGGGCCGCCTCCAGCGAGGCTGTACCGGAGTTGATGATGGCCGCCTGTGCATGACGGAGCGCGCCATAAGTTTCCCCGAACACTACATGCACGTATGTGCGCCCGCCCACGTACTTCTCATAGTCTTTCAGGGTGCGGGACGGAGCGGCGGCCACCACAAAATGGCAGGAAGGGTTCTCCGCATGCCAGACATCGGCAAACTGCATGAACGTGGGCATCATGCTGCCAATCTCCATGTTCCGTGAACCAGCCAGGAGGGCGATGTATGGTGCATCCGGCAGGCCTGTACGTCGCAAAAACGCTTCTCTGGATTCCTGCAGGGCCGGACTCTGGTCCACGGCGTCCACCAGCGGATTCCCCGCATAAGTAAACGGCACCCCTTTTGATTCGAAGTACGGAATCTCGAAGGGAAAGATGATAAACAGGCGGTCCACCCAGGCCTTAATCTTGCGGATACGGCCTTCACGGGAAGCCCACACCTTGGGGGCGATGTAATAATACACCTTGAAGCCTGCCTCGTGCGCAAACTCCGCAATCTTCAGGTTAAAGCCGGGATAGTCTATCAGGATGACCACATCCGGCTTCCACGCCGCAATATCGGCCTTGCAGTCCCTTACATTCCGGGCGATGGAAGCGCCCTTGAGAAGCACTTCCCAAAAGCCCATTACGGCCGTGTCCCGGTAATCTCTTACCAGTCCCTTCCCTTCCTGATGCGCCTTATAAACGCCATTCATGAGCTCGCCGCCCCAGAAGCGGATATCGGCCGAAGGATCCTGCGCGTACAGGCCCTTCATGAGGTTGCTGCCGTGAAGGTCTCCGGAGGCCTCGCCGGCGATGATGTAATATTTCATAATCTGTCCAGTCTGCCAGGCATGGAACAAAGATAGAAAAAAAAGGAGCAAACCCCAAAAGAGCTTGCCCCTTGTCTTAAGAAACCTCACGCAGGCTTATTTGAGTTCTGCCAGGTACTTGATGGTGCGAACCATCTGGGAAGTGTAGGAGTTCTCGTTGTCGTACCAGGAAACGACCTGAACCTGATAGGTGTTGTCGTCGATCTTGGAGACCATGGTCTGGGTGGCGTCGAACAGGGAACCGAACTTCATGCCGATGATGTCGGAGCTCACGATCTGGTCCTCGGTGTAGCCGAAGGACTCGGTGGCGGCGGCCTTCATGGCGGCGTTGATGCCTTCCTTGGTGATGTCCTTACCCTTCACAACGGCTACCAGAATAGTGGTGGAACCGGTAGGAGTGGGAACACGCTGGGCGCTGCCGATGAGCTTGCCGTTGAGTTCCGGAATCACCAGACCGATAGCCTTGGCGGCGCCGGTGGAGTTGGGAACGATGTTGCAGGCACCTGCACGGCTGCGGCGGAGGTCACCCTTGCGCTGAGGGCCGTCCAGAATCATCTGGTCGCCGGTGTAGGCGTGGATGGTGCTCATGATACCGCTCTGGATGGGAGCGTATTTGTTCAGGGCATCGGCCATAGGGGCGAGGCAGTTGGTGGTGCAGGAAGCGGCGCTGATAACAGTGTCCTTCGGGGTGAGGGTTTTGTGGTTGGTGTTGTACACGATGGTGGGAAGGTCATTGCCTGCAGGAGCGGAGATGACAACCTTCTTGGCACCAGCCTGGAGGTGAGCAGAAGCCTTTTCCTTGGAGGTGTAGAAACCGGTGCACTCGAGCACTACGTCTACATCCAGCTGGCCCCAAGGGAGCTCAGCGGCGTTGGGCTTTGCATAAATGGTGATCTCCTTGCCATCCACGATGATGGAACCGGGAGTAACAACAGTTTTACCGTCTTCTGCGAGCACAGCGTCCTTATAGTCTACGGTGTGCTTACCCTCACCGAACTTGCCGGCGAAACCACCCTGGGCGGTATCATACTTGAGAAGGTGAGCGAGCATTTTAGGACTTGTGAGGTCATTGATGGCGACTACTTCATAGCCATCTGCTTCGAACATCTGACGGAAAGCCAGACGACCGATACGGCCAAAACCGTTGATTGCAATTTTATTCATATGAAAATGTAACTAAATGGTAAAAATTTCTTACAATTCGTTAAAGCGACGCAAAGGTACAAAAAAATCCGATAATATCATAGATATTACCGAATTATTTTTTAATCTCTGGCAAAAGCCTCCTGCCCAAACAGCGTCTGTTCCACATAATCGCACAGGATATGGCCGATGAGCGTATGGCACTCCTGGATGCGCGGGGTATCGGTGGACGGCACCCGCAGCACATAGTCATAGGCATCCATACCGCAAGGAGCCGCACCTACCAGCGCCACCGTCACAATCCCTTTCTCCCGGCACGCTTCCAGCGCCCGCAGAAGGTTCTGCGAATTCCCGGAAGTGGACAGGCCGATAAATACGTCGCCCGCGTTGCCGCAGGCCACAATTTGCCGGGCAAAAACCTGCTCGTAGCCATAGTCGTTGCCGATGGCGGTAAGGATGGACGTATCCACCGTAAGGGCCATGGACGGAAGGCCCGAGCGGTTGAGGCGGAATTTGTTCACCAGTTCCGCCGCCATGTGCTGGGCATCCGCCGCACTGCCGCCGTTGCCCGCCCAGAGGGTTTTTCCGCCCTGCCGATAGGTTTTTACCAGCAGATTGGCAACATCGGCAAGCATTTGCTGCGCCTTTTCATCCTGCAAGAAAGCCTCCGTAACACGGGCAGAGGCCGCCACTTGCGCTTTCACTTGTTCCTTTGTGCATTCCATAGTTTGCAAAGATAACATAAAATCCGTACTTTTGCATACTATGACGGACAAGAAACCACCGATTTACCTTTACACCGACGGCGCTGCCAGCGGCAACCCGGGCCCCGGAGGCTACGGGATTGTGCTCCGCTGCGGAAGCTATGAGAAGGAGCTCTCGGGCGGTTTTGCCTGCACCACCAACAACCGGATGGAGCTCCTGGCCGTCATTGTGGGGCTGGAACAAATCCGCTGGAACAACGCAGAGGTCCACGTCTGGAGCGACTCCTCCTATGTGGTAAAAGCGCTCAACGAGGGCTGGCTGGACAAATGGAAAGCCATCGGCTTCAAAGGGAAAAAGAACGTGGACCTGTGGCTCCGCTTCGACGCCGTATACAAACGGCACCGGGTGGCGTTCCACTGGATTAAGGGCCACGCCGGCCACCCGGAGAACGAGCGCTGCGACCGCCTGGCCGTAGCCGCCTACCATCAGCCTTCCCTGCCGGAAGACAGCGGTTATCTAGCCGAAAACACCCAATTGCTTTAAAAAACTAAATTGTTAGAACATGGCACTCCCTAAACTGGTTGTGGGAATCACCCAAGGAGACAGCAACGGCATCGGTTACGAGGTTATCATCAAATCCCTCTCGGACGAACGCATCCTGGACTCCTTCACCCCTGTCATCTACGGCTCATCCAAGCTCATGGGCTTTTACCGCAAAACCCTGCACAACGTGGGGCCGATGGACATCAATGTCATCTCGTCCGCAGCAGACGCCCGCCCGCGCAAAATCAACCTCGTAAACTGCCTGCCGGACAACATTTACGCAGAGCCCGGCCAGAGCACCCCGGAAAGCGCCAAAAACGCCATTGCCGCGCTGGATGCCGCCGTCAAGGACCTGAAAGACGGACAGATAGACGTCCTGGTCACCGCGCCCATCAACAAGCGGGCCATGAATGCGGAAGGCTTCTCCAACACCGGCCACACGGAATTCCTCCAGAAGGAGTTCGGCGTGGACGATGTCACCATGATCATGGTGAGCGACCAAATCCGGATTGGCGTCGTAACCGGCCACATCCCGCTTCGGGACGTTCCGGGAAGCATTTCCAAGGAAGCCATCCTTGGCAAACTGCGCATCATGAAGGCCTCGCTGGAGCGCGACTTTGGCGTGACAGATCCCAAGATCGCCGTGCTGGGCCTGAACCCGCACTGCGGGGACGGCGGATTGCTGGGCGACGAAGAGCAGAACATCATCCTTCCGGCCGTGAAGGCCGCACAGGAGGAAGGCATCCAGGCCTTTGGCCCCTACTCCCCCGACGGATTCTTCGGCCTGGGCAATTACAGCCGTTTCGATGCCACCCTGGCCATGTACCACGACCAAGGCCTGGCTCCCTTCAAGGCCCTTGCCTTTGCCGATGGCGTCAACTACACCGCCGGCCTGCCCGTGGTGCGCACCTCACCGGACCACGGCACCGCCTACGAGATGGCCGGGCGGGACGAAGCCGACCCGCGTTCCATGATGAGCGCCATCTACACCGCCATTGACATTTTCCGTAAACGCCTCCAGTACGATTCCCTGATGGAGGGCCGGCTCAAAGAGAAAAATCAGTAAATCCCCACGAATACCGGTTTGGGTAGTTGAATCCGGCGGCCTGTATCCTGCAGGCTGCCGCTTTTTTTGTCCCGGGCATAGATTTCCACCTGGTCCGTGTCCCGACAGGCCACCAGGACCCAGCGGTCCAGCACCGTAAAGTTGCGGGGGTGAGCGCCCGTGTGCTGATACCCCACCTTGTCCAAGGTTCCGTCCGGGTTCACGTGGAAGAGGGCAATGCCGTCGTTCTGCAGGCGCAGGCTGGCGTACAGAAACTTCCCGTCCGGGCTCAGGTGCAGGTCCGCTGCACCGCGGGCATCCACCTCATCGGCCTTAACCACTTGCAGGAGAGTCATTTGAGGATAAGCATACACAGCGATATCCCCGGAGAGCTCGCCGATGCAGTAGAGGCGGTTCCCGCTCAGAAGCAGGTGCCGCGGGCCAAAATCGGCGGGAAGTTGCGCGCGTTTCCGGTAGTTGGACACCCCAAGGGGCGTTACGTCCACCGAACTGATGGCATCGGCACTGAATTCCGTGAATAACAGTTGGTTATCCGGCGTAAAAAGGGCGCAGTGCACATGCGCTTTGTCCTGCCGCGAGAGGTCCGGGCCGCCGGTGCCGCTGAACACCAGACTGTCCAGTGGAGCCATACTGCCATCTTCCTTGAGTTTGTATACCGCCAGCGAGCCGCCGCTATAGTTGGCAACAGCCAGAAGCCGGCCGTCGGTGGATACATAGCAGGGGTCTTCTCCCCCAGCGGGAAGACCGGTGGGCTGGTTTCCCAGCAGGGCGAACCCGTTGCCGCCGTAGCGCCAGGCGTACACGGCCGCCGTGCTGTCCGGCATTTCGCTCACAGCGTACACCTTGTTGCCGTCAATGGCCAGGAAGGACGGATTGGGCATGGGTGCCTTAACCGGTTTCCCGGGGAGAACATCGCCCTTATCCAGGTCAAAGTCAATGGCATAGAACCCGTCCGAATAGGTTCCGACAAACAAGGTGGCAGACTGTTGGCAGGCGCTCAGGGCGGCCAGCATGGTGAGGATGGCAAGGATTCGTTTCATATCCACAAAGATAGAAAAAAATTGTATCTTTGTAAGGATGAACATGGATACGGCCATACAGTACCTGCCGGGGGTGGGGCCCAAACGGGCGGAGCTCCTGCAAACCGAGCTGGGCGTGAGCACGGTGGGGGATCTGGTGCGCACGTATCCGTTCCGCTATATAGACCGCAGCAGCATTGTCCGCATTGCGGACGTGCATCCGGACCTTGCGCAGGTGCAGGTGCGCGCTATGGTTACCAAGGTGCGCCTGTACGGCAAAAACGGTGTGGAGCTCCCCGCGGAGAAACTCAAATACAACATGGTGAGTCGCCTAAGCGCCATGGTCTCGGACGATAGCGGAGAAATGGAGATGGTCTTTTTCAAAGGCGTCAAGTGGATGCACGCGCGCCTGGTTCCCGGCCACACCTTTATCTTCTTCGGGAAACCGGCAGTGTTTGGCACGCGTCTGAACATGGTGCACCCGGAGGTAGACGCCCCGGACAGCGCCAACACCGGCATCCTCACCGGGGTGTACAATTCCACGGAAAAGCTCAAGACGGCGGGCATCACGGGCAAGGTCATGCTCAAGCTCATCGGCACGGCCCTGGAAGGCGTGTTGCCCACCTTGCAGGAAACACTTCCGGAGTATATTTTAAAGGAGAAGGGACTGGTGCCGCTCACCTATGCTTTAAGGCAAATTCATTTCCCGGTGGACCAGAACGCCCTGGCCAAGGCCACCTATCGGCTCAAATTCGAGGAACTCTTCCTGCTGCAGCTGTCCCTGCTCAAGCAAAAATATGTCCGCAGCCGCAGCGCCGTCGGGCTCAAGATGCCGGCCGTCGGGGAGGCCTTCAACGCTTGTTACAATGCGCTGCCGTACCAGCTCACCAATGCCCAAAAGCGCGTGATCCGGGAAATCCGGGACGACATGCGCAGCGGCCACCAGATGAACCGCCTGCTGCAGGGGGACGTGGGCTCCGGCAAAACCATGGTGGCGGTGCTCAGCGCCCTCATCGCCGTGGGGAATGGCTACCAGGCCTGCCTCATGGCACCCACGGAAGTCCTTGCCCAGCAGCACTTTGCCAATGTGTCCAAGTACCTCAGGCCCACGGGCGTACGGGTGGCGCTCCTTACCGGCAACACCGGAGTAAAAGACCGCCGGGAAATTCACGCCGGCCTGCAGGATGGAAGCATCGGCGTGCTCATCGGCACGCATGCGCTCATAGAAGACACGGTGCATTTCCGGGCGCTGGGCCTGGCCATTGTGGACGAGCAGCACCGTTTTGGCGTGGAGCAGCGGGCACGCCTCTGGAACAAAGGCTGGCAGGGCGTTCCGCCGCATGTGCTGGTAATGACCGCCACGCCCATTCCGCGCACCCTGGCCATGACCCTGTACGGAGACCTGGACGTTTCCGTGATTGACGAGATGCCCCCGGGCCGAAAACCCGTCCAGACGCTGTGCGTAGGAGAAGGCAAACGCCACGCCATGCACAATTTTATCCGGGACGAGATAGCCAAAGGCCGGCAGGCGTTCATTGTGTATCCGCTCATTTTCGAGAGCGAAAAACTGGACTACAAGAACCTGGAGCTAGGGTATGAGGAAATCATGAAAGCCTTCCCGCTGCCGCAGTACAAGGTAGCTATCGTCCATGGACAGCAAACCCCGCAGGAAAAAGCCTTTAACATGGACGCTTTTGTGGCCGGCCGCGCCAACATCCTGGTTTCCACTACTGTAATTGAGGTGGGCGTGGATGTGCCCAACGCGTCCGTGATGGTCATCGAAAGCGCGGAACGCTTTGGCCTGAGTCAGCTGCACCAGCTGCGCGGCCGGGTGGGACGCGGCGCGGAGCGCTCCTATTGTATCCTTATGCGGGGCACCAAGGTGTCCAAGGAAAGCCAGAAGCGCCTGGACCTTTTGTGCGCCACGGAAAACGGCTTCGAACTGGCCGAGGAAGACATGAAGATGCGCGGCCCCGGAGACCTGGAAGGCACCCAGCAAAGCGGCCTTCCCATCAGCCTCAATATTGCCTCCCTGGCCAAGGACGGGCTCATCCTGTCCGACGCCCGCGGCTATGCCCAGCACATCCTGGACCAGGACCCGGGCCTTACCCAGGACCGCAATGCCCCGCTCGCCACAGAGCTCAAGCGGGACAAATACCAAACCAAGGATTATTCCCAGATTTCTTGATCATATAAGAGTAAAGAAGTACATCATCCGATTCTCTTCTTTCTTTGAAAAAACAAGAGCGCTATCTAAAATGATAGCACCCTGTTTTTTAGCTCGCCCTTTCTCAAGGGGCAATCCTTTCGCTGGTACAAAGGTAAAACTTTTTCTTTAGATTACAAGAATGTGTTCTACTTTTCTTAAAGAAAAACCTAGCTTGCCGCAACGGTTCTTTACTCCTTCATCCAGCGGTCCAGCCAGCCAAAGTAGCTGCGGTGCCAGTAGAGGGCGTTCTGGGGCTTCAGAATCCAGTGGTTCTCGTTGGGGAACACGATGAGTTTGGACGGCACGCCCATCAGCTGGGCGGCGTTGAAAGCGGCCATGCCTTCGTCCACCGGGACGCGGAAGTCCGAGCCGCCGTGGATGCAGAGGATGGGCGTGTGCCAGTTCTGCACCAGCTTGTGCGGGGAGTTGGCGTAGTGACGTACGGCAGCGGGCTTGTTGCTCCAGGGAGAGCCGGCCTGCTGCAGGCCGCCAAAGGTGATACCGTCACCGGCGGGCCCCACCTGCCCTTCGGCAAAAGCGTATTCATGCGGAATACCGCCATTGTCCCAGTTGGGGAACCACATTTCTTCCGTGGTCATGTACATGTGCTCCTCGTTGAAGATACCGGCGTGGGAGATGAAGCAGTCGTACACGTCCCCGTGGATACCGGCCAGGTAGTAAATGCTATAGCCGCCATAGGAAGCGCCGCAGGCCGCCACGCCGCTCACATACGGTTCCGCCTTGATGTTACGGGCTGCCGTGAGGTAATCCTGCATGTTCAAGCCAATGTAGTCGCCGGAGATTTCCTCGCACCAGGGCTGACCAAAAGCCGTGGTACCGCGGCGGTTCGGGAGCACCACCACATAGCCCTGATGGCACATGAGCAGGTAGTTCCAGCGGTAGCTCCAGCCCTGGGACAGCGTGCCCTGCGGGCCACCCAGGCAAATCTCGATGGCCGGATAGCTCTTGGAAGCGTCGAACTGCGGCGGGAGCAGCACCCAGGTGAGCATCTTCTGCCCGTCCACAGTATCCAGCCAGCGGGCCTCGGTTTCGTGCGTATCCAGCTGGGAAAGGAGGTGCTCGTTCTCAAAGCTTAACTGCTTGATGGAATGGTCGTTCACGGCCACCAGCTCCGTAGGGAAATCCATGGAAGCATATGTGGAAAGCAGGGTTCCGTCCTGCAGCACGCCAAACGGCGCGGTAAAGTCGAACCACAGATTATCGGCCGTAAGGCGCACAATCTCAGGCGTTTCCGACAGCACCACGTTGAAAATCCCCTGCAGGCCTTCTGCCAGCGCGGCAAAGTAAAGGGACTGGCTGTCCGCCGCCCACACAGGACCATCGGCATTGTATTTAAAGGCCGATGTCACGTCGCAGATGTCCTCCACAAGGGGATTCTCGCTTTGGCCCTCCCCTTCTTCTGCGTAGCGGACCGATGCCACCATGAGGCGCACTTTGTCTGCCTCATAGCCGTCGCGCTCCATGGAAAGCCAGGCCAGCTTGCTGCCGTCCGGGCTCCAGACCGGATGCGTGTCGTAGCCGCCCTTGGAGGTCACCTGGGTGGTCTGTCCCGTAAGCGGGCAATAGAGGTAGATGCAGGTATTGGTGGAGAAGGCGTACTGCTTGCCCGCCAGCTTTTTGCAGGCATAGGCAATGTAGCGGCCGTCCGGGCTCCAGCAAAGGTCTGCCACATCCGGGAAGGGGCCGTTGGGCAGCTGGAAGAAAGCCTCGTCCTCGGCCAGGATGTCCATGCCTTCACGGATAAGGCCATTGCCGAGGGTTGCCACAAAGCTGTGCGGAATGTCCGTCACCCAGTGGTCCCAGTGCCTGTACATCAGGTCCTCCGTGGCATAGGCTTCCGCCTTGGCAAGCAGCGGGTCCGTATCTGCGGGCACCTCCACGGCGCTGTGTACGTTGGACACGTAAATGAGCTGGGACTCGTCCGGCGACAGGAGATAATCGTCCATGCCGGCGGGAATGTCCGACAGCTGCGTGCGCCGGCCCAGCTTGCCGCTTTTGAAAGGAGCTTTGTACAGCTGTCCGCCCTGGAGGAAGTAAATGGCGCTCCCGTCCCGGCTCCACCGGGCCGATGCAATGCTTTTGCCGTCCATGGTGAGCTGCGTGGGCTCACCGCCCTCCGCAGGCATCACAAAGAGGTTGCGCACGCTGCGGTTTTCCGCAATGGAGGTGTAACTGACGCCATACAGGATGGTTTTTCCGTCCGGCGAGAGTTGAGGGTCGCTCAGGCGCCCCAGCGAGAGCAGGAGCTCAGGGGTCATGTGCCCGCCTTCCACTTGCAGGGAGGAGGGGCCTATGTACGCTTTGTCCGGTTTCATTTCCGCGTTGTTACAGGCAGCGAGGGCCAGCACCGCGGCCACCACTGCTAAATACTTAGTTTTCATATAATTGTAATGTTTTTTCCAAGGTTTCTTTCACGGCTTGCCTGAGGCTCTCCGGCTCCAGGACTTCCAGCCCGGCGCCGTGCTTGCACAGCTCCATAACCAGGTTGGGATTGGGGATGAGCCGGAGGACGAATTCGCAGTGGTCTCCCTCCTGCAGAACCAGCGTCTGGCTCTGATGCAGGGGCAGGTCCTGCAAATAGGCGGCCTCCCGCAGCGTGGTGCGCAGTTTCACCAGCACGGGCTCTTGACCGGGTTCCGGAAGGTACATGCCGTAGCTGGCCTCGAAGGCCTCCTCCACGCTGAATCCGGCCGGCATTTTGAACTTGGCGCCGGTGCATTCAACGGAGAGCAGGCGGTCCAGCGCGTACACCCGCAGCATGGCGGCTTCCTCACTGTAGGCTACCAGGTACCAGCGCTTTGCAAATTCCCTCAGGGCATAGGGACGCACCGTACGGAGATCCGCCTGCGCGCTCAAATATTTTCGGTACCGGATGCGGAGCACCTCCCCTTCCAGCATGGCCTGCATGAGCACGGTGAGGTATTTCTGGCCCGATGGGACATCCTCCACGCTCACCCGGCCCCGCAGGCGTTCCTGCCCCAGGGTAAGGAGGCTGTTCACGGTGAAGGTATTGATGAGGTAATCTACCGCAGCGCGCTTATCTACAGCACTTTCTGCCGAGTCAATTTTGTACAGGTTGGTACTCCGGTCGCACACGATGACAAGGCCAAATACTTCCTCCACGGCGGCCCGGTGGTTCAGGAACGAGCGCCGGGGATAGGCCTCCCCGTAGCGGCTTTCCCAGCGGCGGGACACCTCCTTCCAGGAGAGCCCCCGCTCCCCCGCTTCCACAAAGAGTTGCACCAAAAAGATGTATTTTCCAATCAGTTCCGGTACCATAACTTACAAAGATAACAAATTTTTATGTAAATTTGCGAGTTAGTAGTGTATATAACCGAAGAATATATGGACAATTTTACCCGCAATTACATCGAGGGTTTCATGGGCGAAGTCATTGCCCGCAACCCCGGTGAGAACGAGTTCCACCAGGCCGTACGTGAGGTGGTGGAAAGCGTCGCCCCCTATGTTACCGAAAATCCGCAGCTGATGGACCTCAAAGTCCTAGAACGCATTGTGGAGCCGGAGCGCATTATCATTTTCCGCGTCCCCTGGATGGACGACCGCGGAGAGGTGCACATCAACCGCGGCTTCCGCGTGCAGTGCAACAGCGCCATCGGCCCGTATAAAGGCGGCCTGCGCTTCCATCCCAGCGTGAACCTTTCCATCATGAAGTTCCTGGCGTTTGAACAAACCTTCAAAAATGCCCTTACCACCCTCCCGATGGGCGGTGCCAAGGGCGGCAGCGACTTCAATCCGCGCGGCAAGTCCGACGCAGAAGTCATGCGTTTCTGCCAAAGCTTCATGACGGAGCTGTGCCGCCATATCGGCCCCAACACGGATGTTCCCGCCGGCGACATTGGCGTGGGCGGCCGTGAAATTGGCTACCTTTTTGGCCAGTACAAGCGCCTGAGGGACGAATTCTCCGGCACCCTTACCGGCAAAGGCCAGGCCTGGGGCGGCTCGCTCCTGCGTCCGGAGGCCACCGGTTACGGCCTGTGCTACTTTGCCAGCCAAATGCTGGAAACCCGCGGCCTCAGCTTTGAGGGCAAACGCGTGAACATCTCCGGCGCTGGCAACGTGGCCCAGTACGCCGCCCAGAAAGCCATGCGCCTGGGTGCCATTGTCCAAACCCTGTCCGACTCCGACGGCTTCATCCATGACCCGGAAGGCCTCACGGAAGAAAAGATGGCCTACGTCTTCGAGCTCAAGAACCTCCGCCGCGGCCGCATCAAGGAATACGCGCAGAAGTTCCCTCAGGCCACTTATTATCCCGGCGAGCGTCCCTGGCGCATCCCCTGCGACATCGCCCTCCCCTGCGCCACGCAGAACGAGATTGAGAAGGCCGATGCCGAGATTCTGGTGAAAAACGGCTGCCTGTGCGTGGCGGAAGGCGCCAACATGCCCTCCACCCCGGAAGCCATCCGCATCATCCAGGGTGCCGGCCTGCTGTACTCTCCCGGTAAGGCCTCCAACGCCGGCGGCGTAGCCACCAGCGGCCTGGAAATGAGCCAGAATTCCATGCGCATGCACTGGACCGCGGAAGAAGTGGACCAGTACCTGCACCACATCATGTCGGACATCCACGCGGCCTGCCTCAAATACGGCACCGAGGCCGATGGAAGCGTCAATTACGTCAAAGGCGCCAACCTGGCCGGCTTCATCAAAGTAGCCGCTGCCATGAGCGACCAAGGCCTCGTCTAAAAGCCTATGAACGACACTACCTCCCTCATGGCCAGGCGCATCCGCCGGATTCTGCTGGTCTGCAACAATTACGACAACTTCTCGCTGGAAGAGGACGGCCGGCTGGACATGCGCATCTCCCACGAGTACGCAGAGCTCAACCTGAGCGGCCCGCCCGTCTTTGAACGGGCCTCCAGCACACGCGAGGCGCTGGAACGCGCCCAGGCCGGTGGCCGCTGGGACCTGGTAATTACGCTCTACAATGTAGGCGAGGTAGATGTTTTTGACTTTGCCGCCCGGATGAAGGCCTTCGACGCCGTCACCCCGGTGGTGCTACTCACTTCCTTCTCCAAGGAGGTGTACCGGCAGCTGGAACGGCGGGACCTCAGCCACATCGACCATATCTTCAACTGGAACGGCAGCACAGACCTCATCATTGCCATCATCAAGCTGCTGGAAGACAGCATGAACGCCCCGCAGGACATCCTCCAGGGCGGCGTGCAGTGCATTTTGCTGGTAGAAGATTCGGTCCGATATTACTCCACCTACCTGCCGCTGCTGTACAAGCTGGTGCTTCAGCAAAACGTTGCTTCCGTGCGCGACGCCCTCAACGAGGACCAGCAGATTTTCCGCAAACGCGCCCGTCCCAAAATCCTGATGGCTACCAACTACGACGATGCCGTGGCGCTGTATAACCAGTATAAGGAGAACCTCCTGGGTGTGATTTCCGATATCGGCTTTGTGCTGCATCGGCACGACAAACCGGCGTTGGAAAAGCTGGATGCGGGTGTGGACCTTTGCAAAATGATCCGCCGGGAACTCCCCAAGATGCCCATCCTCATGCAAAGCTCGCAGGAGAGCATGCGCTCGGTGGCGGAAGGCCTCCGGGCCGGTTTCCTGATGAAACGCTCCAAGACGCTCACCCATGAGCTGTCGGAGTACATTGGCCGGGAGTTTGGCTTTGGCGATTTTGTCGCCACGGACGCCAAGGGGCGTGAGAGCGCACGCGCACACGACCTGCAAGGGGCGGAGGAACTCATCGCCCGCCTGCCGGAAAGCCAGCTGGAGAAACTCCGGAGCAAGAATTACGTGTCCCGCTGGCTGCTGGCCCGGGGTATCTTCGAGGAAGGAAACGCCCTTAAGAATACCACCTTTGAAAGCACGGAAGCCTTCCGGGAAAGCGCCGTCACGCGCATCCACGAGTACCGGGTGAAACAGAGCCTGGGCGTAGTAGCCCGCTTCGACCCGGCTACCTATAACGATACCATCTGGTTCTCCCGCCTGGGAGAGGGCTCCATTGGCGGCAAAGCCCGCGGCCTGGCCTTCCTGAACCACATCCTGTACAAGTACAACCTCTACAGCGAATGGGACGGAGTACGGCTCACGGTGCCGCGCACGCTGGTGATTGCCACGGAATACTTCGACCGCTTTATCCTGGAAAACGGCCTGCAATACGTAATCAATGCCGATATTTCGGACGCGGAGCTCCTCTCGGAGTTCGTATCGTCCAACCTGCCCTCAGAACTGACGGATGCCTTGCGGGCGTTTATCCGCGTGGTGCGGAAGCCGCTGGCCGTGCGGTCATCGTCCAAACTGGAAGATTCTTATTACCAGCCTTTTGCGGGCGTTTACTCCACCTACATGATTCCGTCGGTGGAAAACGAAGACCAGCAGCTGCGCCTGCTGGCCAAAGCCATCAAGAGCGTCTATGCCAGCGTGTATTTTGCCGCTTCGCGTGGCTATATCACCGCCACGGCCAACGTCATCTCGGAAGAAAAGATGGCCATCATCCTGCAGGAGGTGTGCGGCAGCGAGGAGCAAGGCTTCTTCTTCCCCACCCTGTCCGGCGTGGCGCGCAGCGTGAATTTCTATCCCATCGGCTACGAAAAATCGGAGGAAGGCATTGTAAAGCTGGCCTACGGCCTGGGAAAAGCCGTGGTCGATGGCGACCAGGTGCTCCGTTTCTCCCCGGCCTATCCCAAGCATGTGCTGCAGACATCGACCCCGGAACTTTGTATGCGGGAAACCCAGCAGGAGATGTACGCCCTGAACCTGCAGCCGGAAAAATTCAAAACCTCCGTGGATGATGCCGTGAACCTGGAGCGCATCCAAGTAAGCGACTGCGAGCGTTTTGCCTCGTTCCAGAAAGTGTGCTCCACCTACGACTACGAAAACCAGCGCATGGTAGATTCGCCCTTCGCCAAGGGTCCCAAGGCCATCACCTTCGCCCATGTGCTGCGCTACGGGACGTTTCCGCTGGCGCCCATCGTGCAGCGGCTCCTGGATATTTGCACCACCGAAATGCAGGGCAGCGTGGAGCTGGAATTTGCAGCAGACCTTTCAACGGGCATATTCAACGCCCTGCAAATCAGGCCCATATCGTCCGACAGCCTGCAAGCGGATGTGGACTGGCGAAACATCGACTGTTCCGGTGCGCTCATCACCTCGGAGAGCGCCCTGGGCACCGGCTGGCTGGAAGGCCTGCAGGACGTGGTGTACCTGAAGGCATCGGCCTTTGACAAAATGAAAACCGTGGAAATGGCTCAGGAACTGCGTGCGCTCAATGCCCAGTTCCGCGCGGCCGGCAAACAATACGTCCTCATTGGTTTTGGCCGATGGGGATCCAGCATCCCCACCCTGGGCGTTCCGGTAGCCTGGAGCGACATTTCCGAGGCCCGCGTGCTGGTGGAATGCGCCCTGCCGGATTTCCGCGTGGACCCTTCCCAGGGCACACACTTCTTCCAGAACCTCACCTCCTTCAACGCAGGCTACGTGAATGTGGATCCGTATTCCCGTCGCGGGGACGCCATGGACCTTTCCGCCCTGGACGCCCTCCCCGCCGCTTACGAAACACCCTGGCTCCGCCACGTGCGCGTGGACGCTCCTATGACGGTCTGCGTAGACGGCCGTGAAGGCCGCGCGGTGATCAAACTTTAGCCGTGTTCGTGACAGTTAAGTAATTGAAAATCAAAACATTCCCATACAATCCTCGTTCGAATTTTGAACGAGGATTATATTATAATATATTGTGTTTCAGCTATTTAAGTGCCACGGCATTTGCAGCAGCAATGGCGCAGTTGATGCCGTCCAGGGCGGAGGAAACAATGCCGCCGGCGTAACCGGCGCCTTCCCCGCAGGGATACAGGCCGGGAACGTCCACATGCTCCAGGGTTTCCGGGTTGCGCGGGAGGCGGACCGGAGAAGAAGTGCGGGACTCCACACCCAGCAGCAGCGCGTCGTTGGTGTAGTAACCGCGCATGCCCCTTTCCACCATGGGAAACACTTTCCGCAAACGGGAAGCCACATGCTCCGGCAGCAGTTCATGCAGCGGGGCCGATACCGTTCCGGGATGATAAGAAGTCTTGGGTAAGTCCTTGGATACCAGACCTCTGCAGAAGTCTTTCATGCGCTGGGCAGGTGCTGTGAAAGGATGCTTGGCGCCATGCTCCTGCGCATAGCGGTACATGGCCCGCTCCACATCGCGCTGGAAATCCATCAGGGCAAACGGACCGGTATACTGCTCCGGCTGGTCCCCGGGTTCAATCTGCACCACCACACCGGCATCGGCCCATTTGGAATTGCGGGCCGCGTTGGACATGCCGTTGAGGACCACCGTCTCCGACTCAGTGGAAGAAGGAACCAGAATACCGCCCGGGCACATGCAGAAGGAGAACACGCCGCGGCCGTCTACCTGCTGCACAAAGGAATATTCCGCCGTTGGCATAAACGGCTGATACTTACCATGATACCGAATCTGGTTCAAGAGCCACTGCGGGTGCTCCACCCGCACGCCCAGGGCAAATCCCTTGGCTTCCAGCGCCCAGCCTTTGGCCTGGAAAAGTTCATAGATATCCCGTGCCGAATGGCCCGTTGCCAGGATCACCTGGGAGGCCGTATAAATCGTCGACCCACAGTGCACATCAAAGCCGCCATCGGCCTGGCGAACAATGTCCGTCACCCGTGCGTCAAAATGGTATTCCCCGCCATGCGCCTCGATGCACTGGCGAATGTTTTTCACCACCTCCGGCAGTTTGTCCGTGCCGATATGCGGATGCGCATCAATCAGAATGTCCGGATGCGCGCCAAAGGCCACCAGTTGGTGCAGCACCTCCCGGATATCGCCCCGCTTGGAAGAACGTGTATACAGCTTTCCGTCGCTGAAGGCACCGGCACCGCCTTCCCCGTAGCAATAATTGGAATCCGGATCCAGCACGCCCTCCGTGGAAAGCCGCGCCATGTCCACTTTGCGACGCTCCACATCTTTTCCCCTTTCCAGGACGATGGGCTTCAAGCCCAGCTGGAGAAGCTTGAGGGCGGCAAACATGCCTGCAGGCCCCGCCCCCACCACAATCACGGGACGAGCCTCATGCACATCCAGGTAAGGAGCCACGCGATACGGCTCATAAGGCTCGTTGTCCCGATAGGCCTGCACACGGTAGCGGTACAGGATATCCTGCCGGGCGTCAATGCTCCGGCGGGTTACTTCCACATGCCCCACTTTCTCCGGCTTTACACCCAGCGCCTTGGCCGCCGCCTCACGGAGCTGCGCGTCCGTAAGCGGCTTGCCTATTTTCTGTGCTATCTCGAATTCTTTCATACCACGCTAAAAATCCGCCATGCGGGAGACGGGGGCCACATCCAGCGGGGTGCGGACACCGGCCTTGTACTGGAACCAGCCGGCCACGGCAATCATGGCGGCGTTATCCGTAGTAAACTTGAACTCAGGCAGATATACATTCCAGTGACGCCTGGCGCCCTCCTCCAGCATGCGCTGCCTGAGGCCGCTGTTGGCAGACACGCCGCCGCCGATGGTGATTTCCCGGATACGGGTTTCCTTGGCGGCGCGGATGAGTTTACCCATGAGCACGTCAATAAGGGTTTTCTGGAAACTGGCGCACAAATCCTCCTTGTTCTTTTCCAGGAAATCCGAATCCAGGGCCATCTGGTCCCGGACAAAATACAGGAGCGAAGTTTTTACGCCCGAGAAACTGTAGTCCAGTCCCGGGATATTGGGTTTGGCAAACTGGAACCGCTCCGGGTCCCCCTGCTTAGCCAGCCGGTCAATCACCGGCCCGCCCGGATAGCCCAAGCCCAGCATTTTGGAACATTTGTCGAAGGCCTCCCCTACGGCATCGTCAATGGTTTGGCCCAGGATGTCGTAGGACAGCGGGCTGTTCACCCGCACAATCTGGGAATTGCCGCCGGAAACCAGCAGGCACAGGTACGGGAACGACGGCTCCCGCACGGGGACGCCTTCCTGCCGCACAAAACCGGCCAGGATGTGCCCCTGCAGATGATTGACCATCACCATGGGAATGTCCAGGGAAAGGGACAGCGCCTTGGCGAAGGATGTCCCCACCAGGAGCGAGCCCAGCAGTCCCGGGCCGCGGGTAAAGGCAATGGCCGTGAGTTCCTCCGCCGCCACGCCGGCCTTCCGCAGCGCCTCCGATACCACGGGGACGATGTTTTGCTCATGCGCCCGCGACGCCAGTTCCGGCACCACGCCACCAAAGTCCTTGTGCACCTGCTGTGAGGCAATCACATTGGACAGCAGCACGCCGTCCCGAATGACGGCCGCCGAGGTGTCGTCACACGAAGATTCTATTCCCAGTATAATGTCTGCCATACGCTCCATGAAAAAATTTCGATTGCAAAGATAGTAATAAATTACTATTTTTGTAGATTAATGAGACGCGTCGTCAAAATATTGGCATGGCTGCTGGGCCTGCTGTTCCTGCTCATCCTGGCAGGGCTCGTGGCCATTCAGTCGCCGCGGGTGCAAACCTTCATCACCAACCAGGTGGTGGAGCGCCTGCGGGACCGGATAGACGCAGACCTGGATATCGGCCTGGTTACCCTGCGCCCCTTCGACGCCATCGTCCTCCACGATATTGTCCTGAAAGACCCTGCGCCGGTAGTGAGCGGCATGGATACACTGGGCCGCATAGACAACCTGACGGTCAAATTCAACCTCATGGGCCTGTTCCGGGACAGCGGCGTGCATGTGCGGCGCCTCAAACTGGACGGCGGCGTGTTCAACCTTTCCATCGAACCGGACGAGGAGAGCCCCATCGGCACCACCATGAACCTGTACCGCGTGTTCCGCATCCAGCCCAAGGAGAGCGAGGAGTCTTCGGGGTGGGGCAATCTTGTCAGCGCCAAATACGTGGAGGTGAGCAACTTCACCTTCCGCTATGCCAGCGTTGAAAACGCGCTGAATATGCTTGCGAACGGCCTCTTCTATGCAGAGGGTTCCATCAACTGGAACGACTTCACCGTGCACGTGGAGGACCTGGTGGCCGGCAACCTGGCGGTCAAAGACAACCTCATCACCGGCGAAGTGCAGCGTCTCATCGCCCGGGAAACCAGCTCCGGTTTCCGCATTGGCATGGCATCGGCCCAGCGCGTACAAGTGGGCGAGAAAAACGTCACCATCGACGGCCTGCACCTGCAGAGCGACCACACGGACGCCCACCTGAGCCGCTTCATCATGGACGGCGCCATTGCCGATTACGCCGACTTCATCCACAAAATCCGCCTGGATGCGTACATTGCGGACGGTTCCGTCATCTCCATGCCCACCATCCGCTATTTTGCCGACGGCCTGGGCGGCATCAGTTTCGAAGGCCGCCTCCGCGGGCACGTGAGCGGCACGGTGGACCACTTTCAACTGGAAGCCCTCCGCATCGAGGACGACCACCACGACGTGCAGCTGCGCGGCCATGGCAGCATCACCGGCCTTCCGGATATAGAAAACACCCTGTTCCAAATGCAACTGGAAGAGCTCCGCTTCTCGATGGCCGGGCTGGGCGGATTCATCCGGTCCTGGGCGCCCGAGACCAACCTGGACCTAAAGAAACTGGCCCGCGGAGAGCACTTCAACTTCATCGGCCAGCTGGACGGCACCCTGGACAACATGAAAGTCAAAGGCCATTTCCGCTCCCGCATAGGGCGCGTCCGGGCCGATGCCACCTTGAAAAATATCATCAATACCCACGCTCCCATCGTCATTGGCGGAGCCATTGAGACGGAGGATTTGCACCTGGGGCGCCTGCTGGACACCCCGTCGCTGGGCCCGCTTACCATGAAAAGCGGCCTGGAGGCCACCCTGGACAATAAAATCCATGTCCGGCTGGATTCCCTCCATATTTCCCACCTGCAAGCCCTGGAATACGACTATTCGGACCTGTCGGCCGTGGGCGTGTACAACGAAGACTCCTTCGACGGACGCATCATCGCCGCCGATCCCAACCTGAATTTCCTCTTCCAGGGCACCTTCAACCTGTCCCGCAATACGCAGAATGCCGTATACCGTTTCTTCGCCTCGCTGGGCTATGCAGACCTCTACGCCCTGCATCTGGATAACCGTCCGCACTCCAAAGTCAGCTTCCAGGCATCGTCCAACATCCTGCGCACGGAAACGCGGGACCTGCTGGGAGACCTCCGCCTAAGCAACATCTGGCTGGAAAGCGAAACCGGCCGGGACGAACTGGGCGACGTTGTGGTGAAGGCCCATGCCAACGACAATGTGAGCCGCATCCGCCTGGAATCCGGCTTCCTGGATGGCACCTACGTGGGCGATGCCGCCCCGGCCCGCTTCCTCAATGACCTCAAATACCTGGTAGTGCATCGGGATGTACCGGCCCTGCTGGAAAAAGCGCCGGAGCCGTGGGAAGGCGCCTCTTACAACCTGGAGATGAACGTGAAAGGTTCGCAGCTGCTGTGGAATTTCCTGGTGCCCGGCCTGTATCTGGAGAAAAACACCCGCCTGGCCCTGAATGTGGACAAAGCGGGCCTGGTCACCGCGCAGGTAAAATCCGGGCGCATTGCCTACAACGACAAATTCGTCAAGGACCTGCAACTGGACTTTGACAACGGCAACGCCGTGCAAACAGCCTCGCTCACCGGCAAGCAAATCTCCCTTTCCGGCGCACAAATCCTGAACAACCGCATTTCCCTGTTTGCCGACAACAACCAGGTGGGCTTTGGTTACACCTTCGACAATGAAGACCAGGAAAGCACCCATGCCGAGCTCTACCTTTCCGGAGACCTAGACCGGGACGAGGACGGTCTTACGGTGAGCGCCCGCGCCCTGCCGTCCAACATTTACTACAAAGGCAACGGCTGGGGTATCTCCAGCGGTGAAATCCGTTACCGCAGCAAAGACTTCTCCGTAGAACGGCTCATGGCCCGCCACGACGACGAAATCCTGCTGGTAGACGGCGTCCTTTCTCCGGACCGCACCGACACGCTCGCCATCACCATGGAGAAATTCGACATCGGCCTTCTCAATACCCTGAGCGGCTTACTGCCCGCCCTGGAAGGCCACGCAACCGGCAAAGCCCTGTTGCTCTCCCCCACGGCGCCTTCCATCGGCCTTGTGGCCAACATCCAGTGCGACTCCACCTATATCGCCGGCCAGCGGATGGGCCAGCTGAGTATCGGAAGCAATTGGGACGAGACCGACAAACGCTTCAACCTGGAAGTGACGAACCTCCTGGCCGGGAAACACAACATCCACGCCAGCGGGTTCCTGCGGCCCTCCGACGGTGCCATCCGGGCTGCCGCCCACATGGACCGCTTCAACATGGGGTACGCCGCACCGTTCCTGAAAGATGTCTTTGCCCAGTTCGGCGGTTTCCTCAGCGGAGACGTCGGGCTGGACGGAACTCTGGAACAGCCGCACGTAAACAGTAGCGGCCTCAGGCTGGACGATGGCCTGCTCCAGGTCGATTTCACCCGGGTAAGCTACCATGTTTCCGGTCCGCTTTCCCTGGACGACAAAGGCCTGCATTTCCGGCAGCTGCAGATTACGGACGGGCTGGACGGAAGCGGCACCGTGCAGGGCAGCCTCCTGATGAGCGGATTCAGGAACCTGGCCCTGGATACCCACTTGCAGCTCAAAGACATGAAGGTGGTGGAAATCCCCCGCGGCATGAATCCGCTCCTATACGGAACCGCTACCGCCAGCGGCACAGCCTCCATTACCGGCCCGCTGAGCCGAATCCTGCTGGATGTAAACGCCACCACCACCCGCAGCGGCGACATGCATATCTCCCTGGACGGAAGCGCCGAAGACCGCTCCAGGGAAATGCTCCGCTTCCGCCTGGCGCCCGAGGAGAGCGACCGCGACCCTTATGAGGTCATGATGGCCGCCCATACCCAGGAACAGGCCCAGAGCGACCTCCAGCTCAAACTCCGCATCCGCGCCACCGAGCAGATGCAACTGACGGTCGATGTAGATGCCGAGTCCTCCCTGAACGCCCGCGGAAGCGGCATCATCGACATTGACAGCCGGCTCTCGCAGGGCACCTTCTCCCTCAACGGAGACTATGCCATCTCGCAGGGAACGTTCCTGTTCTCGGCCATGAACCTGGTCACCCGCAAATTCACCATCCAGGACGGCAGCACCATCCGCTTCAACGGCGACGTCATGAATACGGACCTCAACGTGCATGGCCTGTACACCACCAAAGCCAGCCTGTCCAACTTACTGGCCGATGGCAGTGCCGGCAACCGCCGCACCGTGAACTGCGGCATCACCATCACCGGCCGGCTGAGCAATCCGGAGATGAATTTCAGCATTGACATCCCGGACCTGAACCCCGCCACACAGGCACAGGTGGATGCAGCCCTGAACACGGTGGACAAGGTGCAGAAGCAGTTCATTTACCTGCTCATCGCCAGCAACTTCCTGCCCAGCGAAGAATCCGGCATCACCACCGCCGGCGGTTCCAATGTGCTGTTCTCCAATGTATCCAGCATCATGTCGGGCCAAATCAACAACATTTTCCAGAAACTGAACATCCCGCTGGACATGGGCCTGAACTACCAGACCACCCAGGCGGGCAGCAATATCTTCGATGTGGCCCTGAGCACGCAGCTGTTCAACAACCGCGTCATCGTGAACGGAACGGTGGGCAACAAGAAGCAGATTGACGGCACCTCCACCAACGAGGTCGTGGGCGACATTGACATAGAGGTTAAACTGAACCGGAGCGGCTCCATCCGCGTCAAGGCGTTCTCCCACTCGGCCGACCAATACACCTCGTACCTGGACAACAGCCAGCGGCACGGGGTGGGCTTCTCCTACCAGCGGGACTTCAATTCCTTCTGGGCCTTCCTGCGCACCCTCTTTATGGGGCAGAAGAAACGCGAGGCCCTCATGTCGCAGGATATGCTGGAAGTGGGACAACACCATGTGTACTCCGTACGCGAAGACGGAAAAATTCAGCAACAGGAAGAAGAAGACGATAAAAAATGACCTACGGAAAATTATACCTTATTCCCACCCCGCTGGGAGACGGAGCACCGGAAGCCGTGCTTCCCGCACCCGTTTTTGCCCTGCTCCCCACCCTGCACCGATTTGTAGTGGAAGAGACCCGCACGGCGCGGCGGTTCCTGTCCGCCGCCGGCCTCAAGGGGCACATCGGGGAGCTGGAATTCCACGAGCTCAATGAGCACACGGCCCCCTCGGAAGTCGAGAAGTATCTTCACCTGTTCGAGGACGGCACCTCGGTGGGGCTTCTCTCGGAAGCCGGCCTCCCCGCCGTGGCCGATCCCGGCGCCCTGCTGGTAGCGCTGTGTCACCGGCACGGTATCGAGGTCGTTCCCCTGGTGGGCCCGTCGTCCCTGATGATGGCCCTGATGGCCTCCGGCCTCAACGGCCAGTCGTTTGCCTTCGTGGGCTACATCCCGGCCAAAACGGAAGAGCGCCGCACCGCCTTAAAGGCCTTGGAAAAGCGTTCCGCAGCCGCCCGTCAGAGTCAAATCCTCATTGAAACGCCCTACCGGAACGACTCCCTCTTTGCCGATATGCTCCAGTGCCTGAGCGGCAACACGCGGCTATGTGTGGCCGCCAACCTCACCTGCGAAGACCAGTTTATCCGCACCCGGACCGTCGCCCAATGGAAGGCCTCCCCTGTCACCATCGGCAAACGGCCGTGCGTATTTGTCATTCTGAGCGAAGCGAAGAATCTATGAAGATTGCTTTCAATACCTTAGGCTGCAAACTCAACTATGCAGAAACAGCCACCTACGAGCGCGGCTTGATGGCCGCCGGCTGGGAGGTGGTCCCCTGGACCGATGTGGCCGATGTATACCTGATCAACACCTGCGCCGTTACGGAGACGGCGGAGAAGAAATCCCGCAACCTGATTCGCCGGGCACACAAGACCGCCCCACAGGCCCGGATTGTGGTCACCGGCTGCTACGCAGAGCTCCGCAAGGAGCAGCTTCTGGCCCTGGACGGAGTCTGGCGGGTCTTCGGTGCCAATGAAAAATCGTCCATCGTCCCTACGGTTACAGAGGTATTGTCTCCCGAATCGTCGCTCCGCGACCCCTCCCATTCGCAGCAGCGCTCTCCGAGCACTGGCGCCGGGCCCCTCCCTCTTATGCGGCCGAGGGTGGCCACAGATTCGGGAGACAACACCTCTTCCACCTTCGGGAACGCTACTTTTGGTGCCTACAGTTCCGGAGAGGAACGGACGCGGGCGTTTTTGAAGGTACAGGACGGCTGCGACAACTTCTGCGCGTACTGCACGGTGCCGTTTGCCCGTGGGCGCAGCCGGAACATTCCCATCTGCGAGGTGGTGAAAATGGCCCGCGACATTGCGGCGGAGGGGGTCAAAGAGGTGGTCCTGACGGGCGTGAACACCGGAGACTTCGGCCGCACCAGCGGAGAAAGCTTCCTGGACCTGCTCAAAGCGCTGAACAAGGTGGAAGGCATTGAGCGCTACCGGATTTCTTCCATCGAACCCAATCTCATTACCCCCGAAATCGTGGACTGGATTGCCTCCGGAACCAAGTTCCAGCGGCATTTCCACATTCCGCTGCAAAGCGGCAGCGACACCTTGCTAAAGCGCGTAGGTCGACGCTACGACACCGCCCTCTTCGCCTCCCGCATCGACTACATCCGCCAGGCAATGGAACGGCCCGGGGAGCCCCGTGTCTTCTTTGGGATTGACGTGATTGTGGGGCTGCCCGGAGAAACGGAAGAATTATTCCAGGAGACCTATACCTTCTTGAAAGAGCGCATCCGGCCGGCCTTTATCCACGTTTTTCCCTACTCCCGCCGGCCCGGAACGCGGGCGGCGGAGTGGAAAGACCAGGTGCAGGACCGCATCAAGACGGAACGCGTAGCACGGCTGGAGGCCCTTTGCGAGGAACTCCACACCGCCTTTGTCCGGGAACACGCGGGAATGCACGAGACCGTGCTGTGGGAATCGTCCGAGAAAGGAGGTCTTATGGGCGGCTATACCGGGAACTACATTCGCGTAGAGCGGCCTTTTGATGCCGCCCGCGTAAACCAATTGGAGGACATTGTACTATGACCAGGCTCACTTTCCTTGGGACCGGGACTTCACAGGGCGTCCCCATCATCGGCTGCCAGTGCGCGGTGTGCAAAAGCGCAGACCCGCGGGACAAACGCTTCCGCTCGGCCGCGTTCGTAGAGCACGACGGTCTCAACATCCTGGTAGATGCAGGCCCGGATTTCCGTTCCCAGATGCTTGCGCACGGCATTTCGCACCTGGACGCCATCCTCCTTACGCACAACCACAAAGACCATACGGGCGGCCTGGACGACGTTCGCTCGTTCAATTACATCGACAAAAAAGCCGTGGAGATTTTCTGCGAAGAGCGGGTGCTGCAGTCGCTGCGCGTGGAGTATTCCTATGCTTTTGAGGAGCACAAATATCCCGGCGCACCGGAGTGGCATGTGCACCGGATTGACGAGCGCCCCTTCCGCGTGGACTCGCTGGAAGGCACCGGCGACCTGGAATGGGTGCACGACATCGGCTATTTTTACCGCCAGCCGGACGGAAGCCTCAAACCCTCGGACAATGCCGTGACAGAAGCCCCGCACGAGCGCCCCAACGTCATTCCCATCCGGGGCATCCACGGGCAGATGCCGGTACTGGGCTTCCGTTTTGGGAACATTGCCTATATCACCGATATGAGCACCCTGCCGGAGAGCGAGCTTTCCAAACTGCAAGGACTTGAGCATGTGACGCTTAACACCGTGAGCTACCACCCGCACCACTCCCATTTCTCGCTGGAAGAGGCGTTGCGGCTGGCCGATAAGATTGGCGCCAGACACACTTGGCTAACGCATCTTTCGCACGCGTTTCCCTCCCATCCCCTATTCTGTAAAGAACTAAAGACCCGTTGTAAGGAAATGGACATCCGCTCGGATGTGCAGCCCGCCTATGACGGACTTATTATCGAATCATTATGAAAAAATTACTAACCGCCCTCCTCATCCTTCTTCCCAGCGCCCTGATGGCCCAGGAGCAAGTGTACAACTTCTCTTTTGACACCTGGAGCAAGTCCAAAGGCGCCTGGGACCTGTTCCCGGAAAACGCCTCCGACAAACAGAAAGTCTGGGGCACCGTGAACCACGGCACCAGCTTCCTGGGCATCAACACCACCGTCCCGGAATACGAGCATGTGGCCGTTAAAGGGAAAGGCAAGGCCGCGGCCAAAGTGAGCAGCCGTTCCATTATGGGCACCTTTGCCACCGGCAACCTGTACACGGGTAAATTTGTCAAAATCATCGGCATGTCCGGAGCGGAGATGTACCACGGAACGCCCTTCAAAGGACGTCCCAAAAGCCTGTCCGGTTATGTGCATTACCAGCCCGGAAAAATTGACGCCGCCAAAGCACCGTACAAGGACCAGAAAGGCAAACTGGACAAAGGCCAGATAGAGATTGCCCTCTATAGCTGGAAGCAGGCGCGCCACTTCCTGTCCACCGACGGTCCCAGTACCCCGGCCCAGAAAGACCCGGATATTGTGGCCTATGGTTCCCTTGTTCTGGATAAGGACACAGGCGGGTACATTCCCTTTACCATCGACCTGAAATATGTCAACGACCAGGAGCCCGGCTACCTGTTCATTGCCGTCCTGGCCAGCCGCCTGGGCGAGTTCTTCACCGGCAGCAGCAAGTCGGTTATTTACGTGGACGAATTCCAATTCAATTACTAAGCTTTTATGACCCAGGAAGTTATCCAGAGCATCGACAGCATTCAGGTGAGCCTCAACGCCGGAGGCATGAACACCATCAACATTATTCTGGCGCTGGTCATGTACGGCGTTTCGCTGGGCATCAAGCCCGCCATCTTCGTAGAGGTGTTCAAAAAGCCCAAGAGCGTGCTGCTGGGCATCCTGTGCCAGCTGGTGCTCTTGCCTGCCTTCACCTGTCTGCTGGCCATTGCGCTCACCGGATGGATTTCCCCCATGATGGGCCTTGGCATGATTCTGGTTGCCTCCTGTCCCGGAGGCAACATCTCCAATTTCATGAGTTCGCTGGCCAAGGCCAATGTAGAGCTGTCTGTCTCGCTCACCGCCATTTCCACCGCACTGGCCGTGGTACTCACGCCCTTTAACTTTTGGGCCTGGGGGTCGATATACCTGCATTCGGCAGCCGTATCGGCCGAGATTCCCACGCTGGTAATTCCCCTGTGGGATGTGTTCAAGACCATCTTTATCCTTCTGGGTATTCCGCTGGTACTGGGTATTCTCACCAGCCACTATCTGCCCAAGGTGGCAGCCGCGCTCAAAAAACCCCTGCAGTGGCTCTCCATTGTGATTTTCATTGCCATGGTGGTGCTGTCGTTCGGCAGCAACATCGATGCCTTCCTCAAGTGCATCCGCTACATCTTCCTGGTGGTGCTCATTCACAACGCACTGGCGCTGGGCATCGGGTTTGGTGTGGCATCGGCCTTCCGGGTTCCCTTCCGCGACCGTCGCACGCTCACCATCGAAACGGGCATCCAGAACAGCGGCCTGGGCCTTGCGCTTATGCTGGGAACCAGCCTCTTCGCAGGCTTCCCGCCCCATGGCGGCATGCTGGTCATCACCGCCTGGTGGGGCATCTGGCACATCATCTCCGGCCTCACCGTCGCCACCATCTTCAACCTAACCAGACGGGCCGATGTCTAAGATTTGGCAACAGAACCGCCTCTACAGCCTCGGGCGCCTGTATGTAGACTGGTGCACCCGGCAAAGCTACCGGCACCTTCGTTACCGGGGAGCGGACCTTCCCTCCGAGGGGGCGCTTATCCTGGCCCCCAACCACACCAATACGCTCATGGATGCGCTGGTCATGCTTGCCGGCCGCAAGGATGCAACCGTATTCGGCGCCCGTGCCGATTTATTCCGCCGCCCGGCCGTAGCCCGGATCCTCCATTTTCTGCGCATCCTGCCCATGGTCCGTCAGCGGGACGGCCTGGAGCATGTGAGTGAGAACTACGCCACCTTCGGGCAGATTGACGATGTCCTGGCGCACGAGGTGCCGTTCTGCCTGTTTGCAGAAGGGACGCACCATCCCGGGCGCACCCTGCAACCCATCAAGAAAGGCATTGCACGGATTGCCCTCCACAGCGCACAAGAGCGCCAGACCTGGGTGGTGCCAACGGGCATCAACTACAGCGACTTTTACCATTTCCGTGGCGCCTGCGAAGTGCGCTATGGGAAGCCCCTGGATATTAACGCATTTGTCCGGGAACACGAAGGGCTTACGGAAGCCCAGCTGCTGCAGGAACTGCGTACGCATATTGAGACGCACATGGCTGCTATGGTGGCTCCGGAAGGGCCCGCAGCAGAAAAGCCCTCTCCCCTGCTGTTTTTGCTTTGGCCCCTGGCCGCCCTCCTCACCCTTCCTATCTGGGGCACGGCAGAAGTCCTCTGCCACAAGATGAAAGACAAAGCCTGGTGCAACAGCATCCGCTGTGCGAGCCTTGTCCTGCTGCTCCCCCTTACCCTCCTTATCTGGGGCATCATTTGGGGCTTTATCCTTCCCTGGACCTGGACGCTTTCCCTTTTGATCTGCACGCTCTTCTCCTACCCCGTCTTCTACGACGGCCTCAACCTCTTGCGCATGAAGCAGAACTAGCTGATTTACAAACAACTATAACAATGGACGGGTATCAGTTCGATACCCGTCCATTTGTGTAAAGCGCTGACTGCGAGCGCTTTGTATTCCAGGCTAGAGCTGAGGACCAGCCTTTACCAGGGCCTTACCGGCCTTGTTGGACTCATACTTGTGGAAGTTCTTGATGAAGCGGCCGGCGAGGTCCTTGGCCTTCACTTCCCACTCTTCCGGCTTGGCATAGGTGTCGCGAGGATCCAGGATGCCGGTGTCTACGCCTTCCAGTTTGGTAGGAACCTTGAAGTCGAAGAAAGGAATCTGCTTGGTAGGAGCCTTGTCGATGGCACCGCTCAGGATGGCGTCAATGATGCCACGAGTGTCGCGGATGGAGATACGCTTGCCGGTACCGTTCCAGCCGGTGTTCACGAGGTAAGCCTTGGCACCGCTCTTTTTCATCTTCTTCACCAGTTCCTCTGCGTACTTGGTAGGGTGCAGTTCCAGGAAAGCCTGGCCGAAGCAGGCGCTGAAGGTAGGAGTGGGCTCAGTGATGCCGCGCTCAGTACCGGCCAGCTTGGCGGTGAAACCGGAGAGGAAGTAGTATTTGGTCTGTTCCGGGGTGAGGATGGACACCGGAGGCAGTACGCCAAAGGCATCGGC
The DNA here is from genome assembly GCA_900317845.1 of uncultured Bacteroidales bacterium. GTDB lineage: Bacteria > Bacteroidota > Bacteroidia > Bacteroidales > UBA932 > Cryptobacteroides. Next base: position 203,118 of record ONII01000011.1, read on the forward strand.
GCTCAGGAAGATCACCTGCTTGGCTGCGGGGCCGTGGCTGTCCGGACGCACGATTTTCTCGATGTGGTAGATAGGATAGCTCACGCGGGTGTTCTCGGTGACGGACTTGTCGTTGAAGTCGATCTTGCCGTTAGCGTCCACGGTTACGTTCTCCAGGAGAGCGTCCCGGCGGATGGCGTTGTAGATATCCGGCTCGGACTCTTTGTCCAGCTTGATCACCTTGGCGTAGCAGCCGCCCTCGAAGTTGAACACGCCCTTGTTGTCCCAGCCGTGTTCATCGTCACCGATAAGCAGGCGCTTGGGATCCGTGGAGAGGGTGGTTTTACCGGTACCGGAGAGGCCGAAGAAGATGGCGGTGTTTTCACCGTTCATGTCCGTGTTGGCGGAGCAGTGCATGGCGGCGATGCCCTTCAGGGGAAGGTAGTAGTTCATCATGGAGAACATACCTTTCTTCATTTCACCGCCGTACCAGGTGTTCAGGATAACCTGCTCACGGGAGGTGACGTTGAAGGCAACGCAAGTCTCACTGCGGAGACCCAGCTCCTTGTAGTTCTCTACCTTGGCCTTGGCGGCGCAGTATACCACGAAGTCCGGCTCCTGGTCAAACTCTTTCTGGTTCTTGGGACGGATGAACATGTTGGTTACAAAATGGGCCTGCCAGGCAACCTCCATGATGAAGCGAACTTTCATGCGGGTGTCTGCGTGGGTGCCGCAGAAACCGTCCACCACAAAGAGGCGCTTGCCGCTGAGCTGCTGCTGAGCGAGTTTCTTAACCGCCTTCCAGGTGGTAACGGACATTTTGTGGTTGTCGTTGGGGTACTCTTCCGTGGTCCACCAGATTTCACCGGGTTTGCCTTCCTTGGTGGTGTTGTCGTACACGATGTACTTGTCTTTGGGAGAGCGGCCGGTGTAAACGCCAGTCATTACGTTGATGGCGCCCAGTTCGGTCACCTGACCTTTATCGAAACCCTCCAGACCGGGTTTGGTCTCCTCATTGTAGAGGACTTCGTACGTGGGGTTGTAGAGGATTTCCTTAACACCCTTGATACCGTACTTTTTAAGATCGATGCTTGACATAAAAATATCTAGAATTAATTGTAATTTCTATCCTGCAAAATTAATAATTTTCTACCGCTTTTCCAAGTGAGCATCCAGCCTTTTTTGAAGGCCCGGAGCCAGCGACACATTCTCCAGTTTTTCGGCCTCTTTTAGCCAGCGCTGACTGAGCTCGTAGTCTTCCATCAGATAGAAAGCCTGGGCAATGTTGTAGCAGGCGCAGGCACGGTGGGTGGCATCGCCCCGTTTAACCAGTTTGGTCCAGCAGTCCACAGCAGCGGCAAATTTGCCGTCCATCACTTGCAGGATGCCATCGATCCAGGGATCGGACCCCATGTCAAAATAATAGAAGCTGAAGGCTTCCTTGATCCAGGTGGAGAGGAAACGCCGGCTGATGCGCTCTCCCACAACTTCTGCCTCCGCTCCCAGGCTGCGCAGGGCTTTCTCTCCCAGGGCTTCCTGCGTGAGCAGGCCATTGTTGAACACCCGCGTCCGGAGCACGGCGGAGCCGTTGTAGGAATGCACCTTGTCCTGCCCCATGCTGTCGTACACATCCAGGTGGGTTTTCACCGGCACGGCTACAGGGCACACAAAGGCGGAATCGACAGATGTGGCATCCTTTACCACCTGATTGGTCTCCGGTGCAGGGATGCCCAGATTGGTTTTAAGGACAAACACCACATCCCCGCCGGTATCCATCACCAGCGAATGCATCAGCTCCACCGACATGCTGTCCAACTCCGGCAGGCGGTAAATACCCACCTTCTCCTCCCCGCCGAAATAGTCTCCTTCCAGGCTGCGGGCCATGGACGATGCCGCCTGGCGGTCGAACAGGGAATCTACCTGATTAGTTCCGTCCCGATACACGATGGAAATTTCCTTCCGCGCCAGGTTAAGGCCGGAAGAAGAAGGATTCCGCACGTCCATGTACAGCGGATACACCTGCGGAGAGCAGGCCGCGGTGAGCAAAACTGCCGCTAAAATCCAGGAATGTTTCATATCACTTGTGCTGTAAGGTCATATTCGTCGGCTCCGGTAATGCGCACCTGAAGGAATTCACCCACCAGGGAATACGGTTCCACACCGTCAAAGGCCTCCGGGGTGTATTTCACCAGGATTTCGCCGTCCACTTCCGGGCTTTCGAACTCGCTCCGGCACACCAGGGTGCCTTCCACGAAGTCATCCACCAGGACACGGACCTCGGTGCCGATCCGGGACTGGTTATATGCAAGAGAAATGCCACGCTGCGCTTCCATGAGCATGTCCAGCCGCTTTTGTTTCACTTTGGCCGATATGCTGTCCCGATAATGCTCCGCGCCATAGGTTCCTTCTTCCTCCGAATAGGTGAAGGCGCCCATACGCTGAAAGCGGGCTTCCTGCACAAAAGCGAGCAGCTCGTCAAAATCGGCCTGCCGTTCGCCGGGATGTCCGACGATCAGCGTGGTACGGATGGCAACGCCCGGCACCTTTTCCCGCATGCGGCGGATGAGTTCCCGTGTCCAGGCGCCATCTACGTGCCGATGCATCTTGTCCAGCACCCGGTCGCTCACGTGCTGGAGCGGGATGTCCATGTATTTGCACACCTTGGGATTGCGGGCCATCTCCTCAAGGACATCCTCCGGAAAATCGGCCGGATAGGAATAGTGGATGCGCAGCCACTCGATGCCGTCCACATAGGAAAGCTTGCGAAGCAGCTCCGCGAGCGCACGCCGTCCGTACAGGTCCAGGCCGTAATAGGTGGTATCCTGGGCGATGATAATGAGCTCCCGGATTCCCCGGGCGGCCAGTTCCTTGGCTTCTTCCACCAGCTCTTCCATGGGCACGGAACGATGGGCGCCGCGGATAAACGGAATGGCGCAGTAGGAGCAGCGCCGGTTGCAGCCCTCGGAAATCTTGAAATAGGCGTAGGGCTTGTTTCCTTCCGTCAGGACCCTCCGATAGGACTCCCCGGCCTTGTATTGGCAGCCCAGGGCCTCCACCAGCGGAGCCAGGTCCCGCGCACCGAACCAGCCGTCCACCTCCGGAATGAGGGACGGAAGCTCGGAAGCGTACCGCTGGGACAGGCAGCCAAAAACGATGAGGCGCCCCACTTCCCCGGCCTTTTTGCGCGCTACGCAGGCCAGGATGGTCTGGATGCTTTGCTCCTTGGCATCGCCGATAAAACCGCAGGTATTCACCAGGAGTACATCGACCGGACGGGATTCCGACTCCGGGACCAGCTCATAGGCGTGCCGGACCTGGAACAGCAGATGCTCCGTATCTACGGTATTCTTGGAGCACCCCAGCGTAATAACCTGCAAGGTAGGCATTTAGGCCTCCTCCTTAGCGGTAGCCTCGCGGTCTTCGTCGGTCATGAATTCCAGCGAAGCGTACTTCTTGAGTTCATTATACCACTCCACCACTTTCTTCATGTGGGACACATAGAAGCGGCTGGCGTCGTAGTTGGGCAGGGCCTTGGCAAACAGCGCCTTGAGCTCTGCATCGGCAGCCTTTGCCGACGGAGCGTCCTGCTCACCCAGAACCTCGTGCAGTTTGGTGAATACCTCCGAGAGCTTCACTTCCCCTTCCTCCGTATAGATGGAGATGTCTTCCAGGGTGGTGATGCCGGCGTTGGCGGCAAAGTTGGCGCGCTTTTTATCGGAAAGGGCCTCTACGATGGCGCCGGTGCGCGACTGGGCGATATAATTGAACAGTCCGTGCTGACCACGGATAGAAAGGGTTTTTGCGAGATCGGTTTTCATGATATAGCTTGGTTTCAAAATCTTACAAATATAGTCATTTTTTTGGAAAAAACACGGCGTCTACGGCCGCGCGGAGCTGCTCTGGTGTTCCGTCGTTGACAATGACCGCGCTGATGCCCTCCCGGGGCAGCTGCTGTGCGTCCATCCGCCGCAGCACCTCTTCCGCCCCCAGGCCGTCACGGGCCATCACCCGCTGCAGGCGGACTTCCCGCGGCGCCGTCACCAGCACCACTTTGTCTGCCAGCCCGTTAAAAATGGGTTTGAAAAGAATAACGGCCGATTCTATCGCCACAAAGGGGGCGTGGACATGCGCTTCCCGCCAACGGAGGAAGTCCTCCAGCACGGCGGGATAGACCACGGCCTCCACCTGTTCGCGGGCCGCGGCATCGGTAAATATGACGGCGGCCAGGGCCTTCCGGTCCAGTTTCCCGCCAGCGGTACGGAGCGGGATTCCCAGCATCTTTTCCAAGGCCGGAACCAGCGTCGGGTTCTCATCATAAAGAGCCTTGGTGCGGGCGTCCGAATCATAGACAGGAATGCCCCGCTCTCCAAGCAGGGCGCTCACAGCGGATTTACCGCTGCCGATAAGGCCGGTTAAGATGATGGTTTCCATCAGCGAAGTTCCACGCAGTCAAACACTTCCGGCTCCACCCGATATTCCAGTACGCCGGCAGGAAGCCGGAGGGTGCGGGCGGCGCAACGACCGGTGAGGGAGGCGTTGAAGTCCTTCCAGTCCACATACAGTTTGAAAGCGGCGACAGGGTCTTTGGCCAGCGGGAAGGCGCAGCGCATAACCACCTGGGCAGTAGGCGGATACACTTGAATCTCATGCCCGGCAGGCGCATTCCACACTTCGATGGGAACCGTTGTACGAAGCTCCACGAAACGGGAGACGGGCAGTTCAAAACTGACCTCCTCCGTGGAGAGCCGCACACCCTTGATGGGCGAGAGGCGAAGCACCCCGTGCTGGGACTCGTGAACGTCCGATAACAGCAAACGGGAGGCTACCACCTTTTCCACGGCCTCCAGGTGCGCATCGTCGCCATATACGGTCACGGAATCCGGCGTAACGCGGAACGGGCCGCTGGGCATGTACTGGGAACGGCACACCACGCTCTTATGCACCTCTACGGGCACTCGTTTGTGGTTCTCTGCGGGGAAAATAAATTTGAGGGTATCCGAAATAAAGGCCTCCACCTGCGCCCCTTCCCCGAAAAACTCGTTCACGTAGGAGTTGATGGTGCTGCCGATAAGGCAATAGGTATGGGGCGCCGTATTGCGGAGGTCGGCCCGGTCGAAGGGGACCACCACGACGTCGCGCTCCTTGCGGCTGCGTTCCCGCAGGAGGCGGAATCCGTCCGTGCGGCAGCGGGCGCTCACCACCACGGTGTTGGTGGACTCCATGCCGTGCCCGTCAATATTGCACTGGGCCACAACGGGCACGCTGATGGTGCCCGAATAGTCTTTTGAAAGATTGGTCAGCACCCATATAAGTACAGCCAGAACAAGGGAAAGAATCATGATGACCCCTTCCCCGTTCCAACTTTTCACCCTGGCCCTGATGCTGTCTTTCAGGGACATGGCCTTACTTTTGTTCGGCGTCGGAATAGTCCTTCACCAGGCCCTGTTTGTCCACGCGAAGTTTCACGTCACCGTCTACACGAATGAGAACGGTCTTTTCGTTCACTTCCACGATTTCTCCATAGATGCCGCCCACGGTGACCACTTTGTCGCCTTTCTTGAGGGAATTGCGGAATTCCTGCATTTCCTTCTGCTGCTTGCGCTGGGGACGAATCATGAACAGCCACATCACCAGGATGATGGCGCCGAACATGAGGATGGTGGGCCAGGCGCTGGGCTGCTGGGCGGCGCCATCCGCGGGAGCGGCGGCGGGCCCCATCAGAAGGAGGGTGTACAATAGCTTCATACAGTTTTGTTAATTATGCCTTTGGCCATGCGGTCCTTGATGAGGCGGTCCAGCAGACCGTTCACAAAACCGCGGCTCTTGGGCGTTGAATAATATTTGGAAATTTCTACGTATTCGTTGATGGTGACCCTGAGCGGAATGTCCGGGCAGGTCTCCGCCTCTGCGAGGCCCATACCAATAAGGACGATATCCGTGGTATACAGGCGGTCCTGGTCCCACTTGGAAACCGAGCCGGCAATGAGGTCATAGTATTCCGCATAGCGGCCGTAAGCGGCGGTGATAAGAGAGCGGATAAAATCGTGGGCGTCCGCCTGGTACAGCGGAGGGTAACTCCACCGGCCCGTGCGTCCCATCTCTTCCAGGGAACGGATGACGCAGCCCAGCACATACGGGAGGTCGTCTGCCCAGTGGATGGACTGGTCCTCCAGGATGGCCCAGAGGGTCTCGTCGTCCTCAAACTCTGTTTGGAATACCTGCTTCCAGAGGGCGGCGTCTCCGGCCAGGGACTGCTCCGGCTCCTGCATGTATGCCTGATAGTACGGGCGGGTTTTCAGATTCTCGTAGAGGGTATGCACGAAGGCGTCGTTCTGCTCCCAGGACAACTTCTTCTTTTCCATGAGTTTCTGAAAATCCGGATCCTGCTCCAGCAGGGCGGCTATGCCGTTACGGACAAATTTGAGGTTGGGATGAAGTTCCTCCTGGGTGGGATTGAACTTGGTGCGGGCCGCTTCCGTACGGCGGGCGGCTTCCTGCGTGAGGGCCTCAATGACCTCCAGCATGTACAGATAAAGGTCGCGTGTGGCCTCACAGGAGGCTTCAAGGCTGCCGAGCGCCTCTTTCAACGAAAGGTCCGGATTTTCCGCGTATGCGTACAGGACCTTGAAGGCCTTGATTCTAAGGATGCGGCGATTTAGCATGATGTCAAATAAATTTCAGGCAAAGTTAGTGTTTTTTAATAAAAATCCCTACATTTGTAAGCAGAAAACATAAAAACGAACAAAGGTATGTACAGTGAAGATTACGAGCGTTCCCACGCTCAGGAGAGAAATTCCGAGGATGTATACTCCAAGCCGGTTCGTGCCGGTAAAAGGACGTACTTCTTTGACGTAAAAACCACCAAAGGCAACAACGACTTCTATCTCACCATAACGGAGAGCAAGCGGCGCCAGGAAAGAGATGGTTCCTTTACCTACGACAAACACAAGATTTTCCTCTATAAAGAAGACTTCGAGAAATTCCAGGAGGGGCTGCAGGATGCCGTGCGTTATATTCTGCACGACCTATTACACGACCAGCCCATCCGCCAGTATCCCTCCCGTGAGGAGCAGGAATCATCGGAAGAAGAGTTCTAATGTTAGAAACCGGCACGCCCTGCCGGTTTTTTCGAACCCGTCCAAAACCGCATGATTCTCCTAAAGAACATATTGCACCAAAACCGGCGCACGGACATCCTCATTGGGGATGATGGTCGCATCAGCCATATCGGCCCTGCTACGGAACAGCTCCCCGGCACGGATGTGGTGGATGGCACCGGCTATGCCGTTATTCCCGGCTTCATCAATATGCACACCCACGCCGCCATGATTCTGCTGCGCGGCATCCACGAGGACCTGTCACTATACGACTGGCTCAATAATATCTGGAAAATCGAGGCCAGACTGGACCGCGATTTCATTTATTGGGGCACCAAGGCGGCCTGCCTGGAAATGGTCAAATCCGGCACCACCACCTTCAACGACCAATACTGGTTCTCCCCGCACGCCCGGCAGGCGGCCCTGGACGTGGGCCTGCGGCCCGTGGTGTCGTTCATCTTCCTGGATTCCCACAACCCGGAACTGGCCCGCAAGCAGCGGGAGGCCTGCCTGCGCCTGTATGAGCGCACCCTGGACTGGGAGGGGGAAACGTCCTTTGCCATCTCCATCCACTCGGTGTACACGGTTTGCCAGGAAAACATCCTCTGGGCCAACCAGTTCGCCCTGGACCACGGCCTCAAGGTGCACCTGCACCTGGCAGAGACCCGTGCAGAGGACGAAGACTGCCGCCATGCCCATGGCGGGCTCTCCCCCACCGAATACTTCGAGCAGCTGGGCATCCTGGGACCGCATGTCATCGCCGCCCACGCCCTGCATCTGTCGGACAGCGATGTCCGCATCCTGGGAGATCGCCACGTAAACTGCGTGCACAATATAGACTCCAACCTCAAACTGGCCTCCGGCTTCCGTTTCCGCTACAATGAGCTGCGGAACGCCGGTGCCAACGTGTGCCTGGGCACGGACGGGGCGGCATCGGCCAACAACATGGACATGCTGGAGCACATGAAAAACACCGCCCTCCTGCAAAAGGCCTGGCGTCACAATCCGGCGGCCATGCCCCTGAAGGAGCTCATGGATTGCGCCACGGTCAACGGGGCCAGGGCCCTGGGAATCGATACCGGCGTCATCCGCGAGGGCGCCTGGGCCGACCTTTCCCTTGTAGACCTCAACAACACCGCTTTCCTGTCACCGGGCTCATTGGAAGCCAACCTTGTGTACGCCGCCCACAGCGACGTCATTTCGTCGGTCATGGTAAAAGGCAAGTGGGTGATGCGGGACCGTCACGTTCCCGGAGAAGAAGAAATCCTGGAAGGCGCCCGCCGCGTTTTGTCACAAATCTAACCACACTACTATGGATCCAAGAATAGAAACCATCAATGGGATTACTGCCCGCTTGAAAGAACGCATTGAGGGCCGTCAGCCGGAGCTTGGCATTGTGCTGGGCAGCGGCCTTGGCAGCCTGGCAGAATCCATCGAAAACCCTATTGTCGTCCCCTACCGGGAACTCCCCGGCTTCCCCGTTTCCACCGCAACCGGGCATAAGGGGAATTTTATCGTGGGCACCCTGGGCGGGAAAATGGTTATTGCCATGCAGGGCCGCATCCACTATTACGAGGGCTACGGCATGGACAAAGTGGTGCTGCCCATCCGCGTCATGATTGGCTGCGGCATCAAACGCCTCTTTGTGTCCAACGCCGCCGGCGGCACCAACCTGGCCTTCCATGTGGGAGACCTCATGATTATCCGGGACCACATCAACCTGCTGCCCAATCCGCTTATCGGCCCCAATTTTGACGATTTTGGTCCGCGTTTCCTGGACATGACCCGCCCGTACGACCCTGCCCTTATCCGTCTGGCTTCCAGCATTGCCGCAGAAGAAGGCATCCAGCTGCAGAAAGGCGTGTATGTGGGCGGCACCGGCCCGTCCTATGAGACGCCGGCGGAGTACAAGTATTTCCGCACCATCGGCGGCGACGCCGTGGGCATGAGCACCATTCCGGAGGTTATCGTGGCCCGTCATGCCGGCATCCCGGTGTTTGGGATATCGGTCATCACCAACGAAGCCCACGACGACTACGCAGACGATTATGAGAACGACGGTGAAGACGTGGTGATTGCCGCCAACGCCGCTGCAAGCAAAATGACCCGTTTAATCACAAAAATGATTGAGAAATTATGAGTTACGCAGATACAATTCACCTGGCATCGGACTATGTAAAAGGCCGCCTGAATGGGCGGGAGCCCCTGGTGGGCATTGTCCTGGGAAGCGGCCTGGGCAAGCTGGCCGACCAAATCGAGGACCCGCTGGTTATCCCCTATAAGGATATTCCCGGCTTCCCGGTGAGCACGGCCATCGGCCATAAAGGCAATTTCATTGTGGGCACGCTGTCCGGCAAAACGGTCATCGCCATGCAGGGGCGCATCCATTATTATGAAGGGTACGGCATGAACCTGGTGGTGCTGCCCATCCGCGTAATGGAAGTGATTGGCATCAAGTATCTTTTCGTTTCCAATGCCGCCGGCGGCACCAACCTGGCTTTCCACGTGGGAGACCTCATGATTATCAAGGACCATATCAACCTGCTGCCTAACCCGCTCATCGGCCCCAACCTGGAGGAATTCGGCCCGCGGTTCCCGGACATGACCCGTCCGTACGATCCTTCCCTCATCCGGCAGGCGGAAAAGATTGCCTTCAAGGAGGGCATCCGGCTCCAGAAAGGCGTATACGTAGCCTGCACCGGTCCGTCCTATGAGACCCCGGCAGAGTACCACTACTTTGGCACCATCGGCGCAGATGCCGTGGGCATGAGCACCACCCCGGAGGTCATTGTGGCCCGCCACGCCGGCATTCCGGTCTTCGGGATGTCCGTGATTACGGACGTAGCCCGCGCCACGGACGATGACGACTACGTCACGGACGGCGAAGCCATCGTCAAAGCCGCCGACGCCGCCGCGGACAAAATGACCATCATCTTCAAAAAACTCATTGCGCAGCTGTAACCCGCGCTTTGTCGCATCCTCAAGGGCGCCCCACCTGCGGCGCCTTTTTTTTGCCCCCACACGCCCCGTCCCGCTGGTTCGCGACACGCCCCCTGGTTAGCAACAACCTGATAATCAATAAGTTGTTAATAATCCTCGGCTCTATTTGCGCCGAGGATTTTCAGGATATAACTGATAATCAGACTGTTAGTAACCAGCGGTTGTTGGGTGGTATCTCCCAGCAGGAACGGTTTTTAAGGCTAACTGGCACAGGTCAGTAACATGAGCGGCGCAGGTCAGTATGGTAACCGGTACAGGTCAGTAGCATGAGCGGCGCAAGTCCGATTCTAGCCTACTGACCGGCGCCGCGAATCGCCATTCTGAGCGTTTTAGCGGCGCAGGGCACCCACCCAAAATATGACCTGCGCCATCCGTACACCGACCATCATCTTCAAAATATTCCCTTTTTTGTCTTGGAAGGGTGGTGCCTCCGCTCAGCAGTCGGAAACGGGACGGCACCGGTCGCTTGACGGCTAACTCCTCCCTTTTACGGGCACTTCGGCCCGTAACGGTCGTCAAACACACGCCGTCATCGGCCTTCCGTCTCTCATCCGTGCACCGCTCCCTCCGCCGGCCCACGCACATCCCCCGTTTCCGCCAATTCGCTCCGGCACTCACCCTTCCCAGACAGAACAGCGTTGGCAATGTCTCCGGTGGTTATCGGCGGAATTATTTCGCCGTGTCAGCGAAAATCTTTATATTCGCTGACATAATCAACTTATTGCACATGCATATCCATCACATACTTACAGGACTCCTGCTCTTCGGCAGTCTATTCTGTACCCACGCGCAGGCGCCGGATTCTCTGGACATCCGGAAGGGCGTCATCGCAGAGGCTCGCTATCTCAAGAGCATCTACAAGACCGATGAGGCCATAGAGAAACTGTCGGCATGGGTCAAACCGGGCGTTTTTGACGAGGAGGTCCTTGCCGAACTGGCCGATTGCCATTTCCAGAGCGGGGATTATGAAAGTGCGGCGGGAACCTACTTTCTGCTGTCTTCCCGTGTCCCGGGCAATGTCTTGTACAAAATCCGGCAGATGCAGACATATTCCCGGCTCAAAGCCTGGCCGCAGAGCATCCAGGCCGGTTGGGAGGTGCTGAGGCTGGATTCCATTCCGGCCGTGCTCTCTTTCATAGGAGACTCCTTCCGTCAACTGGAACAGGCCGATTCAGCCCTGTGGTACTACAGGCGCTCCCTGGCACTGAGGCCGATGAACGGGACGGTCGTGGCCAAGGCTGTGAACGTGCTAATCGGCAAGGAAGAATACGACGAAGCCATTTCCTTGACGGGCGCCTACCTCTCCGAAGATCCGGACAACACGCTGGTGGCGCCGCTGCAAGGCTTATCCTATTATCGGAAAGGCGATTATGAATCGGCCATCCGCGTTTTCCGGCGCCAGGAGGAAATCGGCAACGAAACTTATCCCATCCATTATTACCTGGGGCAGAGCTATTGGCATACGAATGTGATTTACAAGGCCGAAGAGGAGTTGGTCGCTGCCTGGCAGATTGATTCCACCGACGTGAACCTGGCCTATTCCATCGCCGCTGTGAAGATGGAAGCTTACCGTTCTTTTCAGGGGGAGGTTATCCCTTGGCTGGACAAGGCTTTGGCTATGATGCAGCCGGATCCGGCCATGATGTCCCGTATCCATCAGCAGTACGGTTTGGCTTATTATCGGCATCAAAATTACTGGGACAAGGCCATCGAGCATTACAAGGAAGCATATCGGTACAATCCCAAGTTCATCTCCGCCCTTTCCACCATTGCCTATTGTTATGAGCAAAAGAAAGACAGCAAGCAGGCGCTCGAGTGGTATGAAAAATATCTCGCGGTAGCCAAACCGGGCACCAAGGGCTACGACTTTGCCATGGAAAGTGTCAAGTACCTCAAGGGCGAACGCTTCATGGAAGAGAAGGAATAGCAGTTCTGTCTGGGAAGGGTGAGTGCCGGAGCGAATTGGCGGAAACGGGGGATGTGCGTGGGCCGGCGGAGGGAGCGGTGCACGGATGAGAGACGGAAGGCAGATGACGTTAGTCATCAGGCCTGACGGAGCGAAGCCGGGCATGACGGCGTGTGTTTGACGACCGTTACGGGCCGAAGTGCCCGTAAAAGGGAGGAGTTAGCCGTCAAGATGGCGGCGGGAGATTTCTCGACTCGCTGCGCTCGCTTGAAATGACAGGAGGGTGTGAAGGGTCGAGCGCCACGGGGAGGGACGGATTTGTGGCGCTCGGGGCGTGGAAGGAGCGGAAACAGTGCGGGGAATAGCGGTGAAGGATAAAGTTTTGCAAAAAAGGGTGCGGGGAGCTAACAATTTGAAAGAAATTTTGTATATTTGCATGAATAGTGCTAAAACCGGCCATGCTGGAAGATATTAGAAAACAAATAGAACAGCTGATTGCCCGCTATGAGGCTGAGAAGGCAGAGAATGAACGTCTCCGCCAGGAGTTACATGCGAGTGAAGAAACCGGGAAAGCCCTAAGGAAACAGATTGATATACTGGAATCCGAGATAGAAACCAAAAAACTTGCCCAGGCTTTCTCCGGCGGCTCCCCCAGCCCGGAAACCAAAGCCAAGGTGGACACTTTAATCAAGGAGATCGATAAATGCATCTCCTACTTGGAGGAAGCGTAGTATGGACCAAAAAATCAGCGTAAAGATTGCCGGTCGCATCTTCAACCTCACTGCCAGTACTCCGGAAGCGGAGCAGCTGTACCGTGAGGCTGCAGAAACCATCAATAAACGCTTCGCCGCCTACACCCGCAGCCATCCCGGCAAAAACGTCTCCGACCTGCTGTCCATGATAGCCCTCAACGAGACCGTCCTCCGCCTGGGGCTGCAGAAAGACCTGGACAGCCACAAACAGGACGAAAAAGCACTGGCCAGCGAGCTGGAACGCTATCTCAACGATTCACAAGCATAGCCGTCACCCATCGAAAGCTGAAATCAACACGTTTCAACGCGCCGGGTAGACTCAGGCCGGGGATGACAGGCCCCTTGTTACCGTAATGGAATTCTGTGCAGGTCACAGGACGCGGGATCTCAGCAACCGGTCGGCTCCCAAATCTTATTCCCATAAGATTTTCTGACTAGATGCTGACGGCTCTTTTATCAAGCAGTTTCCTTGCAAAAGGAGGCTGCTTTTTTTGAAAAACAACAACACAATATATACTTTATGAACATTACAAGCTTACTTATCGGATTGGTCGCCGGTGCAATCATTGCCCTGGCAGCGTACATACTCATCCGCCGTTCCATCCTCAAGGGAAAGCGCGATGAAATCCTGGAAAAAGCAGAACTGGAAGGGGAAAAAATCAAGAACGAACGCATTCTCCAAGCCAAGGAAAAGTACCTCTCCCTCAAGAGCGAACACGACAAAATGGTGAACGAGAAAAACGCTCAGATTCGTGAGGCGGAAAACCGCATCAAGCAAAAGGAAAACAACCTGAACCAGAAGCTCAGCGAGGCAGACCGCAAAAACAAGGAGCTGGAAGCCCAGAAGGCCAGCGCCAAGGCCCAGGAAGAGCAAATGAAAGAGCGCGAGGCGGAATACGAGCAGCTCCGCGGTCAGGTGATCCGCCAGATTGAGGCCATCGCCGGCATGAGCGCCCAAGAGGCCAAAACCCAGCTCATGGAAAGCATGAAGGCAGAGGCCCGCACAGAGGCCCAGGCCTACATCAACGACACCATCGACGAAGCCCGGCTGAACGCCGCCAAGGAAGCCAAGCGCATTGTCATCAATACCATCCAGCGCACCGCAACGGAAACCGCTATCGAGAATGCAGTCACCACCTTCCCCATTGAAAGCGACGAGATTAAAGGCCGCATCATTGGCCGCGAGGGCCGCAACATCCGCGCCCTGGAGGCCGCTACCGGCGTAGAAATTGTGGTGGACGACACTCCGGACGCCATCCTGCTCAGCGCCTTCGATCCTGTCCGCCGCGAGGTAGCCCGCCTGGCCCTGCATCAGTTGGTTGTAGACGGTCGCATCCACCCCGCCCGCATCGAGGAAGTGGTGACCAAAGTCCAAAAGCAACTGGAAGAAGAAATCCTGGAAACCGGAAAACGCACCTGCATAGACCTGGGCATCCACGGCCTGAGCATGGAACTGGTGCGCCTGATCGGCCGCATGAAATACCGTTCCTCCTATGGCCAGAACCTGCTGCAGCACTCCCGCGAGGTAGCCAACATCTGCGCCATCCTGGCCAGCGAACTGGGTCTGAACCCCAAAATTGCCAAGCGCGCCGGTCTTCTGCACGACATTGGCAAGGTTTCGGAAGAAGAGCCGGAACTGCCGCACGCCCTGCTGGGTATGAAGCTCGCAGAGCAATACAAGGAAAAGCCGGAAATCTGCAACGCCATTGGTGCGCACCACGAGGAAACGGAAATGACCTCCCTCTACGCTCCCCTGGTGCTGGTTGGAGACGCCATCTCCGGCGCCCGTCCGGGTGCCCGCCGGGAAGTGATTGAGAGCTACATCAAGCGCCTGCGCGGCATGGAGAACCTGGCCGGTTCCTATCCGGGCGTCACAAAGGCCTATGCCATCCAGGCCGGCCGCGAGCTCCGCGTCATTGTGGGTGCAGAGCAAGTGAGCGACCACGACGCAGAGGTCCTCTCCGGAGACATCGCCCAAAAGATTCAGGACGAAATGACCTACCCGGGTCAGGTGAAAATCACCGTTATCCGGGAAACCCGTTCCGTCGCCTACGCCAAGTAAATGGATACCCTGGCCCCGCTCATTGCAGACCTGGCGCTCATTCTGATTTGCGCCGGCATCATGACGCTGATTTTCAAGAAATTGAAACAGCCGCTGGTGCTGGGCTACATTGTGGCGGGTTTCATTGCCAGTCCCCATTTCACCCTGACGCCTTCCGTCATGGATGCCGCCAGCATCCATGTGTGGTCGGACATCGGCGTCATCTTCCTGCTCTTCGCGTTAGGGCTGGAATTCAGCTTCAAAAAGATTGTCAAGGTGGGAGGGCCGGCCATTATCGCCGCCCTCACCATCATTTTTGGCATGATCTTCCTGGGCTTCACGGTGGGCTCGGCCTTTGGCTGGAGCAAAATGGACGCCCTGTTCCTGGGCGGCATGATTTCCATGAGCTCCACCACCATCATCTACAAAGCCTTTGAGGACCTGGGCCTTGCCAAGAAGAAATTCGCCGGCCTGGTCATGTCCATCCTCATTCTGGAAGACATCCTGGCCGTGGTGCTCATGGTAGTGCTTTCCACCGTAGCCGTATCGTCCAACTTTGAAGGCGGAGAGCTGGTGGGCAGCATCCTCAAACTGGTGTTTTTCCTTATTCTGTGGCTGCTGGTGGGCATTTACCTGATTCCGCTCATCCTCCGCAAGACGCGCTCGCTCATGAACGACGAAACCCTTCTGGTGGTGTCGCTGGGCCTGTGCTTCATGATGGTGGTGATTGCCGCCAAAACCGGATTTTCCGCCGCATTCGGCGCCTTCATCATGGGCTCCATCCTGTCGGAAACGCTGGAGGCAGAACATATTGAGCGCCTGGTAAAACCCGTCAAGGACCTGTTTGGCGCCATCTTCTTCGTGTCGGTGGGCATGATGGTAGACCCTGCCATGATTGCCCAGTACTGGCTGCCCATCGTGGTCATTACCCTTACGGTCATCGTGGGCCAGGCCTTCTTCGCAACCACCGGCGTCCTGCTCTCCGGACAGCCCCTTAAAACGGCCGTCCAGTGCGGATTCTCGCTCACCCAGATTGGTGAGTTTGCCTTCATCATTGCCTCGCTAGGCGTGGCGCTGGGCGTCACCAGTAACTTCCTCTACCCCATTGTGGTGGCCGTATCGGTCATTACCATTTTCCTCACGCCCTACATGATCCGCCTGGCCGGGCCTGCGTATGAATTCCAGGTCAAGCACCTGCCGGAGCGCGTGAAAACCCTGCTGGACAACTATGCGGCATCGGCAGAGCCCCGCGCCGGCAAGGACAACCTGTGGAAACAATATCTGGGCGCCATTGCCCGGAATGTCCTGCTGTACGGCATCCTTTGCATCGCCGTGTGCATCATCGGATTCACCGTATTGCTGCCGGCGGCAGAGAAGTGGATTCCCGGCGTATGGTCGCACGTGGCCACCGCAGCCCTTATCATCGCAGCCATGGCCCCCTTCCTCAGGGGCATCATGGTCAAGATGAACCGGAGCGCGGAATTTTCCAGCCTGTGGGACGAGAACCGCGCCAACCGGGCGCCGCTCGTTGCCAGCGTGGTGTTGCGCTTTGCCATTGCCGCCGGTTTCATCTTCTACGTGCTGGCCCGCCTGTTCCACATCTCGGTGCTGCTAATCACCCTCATTGTGCTGGCGCTCATCGTGTTCCTGCTGTTCAGCCGCTGGACCAAACGCTACGCGCACCGCATCGAGGAAACCTTCATGACCAACCTGAACTCGCGGGAAAAGCGGGCGGAATACCTGGGAGAGAAAAAACCGGAATACGCGTCCAGCCTCCTGGACAAGGACTTGCACCTGGCCGATTTTGACATCCCCGCAGAGGTCGAATGGGCCGGCTCCCAGCTCCGGGAACTCTCCTTCGGGCAGCACTACGGCGTACACGTGGTGTCTATCCTCCGCGGCAACAAACGCATCAACATTCCCAAGGCGACAGACCGCATTTTCCCGCATGACCACATCCAGGTGATTGGCACGGATAAGGGCCTGGAGGCTTTTGGCGCATCCCTGAAGGCCGCACAGACCCAGCTCCCGGAAGATTTCAGCGCCGGAGAAATGGTACTCCGCCGCCTGCCGATAGAAAGCGCCTCCCCCTTCCTGGGGCAAACCTTGGTCCAGGCGGGCATCCGGGACAAGTATCACTGCCTGGTGGCCGGCATTGAAAAGCCGGACGGCAGCCTCCACGTACCCAACGCCCAGCTCCCTCTGGAAGACGGCGACGTCCTCTGGCTGGTGGGCGAACACGCAGATATAGACGCCCTCATGGGCTAAAACTAACCGCATATGAAAACCCGTTTTCTCCTTACAGCAGCCCTTCTTTCGGGCCTTCTGCTGTCTTGCACGCACAAGCTCAAAGACGGCGATTACACCCTTACGGTGCTCTCTACCAACGACGTACACGGCACCTGGTTCGACTCCACCTACGTAGACGGCAAGGTGCGCAAGTCGCTCTTTGCCATGAACTATTACATCGACAGTGTCCGTACGGCCGACGGCTTTGGGAATGTCCTCCTGGTAGACGCCGGCGACTGCCTCCAGGGGGACAACGCCCCCTACTACTTCAACTATATCGACACGCTCACGCCGCACCTGTTCCCGCGCCTGCTGGAATACATGCAGTACGACGCCGTTGCCATGGGCAACCACGACATTGAAACCGGCCACAAGGTGTACGACCGCGTGGCGGCGGACCTCAAGCGGGTTGGCGCGCCTTTCCTGGCGGGCAATGCCATCCGCAACGACAACGGGGAGCCCTATTTCCCGCTGTACAAGATGGTGGAAAAAGCCGGACTGAGGATTGCCGTCATCGGCTATAACAACGCCAATATCAAGGCCTGGCTCTCCGAGGAACTCTGGAGCGGTATGCACTTTGTGTCCATCGCCCAGCTTACCCAGGCCGATGTGGACAAGGTGCGCGCCAAGGAGCATCCGGATGTAGTTGTAGCCGCCATGCACTCTGCCTGCGGGCAGGGAGACGGCAAGGTCCTGGAAGCGGAGGCCCTGGACGCCTTCAACCTGGTAAAAGGGGTGGACTGGCTCATCTGCGGCCACGACCACAGGCCCTACGTTGAGACGCGGGACAGTTGTGCGCTGCTCAACTCCGGCAGCCACAGCCGCTATGTGGCCCACGGGAAGATGCACCTGAAGGTTGAGAAGGGTAAAATTGTGAGCAAATCCTTTGAGACAGACCTCATTCCCGTGAAAGCAGAGAAGGCCGATCCCGCCATGCGTGAGTATTTCCGCAAGGATTTTGAAGCCGTGCGCGACTTCACCCTCCAGGAAGTGGGCATCCTGAATACGGAGCTCTACACCCGCGACGCCTACAAAGGCATGTGCGACTACATGAACCTCATCCACACGCTGTGCCTCTCGCAGGCACCGGCCCAGATTTCCTTTGCCGCTCCCCTCACCTACAACGGCCACGTAAAAGCCGGCACGCTGGTATTCAACGACCTGTTTACCATTTATCCGTTTGAGAATCAGCTCTATGTAGTAAAGATGACCGGCGCGGAAATCCAAAAATACCTGGAAGTCTCCTACGAGAATTGGATTTGCACCATCGCCAAGCCCACAGACCACGTGCTCAAGATCCAGAGCCGGGACGATCCCCGCACCCAGCAGCGCGGCTGGTCGTTTATCAACCGGGCCTACAACTTTGACTCCGCCGCCGGCATCAACTACACGGTGGATGTCACCAAGCCCTTTGGCAGCCGCATTGTCATCACCTCCATGGCCGATGGCACCCCGTTCCAGCCGGAAAAGACCTACAACGTAGCCATGACCTCCTACCGCGCCAGCGGCGGCGGAGACCTGAAGGCAGCCGGTGTGGATACCGACCGGATTGACGAGCGCGTAGTAGCCCGCTACCCGGAAATCCGCAACCTGCTGTACGACTATCTCATGGAAAATGGTTCTATCGACCCGGAAGTCATTGGCAATCCGGCCGTCATCGGCAAATGGGAGTTTATTCCTGAGAAACTGGCCCGCCCTGCCCTGGAGCAGGATATGGCGCTACTGTTCAAACGCTGAATCCCCAAGTCCCTCCCCCGAGGGGAGGGGTTTCGGGAGGGGGTAACGTGGATGTTTTCATGCAAAGAATGAAGGGATTCAGCCTCTGAATCCCTTCATTCTTTGCATCAGTGAGCCCGTGGCCACGCCCTTCATGAGCTTGCGGGTGCCCTCGAACTGCTTGAGGAGCTTGTTCACATCCGGAACGGAAGTGCCGGAGCCGTCCGCAATGCGCTTGCGGCGGGAGCCGTTGATGGCCTCCGGATGCTCGCGCTCGTACGGGGTCATAGACAGGATGATGGCTTCCGTGCTCTTGAAGGCATCGTCCGGAATATCCACATCCTTGAGGGCCTTGCCCACACCGGGAATCATGGAGGCCAGCTCTTTCATATTGCCCATCTTTTTCACCTGCTGAATTTGCTGATAGAAGTCCCACAGGGTGAACTGGTCTTTGGCCAGCTTTTTCTTAAGCTCGCGGGCCTGTTTTTCGTCGTACTGTTCCTGCGCTTTTTCCACCAGGGAAACCACGTCTCCCATGCCCAGGATGCGGTCTGCGATACGCTCCGGATGGAACACATCCAGCGCCTCCAGCTTTTCACCGGAGCTCACAAACTTGATGGGCTTACCCACTACCGCCTTAATGGAGAGGGCGGCACCGCCACGGGTATCGCCGTCCATTTTGGTGAGGACCACGCCGTCAAAATCCAGGCGGTCGTTGAAGGCCTTGGCCGTTTCCACGGCATCCTGACCGGTCATGGCATCTACCACAAAGAGGGTTTCCGTGGGCTGGACGGCCTGGTGCAGGGCAGAAATCTCGTCCATGAGCTGCTGGTCCACGGCCAGACGGCCGGCGGTATCCACAATGACCACGCTGAAGCCCTCTGCCCGGGCCTTGGCAATGGCAGCCTTGGCAATTTTGATAGGGTCTTTCTCCCCTTCTTCGGTATAGACCGGAACGGAAATGCTTTCTCCCAGCAGTTTTAACTGGTCGATAGCGGCCGGACGGAAGGTATCGCAGGCCGCCAGGAGCACCTTCATGCCACGCTTGGACTTGATGTGCAGGGCCAGCTTGCCGGAGAAGGTGGTTTTACCGGAACCGTTGAGACCGGCCACCAGCACCACGGCGGGATTTCCTTTGAGGTTAATGTCCTGGGCCTGCGAGCCCATGAACGCCGCCAACTCGTCGTGGGTAATTTTCACCATCATCTGCTGGGGCTTCACGGCGGTGAGCACGTTGGCGCCCATGGCTTTGTCCTTCACGCGGTCGCAGAAGTCCTTGGCCACCTTATAACTTACGTCGGCATCCAGCAGCGCCTTGCGGATATCCTTGACGGTTTCCGCTACATTAATCTCGGTGATTTTTCCTTCACCCTTCAATATTTTGAAAGACCGTTCCAGTCTTTCGCTCAGGTTCTCGAACATAGCAAATTCTTTTGAATAGCCTACAAAGATACGGATTTTGGCGGAAGAATGGAAATCGACAGAAAAAAATGCCCCCAAATGGGTTGTTTCACACGAATCGGTAGAAAAATTTCCGAAAAAATTCACGTTT
Organism: uncultured Bacteroidales bacterium; assembly: GCA_900317845.1. Classification (GTDB taxonomy): domain Bacteria; phylum Bacteroidota; class Bacteroidia; order Bacteroidales; family UBA932; genus Cryptobacteroides. Next base: position 223,450 of record ONII01000011.1, read on the forward strand.
CTGAACGTGAGTTTGGGGAAAGCGCCCTACCTTCGCAGCAAGCCGGGCACGGTGTCCGGCCGATAAAGATTTGTGCTGATGAAACTAAAAAATTTCTGGGTGATGCTCCCGCTATTAGCCGGACTCACCGCCTGTGACGACTTCTCCGCCCTCAAGGGGCTGAGAGAACAAGGGGAACTCCGCTGGGTGCTGGACAAAAGCATCCGGACCAAAGCCACGGAAGAGATTCCCGACACCAATGAATTCCTTTTAACCATCCGCAGCGGCGACGGCAGTATCCTGTACGAGGGGAACTATGGGGACTCCCCCCAGTACCTGAAAGTGGATCCGGGCAGCTACACCATCACGGTGCTGTCCATCCCCTTCTCCGCGCCCGCCTTCGCCCGCCCGCAGTACGGCGACGAGCAGGTGGTGGTGGTACAGGCCGGACAAAAGATTACCGCACACCTGAACTGTACGCTGCGCAACGCCGGCATCCGCCTTAAGATTGCGCCGGATTTCCTCACCAGCTATCCGGACGGCGTGCTATTTGTCAAACAGAGCAGCGTGAAACTCAAGTACACCTACACAGAAAAACGTATTGCCTATGTATTCCCGGGTGAGGTCTCCGTCATCCTGTACAACAACGCCCAGGACCAGACCCTGTTCACCCGGGAGCTGGAGGCCCGTGAGGTGCTTACCGTGAGCATATCGGCCCCAGGCGACGGCAGTGGCAGCGGGCAGGTGAAGGTGGCGGTGGACACCAGCAAGACCTGGTCCAACGAGCAGTATGTCATCGGGGGCGATAATGACAGCGGCAGCGGAAACGACGGCGGGCAGTGGAAAAATGCCATTGCCGTTGGAGAAGCGGCCCAACACGCGGGCGAAACCGGCGTATGGCTCTACGGCTATATTGTGGGCGGCGACCTTTCCTCGGCCGGAAAATCGGTAAAGACGGACGGAATCACCAAAAACACGCATATCGCCCTGGCAGACCGCTCCACCATTACCACCAAAGAAGACTGCGTGGCGGTAGAGCTCCCCAAAGGGAGCACCCGGGACGCACTGAACCTGGTGGACCATCCGGAGTTACGGGGCCAACGGGTCTATGTGAAAGGGAACCTGGTGGAAAGCTATTTTGGGACAATCGGCCTGAAAGGCACCTCCGAGTACAAACTTCCTTAAAGCAGGCGGTAGAACAGCCGCATAAAGTGCGAGCCCATATTCTGGTACCAGGTGCGGCTGTTCCTCCAGCTTTCCAGCGTCCACTCCATCGTACCCTCTTCGTCTTTGAGGAACTGCGATTTACCAAAAAGGGCGGTTTGCGTATCGTAAATGAAACTGTTTACCTCACTATTGATAAAGAAGCTGCGCATATCCAGGTTGGAGGCACCCACAATGCTCAGGTAATCGTCGCACACCAGGCTTTTGGAATGGATGAACGCACCGCTGCGTTCAAAAATGCGTACGCCGGCAGCCAGGCATTCCGCGTACACGGAATGGTTGGCCGGGCCGATAAGCGGGGTATCTACCCGTTTGGGCAGGATGAGACGGACGTCCACGCCCCGAAGCGCGGCGCTCTTAAGTGCATTCAGAAGCGAGGTGGGCGGCACAAAGTACGGCGTGTGGATATAAACATAGTCCCGGGCGTTCTGCAGAATCCACTCGTAGCCCAGGAGCGTAGCCGGGTGCTGGTTCTCCGCGGCGTCCGTAACCACCTGCATGCATTTGTCCTTGAGCGGAGCATCCCAGGCGATGGGCTCCGGCAGCGGGAAATAATCCCGGAGCGGATGGCTCAAGCGTCCGCCGGAAGACACCCAGCTGTCGATGAACGACGCCTGCAGGCGCGCCACCACGGGGCCCTCTATGCGCAGGTGCGTATCCCGCCACTTATAGAAGTAGTTGTCGTTCAGGTTCATGCCGCCGGTGTAGGCCACCTTGCCGTCTATGACCACAATTTTGCGGTGATTCTGGCAGTTGATGCGCATCAGGAACGAGCGGAAGCCATTGTGGATATGCGTATAGGGCAGCACTTCCATGCCGGCCTTGGCCATTTTACGGAAATAGGAACGCGGAATGTTCCGGCCTATCATATTGTTGTTCAGGAAGCGGACCTGAACCCCTTCCTTTACCTTCTGCAGCAGGGCGTCCCGCACTTCCATGCCGGCTTTGTCGTTGCCAAAACGGAAATACTCAATGTGAATGAATTGTTGCGCCTTACGGATATCCTCCAGAAGAAGTTCCCGCTTGCGGAGGCCGGAAGTGATGATTTCCATGGAATTGCCCTCGTACACGCGGTTGCCGTCCCCGCAGGCGCGGAGCAGTTTTGCCAAGGGACGAAACCGTGCATCTACCTTTTCCGGCGTGCTTTCCGGGAATAGCCCATGCCCCAGTTCCTCCGGCATTTGCCCGAACAAGTTGAGGGTACGACCATGCAGGCGCTCACGCACTACATCCCGCCGGTAGTTGATTCCGAACAGGCAATAGGCAATGAGGCCAACAACGGGTAGCAGGGCAATGAATAGCAGCCAAATGACCTGGGTATCCGCTTCTTTTTCTCCGCGCAGAATCTGCCAGATGATACCCAGCGCGAGCAAAACGCGCAAAACAAACCCTATGATGAGTGTGAGTGGCATATATTTTGCGAATTTACGGAATTTCCATGACAATACCTATTTTTTTGTATCTTTGCAAAATGGAGAAAACTCAGGGATGAAAAGCTACCTGAAAAAACTGGAAGAACAAATTCGGCTTCGCGCCAGCAAACCCGCCTTGTGTGACTACGGCGGGGAAAGTTACACCTATGCCCAAGTAGCGGAACAGGTGGAAAAGTTCCACATTTTTTTCCAGGCGGCCGGCATCCGCAAAGGGGACAAAATTGCCCTCTGCGCCCAGAATTCGGCCCGGTGGGCCATCGCCTTCCTGGCGGTGAACACCTATGAGGCCACCATCGTCCCCATCCTTCCCAACTACACGCCGGAAGGCCTTGCCCAGCTTATCTGCCACTCGGACAGCATTTTTCTTATAGCGGACGCCCCCATCTGGAAAAACCTGAAACCGTTCGAGCTTCCGCTCGTCAGGGGCGTTTTGGACGCCCGGGAATACAAACTGCTCGCCTGCACGGACCCGCTGCTGCAAACCGCCTGGGAAGACCACGAAAGGCTATTTAAGGAATGCTACCCGGAAGGACTCTCCATGGACGATATCCACTATCCGGACAACCCGGAAGCCATTGCCATCATCAATTACACTTCCGGCACCTCCGGAGACCCCAAGGGCGTCATGCTCAGTTACGGGGCCATGTCGGACATCGTGGAATATTGCCAGCAGCATATCCACAACGCGCCGGAGAAGCTGGTTTCCATGCTGCCGCTGGCCCATATTTACGGCCTGGGCATTGAATTCATCTACCCTTGCTGCACCGGGTTCACCATCCACTTCCTGGGCAAGGTGCCTTCCCCGTCCCTCCTGGTCCAGGCCATGAGCGAAGTTAAGCCGTACCTGATGATTACGGTGCCGCTCATCATGGAGAAGCTTTACAGCAACCTGATCCGGCCGCAGTTAAACACCCGTTCGGCCAAGGCCATTCTCACCATTCCGGGGGTCCGTTCCTCCTTCTATCGTTCCGTAGGCAAAAAACTGCTGGCCACCCTGGGCGGGAACGTGCACACCCTCATCATTGGCGGAGCCCCGCTTAGCTGGAAGGTAGAAAGCGTCCTCAAAAAGATTGAACTGCCCTATGTGGTGGGCTATGGCATGACGGAGGCCTGCCCGCTGCTGGCCTTTGACATGCCGGCAGGCTATGCCCCCGGCTCCTGCGGCAAGCCCATCCATCAGATCCGGATCGACTCCTCGGAGCCGGACCGCATCCCCGGAGAAATCCAGGCCCAGGGTCCCAATCTGTTCTCTGGCTATTACAAGAACCCGGAGGCGGAAAAAGAGGCATACACAGCAGACGGCTGGTTCCGCACCGGAGACCTGGGCATTATGGACGAGTCCGGCAACCTGTTCATCCGCGGCCGCATTAAAGCGCTCATCCTGAGCTCTTCCGGCCAAAACATTTACCCGGAAGAAGTGGAGCAGGTCCTGGGACGGCATCCGCAGGTAGAAGAATCCCTGGTGGTGGACCGGGAGAACAAGCTGGTGGCCCTGGTATACCCCAAAGCCGGCTCCGTTAAAGGCGACGATGAGGAAGCTATTGCCGCCCTGTCGGACGACATCCGCACAAGGAGCAACGCCCTCCTCCCCAAATTCAGCCAGATTTTCCAGGTAGAGCTGGTGGACATGCCCTTCGAGCGCACCGCCAAAGGCAGCATCAAGCGGCATCTGTATCAGTAGGTCGTATTACTCCAGATACCGGGCCTGGAGGCGGAGACAGTCCTCGTAGCTAATTTCCATGGCGTCTTCCAGGTAGCCCTGGATAGAGCCCCAGTTGGCGTCCACAAGATCCAGCGCGTGACTGAAGTTTTTCACGCTCACGCCCATGAAGGCGCGCACCACTTCTTCTTCGTCTTCCCCGCCGCCGGCAGCACGGACCTCTGCGCAGAGTTTCTGTACCAGGGGCCGATAGGCGTCGTTGGAGCGGTCAAAATCTGCCAGGATGGTGGCACGGTCTGCACCCAGGGCGCCCAGAATGAGCGCGGCGCCAATGCCGGTGCGGTCTTTCCCCTGCGAACAGTGCCACAGGATGGCGCCCTCCTCCGTTTCCAGCACCAGGTTCATGAATGTAGCGTACTGGAGCTGCGAGAATTCGCTCAACACCAGGGAAGGATACAGTTCCCGGGCCTTTTCCTGGAACATTTTCATGAAGGAAAGCCGGACAATGTGTTTGGGAAGGTCCAGCCAGGTTTCTTCCGGGATGGCTTCTCCGCTCTCCCGTTCTGCCGAGGTATCCAGCGTAGGGAGCGTAAGGTAAGCAGCGCCGGGAATGGCCACATCCGGCTGCAGGGAGGCCTCCGGAATGGAACGGAAGTCAAAAATGCGTTTGAGATGGAACTCCCCCACGAGCCGCCTCACATCTGCGTCCGTGACATCGTGCAGGTGAGCCGTACGCAGCAGCCGCCCATATTTTACGGTTTTATCCCCGATTTTGATGCCGCCCAAATCCCGGGCGTTGATAATTCCCTCAAACATAAGTGCAAATATAACGAAAAAACGCTATATTTGTATATTGCAACCAAGAAAGACTATGGATACCAAAAAGCCATTCGTAATTACCATCAGCCGGGAGCTGGGCTCCGGCGGACGCACCATTGGCCGCAAACTGGCCGCTCAACTTAACGTTCGCTACAGCGACAAAAACCTCATTCAGGACCTGCGGGAGAAATTCAACCTGTCCACCTATGAGATTGAGAAAATCAAGGGAACCAAAAAGAACTGGCTCACGGAAATGCTGGACATTGTGGCACCCGTGCCCAATTCCGGTGCCTACATTGGTTTCGAGGCCGGCAAGGGGGACGAGTGGAAACTGAACAAAGTAAAAGCGGACGATATTTTTGAAGCAGAGGCCGCCATCCTGAAAGAAATTGCGGCGGAAGGCTCCTGCATCATTGCCGGCCGTTCGGGTTTCTTTGTGCTCAAAGACCACCCCAACAAGCTGGATATCTTTATCCAGGCCCCGCTGGAAAAACGCATCCAGCGCGTCATGGAAAAACAGAACCTCACGGAGGAGGAAGCCCGCGAGGTCATTGCCTCGGTGGATAAAAGCCGCGAAACCTACGTGCAGCGCTATGCCGGTACCAGCCGCTACGACACCCGCAACTATGACCTGGTCATGAACGTGGGAGACATGTCGGACGAAGACGCCGTTGCCTGCATCCTCAAATTCATCAAATACGCCAGCAAGTAATTAGCGCCCGCAGATATTCTTAAAGTCGCAGATGGCGCAGGTTTTGGCGTCCCCGGTGCGACGGAAGGGCACATTTACATCGGTCATTTCCAACAGCATGTCCCGGAGTTTTTCCCGCACCAGGCGGATAAACTCCGGGCTTTCCGCCACATCCGGCAGCGCCCCGGTATACAGACGGCCGGTACTGTAGATGGAATTGAGCACACGCGCTCCCTTAAGCTTGGGGTCTGCGTGGGCGAAGAGTCCGTACACAAAGAGCTGGAGAGCAATTTTGGGCCGGCCGCTGTTAGAATCGCCAAAGAGTTTCTCTACCACGCCGGCGGCATTCTGGTCCGTAATGAGGAGGTCGTCGTCCTCCACCTTACCCGTCTTATAGTCCACAATGCGCACCTCACCCTCCTTGTAGCTGTCCATCCGGTCAATATAGCCCTTGATGCGGAATCCCTCAAAGGTGGTTTCCCGGCGGAGCTCCAAGCCGATGATACGGAAGCCCGCCGAACCGGAACCCGCCAGCAAATCTATATCGTGCTTTAGTGTAGCGCGCACATAGCCCAGCAACACTTCCTCCAGCACCAGGTTGCGTCCGCTCACCTCCACGCTGTTCATCTCGGAGAGCACGGCCGCCCGAATGAGGCGCTTGAGACGGTCTGTATCCTTCCGTGTGGCCTGCAGGTAGGCCGGGGTCACAAGCTCCATGTCATAGAGCTGCTGCATCACCTTGTGGAAGACATTACCCAGCATGCCGGCATCCAGCGACTCCGCAACCTCGTCCTCTGCCTGCAACTGTTCCACGAACTGGTAGTAAAAGCGGGCCGCACAATATAGGTAACTTTGCAGGACGGAGGCCGACAACACCCCTTCCCGGATGGCCTGCACGTGGGCCTCAGTCTTGGGAATGGCATCCTCCACGCTGACCGGATGCATCTCTGCGCTGGCCACCAAACGCTCCAAAGGAAGGTGGAAATGGTATTCCAACTGTTTGATATAGCGGCTTTCCTCCCCAGACTTTAAGCCTTCCGTCCGGCTGTCATATAGCAGCCACACGTGCTCTGCCCGCTGGATCATGCGGTAAAAATAATACGCCCAAACGGCATCCTGGTACTCATAGGTGGGAAGGCCAAAGCCTTTCCTGAGCTCCGGCGGGATAAAGGACGACGAAAACGTCTTCCGCGGGAACATGCCCTCGTTGGCGCTCAGGACCACCAGGTTCCTAAAATCCAGCGCACGGGTTTCCAGCGGTCCCATCACCTGCAGCCCCTGCAGTGGCTCTCCCCGGAACGGCACCGAAATACCCTCCAGGCTGGCCTCCAAAAGACGCAAATGGGTTGCGGGCAACAGCTCCAGGTCTGTTTCCTCAAGGATATTGAGCTGCGTATGGCAACGCTTGGCAAAGTCCAGTTCCAGCAGCATGTCTCCGCCGGCCGATAACTGCCGCCCTACCAGCGCCACCACCTCCGAGAAATACCGTTCCAATGCGTGGTTCTGCTCCACGGACGCCACGGAGGGCTCCGTTACTACCACCCGGAAAAAGAGATTCAGCACCGGACCGCCCTGCAAATCCGAGAGGGGGATAAAATATTTGGCATCGGCCTTTACACGGGTTACGATGGCCGATTCTTCCTCCGACAGCAACTCCCGGAACAGGCCGGAAGCAAACACCTCCCGCACCGTCCGGTGGTAGAAATACCAGCCGTCCGGCCGGTGCCGCAGCCGCAGTTGCAACTGGCCCAGGGCCTGGAGGAGCGTATACACGGAACTGCCCCGCATGGGATAGCCCATGGTCACGTTCACATTGTCGTGCTCCGGCGGGATGGAATTCAGCAGCGGCAGAAGAAGGCCCTCGTCCGGAAGCACAAACGCCGTCTCCACGTCATTATCGGCCTTGGCCTCCTGCAGGATGCGCCCGGCCAGTTTGGCCTGCCCCACGGAAGAAGGCACGCTGATCACCGTAATGCGGGGCTTGGGAAGGCCTTCCGGGTCTATGGGGAAAGCCTGCGGAAACTCCTGCACATTCTTTCGCATGAACAGCGACGCTTTATTGGCGGGATCCTTGATTTCCGGGCTCACAAAGTCCCAGACAAATTGGGCCAGGCCGGCGTCCCGCATGCGTGACAGGAGCAGGCGCTCGCACTCCGTAAGGGCATTCAGGCCCACAAAGACAAAGGTGCGGGTATCCGGGAATACGGGCGAAAGCAAATCCACCGCGGGCGTTCCGCCCTTCAGGGCGTCTGCCAGGCTGCGGTACACCATGCCCTCGTAGGCCATGCCTTTCTCCTGTAAGTGCTTACGAAACTGCGTATAAAGCGGGAACAGAAGGTTCCACAACTTCACAAAGCGGGTTTTGATCTCGCTCTCCTTCCCCTCCCGGAAATGCGACAGAAACTGTTCGATAGCCGCCCGCTGGTTCCCGCTCAGGTAATCCAGCGGATCCTGGATGGCCTTGAAATCCGACACATTCTGCAGCAGGTCCTCCGCATTTACCAGATACTTGTCGATATCGTCAAAATCCTGCAGCATCACGTCCCCCCAGAACACAAACTCGTCCAGCGGCTCTGCCTGCGGGTTAAGCGAACGGTAGCAGTTGTACAGCTCCAGCAGCAGCCGGAGACGGTCTGTCACGTTTACCTTATATACCGCGTAAAAGAAGTCCTTGATGGTGTACATGGGCGGAACGGGGAGCGGCACACCCCCTCCCTGCTCTTTCACCCGCTCTCCCAAATACTTACGAAAGAAAACCATCGACCTCCGGTTGGGGAAGACGAAGCAGTGTTGCTGTATGTCCGGGGCCCGGAAATAGTGCGCGGCCACCTGCAAGAGAAATGGTGTCATACTTTTCTGCTAAATTAGTAAAAATATCCGAAATTTGTCTATATTTGTAAATGGATCTTTGTTTTGAAAGATTCAAAACTAAACACAATAAAAGGAACCGATATGAAAAAGAAATTCAGATGCCTGGTATGCGGATACGTATACGAAGGCGAAAATCCCCCCGCAGAATGCCCTGTATGTCACGCCAAAGCAGAGAAATTTGTAGAGGTAAAAGAAGAAGCCGGCAAGCCCCAGTGGGCCTGTGAGCACGTGATTGGCGTTGCCAAAGGCTGTGATCCGGAAGTATGGGCCGGTCTGCAGGACCACTTCACCGGCGAATGCTCGGAGGTGGGCATGTACCTTGCCATGAGCCGCCAGGCAGAACGCGAAGGCTATCCTGAAATTGCCGATGCCTTCAAGCGCTATGCCTTTGAGGAGGCAGACCACGCCGCCCGCATCGCAGAGCTCCTGGGAGAGGTCGTATGGGACACCAAAACCAACCTCAAAAAGCGCTATGAGGCAGAGGCCGGCGCCTGCGAAGGCAAACTGGCCATCGCCACCAAAGCCAAGCAGCTGGGCTACGACGCCATCCACGACACCATCCATGAGATGGCAAAAGACGAAGCCCGCCACGGGGCAGGCTTCTTAGGTCTTTATAAGCGCTTCTTTGAGAAGTAGTTATTACCGAATCTCAAGCAAGTAAGGCAGCCGGGCGTAAACAGCGCTCGGCTGCTCTTTTGTCAGGGCTTTGGCAGCCTTGGCTATGCCGGCGAAAGGCGTGTCCGCAAGGATGGAAGGTTCCTCCGGGGTCTGGCCAAAGCTCATCAGGAGTTCCTCTATCATGGTGAGCGGCTGCGGGTAACCCACTACCGCATATTCGTCGGAAGAATGGAAATCGGCCAGGGAGGCAGCATAGGCAATGGCATCTTCCAGCGTGCCAATCTCGTCTACCAGACCTATCTGAAGGGCATCGGCCCCGGTCCAGACACGGCCCTGGGCAATCTGGTCCACCTGTGCGGGCTCCATGCCCCGGCTGGAAGCCACCAGATTCACAAAGGACTCATAGATATCCTCTACGGAAGCCTGCATGTAGGCCAGTTCCTCTTTGTCGAAGGGACGCATGAGCGAGAACATGTCGCTGTGCTTGTTGGAGCCCACAGACTCCATGCCCACACCCACCTTTTTGGTGACGCCGGAGAATTCCGGAATCATGGAGAATACGCCAATAGAGCCGGTAAGGGTGGTGGCGTCCGTATAAATTTTCTGGCAGCCGTTGGAAATCCAGTAACCGCCGGATGCGGCATAATCGCCGTAGGAAGCCACCAAGGGCTTTTCTTTTTGGAGAAGGTCCAGCGCGGTGCGGATTTTCACCGAAGCGGAAACGCTGCCGCCGGGAGAGTTCACGCGAAGCACCACGGCCTTCACACTCTTGTCTTTCCGGACCTCGTCAATGACCTTGACAAAGCGGTCGCCGGCTACCTGGCCGTATTCCTTGCCCTCTACAATTTCACCGTCCGCATAGATCACAGCCACATTGTTGCGACCGGGCATCTGAGTGACTTTGGCCGCCACATAGTCGGCGAAGGGCATCAAACCCAGTTTTTCCACCTTCTCCACCTGTGCAAGGGTGCAAAGCTTGCTCACCAGCGCCTCATGGTCCACCAGTTCATCTACCAGACCGCAATGCAGGAAGTCTTCCGGCTGAATGAGGGCCAGTTCGTCTACCAGCTGGTTAAAGGTTTCCTCGGAAAGGCCGCGGGCCTCGCAGATGGCGCTAGAAAAGACCTTCCAGCAGGAGGAAATCATCACCTGGTTCTGCTCCCGGTTTTCTGGCGAGGCGGTAGAGCGGATGAACATTTCACCGGCGCTCTTGTATTTTCCGTGGCGGATGAGCTGCACATGCACCCCCACCTTGTCCAGCAGATCCTTCAGGAAGGTGAGCTGGCCGGACAGGCCGATGAGCGTGGCATTGCCGCCATGCTGGGAGCCCATATAGATTTTATCGGCAACCGAAGCCAGATAATAGGAACCGTTGCCCGGATTCTCCGTGTAGGCGATAACGGGCTTTCCGCTCCTGCGGAATTCGGCCAGCGCAATACGCAGCTCCTCCACGTGGGACATGCCTACAGCCATGCCATCGGCACGGAGCAGCACGTATTTTACGCCCGGGTCCGAAGCGGCGGTGCGCAGGGCAGCCACGGCGTCATGCATTCCCACGATGGGGTTCATCTCGAAGGAGCCCATGGACATGAGTCCGGCGCCTTGCGGCAGCTGGGCTTCCTGGGTTTGTTCTGCCAGGGAGAAGGTGCTCATATCCAGGTCCAGCACACCCTGACGAGGCAGCGACGGCGTTCCGGCGGCCAGGGCCGAGCCCAGGAAAATGAGCAACAACAGCACGCGAAGGATACGGAGGACAATGAAGCCGCAGATAACGGCCAGCATGGTCTTGACAAAATCTTTCATAATTATAATACTAATTCGGTTGCTTGGTTCCAGGAGACATGCTCCTTATAATAATTGTTCAGATAGGTGGAGCCCATGGACGGGAGGTACATGGACAAGCCGCATACCCGCGTGAGGGGAATGCTCAGGAAATAATCCGTGGCGGCCTGATACACAATAAACTGGCTTAATGCGGCATCCAGACGCGTTTTTTCCTGCTCCGAAATACCGGCCTGCACCAGAATGTCCCGCAGGTCGTAGAAATAGTGACGGTCGTAGCGGAAATAGCCTTGGACATTGCCTCCGCTCATGGTTTTCAGGATGGGCCGATAGGCCTCGAACAGTTCCTTGCACACCGCCTCCAGGGCGTCCATCTTTCGGGTATCCACAGCAGTAATGGTGGCGCTGCGGTTGCTACCGGACTGCGCATTGTAATACGCAAAATACTCGCGGCACACCTCCACCGGGTCCAGCGGCTTGGCAAACAGATGTGTGGTAATGTTTTTATAATCAAAGCCGTCGGCCAACACCTCCGTAGGTGAAAAGCCCACGATGTCCGCCTTGCCCTTAAGGGCGTGCGCCACCTCCACGCAACCCGACAGGCAGGCATCGATCAGGCAATAATCCAGGTGCATGGGAATGGCATCGGCAAAGTCGTTCAGGTCCATTTCCGTGCCACCCGAGGGCGTTTTATCCTGGCCGATGGAACGCAGGCTCCACAGCGAGCCGGAAGAGGGTTCAAACTTGGACGGGTCCGTATAGTACCCGGGCGGCAGCCAACCTGAACCGTGCGAGGAGAAGACCACGCCGTAACTTTGGGCCGGATATTTCTTTTGCGTTGTCGAAAGGGCCTCGTGAATGGTCTCCCTGGTGCAAAGCTGCGTATCACCGCCCCATACCTGGATGGTGTCCCGCTGCACTTCCCCACTGCGGTTGGCCCAGAGACGATAAAGGACAGGGGCGCTGGGGGAAGCATAATCTCCCGCGCTTTTGGGAAGACGGGCCAGCACCAGAAGGACATCGGCATTGAAATACGTTCCTTCCGGGATGTAACCGCTTTCCAGGTCCTTCAGATCCTCCGAAAGATAGCCCGAAAGGGAGTTATAACCGGCCGATATCATGACCATTACCCGGCGCGAGGGCATGGAATAACCGCGCTCCGAGCTGGAACGGGAAGCACTGTCCGCGCCGCTGATGCCCATCTCGAAGCCGGCATCCTTGCTACAGGCTGTTGCCACAAGCAGCACAGCCAGAAGGGTCCATATGAGCCTTTTTACCATAATTGACAAAGTTAATGATTATTTTTGTATATTTGCATGTTATGAAGAATTTAACTAAAATGATTTTATGCGGAAGTGCCGCCCTCATGATGGCCGGCTGTGATGCGCCCAACACGGAGAGTACAACAAGCGATTTCAAGTACACCATTGACTCCTTCGCCGATCTCAAAGTGATGCGCTACCGCATTCCCGGCTGGGAAAACCTGAGCCTTCAACAGAAAGCATACGCCTACCATCTCGCAGAAGCCGCCAAATACGGCCGCGACATCCTCTGGGACCAGAACTGCAAGGACAACCTGCGCGTCCGGCACGCCCTGGAGGCCATTCTGGAAAACAGCGGCATAGACACACAAACGACTGAATATCAGGACTTCCTTGTATATGCCAAGCGCGTATTCTTCTCCAACGGCATTCACCATCACTACGCCGAGGACAAGATTTTCCCCGCATGTTCAAAGGAATACTTTGCCTCCCTCCTGGACGCCTGCGGCATCAAGGACAACGGCCTCCTGGACATTATCTACAACCCTGCCGTATGGCCGCAGCGCCGCTCCACGGAAACCTCCGGAGACCTGGTAAAACTTTCCGCCGTGAACTACTATGAAGGCGTCACGCGCGAGGAAGTGGAAAACTACTACGCCGGCATTGTGGACCCGTCGGATCCCGAGCCCGTTTCCTGGGGCCTCAACACCAAGGTGGTTAAGGACCAGACCGGGAAAATCGTGGAACTTCCCTGGAAGATTGGCGGCCTGTACTCCCCCGCCCTGGAGAAAATCTGCGAAGAGCTGGGCAAAGCCCGCGAGGTAGCAGAGAACGACATCCAGAAGCGCGCCCTGGGCATTCTCATCGACTATTACCAGACCGGCGATCTTCGCAAATGGGACGAGTTTAACATTGAATGGGTGAAGGACACCATCGGCACGGTGGACTTCATCAACGGCTTCATCGAAGATTACAATGACCCGCTGGGCCGCAAGGCTTCCTGGGAAGGCTATGTGAATATCAAGGACTTCGAGGCTTCCAAGCGCACGGAAATCCTGAGCGCCAACGCCCAGTGGTTCGAGGACAACTCTCCGGTGGACCCTCGCTTCAAGAAAGCTACGGTCAAGGGCGTCAGCGCCAAGGTGATCAACGCCGTTTGCCTCTCCGGCGACAGCTATCCTTCCACGCCCATCGGCATCAACCTGCCCAACGCAGACTGGATTCGCAAGGAGCACGGCTCCAAGAGCGTCACCATCGCCAATATCACCCATACGTACGACTATGCCGCGCAGGAGCTGCCCACCAGCACCCTGACGGAATTCGCGTATAATAAAAAGGAGATTGTGCTGGCCAAGAAATGGGGCACCATCGCGGACGAAATCCATACGGACCTGCACGAGTGCCTGGGCCATGCCTCCGGGCAGTTGCTTCCGGGCGTGAGCTCCACCGCCATGGGCGAATATGCATCGGCCCTGGAAGAAGCCCGCGCAGACCTCTTCGGCCTGTATTATACGGCCGATCCCAAGATGGTGGAACTGGGTATTATGCCGGATCCGGAGGCCTACAAGGCGGAATATGCCAATTATATCCGCAACGGCCTCATGGTGCAGTTCACCCGCGTGGAGCTGGGACGTCCCAACACGGAGGCGCACATGCAAAACCGCAAGCTCGTGGCCGAATGGTGCTACGAGAAAGGCGCCAAGGACAAGGTGATTGTCAAGAAGGTCAAAAACGGGAAGACGTACTTTATCGTCAAGGACTATGTGAAGCTGCGCGGCCTGTTTGCAGAGCTGCTGGCAGAGATTCAGCGCATCAAGAGCGAAGGCGACTATGAGGCCGGCAAGGCGCTCATCGAGACCTATGCCGTCCATATCGACCCGGAGCTGCACAAGGAGGTAAAAGCCCGGTACGAGGCCCTCAACCTCAAGCCTTACGGCGGCTTCGTGAACCCGGAAATCCAGCCGGTCTATGCCGCAGACGGCACCATCACGGATTACGTTCCCGTTTATACGGACGACTATCTGGGCCAGATGCTCCTCTACGGTAAAAAATACGGGACGCTTTAGCAGGCTAAAGCGTACAAAACCATCCACGTTACCCCCACCCGAAACCCCTCCCCTCGGGGGAGGGACTTAAGAGCTCGATGCTACAGGATTATAGAAATTACCTCAGGTTAGAACGTAGGATGTCACCCAATACGGTGGCATCCTATTGTCATGACGTGGAGGGGTTTCTGTCATTTTGTGAGGTAGAGCCCCGCGTGGTGACCACCCAGGACATCGCACAGTACCTGGGGAAAGTGACGGCGGAAGGCCTGTCCAAGCGCAGCACCGCCCGTCTGGTGAGCGCCCTGCGCAGTTTCTTTGGCTGGTGCGTAGAAGAAGGCGAGGTAAAAGAGAACCCCTGCGACCGCGTGGACGCCCCCAAACTGGGGAAATACCTGCCGGAAGTACTTAGCGTAGAGGAGGTTACCGCCATCCTGGAATCGGTGGACCTGAGCGCCCCCTACGGAAAACGCAACCGGGCTATCCTGGAAGTGCTGTACGGCTGCGGCCTTCGCGTGAGCGAATGCGCAGGTCTCCGCATTTCACACGTGCACCTGCAGGAGGGCTTTGTCGATGTCATCGGCAAGGGAAACAAACAACGCCTGGTCCCGCTGGGAGAGATGGCCGCCGATGCCATCCTCGCCTACCTCCCGGAGCGGCCGGAACCTGCCGGTGCCGCCTGCGAGGACATCCTTTTCCTCAACCGTTTTGGAAAACCGCTCAGCCGCGTCTCCCTGTTCAACCTAGTAAAAGAGCAGGCCATGGTAGCCGGCATCCGGAAAGAAATATCGCCCCACACCTTCCGGCATTCCTTTGCGACGCACCTCATTGAGAACGGGGCCGATTTACGCATTGTCCAGGAAATGCTGGGCCACGAGAGCATCCTCACCACGGAAATCTATACGCATATAGACACCTCCACCTGGCACAGAATGGTGCTGGAGCACCATCCAAGGGCAAAATAACAAAAAAACCGGTCTTTGGCGAATGCCTTGGAACCGGTCTTTTTGACGTGTACTAAAACCTAAACCTACTATATAGATGCAGAAAAAAACAAAACGTTGCAGAAAATTTTAAGAATCTGCAACGTTTTCTTTCTTTTCTGTCTTTTCCGGCTTGGGCCGGGTGTTCAGGGTGTTCATCGCACGGCCTATCCCAATGGTGGAAACATCCTTGATTCCCTGGATAATGCGGGCGGCAAGTTGCGGCACCTCCGCCTTCTCCTCATCGGACAGGGGACCCAAGACATAATCCACTTGACGGCCCCGGGAGAATTCGTTTCCTATCCCCACCCGGATACGGGCCCACTGGTCGCTTTCCAGCTTGTCCGTAATGTCCTGCAGGCCGTTGTGCCCGCCGGAAGAGCCATTGGCCCGCATGCGAATCGAGCCGAACGGGAGAGCGATATCGTCAGAGATGACAATCAGGTTTTCCAGGGGCAGATGGAGCTTTTGCATCCAGTAACGGACCGCATTGCCGCTCAGGTTCATGTAGGTGTTGGGTTTCAGGAGCACGAACCAGCGCCCTTTGAAGGAAACCTCCGCCACGTCCCCGTAACGGTCGGTCTTGAAAAGGACATTGGATGCCTGAGCCCAGGCATCCAATACCATAAATCCCATGTTGTGCCGGGTATTGGCGTATTCTGCGCCAATGTTCCCAAGCCCTACAACAAGATACTCCATTTTTACTGAGCGGCCTTAGCAGCTTCCAGAGCGGCCTGCTGCATGGCACGGGTGGTCTTCACGGAGCAGATGATGGTGTTCTTGTCGGAGACAATCTGCAGGCCCTCGAACTTGAGGTCACCGGCAACCATTCTCTTGTCCAGCTCCAGCGGAGTAACATCGATGTCCAGCTGATCCGGGAGGTCTTTCATCAGGGCGCAAACCTTCAGGCTGCGGGCGCTCTGGGTGAACTTACCACCAGCCTGAACACCCTTGGGGTGACCGGTGATGTTCAGCGGAACAGCAATCACGATGGGTTTTGTTTCATTGACGGCGAGGAAATCCACGTGCAGGCAGTTGTCCTCTACCGGGTGCCACTGATACTCGTGAGCCACGGCGGTGTAGGTTTTGCCACCCAGCACCAGGTCCACAATATAAGAAGCGGGCGTGTGGGTAAGACCCTTCAGCTCTTTCTCATTGACAGTGAAAAGGATGTTGTCCAGACCGGCACCATAGAGGTTGCAAGGAACCAGACCCTGAGCACGGAAGGCCTTGAGGGTGGCCTTGTTGCCCTTCTGGCGGATTTCGCCATTCAGCGTAAAATGCTTCATTGTTTTGTAAAGTTTAAAATGTGTTACTCAGTGCGATTTTCACGCACCCCATTGCACCAAAAAACCTTTGCGGCTTTTTTAAGCGCGCAAAGGTAAGCATTTTTTAGGAAATTGCAAAGAATTGTCCTAGAAACTGGTGGCAATTCCCAGGAAGTCGTCGGCCTTGAGGGCAGCGCCGCCGATGAGGCCGCCGTCGATGTCTTTCTCTGCGAAGAGTTCCTTGGCGTTGGAGGGCTTGCAGGAGCCGCCGTACAGGATGGTGAGGTCGTCGGCCACCTGGGCGCCGAACTTGGCCTCGATGACGTTGCGGATGCAAGCGTGGATTTCCTCGGCCTGGGCGGCGGTAGCGGTTTTACCGGTGCCGATAGCCCAAACGGGTTCGTAAGCGATGACCACGTTCTTCATGTCCTCTGCGGTGAAGTTATACAGGACGTTCTTGGTCTGGGCGGTAACTACATCGAAGTGCTTGCCGGCCTCGCGCTCGTCCAGGTTTTCACCCACGCACAGAATCACTTTAAGACCGGCGGCGAGGGCCAGCTGGGTTTTCACCACCAGCTTCTCGTCCGTCTCACCATAATACTGACGGCGCTCGCTGTGACCCAGGATGGTATATTCGCAACCGATGGAAGTGAGCATGTTCACAGCCACTTCACCGGTGTATGCGCCTTTCTCATGGTCTGCGCAGTTCTGGGCGCTGAGTTTCACCTTGGAGCCCTTCAGGACATCGGCCACGCAGGCCAGATGGGTAAACGGCGGAGCCACTACCAGTTCTACATTAGCGGGCAGGTCTTTGGCCTTCTCTACAACCGCTTTTGCAAGTTCTACACCTTCGGGAACGGTGGTATTCATTTTCCAGTTCCCTGCTACAATAAATTTTCTCATAATTATTTAACTGACATGACTGCAGATGCAATCGAATTTAATTTTACGTCTACGGAGTCTGCGCGGGAGGCCAGGATGCAAGGGACCTTGGTACCCACCAGGAAGCCGGCCTGACGGACGTCCTTGGCCAGTTTGGAGTTGGTCTTCCAGAACACATTGGCGCTCTCGATGTTGGGGAACAGCAGGCAGTCTGCGTCGCCGGCAACGGGGCTATTGAGCTTCTTGATTTCCACGGATTCCTGGTCGATGGCAACGTCCAGGGCCAGCGGGCCGTCACCGATGGCCTTGATTTGGCCGCGGTCGCACATTTTGGCGAGCATGGCACCCTCTACGCAGGCGGGCATGCTGTCCAGCATTTGCTCGGAAGCGGCGATGAAGGCAATCTTGGGCTGAACGATGCCGAAGCTGCGGGCGACGCCGGTAACAAAGCCGGCCATCTTCACTTTCTGGCGGAAGTCCGGAGCCGGGATAACGGCCATGTCGGTGATGAAGATGAGTTTGTGGTAGTTGGGGTTCTCAATCACGCCCACGTGGCTCAGAAGGCCCTTGGCAGGCAGCAGGCCGCATTCCTTGTTGAGGATGGCGCGGAGGAACTTGTCCGTGGAGCAAAGGCCCTTCATGAGGACATCCCCCTCCCCGTCGTGAACCATACGGACAGCCTCTGCAACCGCTTTAAGCTCGTCCTTGATGTCCACGATGGTAAACTTGTCGATATTGATTTTGGCTGCATTGCAAACCTCTGCAATCATATCGGCATCGCCCACCAGCGTCACTTTTACAAAGCCTTTGTCGCTGGCCAGCGAAGCGGCCTCGATGGTGTGGGAATCCACGCCCCAGGCGGCTACCATCCGCTTGCAAATCCCTTTTGCCTTAAGCTCGGCAAACAAATCGTTGAAATTGGTAATCATGATTATTCTTGGTTTTCTAATACTAAATGCATGGTATCACGGGCAATCACCAGTTCCTCGTTGGTGCAGATGAGGGCGGCCTTGACTTTGGAGTCTTCCGTGGTGATGATGGCATCTTCCCCGAAGGCCACATTGGCTTCATAGTCCACCTTGAGGCCCAGGTAGGAGAAGTTCTCCAGCACGCGACGGCGCAGGCGGCTGTTGTGCTCGCCGATACCGCCGGTGAAGATGATGAGGTCTACCCCGTTCATGGCGGCTACATAGGAGCCGATGTTCTTGATGATGTCGTAGGTGTATTTCTTGAACACCAGCTTGGCTTTGGGATCTCCGCCGTTGGCAAGCTCGTCCAGTTCACGGGCATCCGAGGTTTTGGTAGAAACGCCCAGGAAGCCGGATTTGCGGTTGAGGATGGTGGTCATTTCGTCGGGATCCACGCCCAGTTTTTTCTCCAGATACAGCACGGCATTGGCGTCGATGTTACCTACGCGGGTGCCCATAATCATGCCCTCCAGCGGGGTGAAGCCCATGGAAGTGTCTACGCACTTGCCGTTCTGGATGGCGCAGATGGAGCTGCCGGCGCCCAGGTGGCAAGTGATGATTTTGGAATTGTTGATATCCAGGCCCGCGAGCTTGGCGCCCACACCGGCCACAAACTGGTGGGAGGTGCCGTGCGCACCGTAGCGGCGAACGCGGTATTTTTCATAGTATTCGTACGGCAGGCCATACATGTAGGCGTAGGCCGGCATGGTCTGGTGGAAGGCGGTGTCGAAGGTGACCACCTGCGGCACGGAAGGGAGCACTTCCTGCATGGCGCGGATGCCCAGCAGGTGGGCCGGGTTGTGCAGCGGGGCGAAGTCTGCGCAGAAGGCAATCTTGTCGATGACGTCGTCGTTTATCAGGACAGAGCCGCTGAAAAAGTCTCCGCCCTGCACGATGCGGTGCCCCACGGCCTCGATGTCCTCCAGGGACTTTAGCACGCCCGTCTCCTTGTCCGTAAGGGCGGCAAGGATGAGCTGCATGCCCACTTTATGGTCCGGGATGGGAACATCCTTTACTTGTTTTTCACCCCCGGTGGGAGCATACTGAAGAATGCCGGCAGGAAGGCCGATTTTTTCGCAGATACCCTTGGCGATAACATCGAAAACATCGTCGCTCTTCATGTCCAGAAGCTGGTACTTGATGGAAGAACTGCCGCAGTTGATAACGAGAATAATCATAAATTATGGGTTATTTAAATATTGTTCGGTATATCTTTGCAAATATACAAAATATATTTGGTATTTTTGCATGTATGGTTGAGGCGAGAGGCATAGAAACGCTGTCGGTCTCATTCACGGCAGGCGTCATTCTGGGGGCAATGCTCTCCGGCAGCACTTTCTTGCTCCCCTGCACCCTCTTGATACTCATCGCCCTTCCCTGTTTTCTGCGGGAAAAACTCCTGCACCTGCCCGATGCACAAAGCCTGGGAATTCTGCTTGCCACCTTCCTTCTTCTGGGTATTTTCTGCGCCTGGAATGCCCTGCAGCCGGGCGTGGGCCTGCATCTGCGGGTGCAGGATTGGGCCGATGGCGCTGTGAGCCGGCTCCGTGCGCTCATCGACACGCTTCCCTTCCGGGACCCGGGGACGCCGGCACTGCTCAAGGCCCTCCTTACCGGCGACCGCAGCGGCCTTTCACGGGAGACGGTGGCCGTTTTCCGGGAGAGCGGCGCGTCACACGTGCTGGCGCTCTCGGGCCTCCATATTGGCATTATATACCTGATTTTTGACAAATTGACGCGGGTGCTGGGGCGCACCCCTGCCGCCCGGCGCATCCGCTTTGGGCTCATTGTGATAGGAGCGGGCTTTTTTACGCTGATGACGGGGGCGGGCGCTTCCATCGTCCGGGCGTTCCTGTTCATCACAATAAACGAGACGCTACACCTCCTGGGACGGCCCCGGAAGGTCGTACGGGTGCTTTGCCTGGCACTCATGTTGCAGCTGGTGCTGAATCCGGGGGCCATCCGCGAGGTAGGCTTCCAGCTCAGTTACCTGGCCATGGCGGGCATTTTCCTGCTGTTTCCGGTGTTGGAGGCCTGGTATCCACCGTCCGTTTCCTGGGACCCCATGCGTAAAATTTGGTCCATGGCTGCGCTTAGCATCAGCTGCCAGCTGTTCACCGGTCCCCTGGCCTGGCTGCGCTTCCACAGCTTCCCCAAGTACTTCCTCCTCACCAACTTACTGGCCATTCCCCTTACCACCGTTCTCATGGCCACAGCCGTCACAACGGTAGCGCTGGGAGCGCTGGGCTGGTCCCCCGTCCTCCTTATTACAGCAACAGACGGCCTCTGCCGCCTGCTGGTGTGGGTACTGGAAATTATTGCTTCAATGTAAATCCCGGGCTGGCCCATTCGGTCATGCCGCCGTCTTCCGTGGCGGAGATGAGGTAGCCTTCCAGGGCGGGGCTGTCCAGGATGAGCTTTTGGGCGGCCTCCAGGCCGGCCACCATGCACCAGGTGGCAATGGCGTCTGCCTCTGCGGCGCTCTCCTGTGACACCACCGTTGCACTGAGGAGGTTGTGCTGCACCGGGTAGCCCGTGAGCGGATTCACGGTGTGGGCAAACTTTTTCCCTTCCTTGATGTAGAACTTTCTATAATTCCCGGAAGTGACAATGCCGCAGGGCTTTCCCTCCGAGCTCCAGACGCCGTCCAGTTCGTCTGAGGGCACTTCCGGCTGGTCCACAGGCCTGTCCACTCCAACCGACCAGGGTTTTCCGGAAGGATTGAGGCCGTCGCACCAGATTTCGCCAATGTCCACCAGCATGTCCTTGACCCCTATCCGGTAAAGGTACCGGGCGATGACGTCGCAGCTGTAGCCCTGGGCGATGGCGTTGTAGTTGAGCTGCGGGAAGCTGACATCGGCAGGATCCACTTTCCCATCCTTGACGGGCAGTTCCGCAGGAAGGAGGCGCATGCCGCACCGGTCCTGCAACGCGCGGATTTCTTCTTCTGAGGGGAACTGCTGCTCCCGGAACCCGAAGCCCCAGGCGTTGAACAGGGGCCCGGCGGCGCAGTCCACCAGCCCGCCGGAGCGTTCCCAATACCGGTAAGCACAGCGGTACATATCCAGAAACAGCGGCGTAGCGGGGACCGCCTCCCCTGCATTGAAGCGCGAAAGCATCGACCTTTTATTATAGCCAGAAAGCGTGGTGTCTATTTGCAACAACAGGGACTCTATGCTGTCCCGGATGGTCTCCACCTTCTCCCCTACGCCCTTCGTGTTCAGTTTAACCGTATACGTACCGCCTTGGGCAAAGCCCTGGATTTGGACATATCGGCCCTGCGAAGGCGCGCAGGCCATCAGGGCAAGCAGAAGAAAGACGGGCAGGAGTTTTCGCATTCTTTGGCAAGTATTTTGCACAAATGTACAAAAAAATACCGATATTTGCAGGTTAAGACAAGACAAGCCTATGAAAATCAAAATAGCCGCGCTGGCCCTCGCTTTTGCCGCCGTCCTTGGCAGCGGATGCAAGAAAAACACCACCACCGTCACCACCCCGTCCCTGGGGGGCCTCTGGATGAGTGCACAGCCCCAGTTTGTAGAGTATGGAGAGGAGCAGGAATTCCGTGTCTATATTGACGATATCTATGTCTCCGACAACACAGACCCCGGAACGATGGGCGTCTATTGGCAGGTGACGGGTCTTCAGCGGGATACCACCACGCGCGATGTCGATAAAAGCAATCCGCCGTTCTACTTTACGCCGGAAAAACAGGGCACCTATACCGTTACGGTGAACTTGTTCGCCCTTAACGGCAAATACTACAATGCAACGGCCAGCGTCTCATTCCAGGCCATCGACCCGTATACGGCCATGGACGGCATGGAAGGAACCACGGAGGTAATCTCCTTTGACGACTATGAGCAGGAGATGTTCACCGCTCCCATCGGCGAGCACACCTGGATGTGCCAGAATCTCTATACGGAGGAGCCTGTCGGGCGTGCCTACCAGGACTGTGATGTGGTGGAAGACCTTTTTGGCCAGTATTACTCCTGGGAGGAAGCCCAGACCATCTGCCCGGACGGGTGGCGCCTCCCCACCGCAGCGGAATTTGATGAAGACCTTGGCACAGATGCCGGAGACCTCATGGTAAAAGCCCGTTTCCTGGATGTAGAGATGTGGCCCTACTGGCCGGAAGTAACCATCACCAACGAAACGCTCTTCAATGCCATCCCCGTGGGCTACATGGACCTGGCCACTTCTACGCAGGCCCGTGGCTACAAGGAATACGCCGCCTGGTGGACTAGCGACACCATTAAGGAAGGAGAAGACAATCTGGGTGTTTACCGCTACATTTACTGCGAAGATCCGGAAATCAAAAAAGGCAAGGGAAGCAAACAGTCCCTCGCCCTCAGTGTACGCTGCGTGAAAGAGTAATTACCGCAGGTCCGTTACAACATAGTCACCGGAAAGCGATTTTTCGTCCAGCGAGAAATCGCTTTTTCCTTTGGGGTCCATGTACACGATGTCTGTCAGGAGGAAACGTGCCCGCGTATCGGTGTCCAAGGTGAGCGTAACATCCAGAAAAGCGTCCCCGGAAGCGTTTACATGCATTTTGTCCATGTGCTCTTTATAGGCCCCGACAAACAGGGCGGGGTTGGTGAAAAGGTCCTCTTTCTCAACAGTTTCTATCACCAGCTCCTTGGCTTCCCGGTCCACCGACCAACGGGTGCTGCCATTGCTGACGACCTCCAGCCCCAACCCTTCCAGGATATAGGCGTTGCCTTCCAGCGTAACGTCACCATCCGTAACGGGGCTGAAATCCGTACCATTTTTTGCGAGCGAGTAAGTATAGTGGAACGTGACCCGATGCCCCTGCACCTTGTCCAGTAAAGGAATGCTGCCCTGCGCCCAGGCGCCAAGACAGCACATTCCACAAACGATGAGACTAATCAGTTTTTTCATTGTTCCGGGTTCATGAAGTGCTGCAGGACCTCGTCCAGCTCTGCCATATCTTTCACCAGAACCTCACGCGGCTTGGAGCCATTCTGCGGGCCCACAATACCGGCGGCTTCCAGCTGGTCCATTACACGTCCTGCTTTTGCATAACCCATGCCAAGCTTGCGCTGCAGGTCCGAGGTGGAGCCGCGCTGGTTGAGCACCACGGTGCGGGCGGCTTCCTCGAAGCGGTCGTCCAGCTTGTTCATATCCACCATGCCGCCACTGCCTTCCTCCCCTTCCGGTGCCGGAGGTTCCGGCAGGTAATAGGGCGTATTGTAGCTCTTCTGGTAACCGGTTTGCTCTGCGATGGCGTTGGTCAGGTCCACAATTTCGTCGTTGCCGATGAAGGCGCACTGCACACGCTCCATGTCTATACCGGTGTACAGGAGCATATCGCCGCGGCCGATCAGTTTGTCTGCGCCCGGCTGGTCCAGGATGGTGGAGGAGTCTATACGGGAGGTAACGCGGAACGCGATACGCATGGGGAAGTTGGCCTTGATAAGACCGGTAATGACGTCTACTGTAGGGCGCTGGGTGGCCAGGATGCAGTGCAGACCGGCCGCACGGCCTTTCTGGGCCAGACGGATAACTGAGGTGGTAATCATGCGGGCCTGGGCCTTGGCTTCCGGCGTACCGCCGCCGGCCATGGTGAGGTCTGCGTACTCATCGATGATCACCACAATGTACGGCATGAAGTGGTGACCTTCGTCCGCACGAAGATGATGGTCTTTCCACTTGCTGTTGTACAGTTTGATATTGTTCACATAGGCCTTGGACAGGAGCTCATAGCGGGCATCCATTTCCACGCACAGGGAATTGAGGATGGCGGCGGCGTCCTTGGCATTTTTGACGATGGCTTTTTCTGCCTCTTCCTGCTCGCTGGCGGCGTTGGGCAGCACGGCCAGGTAATGGTGCAGCAAATGGCCGTAGGAGGAGAACTCCACCATCTTGGGGTCTACGAACACGAATTTGAGTTCTGACGGGTGCTTGGAATACAGCAGCGAAGCCACAATCACGTTCAGGCCCACGGATTTACCCTGTTTGGTGGCGCCGGCCACCAGAAGGTGCGGAGCGTCGGCCAGGTCGAACACTTTCACCTGCTGGGAAATGGTGTAACCGATGGCGACCGGCAGTTCTGCCTTGCTGTCACGGAAGGCCGTATCGTTCAGAAGAGCCTTGAGCGGCACGATGGACGATTTGTCATTGGCTACCTCAATGCCCACGGAGTCCGACAGGGTGGTGATACGTACGCCCTTGGCGTTGAGAGAGATGCCGATATCTTCCTGGAGCTGCTTGATGGCGGAAATTTTAACACCGGGAGCGGGATATACCTTATACAGCGTAACGGTGGGGCCTACCACGGCCGTTACGTCGCGCACCTGGATTTTGTAGCTGGCCAGGGTTGCGCGGATCTTGTTGTTGTTGCGGCTGAGCTCATCCTGCGACACCTCATGGCGGGCGCTGGTATAGTCCCCCAGAATGTCCAGCGAAGGCGTTTTGTACTTGGGCAGGCCATCCGGCGGATCCAGGCGGTTGTCGATGGGCTTTAACGGTTCCTTCACCTCCTGCTCCAGGGTGTCGTCCGTAACTACGTTCAGGCCGGACTCTCCCTCCTCCTGTGCCGATTCTTCTACGGGCACTTCCTCCGCCGCCGCGGGATCCTCTGCTTCCTTTTCCGGCTTGGGGGCACGTTTGAACAGGCTCCGGCGGGGTTTCTTTTCCTCTACAGGGGCGGCATCTGTGGTCTCAGTGGTAACAAAGGACAGCGCCGGGGCAGGCTCTGCAGTGAGAGCCGTATCCGCGGCCGCCACTTCCGGTTCTGCCGTAGGAGCCTCTTCCCCTTCTCCGGCAGCGGGACGTTTTCCCATCAGAAGCGCTGCAAAACGGGCGCTCATGCAATAGAACCAGAAAGCGAGGAGGCCAAGGAGGAGGGCACAAGTAATGATTTCTCCCAGTTTGGAAACCAACAGGCCCACCACAGCAGCGCCGGCACGCCCCCCAAGACCGCCGATGAAGGCGTATTCCCACTGGGTGAGCATTCCCACCATGGCCAGTATCCAGGAAAGGATGAAGGTGAGCGAAAAGCAGCCATAGAACCACTTTTTGAGGCGGATGGGGCTTTCCTTCCACAGGAGCTTTACGCACCAAGCCATCAGGAAAGCCAGGATGCAGAAAGCGGCCAGGCCAAAACTCTCCGTTACCAGGAAATGGCCCAGGGAAAGGCCGGAGGATGCCGCCGCATTCTGGATGGCAGGGTCTGCCGCCGTGAGCGCGCTCTGGTCCTGTTTCCAGGTGAACAGATAGGAAATCACCGACACGGCCACCGTGAGGGTGAGAATAAGCACAAGGAAGATACCCGCATAGCGGATACCTGTCTGTTTGCGTTCCGAAAGGCCGTTCCAGTACTTGGTGACAGGATTCATTTCTTCTTGTTTTTGCTGCGATAGTTCCGGTTGAACTTGCCGCCCTTGTTGTTCTGGAAGCCCAGATTCATGCCGGGCCGGTTGAAGGAAGCATCGGCCGATATTTTTGTAAGTTCCAGTCCTTCAGGCACTTTTACCTTTCCGCCGGAGAGGCGCTCAATGTCCTGGAAGATGGTTTCATCGGCCACCGTATCCTTGTTCCAGATAAGGTACTGCTGGCGCATATAGATGGCCAGGGACCTGATCATGGCGGTTTTCACCTCCCCTTCCGGTTCGCTGGCAATGAGGTTCAGGATGCTCTCGATATTGCGGCCGTAATGACGGGCGCGAATGGGCTTGGTGTTCAGGGGAATGGGATCCGGTTTGCTATTCACGAACTCCGGTACCGGAGCGGGATACGGGGAATCGATATCCAGATCGTATCCGGCAATCATATACAGATGGTCCCAGAGCTTCTGGGCCCAGTTTTCCTGCTGATGCACCTGCGGATTCAGGCTTTCCATGACCTTGACCACGGCCTGGGCCTGCTCCGTGCGCTTGGCACGATCCGGGATTTGTTTGAGTTGTTCTACCATCTGGAGCACATTGCGACCGTATTCCGGCATTTGCAACTTCTCCACTTCCGTATTGTAATAAAGCTTTATGGTGTTTTCACTTGCTTCCATAGACGCACATTCTCTAATTAACCGACCACAAAGATAGTGAAATTATCGTCTAAATACCAAAGGTATCCGCTAACTTTTTCGTAGCCCAGCTTCTTGTATAACTGCATGTAACGCTGTACCTGCCGGACGTAACTATCCTTTTGTGTGCCAAATTTATAATCGATGACTTCCACCGAACCGTCGGCCTTGCACACAACGCGGTCCGGGCGGTATTCCCGGCCGTCCGGAGCCAGGATGGCCGCCTCCCTCCAGACGCGGTTCCCAGGAGCAAACCAGGCTTTATCCTCCACGCTGCGCAGCCGCTCCTGCAGGAAAGAGAGCGTAGCCGCCTGCTCCCGCAAGGGTAGTTCCCCGTCCTGCACCGCCGCCGCAACTGCCGACGGAAGGTCTGCGGCCGTGTCCATGCGGGCCAGGATACCGTGCAGTACATTGCCGCGGATACGGCGGCTGGCTTCCATGCCCGTGCTGCCGTCGGCGCCAAAATAGTCTGCCGCTTCCGGGCTCACTTTCAGGCGCTTACCGCTATTTGCCGGGTACGACGGATAGCCCATGCGGAGCTGTCCTGCACCTTCCTCTTCCCGCTTGAGCGAGCCCAGCGGATAGGGCTTCCCGGCATCAAACGTACTGCCCCCCACAAACGCGTACAGCAGCTGCGACAGATTCTTCCAGCCGTCGGACTTTTGCGGCGGCGGAGAGGCAATCACCTTGAGGCCGTATTTGGCACGGGTAAGCGCCACGTAAAAGACATTGATATTGTCGATGGCTTCCAGCCGGCGCTCCCGCTGATAGTCCGCCTCAAAGAGGGAATCGGCGGAACGCTCGTCCAGGTTTACCCGGTACACGCCGTCCGCATCCTTGGCCAGCGCCGTGCCCTCCACCGCCGGTTTGCACCAATAGGAAGAGGCTTTGTACAGCGTTACTTTTTCTGCAAAAGGCACAATCACAAAGGGAAATTCCAGGCCTTTAGACTTGTGGATGGTCATTACGCGCACCGAATGGCCGCTTTGGGGCGAGGCAATCTTGGGGTTGGCCTCTTCCCAGCTGCGCAGGAAGGCGTTCAGGTTGTTGCCGCCGGTGGCTGTCCAGTCCTGCAGATAATCCATAAACGACTGGATATAAGGGATTTCTGCATCAAAAGTTTCCGGGGCCGATGCCTGCAAGTCCCTTAGCAGGCCCTCCGCCAAATCCGGCAGCGAATGGTAATGCTGAGGGATTTGCACATCCATGGACCGGGCCAGATAACCGGCCACGGTGGGACGCTCCGTTTCCACAGGCGCATCCAGGAGCGAGAGCTGGGACACCAGCCGGCGCACAGTAACGGAAGTTTTCACAAAGAGGGAATCGTCCGAAACCACCGGGATGCCGTTTTCCACCAAAAGGGCCGCCACCGCAGCGCCTTCTGCGTTGCCGCGCACCAGGATGGCCACATCTTCCCACTCCCCACCCCGTTCTTTGACCTGCTCAAGCGTTTGCAGGATTTCGTCCATCTGATCCTGGACGAAACGCACTTCCACCGAGCCCGGCTCCGGGTCCGGGAAGCAGGGCTGCTGGGCAACATCGGCATAGAGTTCCTGCAGGTTCAGCTGCGCTGCCGCGTACGTGAAAAAGTCATTGTTGAACGTGACGATGGCTTTGCAGGTGCGGAAGTTTTTGTCCAGGTTGGCCTTTTGCACCTGCGCGAATTCCTGCTCCAGGCGGCTGCCAAGCAGGGTCCAGTCTCCACCGCGCCAGCGGTAGATGCTCTGTTTGACATCGCCCACCACCAGCGAGTCATAGCCACTGCTGTTGCTGTTTTGCAACAGCGGACGGAAGTTTTCCCACTGGATGTCCGCCGTGTCCTGGAATTCGTCCAGGAGAAAGTCTTCGTAACGCACGCCCAGTTTCTCGTAGATGAACGGGGTGTCCGTTCCGTCGATGATGCCCCGCAGGATGGTATTGCTGTCGTCAATAGACAGCACGTTTTTCTCTTTTTGGATGTCCGTAAGGGCGGTGCGAAGTTCGCTCACGACGCCCAGGCCATAGAGTTGACTTAAAAGCGTTTGCGCGGTGACATAGACCTTATAGGGCTGCCCCCACAAGGACAGGAACGCCTGCAACGGGCCGTCCAATATACCCTCTACCCGCTGCCGCAAGGCTTGCTTGCTTTTGGCAAACCACAACTCCGGGTCCGGCGCTTTGGACAGGAAACTGTCTGTGGGCTTTTTGATGGGAGCTTTGGGATCCAGATAATTGTACAGGGCTTTGAGGAAGCCGCGGTTACTCTCTTCCGGCGCAACGGCCGCCTGCTGCAGCACATCCAGGCAGGCCTGGGCGGCCTCTGAGAGCTGTTTGAGGAAGGTCGATATTACTTCCCGGCAGGTAGTGCGGAGTGCTTCCAGTTTTTCCCGCGGAAAGTTTCCCTCCCCTTCCGGCAGGCTTTGCAGGCTTTTGGCGACCTCCTCCAGGCGGCCCTCCAGCGAGAATTTGCCGCGCTGCTCCAAGTCTTCCTGGACGCTGCGGGTGAGCCATTCCAGCAGGGTGCGGTCGCTTTCCGAGAGATTGTCCAGTACGCGGTCCACCCCTTCCTGCACCAACGCATCCCGGTCCAGCTGGACCTGATAGGTGGAGAACTGGCCGATTTCCCGCGAGAACGCGCGCAGGGTTTGCTGGAAGAAACGGTCAATCGTGGATACCGCAAAGGCGGAATAGTCGTGCAGGATGCCCGTGAGCTGCTGCTGCGCCCGCTTTTGCAGGCTGGTCTTGTCCAGCTTGAGTTCTTGCACAAAATAGTCCTTGTAGGGAGACGCCTCCGGATTACTGGCCAACACGTAGAGTTCCTGCAGGATACGGCGTTTCATCTCGTCCGTGGCCTTGTTGGTGAACGTTACGGCCAGCACGTGCCTGTATGCATCCGGTTTCTCACTCTGCAGAATGAGCCGGATGTATTCCCTTGCCAGGTTGTATGTTTTGCCGGAACCCGCCGACGCTTTCAGAATCTTGATCATACTCTTACAAAGGTATGTATTTTCCGGCTCTGGTGCAACAAAAAAAGACGCCCGTTTTGGACGTCTTTTTTGGTGCGCTCTTAGGGACTCGAACCCTAGACCCGCTGATTAAGAGTCAGCTGCTCTACCAGCTGAGCTAAGAGCGCATTCAGACTGGTGTTTTGTCTTTTGTGACCCGTTCGGGGCTCGAACCCGAGACCCCAACATTAAAAGTGTTGTGCTCTACCAACTGAGCTAACGAGTCTCCTGTTTTGCGATTTCCCGTAAACGGGATTGCAAAGGTAGTAACTTTTTTGGAATCCGCAATACTTTTTTTAAAAAATTTCTATGCAGAGTATTCTTTTATGTGCTGTTCCTGGGAAAGGCGGCACACCAGGAGGCGGTCTTTGGACTGCGCAACAATGTATCCGTCAAGACCTTCCACCACTACGGTCTTCTCCCCTGCCGTGTGCACAAAGCAGTTTCGGCAGTCGAACAGGCGTACGTCCGGACCGATCACCGTATTGCCGTCCTCGTCCGGGGTAAGGTGCGTCATGATGCTTCCCCAGCTGCCAAGGTCGCTCCAGGCCAGGTCTTCCGCAATCACATAGATGCGCGGACTCTTTTCCATCACGGCATAGTCGATGGAGATTTTCTCGCAGGTGGGGAACAGGCGGCGGAGCTCCTCCTGCTCCCCGGGGGTGAAGAGCGCCAATTTCAGTTCATCCATGACAGCGGCGATTTGCGGCGCATAGGCACGGAGTTCCGCCACAATGGTGTTCACATTCCACACAAAGATGCCGGCGTTCCAGAAATAATGACCGTCCTCCAGGTACTGAATGGCCGTATCCAGATCCGGCTTTTCCTTGAATTCGCTCACCTTAACCAGCTGACCATGAAGCGCTTCCGTAGCGTGGATATAGCCATAGCCGGTCTCCGGACGGGTGGGAGCAATGCCCACGGTGACAATGGCGTCCCGCTCTGCGGTAAACTCCAGGGCTTTGGAAATTACCTCCGTGAAGGCCTCGGTTTTGAGCACGAGGGCATCGGCCGGAGTGACCACAATATTGGCCTCAGGGTCCTGCTGCTGGATTTTCCAGGAGGCATACGCAATGCAGGGCGCGGTGTTACGTCCTTCCGGCTCTGCCAGAATCTGGCTTTCCGGGATGTCCGGAAGCTGCTGCTTTACCAGCGGGACATACTTCTCCCCCGTTACCACCCAGAAATGCTGCGGCTGGCAAACGGGCGAAAACCGGTCCACGGTGAGCTGGAGCAAACTGCGCCCAACTCCCAGTACATCAATAAACTGCTTGGGAACGTCCGGCGTGGACAGCGGCCAAAGCCTGCTGCCAATTCCCCCGGCCATAATAACTACGTGTGTGTTCATCGTTTCAGTGTTAGAGTTACAAAGATACGAAAAAAGCCCGACTTGCGCCAGGCTTTTTCGCTACTTTTCTGACTGGAACTCCAGCAGGTCTCCCGGCTGGCAGTCCAGCGCTTTGCAGAGGCTTTCCAGGGTGGACAATCGCACGGCTTTTGCCTTGCCGCACTTCAGGATGGAGAGGTTGGCCGGCGTGATGCCCACTTTCTGTGCCAGCTCGCCGGAGGACATTTTCCGGCGGGCCAGCATGACATCGATATTGGTGATGATGGGCATAAGCGCTTACTCCTGAGCCACTTGCTCCTCCGGTTTCCCCTTCAGGTACGACGGCAGTTCCATGCCGGCCATCTTGAAGAGTTCGTCCAGCGGAGGTACGCTCTTCATCATCCCGGAAATGAAGTTGGAAGTGGCGGTTTTGCCGTCGGCGCCGTTGCCGGTATCCCAGACGGTTACCTTGTCGATGTTGATGCCCTTGACGGCCTCTACCTGGGTCTTCACCAGTTCCGGCAGCTTGTCTGCAATCATCATGAGCACAGCCTTCTGGGCGTCGCCTTCTGCGGCGGTTACCAGGTTCTTGAAACCATCGGCCTGCTTGGTGAGGATTTCCAGCATACCGCGGGCCTGGGCGTCCATCTTGGCGTAAATGGCATCGGCTTCACCTTTTGCCTTGCGGCGGATTTGCTCGGCTTCGGCCTCGGCCTCAATGATTTTCTTTTCCTTGTCAATCTCGGCAGCAACCACAATGTTGGCCTTCTGTGTGGCCTCCTCGCGGGCGGCACGGGCCAGTTCGGCGTCGCGCTCGCTCTGGTAGGCTTCTTCGAGGGCCTTGGCGGCCTGCACCTTTTCTGCAGCTACGGCCAGGCGGGTTGCTTCTGCCGTTTTCTGGCGGCGCAGGGCATCGGAATTGGCAATCTCGATCTTGGCGTTGTTTTCACCCTTCACGGCGTCGGCATCGGCGGCGGCCACGTTGATACGGGTGTCTTTATCGGCCATGGCCTTACCGGTTTCACCGTAGCGGTTTTGCTCCGCCACGCTCTTCTTGGCGTCGTTGATGGCCTTGGCGGCGGCTTCCTTACCCAGGGCCTCGATGTAGCCGGATTCGTCACGGATATCGGTTACGTTCACGTTAATGAGGCGAAGGCCAATCTTGCGAAGTTCCGCTTCTACGTTGGTGGACACGTTGGCGAGGAATTTATCGCGGTCTGCGTTGATTTCCTCGATGTCCATGGTGGCAATCACCAGACGGAGCTGACCGAAGAGGATATCCGTGGCGATATTCTGGATGCTGTCTACGCTCAGGCCCAGCAGGCGCTCGGCGGCGTTGGTCATGCTTTCCGGCTCAGTGGAGATACCCACGGTAAAGCGGCAGGGAACGTCTACGCGGATGTTCTGCTTGGACAGGGCGTTGGTGAGGTTGCATTCAATGGAGATGGGCTTGAGGTCCAGGTAGGCATAGTCCTGGAAAACAGGCCAGATGAAGGCGGCGCCGCCATGGACACACTTGGCCGAGGCCATGCGGCCGGTTTTACCGTAGATAACCAGGATTTTGTCCGAGGGGCAGCGACGATAGCGCTTGAGGATGGCCGCGAGGGTTACGAACAGCACGGCCGCCAGAATGAGAATCAGGGTTAGTGTAGGCATAATTTATACGGTATAAGAGTTAATTTCTTCTACTAAAACGGTATTGGCGTCCAGGGCGTCCACGACGCGGATGGGGGTGCCGGTCTTGAGGGCTTCTTCGCTCTCGGTGAGGGCGTCGTACTCGCGCACGCTACCGGCAATGGTGATTTGCACCTTACCGGCGCCGCTGCGTGCGGCCGGGATGGGAAGGTACACCTTTCCCTCGCAGCCTGCAGCCTGCTTTTGCACGTTGATGTTGCCGCTCTGCTGCATGGAAGAGAGCCATTTGAACAGGTACATCACGGCCGCCACCAGCGCAACGCCAATGAGGGCCGATACCAGAATGAGCAGGGCGGTGGAAGGGATGCTGTCCTGCAGCAGGATGGCGCTCCAGCCAAAGCCCAGGCAGAAGTTCACAAAGTTGCGGAACGTGTACAGGTTGGAGCCCCCCTCTATATTAGAAAGGTCTCCGCCATCCATGCCGGTGTCGATGTCCGTGTCGAAGTCTGCGTCGGCATCGGCTCCGATGAAGGTGAGGATGCTCTGGATGACAAACAGGACAGACGCGACCAGCGTAACGGTCCACAGAATTTTCATCATTAGGCTGAGTCCAGCCCACCAAGTAGCAATCATAAGGCTTTCGTTTTTGGTTTGTATGGCAAATATAATAAATAATTATCGAATTGCAATAAAAATTTAAAAAAATTTGTACGCTGGTCTTATTACCCAGTTCTTTCCGACAGATGTGCCCTGTTACATAACTCGCTGAGTATGCGCCGATTAAATGATTGGACGGGGTCCCAAGCGGGCCCCGTCCATTGTGCTAAATAACTGATAGATAACAAGTTGTGCAACACGCAACAAACACTACATTGCCTCCCCGAAGAATTTCAGGTGAAGCGGAAGCACCCAGGTCCAGTAGGTCCAGGTGTGGGCTTCCGGAGAATAGAGTTCCACATAGCTCAGGCCCGACGCCTTGAGCGCAGCGGCGAACTCCTCCGTGGCGGGCAGGAATTTGTCCTGGAGGCCGCAGGAAACCACGATGAGCTTAGGTGCATCGGCACAGATTTCCCTTACGCGGCCCAGGCGGTTGACGGCCGACTGCGCCGCCACCACCGGGTCCTCAATGTCCTCCACGCCAAGGATGGCAGGAATAATCTGTTTGGAGCCGCCGGAATGGTGCAGGGCCAGGATACCACTCATGGAGCCGGCGCCGCGAAAGCGTTCCGGATGGTCCAGGAACAGGTTCATGGCGCCGTGACCGCCCATGGACAGACCGTCGATGAAGGTCTTCTCCGGCGAAAAGCCGTAGCGCGCGTCCAGGGTGGGCCAGCACTCCTCCCAGAAGAAGGTGCGCCACTGCATGTTTTCCGCTTTGGCGTCGTTCAGGTACCAGCTCTTGTAGAAGCCGTCCGGGCAGATAATACGGAAACCGGTGGCATCGCACACGGCCTGCAGGTCCATGTGACGGCTCCAGTCTGCATAACAGCCACTGTAGCCGTGCAGGAGGAACAGCGTGGGAAGTTCCCGCGCCATGATTTGGGAGGCCGGCGAGAACACCAGCACGGAGTCATTGCAGTGCAAATTCTCCGAAGGGAAAACCACCAGCTCCTGGGCTTTCAGGGGCAGCAGCCCTGCCAGGAGGGCCACTGCCAGTGCATAAAATTTTCTCATACTGTTAATAGCCGAAGATTTCTTCCAGGGACACCTGTTTCACAGGACCCAGGGTTTTGAGGAAGTCCATATCCAGGTCCTTAGTGTCTCCCAGAATGGCATAATGATAGGTACGGCCCTTGATCCACTTGGCGTGGGTGGCACGAAGATCATCCATCGTGAGGGCATCCACCTTCTGGAAAATCTGCTTTTCACGCGGCTCGCTCAGGCCCAATTCCTTGGCAGCCAGATAGCTATAGAGGACACGCTCCCCTTTCACGCGCTGGGTGCGGAGCTTACCCAGAATGGCGGCCTTGGCGATTTCCAGGTTCTCGGGTGCCTCCGGCAGGGTTTCAATAATCTCATCGAAGCCTTCGCAGGCCTTTTTGAGTTTGTCGTTCTGCGAGGCAATGTAGGCCCGGAAGGAATAGGTGTCCCCCGCAAAGGTGGGGTCTGACAGGCGGGCGCCGGCGCCATAGGCCAGGGCACGGGATTCGCGCATTTCCTGGAACACGATGGCGTTCATGCCGCCGCCGTAGTACTCGTTAAAGAGTTCAATAGCAGGGTCTTCCTCCAGGTCCAGCGTCTCTCCCCTGTCCGAATACTGCACGTAGTTGAACTGACGGGCATCGTAATGGGCCACAATCACCTCCTTGGACGGGGTGAGCTGCTTGACGGCGTGCGTCTTCACCAGCGGCTGCAGGTCTGTGACCGGATGCACCTTAGATAGCATTTCCTTCACCTCTTCCAGCGAAGCGGGACCATAATAGAGGATGGTGTGCTGCTTGCCCAGCAGGCTTTCGCCCGAAGCGAGCACCTGGGCCGATGTCAGGGCCTGGAGCTGCCCGTTGTTGAGCGTTCCGGCCTTGATATACTCGGGGCCATAGGTCAGGTACTGCTGCAAGGCGCTGCTGCAGGCGCGCTGGTTTTTCTTGGCATCGGCCCGGCCGCGCAGGAGGTCGGCCTTCAGTTCTGCCAGCACGGTCTCGTCCGGCTGCGCATTACGAAGCTGATACTCATAGGTTTCCAGGGCGTCGGAGAGGTTTTCGCTCAGGCCCGTAACGGAGATGACGGTGGTATTGCCACCCACACGGAAGGCCTGCGAACAAGCGAGGCTATACATGCGCGTGGAGAAAGCATCCAGGCTGTATTTGTCCGAGCCCAGGTAGCCCAGATAGTCCGAGGTAACCTCCAGCACAGGGTCGTTGTCCGAGCCGCAGTCGTAGCGGAAACTCAGCGAGGCAATGTCGTTCTGCACATTCTTCTTGTACAGCAGCGGCAGGCCCTGGAAGTCGCTCACGGTCATGTCCTTTTCAAAGTCCACAAACACAGGGTCGATGGGAGCCGGCTCGGAGGCGGCGATGGCTGCCAGGAAGGCGCTCTGCTTGTCCCGGTTGGTGGCGATGGGGGTAATCTTGGGGGCGTCAATCTTCTTGATGCTCTTGTCCTCGCCCAGGTGCTTGAACACTACGGCGTAGCTTTCCGGCTTTAGGTACTCATTGGCCCAGGCCACGACATCGGCCTTGGTGATTTTGGCAATGCGGTCCAGCCGGCCCACTTCCCACTCCCAGGAAGTGCCGTTGATGAACGAATTCATGAACTGGGATACGCGGGAACGGTTGGAAACCAGTCCCTGCATGTGCTGCAGTTTGTAATTGGCCTTGGCGGCCTCTACCAGTTCCTCGGAGAAATCTCCCTTACGCAGCTTCTCCACTTCTCCCAGCAGGAGGTCCAGCACCTGCTGGAGGGTCTGTCCTTCCTTGGGCATGGCCTCTGCCAGCATCAGCCCCCAGTCGGAGCGGTTGTACGGGAAGATAAAGCCACCCAGGAAAGCCTGCGTGTTAACAAGGTCCAGATCTACCAGGCCGGCATTTCCGTTATACAGCACGGAGCTCACAATCTCTGACAGCTCGCTTTCCGGGAAACTTTCACCGGGGGTGCGCCAGCCCAGCATAACAAACTCTGCGTCAAAACCATACACGTCCTTCACCTTGGGAGCGGTGATGGGTTCCTCTGCGGGGATGCTGCGCTCCGGGAGGGCCGGATTGGGTTTCCATGCGCCAAAGTATTTTTCGATGGTCTTCACCATCTGGTCCGGATCGAAGTCGCCGGAGAGGCAGATGGCCACGTTGTTGGGCACATAGTACGTATCTTTCTGATAGCGAATGGCTTTAAGCGACGGATTCTTCAGGTGATCCTGCGTGCCGATTACCGTCTGCGTGCCATACGGATGGTGCACAAAGAGCATGCTGTCCAGCGCGTCGATGGCCTTTTCGCTGTCGTCCGTCAGGCCCATGTTCTTTTCCTCGTACACCGCCTCCAGTTCCGTGTGGAAACCGCGGAACACGCAGTTCATGAAACGATCGGCCTGGATTTTGGCCCAGTTTTCCACCTGGTTGGAAGGGATTTCCTCCACGTAGCAGGTGACATCGTTGCTGGTGAAGGCGTTGGAGCCTTCCGAACCGATGATGCTCATGAGTTTGTCGTACTCGTTGGGAATGGCAATTTGGGAGGCTTCCTGGCTCACGGCATCAATTTCGCGGTACAGGGCGTCGCGCTCTGCCGGGTCCGTAAGGGTGCGGTACACCTCATACAGGCTGTCGATTTTGGCCAGGTAAGGTTTCTCCGCCTCATAGTCCTGCGTACCAAACTGCTCCGTCCCCTTGAACATCATGTGCTCCAGGTAGTGGGCAAGGCCGGTATTGTCGGCAGGATCGTCCTTTCCGCCGGCATGCACGGCAATGTACGTCTGGATACGGGGTTCATCCTTGTTGACGGTCATGTACACCTTGAGTCCGTTGTCAAGCGTGTAAATCTTGGCCTGCAGCGGGTCCCCTTTCACGGTCTCGTACCGAGACGAGCAAGCGGAGAAAGCCAGGGCCGACAGGGCCAGCAGAAGAAAATAACGTTTCATAGCTATAAAGTGTTAATAGATTCGAACTTGCGTACAAACGCAAAATTACACATTTTTTTCGTATCTTTGTACGATTATACGAAAAAGGAAAAACGCAATATGAAGAATTTTGTTGAAGAGCTCAAGTGGAGAGGCATGATCCAGGACATCATGCCCGGAACGGAAGAAAAACTGATGGAAGGCCCGCAGGCTGCGTACGTGGGCATTGACCCCACGGCGGATTCCCTGCACATCGGCCACCTGGTAAGCGTAATGATCCTCAAGCATTTCCAGAGTTGCGGCCACAAGCCGTACGCCCTGGTGGGCGGTGCCACCGGCATGATCGGAGACCCTTCCATGAAAAGCGCAGAGCGCAACCTCCTGGACGAAGCCACCCTCAACCATAACGTGGCCTGTATCAAGGCCCAGCTCTCCCGCTTCCTGGATTTTGATTCGGACGCGCCCAACCGCGCAGAGCTGGTGAACAACTACGACTGGATGAAGGACTACAGCTTCATCAATTTCATCCGCGATATTGGCAAGCACATCACCGTCAACTACATGATGGCCAAGGATTCCGTGAAAAAGCGCCTTTCCCGCGACAGCTCGGAAGGCATGTCCTTCACCGAATTCAGCTACCAGCTCATGCAGGGCTATGACTTCTACTGGCTGTGGAAAAACAAGGGCTGCGTGCTGCAGCTGGGCGGTTCCGACCAATGGGGTAACATCACCACCGGTACGGAACTCATCCGCCGCATGGACGGCGGCACGGCCTTCGCCCTCACCTGCCCCCTCATCCGCAAGGCCGACGGCACTAAATTCGGCAAAACGGAAAAAGGCAATATCTGGCTGGATGCAGAGCGCACCTCGCCCTACGAATTCTATCAGTTCTGGCTCAACGTGGCGGACGATGATGCAGAGCGCTACATCAAGATTTTCACCCTGCTGGACCGCCCCACCATCGAAAGCCTCATTGAGGAGCACCGTCAGGATCCCGGCCAGCGCAAGCTGCAGAAGGTCCTGGCCAAGGAGGTTACCATCATGTGCCACGGGCAGGAAGCCTACGACAACGCCGTAGCCGCCTCCCAGATGCTGTTCAGCGGTAACTCCGAGGCCCTTCGCAAACTGGACGAGAAAACCTTCCTGGCCGTGTTCGGGGACGTCCCTTCCTTTGACATCGACAAGGCGGAGCTCCCGTGCAACATCCTGGACCTGCTGGCTGTAAAAACCGCCATCCTCCCCTCCAAGGGAGAGGCCCGCAAAATGGTGCAGGGCAATGGCATCGCCATCAATAAGGACAAAGTGACGGATATCAATGCCCTTGTCACGGAGGCCGATATCGTCAACGGCCACTACATCCTGGCCCAGAAGGGCAAGAAGAACTATTTCATTATCAACGTAAAATAATGGAAAAACCTGCAAGCACAAGGCAGCTTAAGGTTGCCCGCGAAATCCAAAAGGACCTGGCGGAGATCATCCGGGCCAAGGGCATGGCCACCTTTGGCGGCGCCCTGGTAACCGTGAGCGAGGTCCGTGTGAGCCCGGACCTGTCGGTGGCCAAAGTGTTCGTGAGCATTTTCCCCTCGGACAAACAGCCTGCCGTTATGGACTGGTTCCAGGAGAACAACAAAGCGCTCCGCGG
The DNA here is from genome assembly GCA_900317845.1 of uncultured Bacteroidales bacterium. Taxonomy (GTDB): domain Bacteria; phylum Bacteroidota; class Bacteroidia; order Bacteroidales; family UBA932; genus Cryptobacteroides. The sequence goes on from ONII01000011.1 coordinate 262,116, forward strand.
AGAACTGGGTCACGTGGTGGCCAAGCAGTTCCGCATTGTTCCGGAGCTCATTTTCCTACTGGACACCACCCTGGATTACGCCGAGCATATTGAGGAACTCCTGAAAAAGTAGATTCTTCGCTACGCTCAGAATGACCACGCTGCCGCTCAGAATCGCCCTCCGCTACCTGTTTTCCCGGAAATCGTACCATGTCATTAACATGATTTCGGGAATCGGTGCTGCGGGTATGGCCATCGGGACGGCGGCGCTTGTTGTGATTCTTTCCGTCTTTAACGGCTTCGATTCGCTTGTCAGCCAATCGCTTACGGACGCCCATCCGGACCTCGTGATTAAACCGGCCACCGGAAAAGTCTTCCGGCCGGACAGCCTCTCCTGGCTGGTGGAGGAGCCCTCCATCGTCCGGCTCTCCAGCGTGCTGGAAGACCAAGCCTTCCTCTCCTGCGACGGGAAACAGGGGCTGGTGCTGGTAAAAGGCGTAGACCTGGCAGCCGAGGAAGAATCGCCCCTGAAGGCCCATATGATAGACGGCGTGTGGCAGCTCCACCGCGGAGACCGTGCCATGGCCGTTGCCGGGGCCGGCCTGGCTGCCCAGTTGGGCCTCAATCCCCGTTTTCTTGCCCCGTTGGAGCTCCACTACCCTTCCCGCACGGAAGCCATTTCGCTGGCCAATCCCGCCGCCTCGCTCCGCTCGGTGAAACTGGGCCTTGCCGGCGTACTGTCCGTCAGCTCGGAGCTGGATGCCAAACTCCTGGTGGTGCCCATCGGCACAGTCCGGGAACTGCTGGGGTATGAGACGGAAGTATCGGCCCTGGAAATCTGGGCCGCACCGGAACAGGCCCAAGCCTTGCAGAAGGCCCTTCAGGAGCGCCTGGGGACCCATTTCCGCGTGCTGGACCGCTACCAGCAAAATGCGTCGGTGTACAAGATGATGCGCTACGAAAAACTGGCCATTTTCCTCATTCTTATCTTTGTGGTGCTCATCATCGCCTTCAATATTTACAGTTCGCTCAGGATGCTTGTCATCGAGAAAGAGGCCGATATCGCCACGCTGCGCAGCATGGGCGCTACGGACTCCCTGGTGCGCCGCATCTTCCGCCTGGAAGGCTGGCTGGTGTCCCTCGTGGGCATCGTCATCGGCCTGGTGCTGGGCGTCGCGCTGGTACTCCTGCAGCAACAGCTGGGCCTGGTGCCCATGCCGGGCAATTTCATTGTCGATGCCTACCCGGTGGTGCTCCGCGCCTCGGACCTCCTCTGGACCGTGGCCGGCGTTGCGCTTATCGGCTATCTGATGGCCCTTCTTCCCACACGAAAGATATGAGCAGCCCTTCCCAGCATACCCCAACGCACGGAAAAGCCACTTTTCGTGCGCCAGGTCATGCGAACGCACAGGACAACGCACAAAAATGGACGGTTTTGTGCGGGTGCCTATGCTTTCTTATCCTGGGTGGGCTGGATTTGCTGACGGGCGGTGGCTTCAACCTTCCCTCGGGAGCCATTTTGTGGAAGCTGCGGCTGCCGCGCATGCTCACTGCGGTGGTGGCGGGGGCTGCGCTGGCGCTCTCCGGGGCACAAATGCAAGCTATCTTCCGCAACCCCCTGGCCGATCCTCACCTGATGGGCGTGTCCGGCGGCGCGGGGCTGGGAGCGGCCGTAGCGGCGCTGGCGGTCACCGGACTCAGCGCCTGGGCCGGCGGAGTCACACTGGTTTCCGCCGCCTTTGCAGGTGCGCTGCTCACGGGCCTTCTGATTGTGGCCGTTGCGGCGCGGACGGAGTCCACCACTACCCTGCTCCTGGTGGGCGTCATGCTGGGTTTTGTGCTCAGCGCCCTGAGTTCCATTTTGCAATATTCGGCCGGAGAAGAGAGCCTCAAGCTGTTCTACAGCTGGATGGCGGGCAGTTTTTCCGGCGTTTCGTATACCGGACTGGCCTTCATGGCCGTCCTGCTGCTGGTGGGGTTGGCGCTGGCCCTTTCCCAACTGAAAGCCCTGGATTTGATTCTTTTTGGCGATGCGTATGCCGCGTTCAGCGGAGCCTCGCTCAAAAGCATGCGCTTTCGCGTCATGCTGGGCTGTGCGCTCACCACCGGTGCAGTTACCGCCTTCTGCGGACCGCTGGGCTTTGTGGGCATCGCTGCACCGCATCTGGTCCGACGCGTGACGGGGACATCGGCCCACCGGACCGTTTTGCCCGGGAGTATGCTCGCCGGAGCCTGCCTCGCCCTTGCCGGCGACATCCTGGCCCACCTGGGCCGCACTCCGCTGCCGGTGGGGAGCACGCTGGCGCTCATTGGCATTCCGCTCATTCTGGCCCTGCTTTGGAGGAACCGCCTATGATACTGGACATCAAACATTTGCGCCTCGCCTACGGCGCACACGTTCTGGCTCCGGATGTCACTTTCCATCTGGAAGGCGGCGAATGCGTTCTCCTTGCCGGCGCCAACGGCTGCGGGAAAAGTACCCTCCTGCGCCTTATAGGCGAGAAAAAGAGATGTGTATTCATCCCCACGGGCATCCCCAAGGTGAAGGGATTTACGGTGGAAGCGTTTGTACGGACGGGGTGCTTTAAAGAGAGCAACTGGGCAGGAAGGCTGTCGGAGGAGAGCGAGCGACGGCTACAGGGAGCGCTGGACTTGCTGGGGCTGCGCGCGCAGGCCGGGCAGGATATTGCCACCCTCAGCGACGGCGAGTTCCAGAAGGCATGCATCGCGGTGGGGCTCACCCGCCGGGCCGATGTCCTCCTGCTGGACGAGCCCACGGCCTTCCTGGACGTGGAGAACCGCGTAATGGTGCTGCGGACACTGCGGAAAGTGGCGCAGGAGACCGGCATGGCCGTACTCTTCTCCTCGCACGACCTGCACGACGCCCTCCAGGTGGCCCACCGCGTACTGGCTTTCACCCCAGCAGGCACCTTCCTGGAATCGACACAAAAAAACCGCCCGGAAGTTCTCCGAGCGGCCTTTCCTATACTAAAAAACGCCGGACTTTGAAGTCTGGCGTCTTGGTACTGGGTAGGAGAATCGAACTCCTATTGCGAGATTGAGAATCTCGAGTACTAACCGTTATACGAACCCAGCGGTTGGGAATGCAAAGGTACAATAATTTTTTTATTCTGCAAATTTTTATTTCAAGAACACGAAGAAAACGGCCATAATCATGCAGAAAAATGCGGCAAGGTGATTCCACTGCACCGGCTGTCCCTTGAACATGAAGGTGACAATCACCGTGAAAATGGTGAGCGAGATAACCTCCTGAATCACTTTTAGTTGCATCAGGTTGAACGGTCCCCCGTTGCCCTGGAAACCAATCCGGTTGGCCGGAACGGTAAGGCAATACTCAAAGAAAGCGATGCCCCAGGAGAACAGAATGATGAGGATAAGCGGCCAGCCCGTGGAAATTTTCATTTCCTGCAGCTTAAGATGGCCGTACCATGCGAACGTCATGAATACGTTCGAGAAGATGAGCATGATAATGGTCCAGAAACCTTGCATATTAAATTTGTAATTGGGGCGCAAAGTTAGTAACTTTGTATGATTAAACAAACGATCACATGACTCTTATTAAATCCATCTCCGGCATCCGCGGAACCATCGGTGGTGCTCCCGGCAACGCCTTAACTCCTGTCGATATTGTTAAATTCACGGCCGCATATGCCGCTACCCTGCCCCAGCGCAAACCCCAGCCCAACGGGGAACGCTATAAAATTGTGGTAGGAAAGGACGCCCGCATGTCCGGCGACATGGTGGAACAGTTGGTGGTAGGCACCCTTGTGGGCTGCGGAATCGACGTAGTCAAATGCGGTTTTGCCTCTACCCCCACCACGGAAATGGCCGTGCTGTTTGCCAAGGCAGACGGCGGCATCATCCTCACCGCCAGCCACAACCCGCGCCAGTGGAACGCCCTTAAGCTCCTGAACGACAAAGGCGAATTCCTCACTGCAGTAGAAGGCCAGGCCGTGCTGGATCTTGCAGAGAAAGAAGACTTCAACTTTGCCGAGGTAGACCAGCTGGGCACCATCGAGGAAGAAGATTTCACGGACCGGCACCTGGATGCCGTCCTGGCCCTGCCGGCCGTGGACGTGGAAGCCATCAAGGCCGCGCATTTCACCGTAGTGGTAGACGCCATCAACTCGGTGGGCGGCATCATCATGCCGCGTCTCCTGAAACGCCTGGGCGTCAAGTGTATCGGCCTTAACTGCAACCCTACCGGAGACTTTGCGCACAACCCTGAGCCGCTGCCCGCCAACCTGGTGGACCTTTGCGAAACCGTCAAGAAGGAAAAGGCAGACCTGGGCATCTCCGTGGACCCGGACGTGGACCGTCTGGCTTTCATCCAGGAGGACGGTGAGCCGTTTGTGGAAGAATATACGCTGGTTTCCGTGGCGGACTACCTTTGCGAAATAGCCCAGAAGGAAGGCAAGCCCATCGCCACGGTGTCCAATCTCAGTTCCACGCGCGCCCTTCGGGACGTGACGGAGAAGCACGGCGGAAAGTATTATGCATCGGCCGTGGGCGAAGTAAACGTGACCACCCTCATGCACAAGGTGGGCGCCCTGATTGGCGGTGAGGGCAACGGCGGCGTCATCTACCCGGCCATCCATGCCGGCCGCGACGCCATGGTAGGCGTAGCCCTGTTCCTGAGCAACCTGGCCCATAAAGGCCTCAAGGTGAGCGAACTCAAGAAGACCTATCCGCAGTATTTCATCGCCAAGAACAAGATCCAGCTCAGCGACAGCGCCCTTATCGACAAAATCCTGAGCGAACTCAAGCGCATCTACGCCAAGGAGAACATCAACGACATTGACGGCGTAAAGATTAACTTCGAGGCCAACAAGACCTGGGTGCACCTGCGCAAGTCCAACACGGAGCCCATCATCCGCATTTACTCGGAAGCCTCCACCATGGAAGCGGCGGAAGCCCTTGGCAATGAGGTAATTGCGGTAGCGAACAAAATCATAGGATAGTGTTCAGTTTCAGAACCACTCCGCTGGAGGACCAGCTGGACAAAGCCCTGCGGGAAGGCAAGGTTGGCTGCTTTTGCACGCAAAACTGCTGGGATACCGGCCGGGGCCGATGGATGTGGGACATCTTCCGGGAACGCGGCAATCTGGTCACGGTGTTCAACCCGCGCGAGGCAGAGCTCACGCCGGGCACCAACCATATCGTCTTTGAAAGCGACCAACTTGCGGCGCTGGACGCCGTTGTGGTGGAAATCCAGGACGTAGGCGTTCGGTACTTCAACTACACCAAGGACGTGATGCAGCTCATGGAGATGCTCAAACTCCTTGGGGACGATGCCCCTTCCTTATATATAGTGGACCACATCAATCCGTCCGGCCGCGTGGTGGAAGGTTCCATCCCGGCGGTCGCCGGAGAGATGTACGTCCCCAAGGTGGCGCATCGGCACGGCCTTACGCTGGGAGAACTGGTGAACCTGTACGCCAGCGAGATTGGCGCCAAGTTCCCCATCCACGTGATATCGGCCATGGCGACGGACGCCAACCGGCAGCTGATGCCCTGGACCATCGCACCCGCAAGCGATATCCCGGGGCTGTTCAGCTCCTACCTGTACAGCGGCGGCGGCCTGTGGAACAACACCACCCTCACGCCCGGGATTGGCACGGCAAGGCCCTATGAATACATAGGTGCGCCGTTTGTGAAGCCGCTCCGGCCGGAGGAACTGCCCCAGGCACAAGGTGCGCTGCTTCGGCCCTGTTCCTTTACGCCGGCGGCGGGCCGATACGCCGGAGAGCGCTGTTTCGGCTTCCAGATTATGCTGCTGCCCGGGGAGCCCTACCACAGCCTGCTGCATACGCTGCACCTGATGCGCTGGTTCCGCGAGCATTACTCGGCCTTCGAATTCGAGCCAGCCTTCTGGACCAAACTGGCCGATCCCGTACTGGAAGCCTACCTCAAGGAAGAGATTGGTTTTGACGTAGTGCAGGAGCATGTGAAACTGGAAGAGCAAAAATGGATTCGCAAGGCCAAACGCTACACGCTGTACGACGATGCGCCGTATCGGATGAAGTAAAAAGATTTGGAAATATCCTTCGGAATTACTATCTTTGCGGTCCAAAATTGTTAACAATTTAAGTTTTTACGTAAAATGAAGAAAGGAATTCATCCCGAAACCTACCGTCTTGTAGCTTTCAAGGATATGTCCAATGACACCGTCTTCGTCACCCGCAGCTGCGCTCCCTCCAAGGAGACCCTCGACACCGCCGGTCGTGTGGATATGTTCTATCAGAGATACAAGAGCCGCAAAAAATAAATTTTGCAGCCACAAAGGTTCAGCAACCGGTTTTCCACAGTGGAAGGCCGGTTGTTTTTTTCTCCCCCTCTTAACATTTTTTCTCTATTCTCCAAATTCTGGCAAGGCTTGCCAAAATATGGGAATGGGCGGAAAGGGACGTAACTTGCCCAAAACTTTTAAAGAGCAACGTTATGAAAAGACAAAAATCCAACCGGCAACTGCTTTGGGAAGAAGCAACCGGACACTGCATCTACTGCGGACACCCTGTAAAACCGGAAGAAATGGAAGTGGATCACATTGAGCCCCTGAGCCTGGGCGGCAGCAACGGCATGGAGAACAAAGTATGCTCCTGCCCCCACTGCAATGCCGCCAAAGGCAACCAAACGCTGGAGGAGTTCCTCGGCAGCATGAGTCCCAAGGAGCGCAAGCGGTACAGCAATCGCGTGAATACCCTGGTGGAGCAAGGGAAAATGGACTGGGAAAAGGCCGATGTTCTGGACCCGTACACCAAACAGAACTGGGACAGCGACTGGGACAGTGAAGAAGATACTGACAGTTTGGCAGAAGAAGGCGGGCTGGCAAGCATTTTGATAAACGTCTCTGCGGAAATATATATGCATTATGGCAGAGAAAGAGAAAGAGAAAAAGAAGAAAGATATAACCGAAGGGACTGACGGAAAGAAAATGGCAGCCCTGGAAGCCCGTGTAGAAGGGTTGAACGAGCAACTGGAAGAGGCAAAAGCAGCCGCGGAAGATGCCCGGAAAAAGGCCGATGACAGCAAAACGGACTACCTGCGCCTGATGGCAGAGTTTGACACCTTCCGCCGCCGCACGGCAGAGGAAAAACTGGCCCTGGTGAGCAGCGCCTCGGCCGACACCATCAAAGGGCTCCTCCCCATCCTGGACGACTGTGAGATTGCCCTGGCCAATCTGGAAAAGAGCACGGACAGCGACGCCGCAAAGGAAGGCACCCAGATGATTTTCAACAAGTTAACCAGCTACCTGAAAGGCAAGGGCCTGGAACGTATAGAGGCCAAAGGAGCAGCGTTTGATACGGAGCTCCATGAGGCAGTCACCACCTTCCCCGCCCCGTCAGAGGAGCTCAAGGGCAAAGTGATTGACGTAGTTCAAACCGGATACACCCTGGGTGGAAAAGTTCTCCGCTATGCAAAAGTGGTTGTAGGAGCATAACGCTATGGCAAACAAAAGAGACTACTATGAAGTTTTGGGCGTAGCCAAAACCGCCTCGGCCGACGAAATCAAATCGGCCTACCGGAAACTGGCCCTCAAATGGCACCCGGACCGTTGGGTAAATGGCTCGGATGCAGAGAAAAAAACCGCGGAAGAGAACTTCAAAGAAGCGGCAGAGGCCTATTCCGTCCTGAGCGACCCTGACAAACGTGCCAAATATGACAAGTTTGGCTTTGCTGCAGAACAGATGGGCGGCGGTGCCGGCGGGTTCGACTTTGGCGGCATGGATATCAACGATTTCCTGCGCAATATCTTCGGCGGCAGTTTTGGCTTCGACTTTGGCGGATTCGGCGGCAGCGGCTTTGGCGGGTTCGGCGGCGGCGAAAGCCAGCCGCGCACCCTCCGCGGACGCGACATCCGCACCAGCGTCAAACTCACGCTGGAAGAGATTGCCACCGGCTGCGACAAAGAGATTTCCCTGGAGCGCGCCCGCCCCTGCCCGGACTGCGGCGGCAAAGGCGCCAAGAACGCATCGGACATCAAAACCTGCCCCACCTGTAACGGTCAGGGGCGCGTTCGCCAGCAGGCACGTGGCCTCTTTGGCCTTACCTACACCATTGGCGTATGCCCGCAGTGCCAGGGAGAAGGCAAAATCATCAGCAACCCTTGCCGCCGGTGCAATGGCACAGGTCTGGAGCGCCGCCGGGAAACCGTAAAGGTACACATCCCCGCCGGTGTAGAGAACGGCATGCAGCTCACCATCCAGGGAGAAGGCCACTCCGCCCCGCACGGCGGTGTCAACGGAGACCTGCTGGTGGTCATCAATGAGGTGCAGCATCCGCAGCTGCAGCGGGACGGCAACAACCTCTTCTTCACCCGCGTCATCTCCGTCATGGATGCCATGCTGGGCTGTGAGGTCTCTATCCCCTGCTTGGACGGCAGTTATAAAGTAAAAGTGGAGCCCGGTACACAGTCCGGAACCGTGGTCAAGCTTCGCGGGAAAGGCCTCCCCAGCGTGCAGGGCTACGGCCGCGGCACCGGAGATTTGTATGTCAAATTCCTGGTGTGGGTTCCCCACAAACTCTCCCGCAGTGAAAAGGATACGCTGGAACAAATGCGCAGCAGCAACAGTTTCACACCGGATCTTTCCCGCGAAGACAAAGCCACCTTTGACAAGGTGAAAAATATTTTCTAAATTTTTACGGAAAAGTTTTGGAGGTTTACAAAAAATTAGTACCTTTGCAGTCCCAAAACAAAACGCAACCTCTTGTCAGGAGCCAAACCGCAATGTTGCTTAAAGGATTTAGAAATTATGGATTTGATTAAAATTGCAGAGCAGGCTTTCAACAATGAGAAAGCAGCCTCCTATCCGGAGTTCAAGGCCGGTGATACCATCACCGTTACCTACAGAATCAAGGAAGGTGATAAGGAAAGACTTCAGAAGTTCCGCGGTGTCGTGATTCAGATCAGTGGTATGGACCCGTTCACCAAAACTTTCACCGTCCGCAAAATCGCCAGTGGCGTGGGTGTAGAAAGAATTTTCCCTTTCCAGTCCCCGTTCATTGAGAGCATTGAGGTTAACAAATACGGTAAAGTGCGTCGCGCACGTATCTTCTACCTCCGTGACCTCACCGGTAAAAAGGCCCGCATCCGCGAGAAAGTCTACGCTGCTGAAAAATAAGGAAGCGGCCTAAAGGCCCTCCAAACTGGCTCCATAGCTCAATTGAATAGAGCATTTGACTACGGATCAAAAGGTTACAGGTTTGAGTCCTGTTGGAGTCACGATAAAACCCCTTTGAGAGCATCTCAGAGGGGTTTTTCATATAAAACTGTCCCAAAATTATCCCGAAGAATTTAACTTTATAGCCAGCAGGACTGACTGCGACCCATCGTGGACCAGGGCCCCATTAGACTGTAAGTCCGGAAAAAAAGTGTATCTTTGTACTATGAATCTGAGCGGAATTATCGTTGGCGCAGCCGTTTTTCTGAGCATTGGCATTTGCCATCCGGCTGTCATCAAAATGGAATATTATTGGGGCAAGCAGTCCTGGTGGGTGTGGCTGGTGGTGGGCCTTGGGTGCGTAGCCGCCTCCCTGCTGGTCCAGAACCAAATTGCCTCCACCATCATTGGCGGATTCGCCTTTTCCTGCCTCTGGGGTATCCACGAGATGTTTCTCCAGGAAAAGCGCGTGCTCAAAGGCTGGTTTCCGGAAAATCCCAAGCGCCATGCCTATTATGAGCAAAAACGGGCGCAGATGGGCATCAAACTTTGATTTTCTCATAAACATTTGCTAACTTTAAGGTCGCATTAAAACTGTGACCAATGAAGCAACTTGTAGAGTGTGTTCCCAATTATAGCGAGGGACGCGATAAAAACGTCATTGACGCCATTGTCGCCGCCATTGAGACGGTAGAAGGCGTCAAGGTGCTGGATGTAGATCCCGGTGAAGCCACCAACCGCACGGTCGTCACCTTTGTGGGAGAGCCCGCCCCAGTGTGCGAGGCCGCCTTCCGCGGAGCCGCCAAGGCGCAGGAGCTTATCGACATGCGAAAACACCACGGGGCGCACCCCCGCAGCGGCGCTACGGACGTTCTACCGCTCATCCCGGTAGCCGGCATCACGCTGGAAGAGTGCGCCACGCTGGCCCGGGGCCTGGCCCAACGCCTGTGGGAGGAGCTGGGTATCCCCTGCTACTGCTATGAAGCCGCCGCCTTTAAGCCGGAGCGCAAGAACCTGGCTGTTTGCCGGGAGGGCGAATATGAGGCCCTGCCGGAAAAGATGGCATCGACCGATAATAAGCCGGACTTCGGTGGAGCCTGGAACGAGGTTGCCCAAAAGGCCGGCGCCACCAACGTGGGCGCTAGAAACTTCCTTGTAGCCGTCAACTTCAATCTCAATACTACCAGCACGCGCCGCGCCATGGCCGTGGCCTTCGACGTTCGCGAGAAAGGCCGCAAAAACCCTTCCGGAGAAGGCTGGATTCCCGGCACGCTCAAGGGCACCAAGGCCATTGGCTGGTACATAGACGAATACGGCATTGCGCAGGTATCGATGAACATCACGGACATTGACGCCACTCCCCTTCACGTAGCGTTTGAAGAGGTATGCGCCAAAGCCGCCGCCCGCGGCCTCCGCGTCACCGGAGCGGAAATTGTGGGCCTGGTGCCCAAACGCGTACTCCTGGAAGCCGGCCGCTTTTATTTGGAGAAGCAGCAGCGCTCCCTGGGCATCAGCGAGGAAGAAATTGTGAAAATCGCCGTCAAAAGCATGTCCCTGGATGACCTTAAACCCTTCAATCCCAAAGAGAAAGTCATTGAATACATGATGGCCGATGAAAAGAAAGGCCTGGCGCAAATGACGGTAGAAGGCTTCACGCGGGAGACAGCCAGCGAAAGCGCCGCGCCCGGAGGCGGGTCGGTATCGGCCTGTATGGGGGCATTCGCAGCAGCTCTGGCCACCATGGTTGCCAACCTTTCTTCCCACAAACGCGGCTGGGACGCCCGCTGGAAGGAGTTTTCCGATGTGGCCGAACAAGGCCAGAAGCTGGTGGACGAACTCCTGCTGCTGATTGACGAAGACACCGCTGCCTTCAACCGCATCATGGACTGCTTTTCCATGCCCAAGGGTACGGATGAGGAGAAAGCCGCCCGCACCAAAGCCATCGAGGAAGCTACGTTGTACGCCGCTCAGGTGCCGCTAAAGACCATGGAAGCCTCCCTGAAGGCCCTGCCGCTGGCCCTGCAAATGGCGCAAAGCGGCAACCCGGCATCGGCCTCGGACGCCGGCGTAGCAGCCCTTGCCGCCGTAGCCGCCATCCAGGGCGCCCGGCTCAACGTTCGCATCAACGCCGCCGGCCTCAAGGACAAGGCCCCCGCCCTGCCCCTCCTGGCCCGCGCCGACGCCATCGTCACCGAAGCCCAATCCATTGAACAGCAAGTACTTGACACCGTAAATAACCACATAGAACTATGACCTTTCAAGAAGAGATTCTTGCAGGCATTCCGGCCAATGAGCTGCCGGAGGCCAAACCCTATGACAAGGAGATTAACCACGCCCCTAAACGCAAGGACATCCTGAGCGCAGAGGAGAAGGTGCTGGCACTGAAAAATGCCCTCCGGTACTTCCCCGAAGCCCTTCACGCGCAGTTGGCGCCGGAGTTTGCCCAGGAACTGAAGGACTACGGCCGCATTTATATGTACCGGTATCGGCCCTCCTATAAAATATACGCGCGCCCGATAGACGAATACCCCGCCAAATCCCGGCAGGCGGCGGCCATCATGGCCATGATCCAGAATAATCTGGACGAACGCGTTGCCCAGCATCCGCACGAACTCATCATCTACGGGGGCAACGGTGCCATTTTCCAGAACTGGGCGCAGTACCGGCTGGTGATGCAGTACCTCGCCACCATGACCGACGAGCAAACGCTGGTGATGTACAGCGGCCATCCGTTGGGCCTGTTCCCCAGCCACAAGGACGCCCCGCGCGTGATTGTGACCAACGGCATGGTCATTCCCAACTACTCCAAACCGGACGATTGGGAGCGGTTCAACGCCCTGGGCGTGAGCCAGTACGGGCAGATGACCGCCGGCTCCTACATGTACATTGGCCCGCAGGGCATTGTGCACGGCACCACCATTACGGTGATGAATGCCGCCAGAAAACAGGGAGGCAGCCCGGCCGGCAAGCTCTTTGTCACGGCGGGTCTGGGCGGCATGAGCGGCGCACAGCCCAAAGCGGGTAACATTGCCGGCGTGGTGAGCGTCACGGCAGAGATTAACCCCAAGGCCGCCGAAAAACGCTATGAACAGGGTTGGGTGGACGAGCTTCACACCAGCCTGGATGCGCTCATCCCCCGCATCCGCAAGGCCGTGGAAGCCAAGGAAGTGGTTTCCCTGGCCTATGTGGGCAACGTGGTGGACCTGTGGGAACGCCTGGCGGCAGAAAACGTGCACGTGGACCTGGGCAGCGACCAAACCTCCCTGCACAACCCCTGGGCCGGCGGCTACTACCCTGTGGGCTACAGCCTGGAAGAGAGCAAACGCCTGATGGCCGAGGAGCCGGAACGCTTCAAAGAGGCGGTGCAGGCCTCCCTCCGCCGCCACGTAGCCGCCATCAACCAGCTTGCGGCCAAAGGCATGTACTTCTTTGACTACGGCAACGCCTTCCTCCTGGAAAGTTCCCGCGCCGGGGCCGATGTCCTCAAGGCCGACGGCACCTTCCGCTACCCTTCCTATGTGCAGGACATCATGGGGCCGCTCTACTTTGACTACGGTTTTGGCCCGTTCCGCTGGGTGTGCATGAGCGAAAAGCCGGAAGACCTGCAAAAGACGGACGAGCTGGCCGTGAAAGTACTCTCGGAGATTGCCGCCCGCTCGCCGGAAGAGATTGCCGGCCAGATGCGCGACAACATCCACTGGATTCAAGAAGCCGGCCGCAACCACCTGGTGGTGGGTTCCCAGGCCCGCATCCTCTACGCAGACTGCGAAGGCCGCACCCGGATTGCCCTCGCCTTCAACGAAGCCATCCGCAAAGGCGAAATATCGGCCCCCATCGTGCTGGGCCGCGACCATCACGACGTTTCCGGAACAGACTCCCCCTTCCGCGAAACCTCCAACATTTATGACGGCTCCCGTTTCTGTGCCGATATGGCCGTGCAAAACGTCATCGGGGACGGCTTCCGCGGCGCCACGTGGGTGAGCATCCACAACGGCGGCGGCGTGGGCTGGGGCGAGGTGATCAACGGCGGCTTCGGCATGGTCATTGACGGCTCCGAGGACAGCGCCCGCCACATCCGCGAAATGCTGTTCTGGGACGTGAACAACGGCATCGCCCGCCGCAGCTGGGCCCGCAACACCGGCGCCCGCTTTGCCATCGAGCGCGAAATGGCCCGTACCCCCGGCCTCAAGGTCACCCTGCCCAACGAGGCCGACGAAAACCTGATTCGAAACACTTTACAATAAACCTATGCATTCCATCTCATCGGAACATCTTTCCCTGGAACGGGTGAAAGAGATTATCGACCAACATGAAAAACTGACGCTGTCAAAAGAGGCCGTAGAGGCCATTGTCAAATGCCGCGAATACCTGGACCGCAAAATGGACGATATCGGGCGGCCCGTTTATGGCGTCACCACCGGCTTTGGCTCGCTGTACAACGTGACCATTCCCAAGGAGGACCTGAGCCAGCTGCAGCACAACCTGGTGATGTCACACGCGTGCGGCGCCGGCGAAAAAGTGCGTCCGGAGATTGTCAAACTGATGCTCCTCCTGAAGGCACAGTCCCTTTCTTACGGCCACTCCGGTGCGCAGCTTATCACGGTGCAGCGCCTCATTGACATGTTCAACGAGGATGTCCTGCCCGTGGTTTACCAGCAGGGTTCCCTGGGCGCCTCCGGGGATCTGGCTCCCCTGGCCCACATGAGCCTGCCGCTCATCGGCCTGGGAGAAGTGCTGTATAAAGGGGAAGTCCGTCCTGCCGCCGATGTCTGGAAAGAACTGGGCTGGGTACCCATCCGCCTGCAGAGCAAAGAGGGCCTGGCGCTGCTGAACGGTACGCAGTTCATGAGCGCCCACGCCATCTGGAGCATCATCAAGAGCATGCGCCTCAGCCGCTGGGCCGACCTGATTGGTGCCATGTCGCTGGACGCCTACGACGGCCGCATCGAGCCGTTCCTTCCCCTCACCCACCACCTGCGCCCGCACAAAGGGCAGATTCTCACCGGCGAGAAATTCATGGACATCCTGGAAGGAAGTGAACTCATCCGCAGGCCCAAGGAACATGTGCAGGACCCGTACAGTTTCCGCTGCATCCCGCAGGTGCACGGCGCGGTAAAAGACAACATCATGTACGTCAAGTCCGTGATTGAGAATGAGATTAACTCCGCCACGGACAATCCCAATATTTTCCCGGACGAGGACATGGTCATCTCGGCCGGTAACTTCCACGGAGAACCCATCGCCATTCCCATGGACTCCCTGGCTATTGCCATGAGCGAACTCGCAAGTATCTCTGAAAGAAGAACTTACCAGCTCATCCATGGCCTTCGCGGCCTGCCCAAATACCTAGTCACGGAACCGGGCCTGAACAGCGGCTTCATGATTCCGCAGTACACGGCCGCCAGCATCGTTTCCCAGAACAAGGGCTTGTGCTGGCCCGCCTCGTGCGACTCCATCCCCTCGTCCCAGGGACAGGAAGACCACGTTTCTATGGGCTCCAACAGCGCCACCAAACTGGTGCGCATTGTGGACAATGTGGAAACCGTGCTGGCCATTGAACTGTTCAACGCCGCCCAGGCGCTGGAGTTCCGTCGTCCCGCCAAGAGCTCCCCTATTCTGGAGCGCATTTTTGCCGATTACCGCCAGGTCGTTCCCTTCGTGAGCACCGACACCTACATGCATCCGCTTATCGAAAAGTCCATTCAGTTCATTAAGAATGAGTCTTATCTATAATATCGGCCGGCTGGTAGGCATCCAGCCGGAGGGGGTGCTGCGGGTTCAGGGACAGGCGCAGGGGCAAACCGGCGAGTTGGAGAACGCCTGGCTCTCCATCAAGGACGGCCGCATTTCCGGCTTTGGTCCGATGTCAAGCTGCCCGGAGAGAGGCCCGATCGGGGTCGGGCATGACGCCCAGGGCGGCATGCTCATGCCCGGCTTCTGCGACAGCCACACGCACGTGGTGTATGCCGGCAGCCGGGACGGCGAATTCCTGGACAAAATCAACGGCCTCAGCTATGAAGAAATCGCGGCGCGGGGCGGCGGCATCCTGAATTCTGCCGATTATCTGCAGCAAATTTCCGAGGAAGAGCTGTACAGGCAGTCCATTTCGCGCGTACGGGAGATGATGGACAAAGGGACCGTGGCTTTGGAGATAAAGAGCGGTTACGGCCTGTCACCTAAAGCAGAACTTAAGATGCTGCGGGTCATCCGGCGCATCGCAGAAAGCGTGCCTGCAGCGGTTCGTAGCACGTATTTGGGCGCTCACGCCGTAGGGCGCGGGTACACGCACGAGGAATATGTGCAGATGGTTATCGACCTTATTCCGGAAGCTGCGGAGCTGGCGGATTTCATAGACGTTTTCTGCGACGAAGGCTTTTTCACCGTGGAGGACACGGACCGCATTCTTACGGCGGCTAAAGGAAAACTCATTCCCAAAATCCACGCCAACGAGCTGGCGGTTAGCGGCGGCGTGCAGGTGGGCGTTAAACACGGCGCGCTTTCTGTGGACCATTTGGAACGCACCACCGACGCCGAAATCGAAGCGCTAAAAGGAAGCCCTACCATGCCCACCATGCTTCCGGGCAGTTCCTTTTTCCTGGGACTCCCCTACGGACGGGCCAAAGATTACATCAAAGCGGGCCTTGGCGTGGCGCTTGCCAGCGACTACAACCCGGGGTCCTCGCCCAGCGGCGACATGCGCTTTGTCATGGCCCAGGGCTGCATCAAGATGCGCCTCACGCCGGTGGAAGCCTTTAACGCCGTCACCCTCAACAGCGCCTATGCCATGGGCCTGAGCCGGGAGTATGGCTCCATCACCGTGGGCAAAAAAGCGGCGCTCATCCTCACGGAGCCCGGCTGGGACCTCACCAAACTGGCCTATCAGTACCAGACACCGTTCATCCGGCAGGTCATTCTATAGTGTCGAATACCGCGGGGGCAAGGGGGCGGCAGTTGTACTGTGACGCCATGGATTCACCGTAAGCGCCGGCGCTGCGGATGGCAATGAAATCACCCCGGTGGCATTGGTCCAGGACAATGTCCTTTCCAAAGACGTCGGAACTCTCGCAGCAGGGACCCACCACATCATAGGCCTGCTCATCACCGTCGTAGGACAAGTTCTCGATCCGATGATAGGCGTGGTACATGGCCGGACGCACCAGGTCGTTCATGCCGGCATCCACAATGGCGAAGCGCCGCGCCAGCCCTTCTTTCACATAAAGTACCCGGGTAATGAGCGTTCCACAGGGGGCGATGATGCTTCGGCCCAGTTCAAAATGAACAGGATAATCGCCCTGCAGGTGTCGCTTATAGGTGTTAAAATAAGCGGCAAAATCGGCCATGGGAAGGTGGTTGGGATGACCGTATTCGATGCCCAGGCCGCCACCGACATTGATATCTTCTACGGGAATTCCCCGCCGGGTGAGCCGCTCTACCAGATTGTTGATACGGTTACAAAGCGCCACAAAGTCCTGCATCTCAAGAATTTGCGAGCCTATATGAAAATGCAGGCCGCAAAAGTGAATGGACTCCATGGCCATGGCCTTTGCAGCGACGTCCTCCACCATGCCATGGTAAATGCCAAACTTGTTCTCAGCAAGTCCGGTGGTGATACCGGCAAGGGTATGGGCGCCGATGTCCGGATTCACCCGCAGGCTTACCTGGGCCACTACGCCTTTCCGGGCAGCCAACTGGGCAATGACCTCCAGTTCTGCCAACGACTCCACATTGAAGCGGCCAATACCTGCCTCCAGGCCCAGGAGTATCTCCCAATCGGCCTTCCCCACGCCGGCATAAACAATTTTCCCGGGAGCGAAACCGGCATCCAGGGCGGCCTGCACTTCCCCGCCGCTCACGCAGTCTGCCCCAAAACCGGAACGGGCAATCTGTTGCAGCAAAACAGGATTGTGATTGGCCTTCACGGCATAATGAACCACCCACTTCGGCTTGTCGCTCAACTGCGCCTGAATGGTATCCAGGGTTTGTTGCAAAAGAGCGGTGTCGTAGTAGTAAAAAGGCGTCTGAAGGGCCTGGAAGCGCTCTATGGGGTACGTTCCTTTTAGCATTCGGCAAACAGATGACGGCTAAGAGACTGGAGCGTACGAGCCTTGTCCTCCCCTTTTACTAGCAGAGAAATATTGTAATTGCTTCCACCGTAACTGACCATACGAACAGGAATGTCTTCCATGGCGGCCATTACACGGGACTCGAAGCCTAAATTCTCCCAGTCCATGTCTCCCACCACGCACACAATGCACATGTCCAGGTCCACCGTTACGGTACCATATTTTTTAAGGTCGTGTACAATCTCGCTCAGGTAGCGGGTATCGTCCACGGAAACGGACACGCCCACCTCCGAGGTACAGATCATGTCGATAGCGGTGCGGTAACTCTCAAAAATCTCAAACACCTTGCGCAGGAAACCATGGGCCAGGAGCATCCGTGAGCTCTTGATCTTAATGGCGGTGATATTGTCCTTGGCCGCCACGGCCTTGATGGTGCCGGGGTCCGGACGATTGTCGATAAGCGTTCCGGGGGCATCCGGCTCCATGGTGTTCTTCAGGCGCACCGGAATGTTGGCAAACTTGGCCGGCTGGATACAGGTGGGGTGCAGGATTTTGGCACCGAAGTACGCCAGCTCCGCGGCTTCCTCAAAGTGCAGATGCCGCACGGCCGATGTGCCTTTGACCATACGCGGGTCGTTGTTGTGCATGCCGTCAATATCGGTCCAAATCTGGATTTCCTCCGCACCGGTTGCCGCACCGATGAGCGAAGCAGTGTAGTCACTGCCGCCTCGCTGGAGGTTGTCCACCTCCGAATGGGCATTGCGGCAGATATAACCTTGCGTCAGGTAGATATCGGCCTTCCGGGAAAGGAAAGGCTTCAGGTGGGTGGATATATAATCCTGGTCCGGTTCCCCGTGGATGTCCGTCCGCATGAACTCCAATGCGGGAATGAGCAGGACATTCACCCCCTGTTCCTTCAGATAGAGTTCCATCATGCGGGTGGAGATGAGCTCTCCCTGCGCCAGAATCATCCGCTCCTGAAGCGGACCAAAAAGTTCCCTTGTCGCTGAGGAAATTCCGTCAAAGCAGGAGTGGATGAACTCCTGGGCCACGGCAAGCGACTCTTCCGTAGCATAAAGTTCCTTGATGGTTTTCAGGTACTTCTCTTCCAGCCTGCCGATGATTTCCCGCGCTCCGTCCGAATTGCGGTTATACAGATATCCGCATATTTCCACAAGGGAATTGGTGGTACCCGACATGGCCGACAACACCACAAAAGGATGATCCTGTGCCTGCACCAGCGCGGCAACCTGTTTCATTCTGGCAGCCGATCCAACCGACGTGCCGCCAAACTTCATAACTATCATGTTTGCGTTCGTTTATTAGGAACGCAAACATAATGAATTATTTACACAATCGCAAACGCTAATGGGCTCCTTTGCGGCGGCTGAACAGGCGCTGCGGGAGTTCCATGGCCAGGACAATACCCAGCACAATGGCGATGGCCACTTTTACGGCCATGAAACCGCTTGTCATGGACATGGCATACTGACCGGATGTCAGGTAATAGGAGAACCAGAAAATGCCGGCGCCCGGCACCAGCGTGAAGATGCCGCAAATAATGAAAACCTGCGCCGGGCAGCGCGTAGGGACGGCCGAGAAACGGGACAGGAGACACACCACCAGGGCGGCAGCAAGCGAAGCGATAGGCGCCGTGAGTCCGCCAAGGCGCACCACCAACAGATAAACCATCCATCCTGCCACACCCACCAATCCGGAAACCCAATACTGTTCCCTGTCCACACCGTACAAAATGGCAAAGCCCAGCGTGCCGATAAAAGCCGCCACCGCCTGCCAGAAATAACCGGCTGTCTGAGGGCTAGCCGTAACGCCGGTGAGATGGATGACACCGCCAAAGACGGCGCCGTCCAGCATAAAGGCCACGGATACGCCCATGGCAATGCAGAAAAAGCCCAGCATGGCATCCGTAAGACGCGTCAGGCCCGCCAGATAGTCCGAATTGGCCAAATCCCGCACACCATTGGTAAACGGCACGCCCGGGATAAGCGGCATAATGGCGCCAATGATAATGTCGCTCAGGCTGTCTCCCAGCCCCAGGCGCCAGCAGGCGATGGAAACCAAACTGGCCACCATGGCGCTGGAAATGCCGCCGACAATCCGCGACAGGTAACGCGAACTAACAAATTGCATGTAAAAGAAAAGCACGAAACCCGCGATGCAGGCTGCAGCGCAATCGGTGAAGCTTCCGCCAAACACGGCCGAGAAAGCGCCCGCGCTCAAGGTCGTTGCCACCAGCTGCTCCCAGAAGGGCTTGAGGGGCATTGTCTTAATTTGCTCCAGCCGCTCACGGGCCTGTTCCAAGGAGCATCGGCCCGCCGAAATGTCATAACTGAGCCGGTTTACGGCTGTAACCCGGGACAGCTGCGTGGCCCGGATGGGAATAAACGCCACATTGGCATAGGTAGAAGCCTGTCCGCCGGACTTATGCACCTTCTCCGCCTTTCCACTGGTGAAAACACCGTTGGAGAGCACGAAGAAATTGCCGGAGTTTACCCCGAAGTGCGTGGATATCCGGTTCATGATATCCTCCACACGGGAAATCTCCGCGCCATTCTCCAGAAGAATGTGCCCGGCCTCGGAAGCTACGTCCAGTACCTCTGCAAAATCCGGCTTTTGTTCCATAACCTAAGTTTTATCCGTGCAAATATAGTATTTTTATGAAAATAAATTTTGCCGATTGCAAAAAAAGCCGTACATTTGCGTTCCAATCTTCTGGATGTGGCGCAGTTGGTAGCGCACCTGGTTAGGGACCAGGAGGTCGCTGGTTCAAGTCCAGTCATCCAGACCACTGAAAATCAAGCACTTGCAAATGAGCTGGTGCTTGATTTTTTTTGCCAGTCGCACTTTTGTCGCACTTTCAGCGTGTTTTAAAAGTATTTGGCGGCGACAATCGCGATGTAATATTCCAGGGCATCGGCAAAGGGAAAGGCGTTGTATCATAAAAAAATATCGCAATAAAACATTATCTTTGTCTTCGTTACATCAGATTTTTTGTAGTTTTTCACACGGTTCGTTGTCTAACGGGTGAGAACGAATAAGAAATGGAAACAAAAGAGCAAAGATTTTCAAGAGTCGTTGAAGAATATAAGCGGACAATCTATACGGTCTGCTATATGTTCTCCAAGGATGAAGACGAGGTGAATGACCTGTTTCAGGAGATCCTGATCAGACTCTGGCAGGGATTCGATTCCTTCGAGGGGAAAAGTGATATCAAGACGTGGATCTACCGCGTCAGCCTCAACTACTGCCTAAATTACGACAAGAAGCAGAAGCGGGCCGGAGAGCGAATGAACCTCGATATGGATATCAAACCCTATGAGGACAATTATGAGAAATCCCTGCAGGTCAAGCGCCTCTACAAAAGAATCAATGCTCTTGGTCTTGTGGACAGAAGTGTCATCCTGTTGTGGCTCGAAGGCCTGAGCTATGACGAAATCGGCGCCATCCTCGGCATTTCTGCCAAGAACGTTTCCATCAAACTCGTTCGCATCAAAGAACAGTTAAAACAAATGTCGAACATTTAATTGAGCAAAACA
>ONII01000014.1 GCA_900317845.1 uncultured Bacteroidales bacterium
ATTGTAGTACGCGACCGTCTGCGCGTTGATCTGCGGCGTGAAGAGCGCCAGCGCTGCGTCTCTGCGGTCAATCTGCGCATCGCCGATAGCCGCCTGCTGGATGCGCACCTTGGTGGAATTGGAAATGGCGTAACGCATACAATCGTTGAGGGTCAGTGCAGTAGTCTGGCCGCTGGCGCTGACTGTCTCAGCAAGCGCCAGGGCTATAACTACACACATAATGAAAAGGTTTTTCATATCAATATTTATGTTGAACCATGCCAAACACAAGCATTCCCCGTGCCAAATTGTTAACAGATTGATTCACAGCGCATTTACATAAATCAAGGAGTGTAAAGTCTGTAAAAACTTTACACTCCCTTTACACTTTCCTTTACAGCCGAATTTACCTGAACCGGAGTTCAAAGACCGTCTGGGTTACATCGCTCCGAACCAGGTCGATGGTGCCGTTGTGCTGCCGCATGATTTGCCGGGCCAGGGAAAGGCCAATGCCGGAGCCTTCTTTTTTGGTGGTGTAGAACGGGATAAAAATCTGCTCCTGGGCAGAGACAGGAATGGGCTCGCCATCGTTGGCCACTTGGACCATCACATCGTCCTCCTTGCCCATCCGGGCAGTAATGTCGATGTGCTTCGCGCCGGCCTGCAGGGCATTCTTGATCAGGTTGATGAGAATCTGCGAGATTTGCCCTTCATCGGCATAAATCATCAGGTCTTCCTCTTCCGGACGATATTGGCAAATTGCGCCACAACTGGCGGCGAATTCGCTGTTCAAAGCGATGACCCCTTCCATCAATTCACTCAGGTCGATGGCTTTCCTCACCGGCCTGGCCACGCCGGAGAGTTGCCGATACGTTTCCACAAACGTGATGAGGTTCTTGGAGGAGTCGCTGATGGTTTCCAAGCCTGTCTTCACATCCAGTTCGCTGTGCCCGTTTTCGTCCATGGACTTCGATAGTGCATCGGAGAGAGAAGCGATGGGTGAGACCGTATTCATTATCTCGTGCGTGAGCACGCGGATGAGCTTGGTCCAGGAGTCTTGCTCGTGCGCCTGACGCTGCTTCTCGAAAATGGTACGGATACGGTTGAGGGTGCGGTTGAACTTGTTCTTGTCCTGGAAACGGAAATTCAGTTCGCCATCCTCCAGCGCGTCCATCATATAGGCTACCTTCTTGATGTCCTTCCGTCTGGTTCGGATAGAAGCAACCACCGCCGCAACAATGGCGACGATGATGCTTGCGCCCAAAATATGCCAGACGGTAAAGGTCATAGGCCGTATTTTTTCAGCTTTGCGTACATCGTCGGCCGGCTGATCCCCAGCATCTTTGCGGCCACGGAGATGTTTCCATTGCTTCGCTCCATGGCGTCCCGCACCAAGCGTTCCTCCTCCTGCGCGTTGTGAAGGAGATTCCCGGTCAGGCCGGGAATGACGCCACCCGTCATGCCCGACTCCGATCGGGCATCTAAATCCTTTGATGTAAGGACATTCCCCTCCGAGAGAATGACAGCCTTTTCTATTACATTCTGCAGCTCGCGGATATTGCCGCTCCAGTGGCTGCCTTCCAGCACCGCCTTGGCAGAATCGTCTAGCCCCGTTAAGGGACGATGGTATTTTTCGGCGAAGCCTTCCAGAAATCGTTGCGACAGCGGAACGATGTCTTCCTTGCGTTCACGCAGCGCCGGCAGATGGATGTGGACCGTATTGATGCGGTAATACAAATCCTCGCGGAAACGCCCTTCCCGCACCAGCTGCTCCAGGTCCATATTGGTGGCGCAGATGAGCCGGATATCCACAGGAATAGCCTTGGAGCCGCCAACGCGCACCACACTGCGGTTCTGAATCACGCGCAGCAGCTTTGCCTGCAGGTGCAGGGGAATATTGCCGATTTCGTCCAGGAACAGCGTTCCGCCATCGGCCTGCTCGAACTTGCCCACGTGGTCTGTATGAGCGTCCGTGAACGCGCCTTTTACGTGACCGAAAAGTTCGCTCTCGAATAGCGTTTCGGTGATGGCGCCCGCATCTACGGCAACCATAGGCTTTTCACTCCGGAGGCTGTGGGCGTGGATTTCACGGGCCAGCACATCCTTGCCGGTACCGTTCTCGCCGGTAATCAGCACAGTGGCATCCGTGGGCGCAATCTTGTCCAGGGTCTTCCGGATGGCCGCCATCGGCCTGGAGGTGCCCCAGAACATCGGGCTGTCTGCCGTCATGGCCTGCTCCGACTGGGCATCACGCTTCATCGCCTTCCTGGCCTTATCCCGGGCTGCAGTGAGCGTTGCCACGAGTTTGTCGTTGTCCCACGGCTTCACAATAAAGTCAAACGCGCCGCGTTTCATGCCCTCCACCGCCAAGGCAATATCGGCATAAGCCGTGAACAGAACCACTTCCACTTCCGGAAACATCTTTTTGATTTCCCCGGCCCAGTAGAGGCCCTCGTTGCCCGTATTGATGCTGGTGTTGAAGTTCATATCCAGCAGCACCACATCCGGCCGGAAGCGCTCCAGCGTACTCACCAGCGTCACAGGCGAAGGCAGCGTTTCCACCTCGCTGAAATGCATGGGCAGGAGGATCTTCAACGCCTGGCGAATTCCGGCGTTGTCGTCCACAATCAGTATCTTTCCTTTCTTCGATGTCATCGTTTACAAGCCAAATTTAGTCAATTATTCCCGCACTCGCAATACAAGCGCCGTGCCGCAGAATGTATCTTCCTGATAATCAGGTGATTCGGCTTTGAATCGGAAATATAAGTGTGTAAAGTTGCATTTACAACTGTAACGCTTCTTTACACTTCGCCGGGAGAAAGGCCTGCCCACAATCCCTCTTCCTCCGGGATTCCGGCTTCGCCGGCATCCCTCCCGCCTGCGGCGGGCTATGCAAAGCGCCAACAAAAAACCGCGTTCAAGCAAGCTTGACGCGGTTTTTTGTTGCCACTTTGCGGAGGAAGAGGGATTCGAACCCCCGGTGCCTTGCAGCACAACAGTTTTCAAGACTGCCGCCATCGACCACTCGGCCATTCCTCCAAAAGGGATTGCAAAGGTAGTAAAAAATTATTCCTTTGCAAAGAACTTCCAGTGAAAGAGAATCAGATAGATAGCGCCCACGGTGACGCAACTGTCTGCAAAGTTGAACACCGGTTCAAAGAAAATGTCTCCGCCAACAAGGGGTACCCAGGACGGCCAGGTCCAGAGCGGGAAATAAAACATATCCACCACCTTGCCCTGCATAAAAGGAGCGTAAGAGCCCAGCGTAGCCACCGTATCATAGGTGGACTCGCTGAAGATAAGCCCATAGCAAAGGCAGTCCACAATATTGCCGAACGCACCGGCCGTGATAAGCGTAAGGCCCACCAGGACGCCCATGGGGACGTTACCCCGCCGGAGCAGTTTGGCAATCCACCAGCACAGCACCCCGAAGAGCACCACACGGAACGCGGTGAGCAGGTACTTCCCCACTACCCCGCCGAACGCCATGCCAAAAGCCATGCCCTTGTTCTCTACAAAGAGCAGTTGGAACCAGTTTCCCAGCACCGGAATGCTTTCCCCGAGCGTCATGTTCGTCTTGACCAGGACCTTGATGACCTGGTCAATCACGACCAACACTACGCCCACAAGGAGTAAAGACTTCCCCTTAGACCACTTCATAAGGAACTACTTACGACCGGTCTTTTCAAGGATAGCTTTTCCTTCTACTGTGGTGGTGGCATGCGGAACCAGACGCAGGCGCTCCTTGGGAATGAGTTTCCCGGTGACGCGGCAAATGCCGTAGGTCTTGTTCTCAATGCGCACCAGGGCAGCTTCCAGATTCTGGATAAACTTGTACTGACGCTGGGCCAGGGCGCCGGCTTCCTCCTTGGACAGCTGGAAAGCACCGTCGTCCTCTACCGTCTTGAAGGTAGGGGCGGTGTCCAGGATGTCGTTGCCGCCGGCGTGGGTCATTGCCTCCCGCAGGGTATTGTACTCCGCACGGGCCTTGTCCAACATCTCGTTGATAATGCCGCGGAACTCTTCCAGTTCCTCGTCAGAATAGCGGGTTTTGTTGAGCTCTTCCATATCTTGTTATCGTTTTACTATCAGTTTAATACTCCCTTCCGTCCATTCTACCTCCGTAGCCCCCGCAGGTGCTTCTGCAAAAGGATGCAGGCCGATAGAAAGAGACAGTGTCTGTGCCTTCACATAGGCCCCGAAGGCGGATAGGGCATCTTGCAAATCCGGATCGTCCGCATAAACTTCCGTGTCGATACGGTCCGTCACCTCAAAACCGGAGCTCTTGCGCAGGTTCTGGATGCGGTTGACCAGCTCGCGGGCCAGGCCCTCCCGGCGCAGTTCCGGCGTCACTTCAATATCCAGCGCCACGGTAAGGGCACCTTCCGAGGCCACCAGCCAGCCGGGCATATCCTCCGAGGAGATGGCATAGTCACCGGGCGAGAGGACCACTTCTCCGCCGGGCAGTGCCAGCGTGTAGCTCTGCCCTGCTCCCTCCGCCTTTTGGATGGCGGCAATCACGGGCTGCTCCAGCGTACCAAACGCGGCGGCGATTTCCTTCATGCGGGCGCCGTAGGTTTTGCCCAGCACCTTGAAGTTGGGCTTGATGCGCAGGGTCATAATACCGGTGGTGTCTGCAATGAATTCCATTTCCTTTACGTTCACCTCCGACAGGATAATCTCCTTCACGGCCTCCAGGCAGGCACGAACCTTCTCCGAAATCACGGGAATCATCACCTTCTGCAGGGGCTGACGCACCGGAATATTCACCTTCTTGCGAAGGGCCAGCACCAGCGAGGTAGCCTGCTGTGCCAGGGCCATACGCTCTTCCAGCTCTGTGTCGATCACGGCGGCGTTTACCTCCGGCATGAGGACAAAGTGGACAGATTCTTCGCTGCGCTCAGAATGACAGGTTAAATCCAGGTACAACTGGTCCATGAAGAACGGGGCGATGGGGGCGCCCAGGATGGAAACGGTCTTAAGCACCTGATACAGCGTTTGATAGGCGGCCTGCTTATCGGCCGTCATCTCACCCGCCCAGAAACGGGCGCGGTTGAGGCGGACATACCAGTTGGAGACATCGTCACAGACGAAGGTCTCCAGGATACGGCCTGCCGATTTAACGTCGTAATCCTCATAGGCGGCACGAACGTCCCGGATGACGGAATTGAGCTTGGAAAGGATCCATTTGTCCAGTTCAGAGACCGGAGAAGTTACCTTTTCCGGCTCCCAGCCATCAATATTGGCATAACGGGCAAAGAAGGCGTAGGTGTTGTACAGCGTGCCAAAGAACTTGCGGCGGACATCGGCCACGCCACTCTCGTCGAACTTGAGGTTGTCCCAGGGTTCCGCATTGGTGAGCATGTACCAGCGCAGGGCATCGGCCCCATAGGTATCCAGGGCCTTGAACGGATCTACTGCGTTTCCCAGGCGCTTGCTCATCTTGTTGCCGTTCTTATCCAGCACCAAACCATTGGAAATCACACGTTTAAACGCAGGCGTTCCGGAAATCATGGTGTGGATAGCGTGCAGCGTATAGAACCAGCCGCGGGTTTGGTCCACGCCTTCTGCGATAAAGTCGGCCGTGGCGCCGAAAGCGGGCGATTCCAGGTTCCTGAGGCCTTCCTGGGCATAGGGCATGGCACCGGAGTCAAACCACACGTCAATGAGGTCTGTCTCGCGCACCATCTTTTTGCCGGAAGGGCTCACCAGGTACAGGCTGTCCACATAGGGCCGATGGAGGTCTATCTTGTTGTAATTCTCCAGGGACATATCGGCAGGGTCAAAGCCCTTTTCCTTGAGCGGATTGGAAGCCATGATGCCGGCGGCAACCGCTTTTTCTATCTCTGCGTAGAGCTCCTTCAGGGAGCCGATGCACTTTTCCTCCTTGCCGTCTTCCGTGCGCCAGATGGGCAGCGGCGTGCCCCAGTAGCGGCTGCGGCTCAGGTTCCAGTCCTGGATGTTCTCCAGCCACTGGCCAAAGCGGCCCGTACCGGTGGAAGCGGGTTTCCAGGTGATGGTCTTGTTCAGGGCCACCATCTCATCCTTCACGGCGCTGGCCTTGATGAACCAGCTGTCCAGCGGGTAGTACAGCACGGGAAGGTCTGTGCGCCAGCTGTGCGGATAACTGTGCACATGCTTTTGCACCTTGAACGCACGGCCGTCGGCCTTCATCATCACGCAAAGGTCAATATCCAGCGTGCCTTCCTCCTCCACGTGCTCGAAATATTGCTTATAGCCGGCCTTTACATATCGGCCGGAATATTCCTTATACGACGGATCTACCGTAGCGGCGTAGGCGGGTTCCATGTCTTCCAGGCGCATGAAGCGGCCCTGACGGTCCACCTGGGCCTGCGGATTGCCGTCCTTGTCCAGCGGCATGATGGCGCCGATGCCGGCAGCCGCAGCCACCCGTTTATCGTCCGCACCAAACGTAGGGGCGATATGGACGATACCCGTGCCGTCGGAAGTGGTTACGTAGTCACCGGAGATAACACGGAAGGCGTCTCCGTCCGGTTTGAACCACGGGATGAGCTGATGGTAACGCATGCCAACGAGCTCCGAGCCCTTCCAGCTGCCGCCCAACAGTTTCCAGGGAACCACCTTGTCCCCTGCCTGGAAGCTTTCCAGCGGAACATTCTCTCCCTTGGGATTGAACCAGGCGCCCACCAGGTCCTTGGCCAGCACATAGATGGCCGGCTGCCCGGAATACGGGTTGAAGGAAAGCACACGCACATATTCAATCTCCGGGCCCACGCACAGCGCCGTGTTGGACGGAAGCGTCCAGGGCGTAGTGGTCCAGGCCAGGAAATACACCGGGAAGGCATAGGTACCGAACAGCGGCTGGGAAGCGCCGTCCTTGATAACCTCGAACTGCACCGTAGCGGTGGTGTCGCTCACATCCTTGTAGCAGCCCGGCTGGTTGAGCTCATGCGAGCTGAGGCCGGTGCCGTCTGTAGGAGAATACGGCTGAATGGTGTAGCCCTTGTAGAGCAGCCCTTTGTCGTAAATTTTCTTCAGGAGATACCACAGGGTTTCAATGTAGCGGTTGTCGTAGGTGATGTAAGGGTCTGTCATGTCCACCCAATATCCTACGCGCTCGGTCATGTTCACCCACTCTTTGGTATATTTCATCACCTCCGTGCGGCAGGTGGCATTGTATTCTTCTACCGATACTTTGGTGCCGATATCCGCCTTGGTGATACCCAGCTTCTTTTCCACGCCCAGTTCTACGGGCAGGCCGTGGGTATCCCAACCGGCACGGCGTTTGACCTGAAAGCCGGTCTGGGTCTTGTATCGGCAAATGGCATCCTTGATGGAGCGGGCCATCACATGGTGAATGCCCGGCATGCCGTTGGCACTGGGCGGCCCTTCAAAAAAGATAAACTGAGGGGCACCCTCACGAAGCTCCAGGGACTTTTCGAACGCCTGGCTCCGTTTCCATCTTTCCAGCACCTGACGGCCGGTTTCCGTTAAATCCAGCCCCTTGTATTCTTTGAATGTCATATTTTTTATCTAATTTTGCACACGCTTTCTTAAGAGTGCAAAGATAAACATTTTAAGTGGGAATAGCAACATGAACACACTGGACATCGTCATCCTTCTGCTCTTTATTCCGGGTATCATCCGGGGCATTACCAAAGGCTTTCTGGAACAGGCCATCACCCTGGCCGGCATTGTGCTCAGCGTGTACGTAACGTACCATTTTTCTTCCTACGCCTGCAACTTCATCCAGAAGTACATCACCGTGTCGGAGACCGTCCTGCACATCCTGGGATTCGCCGCCACGCTCATCGCCGTGCTCATTGTGGTCATCCTTCTGGCCAAACTCATTACCAAAGCGGTAGAGATGGCCTCTCTGGGGTGGCTCAACCGGGCCTTGGGCTTTATTTTTTCCATCCTGGTCACCACCCTTGTCCTGGGGCTCATCGCTATTGTTTTTGACACCCTCAACGTCAAGTTTGAGCTGGTAAAAACAAGCATCCTTCAGGATTCCGTGCTGTACGGTCACCTGAAGGACTTCGGTTACTTTGTATTCCCGTATATGAAACAGCTGCTGAGCCTGGCCTCTTAGCCTTACCAGAGCTGCTTTTTGGATACCGTGGCCACAAAGTCTTTCAGGTAGAAAGGCTCAAAGTAGGCCACGTCTTCAAATTTTCCCGCCTGGAAAGCCTCAAAGGCCAGCGGCACCATGTTCCGGGCCAGCGGCTGCGCATCCACAAAGAGGCCGTCCCCGCCCAGGACCTCCTTGCATTTGAGGGCGCCGTCACCCACAAAAAGGACCTTTCCCCGAGCACGCTGCGCCGCAAAAGAATCCGCCGTCACCACATGCGCCTCAACGGGCGTAATCCGTTTACCGTCAGGCGTATACACCGCCGTGTACACCTCCATCCTCCGGGCGTCCAGCATAGGGACGATGAAAGATGGCCCATCGTCATGCCCGGTTCCGACCGGGCATCCCGCCCCTTGCACCAGCACATCCAGCGTTCCCACGGCGAGAAGCGGTATACCGGCGCCGAAAGCCAGGCCCTTGGCGGTGGAAGCGCCCACGCGAAGGCCGGTATAGGAACCCGGGCCCGCACTCACGCATACCGCGTCGCAGTCCTTCACCGTAACCCCGGCGGCATCCAGCACCTCTTTCACCAGCGGGGCGGTGAGGGCCGCCTGCTGCCGCGGCTCCGCGCAAACGCGGTCCGCCAAAATACGGCCATCCTCTGCCAGGCACACGGACAAGGCAGAGGCGGACGTTTCAATGCACAGGATTTTGGCCATTACAGCTTTTTGCGAAGGTATCCACGGATTTCATCGGCCGTACGCACCTTGGCGTCCGTGTCGATGCTGCCATCCACGATGAACCATACCATGGGCAGGCTGCCGATGCCATAGGACATCACATACGGCGACTGCGCTCCACGCGTGTCACATACGTTCACCCAGGGCAACTGCTGGTTGCGCACGGCAGCAGCCCAGGCGCTCTTGTCGCTGTCCAGTGACACGGCATAAATCTCGAATCCCTTCTTGTGGAATTCCTCATACAGCGGCACCAAAGAAGACAGATTGAACATCTTTTGCTCTGCCGTAGCAGACCAGAAATACACCATGGTCACCTTTTGCAAGGCGTCGCTCAGTTTTGCAGCATTTCCATCGATTCCGGGCAGGCTCATGTCTATGTAGCCCACTTCCCCGGCCTGCTGCAGACGCGTGTTGAGTTCCATCATGCTCATCCGGCGCTCTGCCTCTTTCTCAAGGGCTTTCACATAACGCGAAGCCGGATACACGGTTTTGAGGGAGTCGCAAATATTCTGCATGAGGATGCCGTCCGTGGGCTGGCTGAATACCGGGAACGAGGGATTCACCTGCTGGAACAGCACCGGTACCACCGTGAGGGAATGGGAATTGCCCATTACATAGGCCAGACGGTCCCGGTAGTAAGCCACATAGCGGCGGGAAAGCGCCTGATCCGGCTGGGCTTCCTGCGAAAGGATGCGGGCCATATCCCGCTGGAATGCCTGGTAGGCGTTCTCCACCTTCTGCAGTTTGTCACTTTCCTCGGAGCCCTCTACGGAATAGGCGCCCAGGGTATCCGTTTCCACTTGCACCTTATCCCCCTTCTGCAGCAGCAGGGAGGCAATCTGACGCTCTCCATGGAACAGATAAATGAACTCCGGCTTTCCTTCTTCCATGTCCAGGGCATAGCTGAAGTTGCCATTGTCGTCCACCTTAACGGTATCCAGCACCTGAAAACGGTTCACATCCAGGAGCTTAACGACAACCTCTTCTCCGGCACCCTCGTGCAGGCGGCCGGACAGCTGCGTATTCTTTCCGCAGGACAAGACGGCTGCCGCCAAGGCAGCCACCGCCAGCATTCGGTTAAAGCATCTCATAGGCGGCAAGAATTTTTTGGGCGATTTCCTGCATCTTCTCCGGCTCCAGCTGAAGCTTGGGCTTGCGGAAATCCATATCCCCTTCTGTCTGCAGCGGCACCAGATGGATGTGCGTATGCGGCACTTCCATCCCCAGCACAGCCACGCCCACACGCTTGCAGGGAACGGCCTCCTTCAGCGCCAGGGCCACCTTGCGGGCAAAGGCCCACAGGCCTTCGTACGTAGCGGCATCCAGATGGAAGATATAGTCGTCCTCCACTTTCTTGGGAATGACCAGCGTGTGGCCGGCGGCCAGCGGCGAAATATCCAGGAAAGCATAGAAATCCTCGCTCTCCGCGCACTTGTAGGACGGAATTTCGCCCTGGGCGATTTTGGTAAAAATGGTAGCCATGCCTTAGAGGGTAATTTCCAGAATTTCGAATTTCATGACACCGCTGGGCACCTTGGCCTCCACGGTTTCTCCCTTACCATGGCCGATGAGGGCTTTGGCGATGGGCGTAGTGGCAGCCAGAAGGCCCTTGGAGAAGTCTGCCTCGCTTTCCGGCACAATCTGGAAATTCATCACCATTTTGTTGGCGAGGTTCTTCACCTTTACCTTGGAAAGCAGCTGCACGGCGTCTGCACTGAGCTTGCTCTCGTCAATCACGCGGGCATTGGCCACCTTTTCCTTGAGGCGGGCAATTTTCACCTCCAGCAAACCCTGCGCATCGCGCGCGGCGTCATACTCTGCATTCTCCGAGAGGTCTCCCTTCTCGCGGGCTTCTGCAATAGCAGCGGAAATCACCGGCCGCTGGGCCAGTGCATCGGCGAGTTCCTTCTTGAGCTTGTCAAGACCCGCCTGGGTCATCATTTCAATAGCCATATGTTTTCCTTGTTACTTCGTCAAAAAAATGAGCCGACGACCGTTACCAGTCGTCGAGCCTTATGTCTTTGCAAAGATAGCAATTACTTTTTACAATTCAAAGCATCCAGCGTCAATTGCTCGCGGAGCGCTTCCAGGGAGGGAAATATGCGCTCGTCGCGGATGCGGCGGAGAAAGCGGATCCTAAGCGGCAAGCCGTAGATGTCCTGGTCGAAGTCCAGGATGTGCGTCTCAATGGTACGGGACGCGCCGCCCACCGTGGGGCGCATGCCAATGTTGCACATGCCCTTATAGGTGGTCCCCAGCACCTCCGCCTCAACGGCATACACGCCATTGGCCGGCACCAGTTTGAGCGGCTCATACAGCTGCATATTGGCCGTAGGAAATCCCATCGTCCGTCCCATCTGGTTCCCCGCCACCACCACGCCATACAGTCCATACCGGTACCCCAGCATCCCGTTCGCCTCCTCTACCCTTCCCTCCTGCAGCGCCTTCCGGATCTTGGTGGAAGATATGACGGGCGCGTTTGAGTCTTCGGAAACCATGGCCGCCCGTGGCCATGTGAACGGGAGGGGCCCAACTGAGCGGAGCGAAGTTGGGAGGGGTCGCGGAGCGACGGCCTGCGAAATACCTATTTCCTCGGCCGTCAATTTATCGGAACCTATCCGGTTATCATAGCCCATGACAACCAGGGAGGCGCCGTACTTATCGGCCAAAAGCTGCAGGTATTCATCGGCCTTCATGGCGGCGAACTCACGGGTGAAGGGAATTACCTCCACGCGGTCTATCCCTGCGGCCAGCAGCAGCGCCTTCTTCTCCTCCAGCGAAGTCAGTATCCGGAACTCCCGCGCATCCTGTTGCAAAACCGTCCTCGGATGCGGCCAGAACGTTACCACAACGGCCTCCTCCCCCCGTTCCCGGGCAGAGGAGACCACTGCGGAAAGCACATGACGGTGCCCAAGATGGACACCGTCAAAAAAACCTGTGGTTACTACAGCCACTTTACGCACTCAAAAGCCTGACGATGCGCCAGGAGCGGATGCGTAGCAAAGATACGGGCACCTACCTGGTATGCACCGGTCTTCTCCGGCAGCATGCTCACCTCATAGGTGGCCTCGCCATCCTTGCAGGAGACAAACTTGAACGGCTGAACCTCCACAATGTGCAGTTTGCCACGTTTGTCCGCCTGGGCAAATACTACCTCTGCGCCTACATCTTCCGGCTTGAGGCCGCCAAGCTGCAGCTTCATGGAAGCGGTGTACGGCTTGGACTGGGTGATGTCGTAGGAGGTCTCCGGGGCGGAACGCCAAGTTTGCTGGACATTCTCCCACTCGCGGCGCACGTGCGTCTTCCAGGCGGCCAGTTCGCGGGCCTTGGCAAAGTCCTTGGCCTTGAACGCCTTGGCAGCCTTGCTCTGCGGCTCATAGTACTGGTTCACGTAGTCCGTGAGCATGCGGTTGGTGGTGAAGTTGCAAGCCACCTGGGCGATGGTATTCTTGATGTAACCAATCCACTCGGAACTGCGGCCCGTGGTGCGGTCCACATTGTAATAGGCCGGAGCAATGTCGTTCTCCAGGATCTGGTAGATGGTGGCGGCATCCAGTTCGTTCTGGAAGTTGTTGTCTTCGTAGGCCTGCTCGATGGGAAGCGCCCAACCGGCACCTTCCTTGTAGCCTTCCACCCACCAGCCGTCCAGCACGGAGAAGTGCATGGTGCCGTTCATGGCCGCCTTTTCACCGGAAGTACCGGAAGCCTCCTGCGGACGGGTAGGATTGTTCATCCAAACATCTACGCCCTGGACCATGCGCTTGGCCAGGGTGATATCGTAACCGGGTACGAATACAATCTTGCCGATGAAGCGGTGGTCCTTGGAAATGTCCACAATCTGCTTGATGAGGTCCTGGCCGGCTTTGTCGGCCGGGTGGGCCTTACCGGCGAAGAGGAACTGCACGGGCTGGGTGGGATTGTTCACAATCTTGTCCAGGCGGTCCAGATCGCGGAACAGCAGCGTGGCACGCTTGTAGGTAGCGAAACGACGGGCGAAGCCGATGGTGAGGACGTCGTCACGGAGGGTATCCATGATGGTCACCAGCTCGGACGGGCTGTAATGGTTGCTGATGGTGTTGTCCTGCAGGCGTTCGCGGATGAAGTCCATCAGCTTCACTTTCAGGAGTTTCTTCACGTTCCATACCTCCTTGTCCGATACGCCGTAGATGCCTTCGAAGCAGGACTTATCGTAGTGGTGCGTAGCAAACTGAGGGCCGAACACCTTGGCGTGTACCGGCTTCCATTCGGGAGCGCACCAGGTAGGATAGTGCACGCCGTTGGTGACATAGCTCACAAAGAGTTCCTCCGGCAGATAGCCCGGATACATGTGGGCGAAAATGTCCTGGGACACCTTGCCGTGCAGCATGGAAACACCGTTCACGTTCTGCGAGATATTGGCGGCGAGGTTGCTCATGGAGAATTTCTCGTTCACATCCAGCGGATTGTCCTTACCCAGGGACATGAGGGTTTCCCAGTCCACTTTCAGGCGATCCGGATAGTGGCCGATATACTGGCGCAGGAGGCCTTCGTCAAAGGCATCGTGGCCTGCAGGAACCGGCGTGTGGGTGGTAAACAGCGAGCTGGCGCGCACCACCTCCAGGGCCTCGGTGAAGTCCAGGTTGTCTTTCTCGATGTACTCACGCAGACGCTCCATGCCGATGAACGCGGCATGGCCCTCGTTGCAGTGGTACACCTGCGGGTCCAGGCCCAGTTTGCGGAGGGCACGGATACCGCCCACGCCCAGCAGGAGTTCCTGCTTGAGACGGTTCTCCCAGTTGCCGCCATAGAGGTGATAGGTAACCTCGCGGTCTTCCGGGATATTGGCTTCATAGTCCGTATCCATCAGGTACAGGTCCGTACGGCCCACTTCCACCTTCCACAGGCGGGCGGTCAGGTTACGGCCGGGGAATGCCACGGAGGTGGTTACCCAGTTGCCGTCTTTGTCCAGTACCGGCACGGCGGGAATCTTGGTGAAGTCCTGGGCATCGTAGCCGGCCACCTGATAACCCTGGGCGCTGAGCACCTGGTTAAAGTAACCGTAACGATACAGCAGGCCCACAGCCACCAGGTTCACGTTCATGTCGGACGTTTCCTTGAGGTAGTCGCCGGCCAGGATACCCAGACCGCCGGAGTAGATCTTGAGCGAAGTATCCAGACCATACTCCATGCAGAAGTACGCGATGGAAGGGTCTTTGCGCTGGGCCTTGGCGGCCATATAGGTGTCGAATTCGTCCAGGACAGCCTTCATCTGGGCAAGGAACTCCTTGTCCTCCGACAGCTGCTGGAAACGCTTGATACTCACGGTATCCAGCACGGCAAGCGGGTTATGGCCGCTCTTGTGCCACACATCCGGGTCGATGCTGCGGAACAGGGCCTTTGCGCTCTCGTTCCAGCACCACCACAGGTTCTTAGACAGTTTCTCAAGCCGGGACAGCTTTTCCGGAAGGTGACGGGTCACCAGGATGCTGCGCCAGCTGGGGGTGGTTACGTCTGCTTTAAAATACTGCATTGTCTTCTTCTTTTGTTGATAGGAATCACTACGCTCCTGTACACGGGACAGGGCGAGGGAATACGCCTCCTTATAATATTGAATCTGATGGTCCCACAGGGCGATCTGTGCCACCTCCCGGGCATTTTCCCGGTACACTTTGCGTGTCTTTTTGTCCAGCGACGCCACCTCGCGGATGCGCGCTGCAGTGCCCTCCACCACTTCCTGGTAATTGCTGTCGTTGCGCTCCAGGACGGTGATGCCGGGGTGTTTCTTCTTGTAATGGGTTTGGACCCACAGGCCGAAACCGGCCAGCGTGGTGGTAAGCGTAGGGACGCGGAAGGCCAGGGCCTCCAGCGGAGTGTAGCCCCACGGTTCATAGTAGGACGGGAACAACGCCAGGTCCATGCCGCACAGAAGCTGGTAGTACGGCAGGTTGAAGATGCCGTCATCACCGTTCAGATAGGACGGGATGAAATACACCTTCACTTTGTCCCCAATGGCATTGTTCAGGCCCACCTCGCGCAGACGGCGGGTAATGGTATCAAACTCCGCGTTTTGCAGATAATGGGAACTCTGGCACTGGTAGTGGATATCTCCGTTTCCGTCCAGCTTGGCCTGCAGGCCTTTGTCCGGGCCGTGATGGCCGGAAGGAATCATGATGAAGGCCTGGATGCTGCGGCCGACGTCTTCTCCGCGGTTCACGCGGTCCAGGGCGTCGATAAACACATCGATTCCCTTGTTCCGGTACTCGTAACGGCCGCCGATACAGATGAACAGGGCGTCTGCGGGAACCTCTTCCGCACTCATGGCCGAAGCCACCTCTATGATACGCTCGCGGGCGGCGTCGTGCTGCGCTTTGTAGTCATCGTCGTTGGCAGGAGTAAAGCTGTTCTCAAAGCCGTTCGGGGTAACTACATCTACCGGACGCAGGAACTGGGCGCACTCCTTGGCGGTGATGTCGCTCACCGTTGTGAATACGTCCGCATTCTCGGCCGATTTTTTCTCCAGGGAATAGATGGCCTTTACGTTAAACCGAGCGGCCATCTCGTCCCCGTTGTAGGTGCTTAACTGGTCGTACAGCGGCAGATTGTTCCCGGCGATGCAGCGGCCCATCATGGTGGCGTGGGTGGTGAACGCCGTAGCCACGGGGATACCCGCTTTCTTCAGGTGCAGGATGCCTGCACCCGTCTGCCACTCGTGGAACTGGGCAACGACTTTTTCGCCGCCCTTGAGGTTGTAGTTCCAGAAGCTCTCGATCACCTTGCCGGCGATGATACCGAATACGGCCGACTCTTTATAATCCCAGTTGCCGGAGATGGAATCTACGCCGTAGTCCCTCCACATCCCGCCAAGAATGTCGTCGGCCTGCGGCAGGAAGGACTTGTAGTCTACCAGAATGGCAACGGGCTTGCCGGGAATATTCCATCGGCCTACACGGAACCGGAGCCCCTCCGTAGCCGCCTGGGCTTTCCAGGAACGGTACAGCCTGGGGTCTTCCAGAAAATCCGGGTTGCCGGCACGGTGCATCCATACATCCGGGCCGATAAAAATGTGATGCCTTCCCAGCTCTTCACTCAAATAGAGGGCCTTGGTGGCGACAACCGTATAGATGCCGCCAACCTTGTTACAGACCTCCCAGCTTACTTCAAATAAATAATCCATTATTTCTTCTTCCGCTTCTTCGCGCCCAACTCCTCAGCGACGGTCTCTCTCACATCGAGGGCCGCCCGTTTTTCGTCCAGGCGGATTTGGAAGTCGGAAATCACGTTCATGTAGTTGATGAAAGCCTCGTACGGGGTGTCGTACGGGTTGAAATACTTGTGCACTTCCCCGTCCGAGAAGAACTTGGTACACATATAGTAGAAGTGGTCGCTCTCCTGCAGGTGGCCAAAGTCCTCCCAGAGTTCGGGGTCGTTCACAATGGAGAGTTTCTCCGTCATGGCGTACACCTTCTTGAAGGCCTCGTTCTGGAGTTCGTTACCCAGCCAGGCGGTGAGGTCGCGCTCTTCGTCGGCCCAGGAGATGGGATCGTCTACGGCGATGTCCGACACGGCTTTGTACTTCTTGGTGGCCTCGGAGGGGGTCACAAAGCTGAA
This sequence comes from uncultured Bacteroidales bacterium, assembly GCA_900317845.1. GTDB lineage: Bacteria > Bacteroidota > Bacteroidia > Bacteroidales > UBA932 > Cryptobacteroides. The sequence goes on from ONII01000014.1 coordinate 16,360, forward strand.
GGTACCGTCCTTGATAACGGCGGCGGGCAGTTCGCGCATGAAATCGAAGATGCCGCTCTCTGCCCCCTGGTGCTCGCCAAAGGTCTCGTAATCCATGAACAGGTTCACGATATCTCCTTCCTTGGCATTGTCCTTGAGCCAGCCTACATACTGCTCTGCGGTAACCTTGTTCTGCGAGAAACGGAAGGCAATGTCGTCCGAGAGGGTGTAGTTGCGGAGGAGGAGCTTGAGCTTGGGCTGCGTTTCTCCGGTGTACACGTAGTTGGGGCTCCGCCAGCCCATGATGTGGCGGGCACCTTCCGTGAGCATGGTCTTGTAGCCCATGTCATATACCATTTCGCCGATGCCGTTGGAGTAGATGAGCTCCGTGTTGCGGAAAGCGGTGGGCTTTACGCCAAAGAGTTCTTCAATCTTGGCGGCGTGCTTCTCCACCTGGGCGCGGAATTCCGACTCGTTGGCCAGGGAGGCCAGGGAATGATAATAGGTTTCGGCCAGGAATTCCACCTTGCCGGTTTCCGCCAGGGCCTTGAAGCTGGCGATCACTTCCGGGCAGAAGCGCTGGAACTGCTCCAGGGCGCTGCCGGAAATGGAATAGCAAATCTTGAACTTGCCCTTGTTCTTGTTGATGAGCTCCAGCATCTGCTGGTTCATGGGCAGGTAGCACTTCTGCGCTACGCGGCGCAGGATGGTGCGGTTGGCAAAGTCATCGTAATAATGGGAATCCTTGCCGATATCGAAAAATCTGTACAGGCGGAGCCGGGTGGGTTGATGGACCTGAAAATACAGGCAAATGCTCTTGGTTGCCATAATTGATTATTTTACAACTGATTCATAAACTTTTTTGAGTTTGGCGGTGGCGCCGTTCCATTTGAGGGCGTTCACTTCGTCATAGCCCATGCGGGCGCTGAAGTCTGCCAGGGCAGGATAGCTCAGGAGGGCGTGGATATCGTCTGCCATGGCATCCACGTCCCAGAAATCTATCTTGAAGGCATATTTGAGTACTTCCGCCGCACCGGACTGCTTGGAGATGATGGACGGAACACCGGTGCGCATGGCCTCCAGCGGCGAAATGCCGAAAGGCTCCGAGATGGACGGCATGATGTATACGTCCGAGAGAGCGAACATCTTCTGCACATCCACGCCGCGCAGGAATCCGGTGAAATGGAAACGGTCGCTGATGCCCAGGCGGGCGGCATGATGGATGGCGCGGTTCATCATGTCACCGCTGCCGGCCATCACAAAGCGTACGTTCTTGGTGCGTTTGAGCACCTTGGCCGCCGCCTCGATGAAATATTCAGGACCTTTCTGATAGGTAATACGGCCCAGGAACGTAACCACGGGCTCCTTGACGCCACGCTCCACCTGGAGGTTCTCCCGGCCGCTGAAGTCTACCGCGTTGTGCACGGTAACCACCTTGGCAGGGTCAATCCCATAGCGGGTGATGACAATGTTGCGGGTGAGGTCGCTCACGGTGACCACGCGGTCCGCCATCTCCATGCCGCGTTTCTCGATAGCATACACGCGGGTGTCGATGTTGTCCACGCTGCCACGGTCGAACGAGGTGGCGTGCACATGGATGACCAGCGGCTTGCCGGTGAGCTCCTTGGCGGCGATACCGGCATAATAGGTGAGCCAGTCGTGCGCGTGGATGACGTCGAATTCATCCTTGCGCTGCATGGCGATAGTGCCGCCTACCATGGCGTAGCGGGCGACTTCCTCCATCAGGTTGGCTCCGTATTTGCCGGAGAACTTGAACTTTTGTCCGTAGCTGATGGAGAAATCTTTCACCTGGCGCTTTTTCTCTTCTTCCACCAGTTTGCCAAACTCTTCGGGATCTGCGTAGGGAACCATATTGGAACCGATGTGGATGAACTTGACCTTGTCCAGGAATTCGTCCACGGTTTCTGCCATGGTGTCCACCGGCACATCCGAAGCGTTGATGATGGTGGTGGCGCTTTGGTCTTCATCGCCGGAGGCCGACGGCATTACGAACAGCGTTTCCACGCCATTGTGCGCCAGGCCTTTTACGATACCTTCACAGGCCGTACCCAGACCGCCTGCGATATGGGGAGGAAACTCCCAGCCAAACATTAATACTCTCATAACTTATTCCTCCCTGTATTTTTCGATGAGCCAGTTGATATTCAGAAGGGCGGCGGTGGTCATGGCCGACGAAATGGCGCCATGAGGCTCGTGCGGCGGGTCTCCGTCGTAGAGTTCGCTGAAGCAGCCCACACCGTGCTTGGAGAGGTCCTCGTAGAAGCCTTCCGTGAGCCATTCCGCACGCTTGATGAAGTTTTTGCCCATCATATTGAAACTGGCGTAGCAGTACTGAGCCAGCAGGAAAGGCCAGGAGCTACCATTGTGGTAGGCCTCGTCACGCTGCTGCTGCGTACCCTCATAAACGCCTTTGTAGCGGACATCGCGCGGGCTCAGGGTGCGGATACCGCGGCGGGTAACCAGTTCCGCGTTCACCACACGCATGACCTCGCTGATGACTTCATCGTCTACGCAGCGGTTGTCCAGGGAAACGGCCCACAGCTGATTGGGGCGCAGTTCCAGATGCTGGCCGGCGTTGTCTACATAGTCTGCCAGGAAGCCAAGGTCTGCATTCCAGAACAGCGGCTGGAAGTTTTGCTCTATCAGTTCCTTGACGGGAGTCCACTTTTTGTAGAAAGCGGTGTTCTTGCGCTCGTGGGCCAGGGCAAATGCAATGGCATTGTACCACATGGCGTTGGTCTCTACCTGATAGCCGGCGCGCTCCGTAACGGCGCGGCCATTGATGTAGGCGTTCATCCAGGTAAGGGCGACACCGTCCTTCTGGGCCCACAGGAGGCCGTTCGGCTGCATGGCCACTTCCTGGCGGACGCCGGGCAGGTAACTTTCGATAATACTCTTGAGTACCGGACCGTATTTTTCCCAGACGGCTTTTTCGTCTGCGCCAAAGGCAATGTACTGCTGCAGGGTGATGGCCAGGTAAAGCGGCGCTTCCACCTGCGTGGTGCGGCGCGTGAGGCGCTCCTGTTCGTCGGCAATGAGGTTGTCCAGGATTTCCTCGAACAGCTTGGCATCTCCGTTGGCATACAGCGTAAGACCGGCCAGGGAGGCCAGGGTTTCCCGCAGAAGGCCCGTGAACAGCCAGCTGTAACCGGCCACAATCCGCTTTTTGCCATTGTCTACCCGGATTAGGGAGTTGCACTGGCGGACCAGCTGGTCGTGGAAGGAAGTGATGGGGCCAATTTTGTCTACCGTTGCCGTGAACTTGCGCTTGAGCGAAGTGGCATTGGCAGGCTCCCCTGCCGTGGCGGCGAACACGATGGAATCGCCGGGCTTGAGCTCCGTCTCAAAGGTACCGGGCACCCAGAGGTCCTCGCGGCAGTCGTAGCCGCGGCGCATCTCGTCCGAATAGGTGATGCCTTTGTACCAGTCCGGAGCGTACTTGAACGCACTGGCCGAGGTGCTCAGCTGCAGGTTCAGGTCCGGGTAGCCCGGATACATGTTGAAGGCGACGCCGTTCTGTACGGGCTCATAGTCCGTGCAGGCCTGGTCGTTTTCTCCGGTAAGGGCATGGAAATTACGGAAAGCCAGGAAAGGCTTGAGCTCCAGCTTCACCTTGGCGGGTGCTTTTTCCAGCTCATACTTGATGAGGAGCTGGTTCTCATCGGGACAAAGGACGATGGTTTTGCGGAAAACCATCTCCCCAATTTTGTAGATAACGGTGGGAACGGGGTCTGCGTCGAAGTCCACGATGTACTTGTGTCCGCGCGGCTCATATACATCGCCGTAGCAATGGATACCCAGGTTAAACCGTTTACCGCGAAGGGTGAGGCTCTCATCGAGGGAACTCAGCAGAATGTGCCTGTAACCGCCGAACTGTTCTACCGGTACGGCCAGGAGGCCGTGGTAACGCCGCGTATTGCAAGTGACGATGGACGTATTACAATACGCACCGGTCCTGTTCGCCAAAATAATCTCGCGTTTCAGGGAATACTCGAGATTGACGAGTTCAGACTTGTTGAATTTCAAAAAAGCCATATAAATGAATTTATTCTTGCTTCAAAACCAATGCGGTACGGGCCGGCAGATACACCTTGAGGGTGTGATCGTAGGCCTGATTGCCGTTAGGACATCTCTCGGGCAGGGCTGTGTGACGTTCACCCAGTTGCAGGCGGCCGAATCCGTTGTATACGGACTGGTCGCTGTCCAGCACATTCACATAGTCCCCCGCCGGGGCCGAAAAGCCATAATCCACGAAGGATCCGGTGGGCGAGAAATTCAGCGCAAAGATACAGTTTTTCCGTTTGAAAATCAAGATTTTCTTTTCTTCGTCCGCAACCAGAAGCTCAGGGCGCTGTGCCAGAAGGTTTTCCTTGCGGAAAAGATGCACCATATCCCGGTCGAACTGATTGAGCATGCCATAGCGCAAATCCGGGTTGTCTGACAGGGACCACTGGCGGCGGGCATACTTGAACGACCAGCCGTTCCCTTCCCGCGGGAAGTCGATCCATTCCGGATGGCCGAACTCATTGCCCATGAAGTTGAGATAGCCATTGCCGGCGGTACCGGCCGTTACCAGGCGGATCATCTTGTGAAGGGCTATGCCGCGGTCCACGATATCGTTCTGCGAGCCTTTGTTCATGCAGTAGTACATCTCCTTGTCCATGAGGCGGAAGATGATGGTTTTGTCTCCCACCAGGGCTTGGTCGTGGCATTCCGCGTACGAGATGGTTTTTTCATCGGCCCGCTTGTTGGAAAGCTCCCACCAGACCTCGCCCATGGACCACTGATCGTCGCTCTTTTCCTTGATCCACTTGATCCAGTGGTCGGCCACGCCCATGCTCATGCGGAAGTCGAAGCCCACGCCAAAAGCCTGGAACGGCGCGGCCAGACCGGCCATGCCGGACATATCTTCTGCTATGCAGAAGCCGGTGGGGCTCATTTCCTTGACCAGCATGTTGGCCAGCGCCAGGTAAATGACGGCGTCTTCGTCTACGCCGCCGTCAAAATACAGGCTGTAATTGCCGAAATCCTTGCCCAGGCCATGGTCCCAGTACAGCATGGAGGTGACCCCGTCGAAGCGGAAACCGTCTATGTGGTACTCTTCCATCCAGTATTTTACGTTGGACAGCAGGAAGTAACGGGTAGCGTCCTTGCCATAGTCAAAGCAGCGGGAGCCCCATGCCGGATGGTCTCCCTTGGGGCCGCTGTGGAAGTACAGGTAATCCGTTCCGTCAAAATTGGCCAGGCCCTCCAGCGAATTTTTCACGCTGTGGCTGTGGACGATGTCCATAATGACGGCAATGCCTTTTCCGTGGGCGTCATCCACCAGGGCTTTGAACTCCTCAGGAGTGCCGAAACGGGAACTGAGGGCAAAGAAGTTACTCACCTGATAGCCGAAGGAACCGTAATACGGATGCTCCTGCAGGGCCATGATTTGCAGGGTATCGTAGCCCAGTTTTTTCACGCGCGGAAGGACATCCTTGCGGAACTCCTCGAAGCTGCCCACCTTTTCTTTCTCCGACGCCATGCCAATGTGGCACTCGTAGATGAACGGATTGGGGCGCTTGCCGGCATGCTCATGCTTCCAGACATATTTTTTCTCCGGATCCCACACCTGGGCGCTGAACACCTTGGTGACCTCGTCCTGAACTACACGGGTGGCATAGGAGGGAAGGCGCTCTCCCCCGCCGCCGGGCCATTCGATGTACAGTTTGTACAGTTCCCCATGCTTGAGGAACAGGGCGGGCAGTTTCAGTTCCCAGTTGCCGCCGCCGATGGGCCGGAGGGCATAGCCGTCCGTGCGCTTCCAGTTGTTGAAGTCTCCAATCAGGAAGATTTTGTTGGCGTTGGGGGCATACTCGCGGAACACCCAGCTGCCGTCCTCGCACTTGTGCAGGCCGTAGAACATGTGGTTGTTCACGGCGTCTTTGAGCTTGCCGTTGCCTGCAATATGCTTGAGGGTTTGCCAGATGTGCTCGTGCCGGGCGTCTATGGCGTCCTTGTACGGCATGAGCCAGGGGTCGGTCTCGTAAATCTTTTGCATATCGGTTAATCGTTTTGTGTCATTCCTTGTCCAGTGAATCAATCTTCTCCTTCACGGTGCGCAAGTACTCCCGGCACTGCTTGAGCAGTTCCTTGCTGCGCCCCACCAGGGCGTCGATATCGTCCAGCTTGGTTTCCGGGTTCTCTACCTTGGCCGCAATGGCCTCCAGCTCTGCAATGGCCTTTGCGTAATCAAACTTCTCGTTCATGCGATGTTCACTTTTTTGTTGTCAATGGTTTCACTGTAAATCTCGTCCACCTTGGCGGTGAGGGCGCCGTCCGAGAAACGGACGCCGATCCGGTCCCCTACAGCCACCTTGTCCACGGTTTTGAGCACTTGGTGGTCCTTGCCCGTAACCAGGACATAGCCCAGGGCCAGGATGTTGCGCGGGTCCGTGGCTTTGATGCGGGCCTCCTTGAGGGCCAAGGAACTCACTTCCTGACTGATGCGGGATGCGGCGGCAAACTGGAGCCGATGCGCGGCGGCATCCCGCTGGCGGGCCACCTGGGTGTACTTGCCGGTGAGTCCGCGGGAAATACGGCCGGCGGCACGCAGGAGGGCATTCTCATGCGCACTCAGCTTTTTGGTGAGGGCCAGGCGGATGCGGGCCTGCACGGCATTTACCTGCCGGTCCATGTCCCCGATGCGGCGCTGGACACACTGCTGCACGCGGGCGTCCAGGGATTTCAGGCGGAGTTCCTCCCGGTTCACCAGCCGGGTGGCGGCCACGCCAATCCGGCCGCAGGCGCGGTCCAGAAGGGCATCCTGCGCCTGGTACGCCTGCAGGAAAAGATCGGCCAGCGCAGTGGGCGTTTTAACGGAAGCATGCGCCACCATGTCTGCAATATGCACGTCTTTGTCGTGGCCGATAGCGGTAATAACGGGCACGGGACAAGTGGCGATGGCCACGGCCAGGTCATAGTCGTCGAAGCAGGCCAGATCCAGTTCACTGCCGCCGCCCCGCAGGATGAGGATGGCGTCGTACGCCTGTTCCCCGGCCTCCAGAAGCGCCGCCCGGATGGAAGCGGGCGCCTGTTCTCCCTGCATGAGGGCCTCCAGAAGGTCCAGCCGGAAAGCGTAGCCCTCCGGGCTGTGCAGGAGGTGGTTCCGGAAATCCTGGTAACCGGCCGCGGTTTTGGAGGTGATGACGGCCAGCCGGTACGGGACGTCTGGCAGCGCCAGTTCCTTTTGCAGCTCCATGTAGCCGGCCGCCGTAAGCCGCTCGATGGCACGTTTGCGTTCCAGGGCCTTCTCTCCCAGGGTAAAGGCAGGGTCTATATCGTCGATAAAAAGGCTGATGCCGTACAGCTCACTGAAATTCACCTGTACACGCACCAGCACGGTGATGCCGGCCTGAAGGGCCTGGCCTGTAGCTTGCTCAAAGGTTTGCTTAACGCGGGGGAAGTGCCAATTCCAGATCATGGCGCGGGATTCCGCTATGGGTTTTCCGCCCCTGCTCTGGCTCAGGCTCAGGTAGCAATGTCCGTTGGAACGGGGACTCCAGGAACTGATTTCCGCCTTTACCCAATACTTCCCCGGGAAGGCCTTGGCCACCCCTTCCTTGATGCGGAGCTGCAGCTCCAACAGGTCCATATAATCCCTCGCTTCCATAACTTTACAAAGATACAAAAAATCCGTGGAAAAACATCCACGGATTTACAAACTAAATATTTGGTTCAAAATGGGGAATGGGCTTGAGCTTGAAAAGGTTCATGACGTGCTTTCTGTCGATGAGCGCCTTGGTGTCCGGATCCTCGCACACGCCCGTCCGGATGTACCTGTCCAGAACGGCATACGTAAAGCCCAGATTATCCTCGTCCGTGAGACCGGTAAGGCCGTCCGACGGGGCCTTGTGCACCAGTTCCTGCGGCAGGCCCAGCACCTCACCTATCGCCAGTACTTCTGCCACCGTAAGGCCACCCAGCGGCGAAAAATCGCCGGCGGCGTCCCCATAGCGCGTACTGTAGCCCACCCAATCTTCCGACAGGTTGCAAGTATTCACCACGCGGCCGTTATTGCTCTGCGAAATAGCATAGAGGGTGGTCATCCGCAGACGCGGCGCCATATTGATGCGCGTCTGGGCCGATGCCTCGTGCCCCAGCTGCGCCTCCACTTCTTTCATCAGCGCTTCAAAAGAACTTCCGATGTTCACATTGTAGCGCTTGATACCCAGGTGGTTAATGAGCTTGACGGAATCGTCAATATCCGGCTGTACGCCATTGGGCATGGTTACGCCAATTACGCGCTCCCGACCCAATGCCTCTACGCACAAAGCAGCGGCAATGCTGCTGTCCTTACCGCCGGAAATGCCCAGCACGGCATTGCAGCCTTTTCCGTTTTCCTCAAACCAGTCCTGTATCCACCGGACACAGGCATCCTTAACTTCTTTTGCGTTAAACATAGCTTATTTTGCTCGAGTGTATACCTGAATGGGGCAGCCTTCAAAGTCGAAGTGCTCCCGTAACTTGTTCTCCAGGAAGCGTTTATACGGATCCTTTACCCACTGGGGCAGGTTGCAGAAGAAGGCAAACTGCGGGGTGCGGGTGGGCAGCTGCGTCACGTACTTGATCTTGATGTACTTGCCCTTCCATGCCGGCGGCGGATAGTTCTCAATCTCCGGCAGCATGGCGTCGTTGAGCTGGCTGGTGGGGATTTTCCGGCCCATGTTCTCCGCCACATGGGCGGCGGCGTCCAGCACATCCAGGATGCGCTGCTTGTTGAGCACGGAGGTGAAGATGATGGGGATGTCGTTGAACGGCGCCAGACGGGCCTTGAGGCCTTCTGTATAGTCCCGCATGGTGTTCACGTCTTTCTCGAAAAGGTCCCATTTGTTCACCACAATCACGCAGCCCTTGCGGTTTTTCTGAATGACATTGAAGATGTTCATGTCCTGCGCCTCCATACCCAGGGTAGCATCGATCATCAGGATGCAAACGTCTGAGTGTTCGATGGTCCGCATGGCGCGGAGCACGGAATAGAACTCCAAGTCCTCCGTCACCTTGCCGCGCTTGCGCATGCCGGCGGTGTCCACAATCATGAACTCGTGACCGAACTTATTATAATAGGTAGAGATGGAGTCGCGGGTGGTTCCGGCTACTGGCGTCACAATGTTGCGTTCCTCTCCCAGCAGGGCATTGGTCAGGGACGATTTTCCCACGTTGGGGCGGCCCACAATGGCAATGTGCGGCAGGTCCGCGTGGTCTTCCTCTGCGCCGTCATCTTCCGGAAGGGCCTTCACAATCTCGTCCAGAAGATCGCCGGTGCCGCTGCCGTTAGCGGCAGAAATGGTCCACACTTCTCCGAGCCCCAGGCCGTAGAAGTCGAAGGCGTCGTACATTTTTTCACCGGTGTCCACCTTGTTCACGCAAAGCACGACCGGCTTTTTGCTGCGGCGCAGCAGGTCCGCGATTTCCGCGTCATAGTCCGTGATGCCCGTGGCGGCCTCGCACATGAACAGGACAACATCGGCCTCTTCTATCGCAATGCCCACCTGCCGGCGGATGGCGTCTTCGAAGACGTCGTCCGAATTGGACGTGTACCCGCCCGTATCCACCACGGAGAATTCCCGGCCGCACCACTCGCACTTGCCGTAATGACGGTCGCGCGTGACGCCGGCGGTTTCATCCACAATTGCCTGCCGCATGCCCACCAGGCGGTTGAACAGCGTGCTTTTTCCTACGTTCGGTCTCCCGACTATCGCTACTAATGCCATAATAAATAAGTTTTTAGATTCTTCGCTGCGCTCAGAATGACATATTAACGTGCAAAGATACACATTTCTTCGTCAAAAAAGGGCGTGTCTATGCCGAAGAAACGCAAAACGGAGTGGAAAACATGGTGTTGCCCCACTTTTTCCGGGGATTTGAGCTCCATGTCAGGGGCCCATACCACAAAGGGAATCTCAATTTGCTCGCGCGGAGCCATGGCCATGGGAACCCCGTGCATGTACAAGTTGTTCTCTCCCAGGGACTCCCCGTGGTCGGAGACAAAAAGGACGCAGCCGCGGCGTCCGGGAAGGCTCCGGACAAGCTCGATGGTCCGATGGATGAGCCAGTCCGTGTACACAATGCTGTTGTCGTAGGCGTTGAACAGTTCCTCCCGGCTCACCTTGCCCATCTCTACCGACGGGTTGATGGGCGTAAACACCTCAAATTCAGGCGGATAATTGCTAAAGTACGACGGCCCGTGATTGGTGTAGGTATGAATGACCACAAACACCTTGTCCGCCGTGCTGGCGGCAATGTCCTCCCGCAGGCCTTCCCAAAGGATGCCGTCGTAGCGGTCATCGGCCTCGGGGAAACGGGCCTTCAGGTCTCCTTTGCGGTAGTATTTTTCCGTTTTCACCGGGGGCTCTCCCCAGTTGCTGGTGCGCCAGCTCACGTCCACACCCGCGCGGAGCAGGTAGTTGGGCAGAATCTCGTACAGCTCCCCTGTCTCCTGCGCTTCCAGGATGGCTTTGACGCCGGCACGGGTGTAGGTGGCGGAGGCATCGGCCACAAGGGCCGTCACGCTGTCCCGCACGGTGTACGGGTTGGTTTCCTTGGGGTAGCCGTACAGCGAAAAATGGTCCCGGCGGGCGCTTTCCCCGATGATGAGCACACAAACATCGCGCGTGTCGGAGACGCCCGTCACATCCGGCAGCAGGATCTCTTCCTGCTCCGCCCGGTGCTTGGCCTGCTCGTAGCGGATGCTGTTCACAATATAGGACCAGGGGGCAATGAGCGCACCCAGTTCCGTGGAATTGCGGTCTATCCAGGGCCAGTTTTTCATATTGCCGAAGACCACGGCCACAATCAGGCCCAGCGTTACGCCCACATGCACGCCCAGGCCCTTCCAGGAGCCGTAATCCACTTTTCGGCCAAACACGTACACCATGGGCAGGATGCCCAGGAGCAGCACATACAGCACAAAGCCCCAGCCAAAGAAACCGGCCGCCTCCGAGTACTGCGTGTTAATGGCGTTGCCCATCATTTCGTCGGTGATGAGGACGTTGTAGGTATTCACGAAAAACAGCATCACAGCATCCCAAAAGATGGTAAACGCCACCACACACTTCCCCACAAAGCGCCCCAGGAACACCAGCATGTAATAGACAAAAAAGTCGATGGCCACCAGCAAAAACGCGGCCGACAGGGTAAGCAGAACGCCATTGAAGCCGCCCTCCACATGTTCGGTGAGGTAGCGGAAGAACGGCAAGTGGAACGCACACGCCGTATAGAGGCTCAGCACCAGGCTGTAAACAGCCAGCGGGGCTTTTTTATGCAGGTCTATCGCCATAATTTTACCAAAATCCGGAGTACGCAGGCGCAAAGGAGGCCCAACAAGAGGTTAAACAAGAGCGTGAGCGCCGTATTCACCGGCTGCGGCGCGTTGTTGAAAGGATTCGGCTGCACCCGGGCGTCATAGCGGGCAAAAGGATTCGTATAAATTACCGCCCCATCCGGGAAAAAGGCTGTCAGGCGGGCATAGGGCTCGTTTTCAGGCAGGGCGTAACGGATGGCGCAGGTATCCACGGCCAGGGCCAGCGTCCGGTGCTCCGCGCCATTGACACGGATGCTGTCGGCCCGCCGGGAAAGCGTCAGGTAAAGGGTATTTCCTTCCAGGCCGATGGCCTCCACCGACGGAAGTTCGCGGTTCTTCTGCCGCTTCACTTCCCAGTCTCCGTTGCCGTAATCCGGCACGCGCATGGCGTAATAGCAGCCCCCGAGCAGCGTTTTTTTGAGGTCTTCGTATCGGCCCGAAGGGGTATTCAGAAAATTGCAGCGAATGGCGGTAAGCCAGTGACGCTCCGGATGATGAAGGTCGTCGTTGGCCAGGCCAAAACTGTAATGGCCGGCCGTGAGCGCCCAGTCCCAGTATTCGTTTTCCGTGCTGATGTGCGTATCCAGCTCCATGATCTGGTAGCCCGAGAGCTTTTCTATCTGGGAACGCGGGAAGGCGTTGGTCCGGTACGGATGGTTGATCTGGATGAAATCGGCATCCTTGCTCAATCGGTCCAACTCAAACTGCTTTTGGGATGTCAGGAACGGAAGAATGGGGTCCCAGTGCTTCACGGAAGGGCTCCCGAACACCAGCTTGTGGAACTTGAAGGGGCTGTAGCCCTGTTCATACACGTTTACCTGGAGGGTGGAATCGTAGGGGTGTAGCGTTATCTCGTTGTGATTGGAAAACGTGACGATGTCATAGCCCAGGCTGCGGTACACCGAGTCCGTATAGGCAGCGTCATAGGGGCATTCATTCACCGGCCAGGGACCGTCCACCCGGGTATGCGTATGGAAGTTGGCCCGTTTCCAGCCCAGCGTGCTGTCCAGGGAAGCATAGGGGTTGAAGATATCCGGGCCGCTGAACGGCCGGGGCGCGCGAAAATGATATATGGGCGAAAATTCCGTCACCAGCACCAGCAGTACAAACAGCAGGAGCACGGTTCCCAGGATTTTCCCTATAATGGATAATAACTTTCTCATAATCAAATGTTTGCCACATGCTTGGCCGGAATCAGCACCTTAAGGGCAGCGGGCGTTACGGAGAGTGCAAAATCCGTTCCGTCTTCAAAGGGGTCGCCGTCGCAGTGGACGGCGCCGGAGTGCTCCCGATGAAGGGTGAACTGCGAGCCGCTGAAATGCAGGACATGCCGGCTGGTGGGGGCCAGGCCTGTCATCAGGCGGGCCGCCAGGTCCGGGATTTCCACGGTGGAGAAGGGGCGCACCACAATTACGTCCAGCAGGCCGTCCTGCAGGGAGGCCATAGGGGCAATACGCGCCTGGTTCCCCCACTGATTGGCGTTGGCCACAGTCACAAAAACGGCCTTGCCGCTCCAACTTTCCCCGTTGTCGCTTTTTATGCTGTACAAGTCTCCGGGGTGGTGTTTCCACTCTTCCCAGGCCAGCGCAATGTACCTGGCCAGGCCGCGCTGCGTGGAGCGGGCGAAGTCCAGGCTCACGTCCGCATCCAGGCCCATGCCGGCGGTGCAGAAGAACGGACGGCCGTTCAGGGAAGCTACGTCGATCCGCGCCTCTGTGGCCTCATTCAGCGTTTTTACCGCTTTGGCCGGCGTACGGCTGAGGCCCAGGTGCAGGGCCAGGCCGTCGCCGCTGCCGCAGGGGATGATGCCCAGCGTCTTGTCCGTGCCCACCAGGCCGCGGGCCACTTCGCTCACCGTACCGTCGCCGCCTACCGCCACAACAACATCGGCCTTGCAGGTATGCGCAAAGCTTTCCGCCTCCCCCGCCCTTTCCGTAAAATGAAAGGCGGGCCTGTAAAGCGAAGCGTCAAGATGTTTCCTGACGCTTGCCACAATTCCGGATTTGTCCTTCCCCCCGGAAATGGGGTTCACAATGAAGCAAATCTCTTTCATTCCTTGTTGTACAGCCCGCAGGAGGCGCAGGCGTCCGAATAATTGCCGTCGCAGGCCGTCTTGCCCTTCTTCTGCGCATGCAGCAGCTCCAGTTCCTCCTGCTTGGCGCACTTGATCCCCCGCTTGCGCATTTCCGGATTGGTGGATATTTCCCCGTCCGGGAAGGGCCGGTGGAAGAAGAAAATATTCACCCCAAGGAGCAGCACGGCGACTCCCACAAAGATAATGGCAGCGAGGAGCGTTTTCATGGCCTACAGCGGGAATTCGGAGGAGATGGGCTGGTAGTTATACACGCGGAGGATCATGCGGGCGAAGGTATCGGCCAGGGAAACCACGCGGAACTTGCTCTGGAACTCCTTCTTGGCCGGGTTCAGCGGAATGGTATCCGTTACATACACCTCCGACAGGGCGCTGGCGTCAATGCGCTCGTATGCGGGGCCGGAAAGCACCGGGTGCGTCGCGAAGGCACGCACACTGCGGGCGCCGCGCTTCATGAGCTCGTTAGCGGCTTCCGTGAGGGTGCCGGCGGTGTCGATGATATCGTCAATAATCACAATGTCGCGGCCCTCTACCTCCCCGATGGGGGTGATGCGCTCCACCACATTGGCCCGGGCGCGGGTTTTGTGGCAAATAACCACCGGCGTGCGCAGGTTCTTGGCATATGCATGGACGCGCTTGGCGCCGCCCATGTCCGGAGCGGCCAGCGTGAGGGTGTCCTTGAACTGCTTCTGGAGCTTTTTGAGGGTGTCCAGGAAGTCAAAGCTGGCGTACAGGTGGTTTACCGGGAAGTCAAAGAAGCCCTGGATTTGGTCTGCGTGAAGGTCGCAGGTCATGAGGGCATCCGTGCCGGCCACCTTGAGCATGTTAGCCACCAGCTTGGCGCCAATGGACACGCGCGGCTTGTCCTTGCGGTCCTGGCGGGCCCAGCCATAATACGGGATAACGGCAATGACTTTGTTGGCCGACGCACGCTTGGCGGCATCGATGGACAGGAGCAGTTCCATCAGGTTGTCCGTGGACGGGAACGTGGACTGGATGATGAAACAGGTAGCGCCACGGACGCTTTCCTGGAACGAGGGCTGGAATTCGCCGTCACTGAAATGCGTGACTTCCAGCGGCCCCAGGACCACTTCAGGCTCCTCCGGGCTTTTCATGCGGTTCATTGCAGCTACTACCTTCTCCGCAAAATAGCGGGAGGCATCACAAGTAAACAGCGCCATCCGGTGCTTATGGACATCGTTGATCATAATGTTTGAAGTATAGATCCTATATAGTTAAGAATTTCTTCCTTTCCTTGTCCTTTTACGGACGATGACACAAAACAAGGCGGCAGTTCCTCCCAGTCTTCCAGGAGGCGGCCTTTGTTCTGGTTGAGCTGTACCTGAAGGGCCTCTGTGCCCATTTTATCGGCCTTGGTGAAGATGATACCAAAGGGAATGCCCTTTTCTCCCAGCTCGCTGATGAAGCGGAGGTCCACCTCCTGCATGGGATGGCGGGAGTCGATGAGTACCATGAGCATCACCAGCTCTGCCGAGTTGTTAATGTAGTCCCAGATAATGTGCCTGAGCTTGGCGCGCTCCTTGTCCGGCAGCTTGGCGTAGCCGTAACCGGGAAGGTCTACCAGGTACCAGCTGTCGTTGATGAGGAAATGGTTAACCAGCTGGGTTTTGCCGGGCGTCTGGGAGGTTTTGGCCAGCTTGGAGTTGGCCGTGAGCATGTTGATGAGGGAACTCTTGCCCACATTGGAGCGGCCGATAAAAGCGAATTCGGGCGCTTTGCGCGCAGGTTTTTGGGCAACCCGCGTGCTGCTTCCGGCAAATTCCGCCTTGGTAATTTTCATGACCTTCTCCTATTTACTCTACAAAGATACAAATAAATTCCTATCTTTGCCACATGGAGCAAGACGAAAAATTGATGCGGGAGGCCCTTTTGGAGGCCCAAGCCGCTCTCGCAGAGGGAGAAATCCCCATTGGGGCCGTTGTGGTGTGGAAAGGCCGGATTATCGGCCGGGGACACAACCAGACGGAAAGGCTGCACGATACCACTGCGCATGCGGAGATGATTGCCATTACTGCCGCCACGGAGGCCATGGGCGGTAAATATCTGAACGACTGCACCTTATATGTAACCGTGGAGCCGTGTCCCATGTGCGCAGGCGCCCTTGCCTGGGCCCAGATGGGCCGCATTGTGTACGGCGCCCCGGACCAGCGCCGCGGATATTCACTTTTCTCCCCTTCCCTGCTTCATCCCCGCACGGAGGCCGTGGGCGGCGTACTCCAGGAGGAGTGCGCCACGCTTATGCTGGATTTCTTTCGCGAGAAACGCGGGTAATCAGAGCATCAGGCCCGCTTTCACCTTTTCTGCGGCCTCGTCTCCTTTCAGGTAACGGAGAATGGCCAGGCCAAAGTTCACGGCATGTCCGGCCCCGCGTCCGGTAATGAGGTTCCCGTCCGTGACGGTGCTTTCTTTCTTGTACACAGCACCTTTGCCGATGAGCGCTTCTTCAAAGCCATCGAAACAGGTGAATGCCTTCCCCTCCAGACCGGGGAGTTGGGAAACCACCAGCCCGGGGGCGGCGCAAATGGCGGCCACGGCGCCTCCACGGGCCCAGTGGTCCTGCAGAATTTCCATCAGTTCCGTGTGCCCGGCCAGGTTCTTGCTGCCCGGCATCCCGCCCGGGAAAATCATGACGTCCTTGCTATCCGTGCCGGGTTCCATCACTTCCAGATCGGCCCAGTTGGTATCTACCGAAACCGGCAGCCCGTGGGAACTTTCCACCATGTAGTCGTCCGTAATGGAAACGGTCCTTACCTCTACGCCGCCGCGCAGCAGCACATCCCGCGTACCCAGGGCTTCCATATCCTCGAAGCCATTGGCCAGAAAAATATTGACACCTTTCATTGCATACAAATTTTGACAAAGTTAACACTTTTTCCAAAGAATTGTTTTATCTTTGCAATCCCGAATTGAACTGTGGTGTAATGGTAGCACTAGGGATTTTGGTTCCCTCAGTCAGCGTTCGAATCGCTGCAGTTCAACGGAAGCCCCGGCTCCTCTATGGAACCGGGGCTTTTCAGTATATGTGGCAAGAATAATTTTTTTATAGAATTATTGCTTTTTTGCCACTGTTTCCAGACTTGCCTCGGAAGATTCCAGCACCCTCACCTGTTTGCCGGACGAAATAATATTGTTCATACGGACCAGGGTAGAATCGTCCGGACGCAGGTTGCGGAAATTGGTATAACGGGCAGGAAAACCCTTAACCTTCACCGTGACAAAGACATCGCGACCGGAACTGTTGTCCGTTTCCACCGAAAAGCTGGGGGCGACAATGACATCGGCCGAGGACTTATCTGCGAACTGGAAAAGAGCCTGAGCCTTCAGTTCCTCAATGGAGGCGGCGACAGTGCGGCGAGCCTCTGCGGCATAACGCTCCAACACTTCAATATTCTTGGTATCCGGTGCTTCCGGCAGGGTTAGTTTACCTTTGATACTGAAGGAGGTAGAGGCTGTCGGGATAATGGCTAGATCGGCCACGAGCGGAGTAACGAACAGTTTGGGCTGTGTGTCCACTGAAGTGGCTTCATACTTGGTCACAGTGGCGCCTGTTACAGTCGTTTGGGCGCGCAGGGATAATGCGCATGCAAGGAGGCAGACTGCCAGAAGAAGAATCTTTTTCATGGTTCGTCATTATTTTGTATACCCGACGTATTAAAAATTATATCCTACACCCAGATGCAGGCGGTATCCGTTGTTACGTTTCGCTGGCACAAAAGAGAAACCAGCCAGCAGGGTTACATGACCGATGTAGAAATGGCCGCCCAACTCTGCAGTGGGACAGATATAATCATCGCTCCACGCATCATCAAACCACTTTCCGTCCAAATAATTTTTAATCTCCGCCTTGTCATAAGAATATGTGAGCATCCGCTTTCCAACCGCAACTCCTGACCCCAAATAGATATCGGCATGTTTTCCAAGCCGCATAACAGCCCCCACAGAAAGCGTTGCCCGTGGATATTTACTCTTTACCTCACGGAGCACCCCGTCATTACTCATCTGATTGTTATCATACACTACGGTTCCACTGACCGAGTAGTCTGTTCCATCGTAATGAGGAAGATTCTTTGTATGGAGGGGCAGTCCCTGCACGCCCAATTCCACACCCGCATAAAAACCAAACCGTTGCACCCAGACAAATCGGGCGCCCAGTTCACCGGTAAAAGCATGATGGTAAGAATTGTATTCCCCGACTCCCGTCAGGAGCACGGACATGCGGGTTGGATAGGTCTTTTTAACACGTTCTGTGTTAATGGTAACCCCGGTATAATCTATGGTTTGGGCTACCGCCGCAACTGTGACAAGGGCCATTACGGCCGTTAGGATAATTTTTTTCATGGTTAATAGTTTTCGTTGTCGCAAATATAGTGTTTTTTCCTCAAAAAAATTGTTTTACCGTAACTTCGTGAAAATATATTAGAGCCTTCCAGGACGGATTATCCACGTTAAAGCACCCTACTCCCTTCAGAAACACCTCCTGTGCTTTAATCATCCTCCCGGCACCCCATTAAAGCACACCTGCATTCATCTGGGCACCATCTCGGCCACTATGCTGTGCTTTAATTCCCGGCTGGTCCCGCCGCTGCCACGGTTTGGGCCAATAATGCTCCGCTGGCGAACCTTTCGGCCCGCCAGCGCTACGCTCAGACCCGTTTTCGTGCCCGTGGCGGTCCTCCTTGCTATCGAAGGTCCGGAGACTGTACCCTCCGCAACACTTTGGGGTGTAGCGGCATCCCTCTCCGTGACGGCTAACAATTTATCCCACAATGATTTACACACTAATCCTCGTTCAAAAATTGAACGAGGATTATATAATAACCAACTAATAATCAGTCGATTACATGTCACCGCTTTTTAGCTGCGGCGGCTATTGCCAATCGAAATGTAGTACAGCAGCGTGGCCAGAGAGCCCAGTGCGGCAATCACATACGTGTAGGCTGCCCACTTGAGGGCATCCACGGCCATGGGTTTGGTTTCATACCCCACAATGCCGGCGCTTTCCAGCCAGGACACTGCCCGGGCACTGGCGTTAATCTCTACGGGAAGGGTGATAAAGCTGAATAGCGTGGTAAGGGCGAACAGGGCGATACCAATCCACAGCAGTGAGGGGAAGGTGTTAATGAAAATTACGCCTGCCAACAAAACCCAGGACACAATGTTGCTGGAGAAGGAGACCACGGGCACCAGGGCACTGCGCATCCTGAGCCAGGCATAACCCGTAGCATGCTGTACCACGTGTCCGCATTCGTGCGCGGCTACGGCAGCCGCCGCCACCGATTTGCCATAGTACACATTCTCGCTCAGATTCACGGTTTTGGTGGTGGGATCATAGTGGTCCGTGAGTTTGCCCTCTATCGACACAATCTTGACGTCCCGGATCCCATGGGCCTGCAGCATACGGCTGGCAACCTCTGCGCCGGTAAGCCCCAGCGGGACCTGGGAATATTTTTCGAATCGGCTGCTAAGCCTGTTTTGGATGATGAGACTGAGCACCATCACCACAATCATGATAATCCAAATATCGGTACTTGACATAATACGTTCTTTTAACGGAGCGTAATGCTCACAAAAACTGCGCCCCTTTGCAAAAATACAATTTTTATGACAAAATGTCGGCCAAAAGTAGTATTTTTGTATGATATTTAGACGATAGGCATGCGCGAACTGCAAGACGATTTCTCCCGTTTGGAACTGAACCTCAAGGCGGCAACGGAAAATTACCGTTACTTCCGCTCGTTGCTGGACCCCAAAACCAAGCTTTTGGTTCTGGTAAAAGCCAATGCATACGGTCACGGCGGTGTGGAGTTCGCATCCATGATGCAACGCGCCGGTGCAGACTATCTGGCCGTTGCCTATCCGGTGGAGGGCCTGGAACTGCGTCGCAACGGTATCTCGCTGCCCATCCTGGTGCTCACAGCGGGAACGGATTTTTATCCGGAGATTATCGACACGCGCATGGAGCCCTCCATTCCCAACCTGTACTCCCTCAAAAAGCTGGTGGGAATTCTGCGGGAGCGGGGCATCCGGGACTATCCCATTCACATCAAGCTGGACACCGGCATGCACCGCCTGGGCTTTATGACAGACGAACTGCCGGAACTGGTAGAGTTCCTGAAGCAGACGCCGGAGGTAAAAGTCAAGGCCGTTTTTTCCCACCTTTGCGTAGCGGAGGACCCTTCTGAGGACCCTTTCACCCTCGGTCAAATACACCTTTTCCGTGACAATGTGAATTATATTGCCGATGGAATCGGCTACATGCCCATGCGCCATATCTTGAATTCTGCCGGCATCGAACGTTTTCCGCAGTTTCAATTTGACATGGTACGCCTGGGAATCGGCATTTACGGCATCAGTGCCCTGCCGGAGAAAAAACTTGCGCCTGTCGCTTCGCTTAAATGTAAGGTACTGCAAGTGAAAACGTTAGGGCCGCAGGATACCATTGGCTATGGTCGATGGGGCCACGCCAAGGAAGGCACCGTCATTGCCACCATCCCGGTGGGCTATGCCGACGGTCTGGACCGGCACCTGGGCCGCGGTAACGCGTCCTTCAGCGTTAACGGGCACCGGGCGCCCACTATCGGCAATATCTGTATGGACATGTGCATGCTGGACGTAACCGGCATCCCCTGCGCCGTGGGTGACACCGTGACCATTTTTGGCGAGGACCCCACCGCCAGCGAACTGGCCGGCATCCTGGGCACCATCCCGTACGAGATTCTGGTTTCCGTGCCCCGCCGCATCCACCGGCTGGTTATTCGCTAGTTTTCCATCGGCAACAGCCGCCGCAGCCCAAAAGCGGTGATTGGTAATCGCCTGATTATTAGAAAGTTACTATACAATCCTCGTTCAGATTTCGAACGAGGATTATTATGTAACTCACTGTGGGATAATTGGTTAACCGTCACGGAGCACCGACGCTGAGGGTCCAGGGGATGGACCTTCGACAAAGGATGGAAGGGATGGAGGTGAAGGAGGAAATTAGAATAAGGTAGGGTGGTTCTCCTCCAGTTCGGAGAGGATTTTGGTCATGATGGCCTCGCGGAAGAGGGCAGATTTGGCGTGCACCTTGAAGCGGGAGCAGTACTCGTCGATGGCAGCCAGTTCGCTGGCGTTGAAATAGAGGACATAGCGGTTCTTCCGCAGCAGCAGTTCGCGCTGTTTTTCCAGGTAGGCGGGGTCTACGCCCGGGATTTTCTTACGTCTGGCCATATCAGTGAGATTTCTCGACTTCGCTCGAAATGACAGGAGTAGTGCCCGAAACAGCCGTCAGGTCCACATACTTATGCTGCACCACGCCCTTCTTGTTCAGTTCCACCACCATGGGCAGTGCCGACAAATCGAAGGTGTCCAGCAGGAGCCGTCCCTGCTCCGGGGCGTCTGTCATCAAACCGTCCATATCCACCAGCAGCACGCGGGCACGCCGGTTCTCCGCCACCACCCGCTCTACGGCAGAAAGCATCTCCTGACAAGAGGAGCAATTGGCCGAATAAAACACCACATACGCCGGCGCCCCCTTGAGTTTCCGCAGCTTAAACTCCCCTGCGCGGCTCCCCGACACAAACAAACCGGGCTTACGGCGCAGCACGCCGCTCACGCGAAGATCCGACACCACCGTTCCCACCGGCGTCCGGGAGCAAAGATCCAGCAGCAGTTCCCCGAGCGAGACCACCTGCGCCTGGTCCTCAGGCGTATCCCACACTTCCGGCAACTGAATGTACTTCTTTACAAACGGCACGGCAGCCTCGCGGAACACCTCCGTTTTCCGGGACGATACATAATACAGCATATCGCCCATATGCTGCTTAAAGGCATCCATATTCCCCTCCCCGAACGTGCGGGCGGCCATATAATCGGCCACATCCATCACGTCGGACACCTTCAATGTATCCCCATAGGCGGCAAACAACTGGTCGAAAGCAGCCATCTGCGACGACTCTCCATAGACAAAGTGTCCGGAGGAAAACTCCCGGTTCAGCAGCAGTTGCAGCGCCGGCGTATCCAGGCCGCGGCCCAGGATTTCCCCGGAAGGCGACACCAGAAACATGCGCGGCGTCTGCAGCACGCCATACTGGAACTGCCAGCTGGCCCCGGCCGGCGCCCAAACATGGGTAACGCCGGCAAAACTTGACCGATACGCCTTCCAGGCCTCACCATCCTGCCCCACATAAATGGCATACACCGTCACCGGATACTTTCCTTCCTTCACAAACGCCTTGAGCCGGGCCGATTCCACCTTGCAAGTAGAGCAGCCCGTATCATAGAAATAAAGCACCGAATACCCCTCACCGGGCACTTTCACATACGAACCATCCGGCGCAAATGTGTTAATAACCGGCGCCTGCATCCCAATAAGCGAAGACTTGTTGAACTCCACGAACACCTTGGCATTCATCAAGTCCATTTCCTCCGCCATGGCCACCTTGCCGGAAAGGAACCACTCCTGCGCCACGTGCACCGCTACGGCATCGTCCCCCATAATTTTGGACTGGAGGTAATGGTCGTAAATCTTGAGTGCCACGTACTGCCGCACCAGCGAATCCTGGCAAGAGGCAATGAGAAAATCACATTCCTTATTCTGGACCGATGCCGGCTCCCCGGCCAGCGCCGTGAAATATTCGTCCAGCTTGGCCCCCAGCTCCGGATACGGTTCCTGGGCCAGGACGCCAAGGCTCAAAAGGGCCGATAAGAAAAAGAGTATCAGCTTTTTCATAGCTCGATGCCCTCCGGAATAAAGGCCGAATAATCTCCGCCGTGACGAAGAATATCCCGCACCGCAGAAGAAGAAATATGCGCAAATTCCTGCGCCGTAGGGATGATGATGGTCTCGATATCCGGCGCCAGGCGACGGTTGGCGTCCGCAATGGAACGCTCCGTTTCAAAGTCGATCATGTTGCGCACGCCACGCACGATGTGATGGATGCCCAACTGGCGGCAGGCGTCGATGGTGAGGCTGTCATACGAAATCACGGAAACGCCTGACAATCCGACAGTTGCCTTCCGAATAATGGAGAGTTTTTTCTCCATGTCGAAAAAGCCCCTCTTGTCCTGGTTGATACCCACGGCTACCACCACCTCATCGAACATGGTAAGGGCGCGTTTGAGGATATTCAGATGGCCGGCCGTAAAAGGGTCGAAAGAGCCGGGAAAAAGCGCTTTGGTTTTCATAACTGCCAGTTAATAGGGGTTTTACCCTCGGAAACGAGGATGGAATTGGTCTTGGAAAAATGCCGGCACCCGAAGAAAGCCCCCCGGGCCAGCGGGGACGGATGGGCCGCCTCCAGCACATGGTGCCGGGACGGGTCGATGAGCGCCGCCTTGCTGCGGGCGAAACTGCCCCAGAGGAGAAATACGATACCGCTGCAGTTCGCATTCAGATAACGGATAACAGCGTCTGTAAACTCCTGCCATCCAATGTTTTGGTGCGATGCTGCCTGCCCGGCCTCCACCGTCAGGATGCTGTTGAGAAGCAGCACCCCCTGCCGGGCCCAGTTCTCCAGGTTGGGACGCCCGCTCATGCGGATGCCCAGGTCGGTCTCTATCTCCCGGAAAATATTGCGAAGCGACGGAGGCATGCGCACACCGTCCGGCACGGAGAAAGACAGGCCCATGGCCTCTCCGGGGTTGTGGTACGGGTCCTGCCCCAGGATCACCACCTTCACCTCCTGCACCGGCGTAAGCTCGAACGCGCGGAAGATGAGCCCACCGGGCGGGTAAATCACCTTTCCGGCGGCCTTTTCCTGATGCAGAAAGCGCGCCAGCTGTGCGAAATACGGTTTCCCGAATTCGCCCGCCAACGCGTCTTTCCAACTTTGTTCGATTTTTACGTCCACGTTACTCAAATATAAAATCGATAACGTCCGTTATCGTTTTCACGTAGACAAAGATAAGACCTTTTATGTAAATTTCCTTGATATCTTCCACATCTTTGCGATTTTCCTCGGAAATCACAATGGTGTGGACGCCCGCGCGTTTGGCCGCCAGGATTTTCTCCTTGATGCCGCCAACCGGCAGCACACGGCCGCGAAGGGTCATTTCACCCGTCATGGCAACCTCACTCTTGGGCGCTTTTCCGCGAAGTGCACTCACCATGGACGAAACCATGGTGATACCGGCCGACGGACCGTCCTTGGGAACGGCGCCCTCCGGCACATGGATGTGGATATCCTTTTTCATGAACGCCTCCGTGGTAAGGCCCGCCAGCTCCGGATGGGCCTTCACGTATTGCCAGGCAATCTGGGCGCTCTCCTTCATCACGTCGCCCAAGTTTCCGGTCATGGAGAGGTTCCCCTTGCCCTCGCTCACCTGACTTTCCACAAAGAGGATTTCGCCGCCCATCTCCGTCCAGGCCAGGCCGGTGACTACGCCCGGACCTTCATTCCCTTTGACATCGTCATGGAAAGCGGTGGGAAGTCCCAGGTACTCACGCAGATGCGCGGGCTCAATCACCTTCGGGAACTCCTGCTCCAGGGCCATCTTCTTGGCCGTCACGCGTGCAATCTTGGCAATCTGTTTCTCCAGGCCGCGCACGCCGGATTCGTGGGTATACTTGTCGATGATTTCCTGCAGGGCAGCGTCGCTGATGGAGAGTTCATCGGCCCTGAGGCCATGCTCCGTGAGCTGCTTGGGAACCAGGTACTTATGGGCAATCTCCAGCTTTTCCTCTGCCAGGTAACCGCTCACGTTAATCATCTCCATACGGTCCTTCAGGGCTGGCTGGATGGTGCCAATTCCGTTGGCCGTGGTGATGAACAGCACGTTGGACAGGTCGTAGTCAATGTCCAGGTAATTGTCGTGGAAGGTGGTGTTCTGCTCCGGGTCCAGGGCTTCCAGCAGGGCGCTGGAAGGGTCTCCCTTGAAATCCGATGACAGTTTGTCAATCTCGTCCAGGACAATCACCGGATTGGAGGTGCCGGCACGCTGGATGCCGTTCAGGATACGGCCCGGAAGGGCACCCACATAGGTTTTGCGGTGACCGCGGATCTCGGCCTCGTCGTGCATACCGCCCAGGGATATCCTTATATACTTGCGCCCGAGCGCGCGTGCGATGCTCTTGCCAAGGGAGGTTTTACCTACTCCGGGAGGGCCCCACAGGCACAGGATGGGCGACTTCATGTTGCCCTTGAGTTTGAGGACCGCCAGGTATTCGATGATACGGTCTTTCACCTGGTCCAGGCCAAAGTGGTCCTCGTCCAGTACCTCCTGCGCATGCTGCAGGTCCAGGTTGTCGTCCGACAGCTCTCCCCAGGGCAGGTCCAGCATGAACTGGATGTACGCGAACTGGATGCTGTAGTCCGGAGACGTAGGGTTGTATTTCTCCAGGCGGGCCATTTCCTTGTCAAAGATGGCGCGCACTTCCTTGGACCATTTTTTCTCGTCGGCCCGGCGGCGCATTTTCTCGAACTCTTCGCCCTCGTCCATCCCTAGCTCCTCCTGGATGGTGCGCAGCTGGTTGTTCAGGTAATATTCCCGCTGCTGCTGGTCAATGTCCGTTTTCACCTTCTGGTTAATTTCCTGCTTGATTTGCAGGAGCTGCGTCTGGGTGTCCAGCACCTTCAGAAGGGCCAGGCCGCGCTCGTGGATGTCCGTGATGGAGAGCAGCGCCGTGCGCTCGGTGAAGTTCTCCACCTCGATGGTGGTGGCGATAAAGTTCACCAGGAAATGAAAGTTCTCGATGCTGCGCAGCGCGCCAACGGCCTCCTTGGGCGCAAAGGAGGAGGACTTCACAATCAGGGCTGCCTTCTCCTTCAGTGATTCTGCCAGCACGCGGAGCTCGCGTTCATCGGCACCTGCCGGAAGATCCTCTTCCAAATACTGCACACGGCCTTCCATGTAGGGGTCGTACGAGACCACCTCCTGCAGCTGAGCCAGCGTGCCGCCCTGCAGGATGGCCGTCACGGTGCCGTCCGGCATTTCCAGCGTTTTGATGAGTTTGCACACCGTACCAAAGCGGAACAAATCCACTTCCTGCGGGTCCTCTACCGACACATCCACTTGCGGGATGGCGGCCAGCCACCCGTTTCCCGCTTCCACATCCTGCACCAGTTTCACCGACTTCTCGCGCCCTACCGTTACCGGGAATACGGTTCCGGGGAACACCACGGCATTCCGCAGGGCCAGGATGGGGATTACCGGCGGCAATTCTGCCGTATCCACTTTCATGGACGCCGCCTCCCCCACCACGGGCATAATATTCACCTCCACAGAGGAAGGCATCATCATATCTTGTAGATTTTTCATATCATCTGCCATTTTGTCATACAACCGGGGCACAATGGTCCCGGTCCCTTATTGGTCAATCTCCATGCCAATCCGGATATTTGGCAGATTTTTAGCGCTAATATTTTGATTTGTAAAAAATAAAGCCTAATTTTGCGCTGATTTTCAGTAGTGAAAACCAAACTAATAAAACTATAAAAACTATGACTAAGGCAGAGATTGTAAACGAAGTCGCCAAAACTACCGGTCTGGAAAAGACGCAGGTTCTGGCAGTTATTGAAGAATTCACCAATGTGGTAAAGGGTTCCCTGGTAGCAGGCAATCCGGTGTACCTCCGTGGTTTCGGCAGCTTTATCATCAAGCACCGCGCCCAGAAGGCCGCCCGTAACATCACCCGCAAAACCACCATCACCATCCCTGCACACGACATCCCGGCCTTCAAGCCCGCCAAGAGCTTCGTGAGCGCCGTTAAAGAGAAATAAACCATTAACAACCATTCATTATGCCCAACGGTAAAAAGCATAAGAGACACAAGATGGCGACGCACAAGCGTAAGAAGCGTTTGCGCAAGAACCGCCACAAGAAGAAGTAAGTCTTCTTCCAATTGAACAGGGCTTGCGGAGGGATTCGCGAGCCCTTGTCCTACCAAAACCAACATTTCCACATGGAGTCAGAGAAACCGGACAAGGACCTGATTGTTGACGTAAGTTCAACGGAAGTACATATCGCCCTGATGGAAAATCACCGGCTGATAGAGTACAACACGGAGTCCAGCACTGGGAACAAATTCACCGTGGGAGACGTCCACCTGGGAAAGGTGAAAAAGATTCTCCCCAATCTCAATGCTGCCTTTGTGGACATCGGCGACAAAAAAGAAGCCTTCATCCATTATCTGGACCTGGGACTGTACTTCAACGCCTTCGACCAATTTGTCAAGGAGTCCAACAGCAACACGAATCTCAAAGACCTGTATTCGCGCATTGCCATTGGCACGCCCCTTCCCAAGGAAGGCCACATAGAAGAGTACCTCAAACCCGGCCAGTTAATTGTGGCGCAAATTGTCAAGGAGCCCATTTCCACAAAGGGATCGCGACTGACTGCGGAAATTTCATTAGCAGGACGCAACATCGTACTTCTCCCCTTCGCAGAAAAAGTGTCCATCTCCCAGAAGATTGGCTCGAAGGAAGAGAAACGTAGACTGGAGACACTGGTCAGGAGCATTCTCCCCAAGAATTACGGTGCCATCATCCGCACCGCGGCAGAAGGCAAAAACGCCGCTACGCTGGTGGGAGAAACCGAATCGCTCATTGAAAAATGGGAAAGCTCCTGGAAAAAGATTGCCAAGAACAAGACCGTCCAGCTGCTCTTTACGGAGTATAGCAAAACAACTACCGTCCTGAGGGACCTCCTCAACGACTCGTTCTCCAACATTTGGATCAACGACCCTCACGTGGCCGAAGAAGCCCGGAAGTATGTTTCGCTCATTTCTCCGGAACAAGAGAAAATCGTGCACCTGTACGAAGGCAAACAGCCCATCTACGACCACTTTGAGGTTACTAGGCAAATCAAGGGCTCCTTCGGAAAAGTAGTGCCCATGCGGCAGGGGGCCTATCTGGTAATCGAAACCACCGAAGCGCTGAATGTCATCGACGTAAACAGCGGCATCCGCACCAAAACGGCCGACCAAGAGGAGAACTCCTTTGAGGTAAACAAGATTGCGGCCGAAGAAATTGCCCGTCAGCTGCGGCTGCGGGATATGGGCGGCATTGTGATTGTGGACTTCATCGACATGGAGACCAATGAGCACAAGAATGCGCTGTTCAAACTGATGCAGGAGCTTATGGAAGCAGACAGGGCCAAGCACAATGTGCTGCCGCTCACCAAGTTCGGGCTGATGCAAATCACCCGGCAGCGGATTCGCCCTGTAACGGAAATCAACACCATGGAGCAGTGTCCCGTGTGCCACGGCACCGGGAAAATCCACTCCAGTGTTGTCATTGACGAAGAAATCGAACGCAAAATCGCTTTCTATGTCATCGAAAAAGGTGTCAGAAGTATTACGCTGAAGACCAGCCCCATCCTGGGCGCTTATCTGAAACGCGGTATTTTCAATTCTTTCGTCGCCCGCTGGCGCAAACGCTACAAAGCGAAGATAGAACTGGTAGAAGTGACGGATTTCTCCGTCCTGCAACATGAAATGTACAATGAGAAAGGAGAGAAGCTCGAGTAAGAGTTTCTCTCTTTTTTATTTACGCGGACGGACGAGGGCCGCAGCGCCTAGAAGGAGGAAGAGGAAAACGGCCACCCGGCCCACCATGTCCCCGAACCGCACAAAGAAGGTCTGCCCCTGCAGCAGTTGCACCTTCCCTTCCAGCAGGGCCGGCTCCCACCAGGGCGTACGGTCTACGATTTTTCCACAGGGGTCAATAAAGGCGCTTACGCCCGTATTGCCGCAGCGGGCCACCCATCGGCGCGTCTCAATGGCCCGTAACCGGCTGTAACTGAGGTGCTGCTTGTACCCGGGCGTATTGCCCCACCAGGCATCGTTGGTAATGACAGCCAAAAGCTGCGCACCTTTTCGCACATAGCCGGTGCAGAACTCCCCGTACACGGACTCATAGCACACCGCCGTTCCCACGGGCACGCCGCAGGCCGACAGGCAGGCGATCTCCTTCTGGCCTACGTCTTTAGCCATGAGCCCACCGCCCAGCCAGTTTTCCAGTGGGATAAACACCTTGGGGTAGGGCGTGAGCTCCGTCCCCACCACCAGTTTGGATTTGTGGTAAATGCTGTATGCACCGCTCCCATCTGTGCTCAGGGCCGAATTGTGCGCCAGAATCCACAGTTTTTTGCCGCCGCCTACAGGGCCCATATCATAGGCACAGGCATGGGGCGCTGTCCGGGCAATCACCTGTTCATAGGTGCTGGCGCCAAAAATAACTGCAGCCTTGGGATGCCGCTGCAAAAACGTCTGGAAGCGCTGCATGGTCTCATGCTCCCGCACCCTGTCCAGGTACAGGGCCGATGTAAACGTCTCCGGCGCAAGCACCAGCGTGGGTTCATCGTCCCACTGCGCCTTTTCCAGCAGCCCCAGGAAACGGGCATCCTGCTGCGCCTGCGTGAGGGACTCGAATTTCTCATACGGATCATAATTGGGCTGGCCGATAACGACCTTCAAGGGCGTCCCATCCTCCTCAAACTTGAGGCAGGCGCTCCACACCATGGGGCCGAAAAGGACGACAACAGGCATCACGAAGGCCACTACACGGGCCTTGCCGGTCCAGCGGGCCATGCGGCCGTCGCTCAGGGCCACCATAAGGCCGAAGAGAGATAGGTTGGACGCCCACACCCACAGCGAGCCGCCCAGGGTGCCCAGCACGGAATACCACTGCACCAGCGAAGTGCTCTCGGCAAACGCATTCCCCATCACCAGCCAGGGCCAGGAAATTTCCGCGGAAGTGAGGTAAAAGCGCTCCCAGGCCATCCAGGCGGCGGCCAGGTACAGATACGGCAATACGCCACCCACCCGCCGCTTTACCCAGCGGAAACTGCCAAAAATGACGCTCATTTGCAGGGCGTTGGCCAGGATAGCAAACACGGCGCCGCCGGCGGTGGCATTCCAAATCCACCAGGTGGTGGCGGCGTTCCACGCGACAAAGCAGCCGTAGTGCCACCACCAGAAGTGCTTCACTTTGTATTCCGTGGCCAGCCGCTCCAGAATGAGCAGCGGAAGCAGGCCCACAAGGGCTGTCCAGCCACAGTGGGACACCAGCCATGGCAGGCTCATCAGCACGGTGAACGCCAGGGCAAGGCTGGCAAATATGCCGGTACGGTTTCGCATACTTGGCAAAGGTATGAAGATTTTTTTGTATCTTCGCAGGGATTAAGCGAAATTTCGTATGGCCCAGAAAAAATCGGAAGAAAAAAATACCGTAGAGAAGAAAGACCGGTGGGTGCTGAAAAACCTCATCGGTGCAGTTGCATTTGTGGTTATTCTGCTCATCCTCACCAGTGTAGGGCTCCGTTTGGTCACCCGTCACGGCAAAACCGTTACGGCGCCGGACTTCACCAGCCTGAGCATGCAGGAGGCAGAAAACCTGGCCGCGCAGAGTCAAGTTAGCGTAAAGGTGGTAGACTCCGTGTTTGTCCGCCGGCTGCCCGGCGGCGTGGTGTACAGGCAACAGCCCAAGGCCGGTTCCACCGTAAAAAAGGGCCGCAGCATCTTCCTTACCATCAATTCCGTAGTGCCTCGCAAAGTGGTGATGCCCAACCTGTACGGCTACTCCATCACAGAGGCTCGTACAGAGCTTAAAAACCGCGGTCTCAACCTGGGCAACATGCGCTATGTGCGGGACATTGCCACCAACACCGTGCTGGGCCAGTACTGTGAGGGCAAGGCGGTAAATGCCGGAGACCTGGTTGTGAGCGGCTCTGCCATCGACCTCAAAGTGGGCGTGAACAAAGACGATGACGCTACGCTGGTGCCGCGCGTGATTGGCATGAAGTATATCCCCGCCGTAGATGCCCTGCATGGCCACTATCTCAATACCGGGCGTGTCCGTTTTGACGAAGGCGTCCGCACCTACGCAGACTCCGTGAACGCCGTTGTGTACAGACAGGAGGCGGAGGGCGAGGAAAAACCGCTGGGCAGCACCGTGAACCTCTACCTCACGCTGGATCCCCTTAAAGTCCCTGTCCAATGATAGACGCTCCTGTCACCCCGAGCGAAGTCGAGGAATCGCCCACCACGGACGAAATGTTCGAGCACTTCCGCCTTCTGGTAGACAAAGGGCAGGAGCCGCTCCGGATAGACAAATTCATTGCCACCCACCAGGAAGACACTTCCCGCCACCGCGTGCAGCAGGCCATCAAGCTGGGCTACGTGCTGGTGAACGACAAAGTGGTAAAAGCCAACTACATTGTGCGCCCGTGCGACGTTGTAAAGTTTGTGATGCCGTACGAGCGCCGCGGCACGGAGATTCTCCCGGAAAACATTCCCCTGGACATTGTCTATGAAGACAACGACGTGCTGGTGGTGAACAAGCCCGCCGGCATGGTGGTGCATCCCGGACACGGGAACTACAACGGCACGCTGGTGAACGCCCTCGCCTACTACCTGCATCTGTCTCCGGACGTGGAGGACGAGCGCATGGGCGTGCTGGTACACCGGATAGACAAAGATACCAGCGGCCTGCTGGTAGTAGCGAAAAACCCGGCGGCGCAGCTCAACCTGGCAGACCAGTTCTTTGTCCATTCGATCGACCGGGTGTATACGGCCGTGGTGTGGGGCAACATTACGGAAGACGAAGGCACCGTTTCCGGCACCATAGGCCGGGACCCGAACGACCGCCTGCGGTTCCGCGTGTACGACGACCCTGACAAGGGGAAATGGGCCGTAACGCACTGGCGGGTGCTGGAGCGTTTTGGCTTTATTACCGTGGTGGAATGCCGCCTGGAAACCGGACGCACCCACCAGATTCGCGTACACATGGCCTCCACGGGCCATCCCCTCTTTAACGACGAGCGCTACGGCGGCTCCGAGATTCGCCAGGGCACCATCTATGCCAAGTATAAGCAGTTTATTCAGAATTGTTTTGCCCTTTGCCCGCGGCAGGCGCTGCATGCCCGCACGCTGGGCTTCACCCACCCCGTTACCGGGCAGCGCCTCCACTTTGAGGC
>ONII01000004.1 GCA_900317845.1 uncultured Bacteroidales bacterium
CGAGTAGCGGGTCCCTTGGGTTGCCAGGTTGTATACATTCAAAACGACATTGTGCCCTTCGGCGTCCAGCCAGCGACGACGACGGACATGAAGAACAACTTTGCGGTCTCGGATGGGAAAGTCATTGATTAGCGTCGCTTCTGTAAAACCATTAGCGCTCAGTGATGACTGAGCCTTAGTACGGTTGTCTTGCTCATCTAGATAGATATGAAGGATGCCACCACGGTATACTTTCTCCTGAGGTAACGGCTCTTCGTCTATGCGTACTACATCAAAAAAGTCCAGCATCCCGTCGGGTAGAAGGAAGCTGGACATAAATACATACATCTGGGGGTCAATTGAGGTCTTTTTCATGTGTGCAAAGTTATAACTTTACACGGAATCAGACACTTATAAAAGACCTCTTTTCCACGGAAATTATCTGGTGAGCCGAAATTTGAACGAGGATTATTGTTTAAGACAATGATTATCAACCGATTAGTCGTCACGGGGAGTTGTGCTACCAGCGGAAGGAGACGGAGAGCTGTGCACTGAGGCCCGGCATGGGGTAGCCCTGGACAATTTGGTAAGGGGTGTTGAATACATTGTCGATGGTAACGCCCAGCAGCAAGGCCCGGCCGGCGGAGGGCGCACCAGGCCGATCGGCCACGCCCCGCTCCCGGAAGCGGAGCGTGTACTGCACGGCCGCGTTACTCAGGCTCCACGGGGCCAGGTAGTAGTCCGGCGTATTGGCGGTGCGGGACCAGCGGCTGCCGGTAAAGGAACTGTCCCAGGTAAACGCCAGGTCCTTCCACCCAAAACTGGCAGAGACGCTCCCGCTGTGGCGGGGGATATACGGTATCTGGTTCCCCCAGGTCTGGCTGTCCGGAACAGAGTGATCCAGCGCCTGCTGGAAACTGTAGCGGAGCGTGCCGGAAGCCCGCCAGGGCCCGCTATGCCAGGAGGCAGAAGCCTTCACATCGGCCCCGGTAATATCCACAAGGCCCACGTTGAGCATGGCCCAGCGGAACTGCGACAGGGTGGGGATGGCCACAATCTTGTTGCTCACGCGGTTATAATACGGGGAGACACGAAGGCCGAGCTCCCAGCCGTCCGGGCGCAACGTCAGGCGGACATCGGCCCCTACCTGCAAGGCCGCCTCCGGAACCAGATTCGCATTTCCCATGAGGCTGTAATAGAGGTCGTTAAAGGAGGGGAGCCGATAGGTCCGTTTTACAAATGCATCAGCCTCCAGCCAGCGGAGCGGTGTCCAGAAAAGGCTCAGGGAGGGCATCCAGCTGTCCCGATAACCACCAGACCGGCTCCAGCCGCCGGCGGAAGGCGTGCGAAAACGGTCCCAGGCACCCTCGTACACCAGATGCGCCGCCGCCCGGAACGTTTGCCACACTACGCGCGTTGCCAGCGCACCGGTAAGCGTGGTCCGGCGCGGCGTCACAAACTGCCCCACGTCGGAGTCCAGGGCATTGTGTTGCACATCGGCACTGACATCCACCGACCAGGGGCCCGCCAGCACCACCGACTGGGCCAGCGAAAGGTACCCCGACTGCTGCCGGTAATGCAGGTTGTAGGGCAGCGCCATGGGGTTTTTCTCCGGATGGGTGTTGTAATGGGTGTAGTTGTTGGCATATTTGAAGCGGATGGCCGTGCTGTAGCGCGCGGTCCATTCCTGGGTCCAGCCGCCCTGCACAAAGAGATCCTGGTCGGCCTGGCGTTCTGCGCTGAAAGGGAAGGAAAGGCGCCGGATCACCGGCCCCGGAAGGCCCCGCTCGGAGCCGTAGCCATAGACCCGGACCTGCCAGGAGCCGCCCCGAACCCGGCCAAAGAGCTGCGCCTCCAGCCGGAGGCTCCGGATGTCACCGTTCTCCCGCACCAGGGTGGTGTCAAAGCAGGGGTACGGGTATCGGCCGGCGCTGTAGAGGAAGTCGGCCGATGTCCGCAGCATGAGCCGTCCGGAAAGCCGCCGGTCCCATTGCGCGGAAGGGTTCACCGTGCCCAGGGTGCCGCCCCGGAGCCGTACCTCCCCGCCGGAGACCGTAGGCAGGGCCGATTCCAGGTGCACGGAAGCCCCGGCGGCATACTCCTTTGCCGTTTGCAACCGGCTGGTTTTCTGGCCGTTATAGAGCAAGACCTGCCCCAGTCCGTCTGTGGAGAATCGGCCCAGATCCACCTGCATGTTCTGGGCGTTGTCCACCTGGATGCCGTCCAGGAAAATGCCCACATGCTCGCTGCCCAGGCTGCGCACATTCACGGTCTTGAGGCCGCCCGCGCCGCCATAGTCCTTCACCTGCACACCCGTGAAAGCGCGGAGGATATCGGCCACGCCCATGGGGGTCGATACCAGCGAATCCACCCACACGGCCTCCGTGGCCCGCACCACCGGCAGTTCCTTCACGGCATACACAGCCGCAGGCGCCAGGGTGTCCGGTGGCGCCTGCAGGCAAAAGGCAATGACGGCCGCAAGAATCACTTCCAGACGGCAAAGTGGCCCGGGCAAACGCCCGCTGTCACGCTCCAGACTTTGTCTTGCAGGTCATAGAGCCGGTAGCAAGTCACGGTACCGGGATTAAAGTAGTCGCCGGCGTCGCCCACCAGCAGCGTGCGCAGTTCTATGGAGTCCTCCAGCACGGCCATTCCGTAAGGCACGCCGCCCAAATCGACCAGATACAGGCTTACCTTGTCTTTCACGGCATTGTACGACCACAGAATGTACACATGCTTCTCGTTAAAGGCAAATTCGTTTTCCGTGCCGATACAGTATACCTCGTCCCCCAGCGCAAAGGAGCAGCTCACGTGCGTGTGCTTGAGAAAATCGCGCGTCACGTGCGTCACCTGGTCCGGAGCATCGGCCGGGAACACGTACAAACCGGAATGCACATCAAAATAGTTGCCCAGCGTGGTCACAAAAATGTGCCCTTTACCATCCGCATACACGTTTTTCAGGTTCACCTGCACTTCCACGGTCCGGGTCACGGCAAAGGTTTTGGTGTCGATGACGCTCACCGTATTGTCATAGGCGTACAAGGGCGGCAGCTGGCTGGAAATGCCGCCGGAATTGGCCACATACAGCTTGCCATCGTAATAGGCGATGCCTTCCGGCTGATAGCCCACCTCTACGTTGCCCTCGACCTTGTAGGTGCTCAGATTAATCCGGTACACGCAACCTTTGGGGTTGGAGGAATCCACCACCTCGTAGCCTTCGTAGGTGGCAAAAGCGCCCGCCCAGGAGGTTACGTAGGCGTATTTGTCGTCAAAGGCAATGGCGCGGGGCGTAGGAATCTCGATGGTGGCAAGTTCTGTCTCGTCCGCGGCGGAAACCACCTCCACCAGGCCGGAGTTATTAATGACCATCCACACGTTGTCGTCATGGATGGCGATGTCGT
The DNA here is from genome assembly GCA_900317845.1 of uncultured Bacteroidales bacterium. Lineage (GTDB taxonomy): Bacteria > Bacteroidota > Bacteroidia > Bacteroidales > UBA932 > Cryptobacteroides. The sequence continues at coordinate 3,381 of ONII01000004.1, forward strand.
TGCCTACATCGCCCAGGCCGGCCGCGGCGGAAGGGTTCATTTTCTTGAACGCACCGGTAATGTACTGGCCGTCGCTCCGGCGAAGGAAATCCAGCGTGGCATTGTTGGCGCCCATCTGGCCTTCATTGAGCACAAAAATCTTTTTAACATCGGCAGGGAACTCCGCCACGTTCACGCTTTCTCCCTCCAGGGAGGCATCTTTGGTGGGGGTTCCCGGCACAAAGGTTTTCCGGCAGGCTACAACACTGAGCACGCCAAAAGTGAAAAGCAACAGGGCTTTTTTCATGAATAGAAGTTATTTACGTTAACGCACCGGCTTGTCCCCGAGCCCGGATACTCAACTGGATGCAGGCAGGTCTTCTGACTTCTCCCGGCCCCGGCCTTCTCGGGGTTGCCCCCAATGGCAATGCATGCGGAGCCGTTCCGGATAACACAGCTGCGGGCACAGTTCCGGTTTCTCACCGGCTTCCCTTTTGAGCCTCCGTGGAGGCACCTGTATCTGGGTACAAAGATACGAAAAAAGAAGCATGCGCGTAACTTCGCTCCACCATTATCGCACCAGTGTGACAGCCAAGTTGTTGTTCCTCTGCAAGTTATAAGATAATCCTCGTTCAAAATTTGAACGAGGATTATTCTTGAAGTGCCTGTAAAACAGGGAGTTAGCAATCACGCTTTACTCCTTGGACAGCGTCCGTATCAGGTCGTCCAGGGTTTCATAGAGGCCGGGGGCGGTTTCCGGGGTGATGCTGCGGCAGGCCACGGCCTTGCCCAGCTGGAAGGGGATGCAACCGGCCTGAGCTTCCAGGGCGCGTCCTTTCTCCGTGAGGTGGACAATCACCTGGCGGGCATCGGCCTTGCCCTTGTCGCGGGTAAGGAATCCCTCCGCCTCCATCCGCTTGAGTAGCGGCGTCACGGTGTTGGTTTCCAGGTACAGTTTTTTGGCGATGTCGTTCACCGGCATGCCGTCCTTCTCCCACAGCACCATCATCACCAGGTACTGCGGATACGTCAGGCCTATCCCGCTCAGGAGCGGATGATAGGCCTGCGTAATGAGCCGCGAGGCAGTGTACAGCCTGAAGCAGAGCTGATTATCCAGTTTGAGCTGTTCCTGCATACCCTTCTTAAAGCATGGCTTCTATGTCCTTGGCAAAGTCCTTGGGCTCGGCCACGGGAGCAAAACGCTTGACGATTTTACCGTCGCGGGACACCAGGAACTTGGTGAAGTTCCACAGGATGTCGCTGTCCTTTTCCACACTCTTGCTCAGCGTCTTGAGCAGCTTGTGGGTGGCTTTTGCCTTGAGGCCGTTGTACTCCTCGGTGGGGGCCTGGGCCTTCAGGAACTCGAAGATGGGCTCTGCGTTGGCACCGTTCACATCGGTCTTGGCCATGAGGGGGAAGGTGACGCCATGGTTCAGGCGGCAGAATTCCTCGATTTGCTCATTGGAGCCGGGCTCCTGGCCGGCGAACTGGTCGCAGGGGAAGCCAATCACCACCAGGCCTTTGTCTTTGTACTGCTGGTACAGGGCCTCCAGGCCGTCGTACTGCGGGGTGAAACCACATTTGGAAGCGGTGTTCACAATCAGGAGCACCTTGCCTTCGTAATCCTTGAAATCTACTTCTTTACCCTTGTTGTTCAGGGTTTTGAAATCGTAAATCGTTGCCATGTCTTGTTTGTTTTGAGCGGCGGCTCCCAGGCTCAGAAGCCCCAGAAGCGCCGCGAGTATAACCTTTTTCATTAGAGTTGCTTTACCAGCCAGTTCTGCAGGCCGATGAGCTCAATCAGCTCCAACTGCTCCTGCATCCAGTACATGTCTTCTTCCTCGTCCTGGTAGTATCCCTTCATGAGGTCAAAGGTGGTCATGTCCTCGGCAAGGGAGAGGGTAACCTGACCCAGCACGGGCACCTCCTTCACAGAAACGGCAAGGTCGGCCTTCAGGAAAGCAACCACATCCTTGTAGATGGTCTGTGCGGGCGTAGCTTCCACCTTGGCTTCACCGCCCAGGTCGATGATGCGGTCCACGAATTTATTGACCCATTCGGCCTCTTCCGTGGCGTGGCCGGCATATTTATCGGCCAGTTTGCTCAGGCCCATAGCAGCAAAAACCTGGCTCTGAACCTTGTGTTGACGGGACTGTGCGCTGAGGCCGGTAGCATAGGCCTGCAGGACTTGGATGGAGTTTTGTGCGTTCATAGTGCGTTGTATTTTGCGTTTATTTATATCGTTCACGATGCAAAGATACAACAAATCTTTTATATCGCAAGCGATATTTTAATTTTTTTCACTTTTTGCCGCTTTTGTCGTGACAGCTAATTGCTTGATTATTAGCAATATACCGTATAATCCTCGTTCAAAAATCGAACGAGGATTATTATACAAAGCCATGATTATCAGGCGATTAGCTGCCACGACACGAAAAAGAAGGCGGGGTGAGAAGACGCAAAAAAAAGAAGGGCAACCTGCAAAGGCGCCCTCCTTCTGGGAAAAACCGGGAACTAGTCCTCTTCCTGCTCCTGGGCAGCGTATTCTGCCAGCAGCTTGGTCTGGACATCGGCCGGAACCTGTACGTACTCCGCGAACTTCATCTGGAAGGTGGCGGAACCACCGGTGAGGGAGCTCAGGACGGTGGAGTAGCGGTACAGTTCTGCCAGCGGAACGCGGGCGTGGAGCACGGTGAAGCCCTTCTCCATGTCCTGGTTCATGATCATGCCGCGACGGGTGTTGAGGTCGCTCATGCAAGGGCCTACATACTCGTTCGGGGTGAAGATATCCACATTGTAGATGGGTTCCAGGATCTTGGGACCTGCATTGCGGAAGGCCTCCTTGAAGGCGTTACGACCGGCAATGATGAAGGCGATTTCCTTGGAGTCTACCGGGTGCATCTTACCGTCATATACGTACACGCGGATGTCGCGGGCGTAGGAACCGGTAAGCGGGCCTTCTTCCATCTTGCTCTTGATACCCTTCAGGATAGCGGGCATGAAGGAAAGGTCGATGGAGCCACCCACAACGCAGTTGTAGAACTCCAGCTTGCCACCCCACTCCAGGTCCGTGATGTCCTGGCTCTTGAAGTTGAACACCACGTCCTTGCCGTCGATCTTGAAGTTCTTGGGAGCTTCCTGACCCTCTACGTACGGGCAAACCAGCAGGTGTACCTCACCGAACTGACCGGCGCCGCCGGACTGTTTCTTGTGACGATACTGGGCCGTAGCAATTTTGGTGATGGTTTCACGGTAGGGCACCTTGGGAGCATAGAGCTCGATGTTCTGCTTGAACTCGTTGGTGACTCTCCACTTCACGTAATTGATGTGTTGCTCGCCCATGCCGGTGAGGATGGTCTGGCGCAGTTCCTTAGAATATTCCACGCCGATGGTGGGATCCTGGGCGGCAATCTTGTTGAGGGCATCGCCCACCTTGGCCTCATCGTTCTTGTCCACGGCCTTTACGGCGCAGCGGTACTTGGCATCCGGGAACACCATGTGCTTGATGGCCTCTACGCCATTCTGGGCCAGGGTGACGTCCGTTTTACCGGCCTTGAGCTTCATGACGCAGCCAATGTCACCGGCGGCAATCTGGGACACTTTTTCCTTCTTGGAGCCAGCCACGGCGTAGATGGCGGAAAGGCGCTCACCGTTGCCGGTTTCCGGATTAATGAGGTCTGCGCCCTCGTTGAGGGTACCGCTCATCACCTTGAAGTAGGAAACCTCACCCAGGTGCTGTTCCACGGAGGTCTTGAAGATGAACAGGGCCACGGGGCCGGCAGGATCGCACTTGAGGGTGCCGCCGTCCACGGTGGGCTCTTCCTTGCCAAAAGGAGAAGGAACCACGTTCACGGTGAATTCCATGAGGCGCTTTACGCCCAGGTCTTCCTTGGCGGCCACGCAGAACACCGGGATGGTCTCTCCCTTCTGCAGGCCCAGGCGCAGACCTTCGCGGATCTCGTCCGTAGTGAGTTCCATGGTCTCGAAGAACTTCTCCATGAGTTCGTCGGAACCCTCGGCAGCCTTTTCCATGAGTTCTCCGCGGAGTTCCTCGGCTTCGTCGGCATAGGCGGCGGGGATGTCCAGTTCCTCGTTCTTCTTATTGTAATATTTCATGGTGATGATGTCTACGAAGCCTTCCAGACCGGCACCGGGGTTCACCGGGAACTGGCACAGGGCGGCCTTTTTGCCGAACTCCTCGTGGATGGCATTGCGAACGCCTTCCCAGTTGGCTTTGTCGTGGTCCAGCTGGTTCACGGCAATGACCATAGGAATGCCGTATTGGTCTGCGTAGCGGGCATACAGGGAGGTACCTACCTCGATGCCGGCCGTGCCGTTCATGACCATGATAGCCGCATCCACCACCTTAAAGGCAGCCAGGGCGCCACCGGAGAAATCGTCCGAGCCGGGAGCGTCGATGAAGTTGATCTTGCAGCCATTAAACTCTGCGTACAGCGGAGTGGCGTTGATGGACTTCTGGTTGGTTTGCTCGAACTCGGTGTTGTCCGACACGGTGTTTTTGTCTTCCACGGTGCCGCGACGGTCGATGACCTTTCCTTCAAACAGCATAGCCTCCGACAGGGTGGTTTTACCGCTGCGGGGAGCGCCGATAAGGACAATGTTGCGGATGTTTTTAGTTGTGTAAGTTTTCATTGGTGTTATTGAATTATTGCAATTTTCAAACGTAGTCTGCAAATTTAACCATTTTAGCCTAAAAAGCAATAGTTATCGCCTGGAAATGCGCCAAATGAACCAGGCCGATACCAGCAGTCCCACCACCACGGCCACCACGGAAGCCTCGGCGCCAAAAATGCCGCCGGTGAGCCAGTCGCTCCCCTGCATCTGCGCATGCAGGAGGCTCTCGCCCGCCGCCTGGCCGGACACGGCGAAGCCAAAAATATTGCCCTGGGAGTAGTTCCAGGCCCAATGGATGCCGATGGGCACCCACAGCGTCCCAGACCACTTGTACGCGGCGCCTAAAAGCAGCCCTGCCTCAATGGCAATGGCAATGGAGCTCCACAGCGTTCCGCCGGGATTGGTGATATGGATGAGGCCAAAAACCAGTGCCGATATGCCGATGGCCCACCAGAAACCCCATTTCTCGTCTATCCAGCGGAACAGCACGCCCCGGAACATAATCTCCTCACCCACCGCCACAATGGCAAAGTAGCAGAACATGCTCACCAGTTCCTTGGCCGATGCACCCCAGCCGGTAAGGGTATACCCGCCCAGGAGCGCCATAAGGCCTGTCACCACGCAAAAATACCCCAGACCGATACCCAGCCCCAGGCCCGTGTGCGAGGCCAACTTGTTCAGGGGCAGGTCCTGCGGTTTGGCACCCTCGAACCAGCGGACAAACCGCGCATAAATCCACACCATAACGGCCGATACCGCCAGGCACGCCGCGCTGTACACCCAGCCGTGCGGCGCCAGGTCCACCATACCAGCGCATCCATACATGAGGAGCGCGAGGAAAAGGGCCGCCACCAGCAGGCCCAACCATTTCCAAAAAGACATTTCCTTAATCATAGACGCAAAGTTAGGCTTTTTTCGTAATTTTGTGCCGATGAAACCGAATTTGAAGGCATATTGCGAGGCCGGAAGGCTGGAAGCTGGGTGCGACGAGGCCGGGCGCGGGCCGCTGGCCGGGCCGGTGTACTGCGCCGCCGTCATCCTGCCGCCGGATTTCTTCCATCCGCTCCTGAACGACTCCAAGCAGATGAGCCAGAAGGCCCGCGAGGAGCTTCGGCCCATCATCGAACGGGAGGCCGTGGCCTGGGCGGTAGAGGCGGTATCGGCCCAAGAGATAGACCAGCTCAACATCCTGTGGGCGTCCGTGACGGGGATGCAACGGGCAGTGCTGCGCCTGGAACCCAAGCCGGATTTCCTGCTGGTGGACGGCAACAAATTCCGTCCCTTCGGCCCGTATGGCTTCAACGATTTTCAGACCGTGGTGCACGGGGACGCCACCTACGCCAGTATTGCGGCGGCATCGGTCCTGGCCAAAACCTACCGGGACGACTGCATGCGGGAACTGGCGCGGGAATACCCTGAGTACGGCTGGGACCGCAACATGGGCTACCCCACCGCTGAGCATATAGAAGCCATCCGGCGCCACGGCTATTCGCCCTGGCACCGGAAGTCTTTCCATGTGAAGGAGTTGGAACCTTCCTTATTTTGACCGGGTTCCGGCTTTTTCAATCAGGCTCACCAACTGTTTGCGGAAACTGTCCTCCCCTGCCGCACCAGCAACCAATTCTTTGGCCATGGACAGGGTGGCATCGGCCTTATATTCCGAATCCAGCAACACCAGACCGTAAGCAGCGACGCCGGCAGCGAAGGTGAATTCCGGAGAGATTTCGCACGTGGCCCCAATAGACTCCGTAAGCGAGTGGCTTTCCGCGTCTTTCAGCGAGTACTTGTAGCGGGCCTCGAAATCGCCCACGTAAAAGCCTTCTTCCAGGCCCTCTTTCAGCACCAGCTCATACAGGGCCGTCACGGTTTGCCCGGCGCCTATCTCGCCGGCGTCCTTCTTGCTGTCCTCGAACTCCTCGGCCGTCATGACGCGGTTCTCATAGCCTATAAGGCGGTAGCTTTCAACCACTTCCGGGTTAAAGCGCACCTGGCACTTGGTGTCGTTGGCCACGCTGTAGAAGTGGCTGCGCTCCTGGACAAACACCTTCATCATCTCTTCCTCCGAATCAATATAGGTGTAGGTGCCGTTGCCGTGGTTGGAGAGGTTCTCCATGCGGCTGTCCTGGAAATTTCCCTGGCCGAAGCCCATGATACTCAAGTAGATGCCTTTCTCCTGATAGCTTTCCACCATCTCCACCAGGGCATCGGTTGAGGACACGCCCACGTTGAAGTCGCCGTCGGTGCACATGATGATGCGGTTGTTGCCACCCTCAATATAATGCGCGGCGGCCTCCTCATAGGCCATCTTCATGGCTGCGCCACCGGCCGTGGACCCACTGGCCATCAGCCCGCGGATGGCGCTCTTGATTTGCTCCTTGCCTTGGGAAAGTAGCGTGGATTCCAGGAGCTTTTGCACGCCGCCGGCATAGGTGATGATGGCCATGCGGTCCTGGGGCCTCATATAGTCCACCATATTGACGAGCCCGCTTTTGAGCAGGTCAATGCGGTCGCTTCCACTCATGGAGCCGGAAACGTCCACAAGGAGAATGAAGTTGGCGGCCGGAATCTCGCTCTCCTGGAGGGACTTGCCCTTAAGGCCCAGCCTTAGCAGGGAATGCCCCGCATTCCAGGGACAGGGGCCGATTTCCCCGTTGATGGCGAGCGTCTCCTCCCCCTTCGGCTCCGGGTAGTTGAAGGTAAAATAATTCAGGTACTCTTCGATGCGCACGGCGTTCCTTTGTGGGAGAAAGCCTTGGGTAATGCAACGGCGCATATAGGCGTAGGCGGCGCCGTCGGCATCCACGGAGAACGAGGACGTAGGGGCATCGGCCACCCGGACGAAGGGATTTTCCGTGATGGTGTCGAAGCTGTCTCCGGAGGGGCTATCCATGGCGTCATCGGCCTCCATGGCCGGCTGACTGGCGTTATACGCCTCAGGCATATATCCCACGCTACCGAACTTTGAGCAGGCCGTAAGGGCCAAAAGACAAACAAAGATTCCTTTGAATTTCATGACTGTTTTCTGTTTTGGTTCGTAAAGATAACCCTTCCCCTCAAAAAAACTTGCACACCAACGGCGGATTTTTTCTATTTTCGTGCAAGATTCTTCAAATACAGGATTTATTCATTCGAGATGAAACGGCTTTTATCCATACTCTTCTGTGCGGGCATCCTTGCCGGATGCAGTAAAAGCTTCGGGCCCTATCGCCCCTCCACGGAAGACGCCGACCCGGAACCACAGACATTCCAGGCCATCGTAACCGTCAAGCAGGACGATTCCGGCACGCTCTTCTTCCAACTGGACGAAGATACGCGCGTGTACCCTGTCAATTACACCGAGCCCTTCACCGGCCTCAAGCGCATAGTATGTTCACTCACCCTGACGCCCGGAGAAACAAGCTGCCAGGTAAACTGGTTCGACGAGCTGGAAAAAGGGGCGCTAAAAATGGGGGCGGCCGACGAGCAGCCGGACAGCCAGGGATACGCCGGAGTGGACATCCTCCAGGACTGGATGACCGGCGTGGAGGACGGCTTCCTCACCTTGCACTACGTATCCTGGTGGGGCGAGGGCACCACGGCCCACGAACTCTTCCTCCTGTCCCAACTGAACCCGGAGAACCCCTACGAGCTAACGCTTCTACACAATGACGGTGGGGACGAGGCCCTCCGCCAGGCCGATTCCATCATCTACTTTGATATCAACAGCCTGCCTTCCACGGAGGGGGACTATGTAACTTTAACGCTAAATTGGACAAAACTTGACGGAGAGGCCGCCTCACAACAATACCGCTTCAAAAGCCGTCAGTGAGAAAGAACTGGCGGAACGGCTCCGTCGCCGGGATTCCGAAGCCATGCGCCTGTTCTATGAGCGCTATGCCGGGTTCCTGACGGCGGTAGGCTCCCGTTATGTCCCGGAGCGAGACCAGCTGAAGGATGTCCTTCAGGACGCCCTCCTGCAAATTTTCAATGCCGCAGACAAATTCGAGTACCGCGGCGAGGGCAGCCTCAAGGCCTGGGCCTGCCGCATCACGGTGAACCGTGCCCTCAAATTCCTGCGCGCCCAAGGGCGGCTCCGCTTTGTGGACGAGCTTCCGGACGTGCCGGAAGAGGAAATGCGCGAAATGCAGCAGGTGCCGCCCGCCGTGCTCCAGGACTTTATCCGGGAACTCCCCGACGGTTACAGGACCGTGTTCAACCTGTTTGTGTTTGAACAGAAGTCGCACCGGGAAATTGCCGCACTGCTGGGCATCAGGGAGGATTCCTCCGCCTCGCAGTATTTCCGGGCGCGGGCCCATTTGGCAAAGAAAATCAATCAGTATATCAAGAATCATGAGTGAGAAATGGACAGACAAGCTTCCTTCCCTGATGGAGGGCTATGAGGAAGCGGCACCGGAAGGGCTGTGGGACGCAGTCCAGGCCGGTCTTGCCCCCAAAAAACGCGTCGCCCCCTGGTGGTACGTGGCCGGAGGTGTCCTGGCTGCCGCCGCGGCCGTGGTGCTCGCCGTGATTCTTTGGAAGCCCGCAGCATCCCCCTCCGTCGTCCCCGGAGAGGCCCTGGTACAGGCCGATGTTCCACAGGCCGACGGCCCTCTTCCCGCCGTCCCTCGAGCCGATGAACCGGTAGTAAAGGAGGTTGTCCTCCCCGCCGGGAAAGCGCCGGCATCGTTCGCAGACACCGCTCCGGTGGTTGAGGCGCCGGTTGTTGAAGAAACGCCGGTGCAGGAGGTGCAAGCATCCGCCCAAACGCAAAAGCCGGACAACGGGCCCATGGAGGTCTCCGAGCCGGCTTTATCGGCCCAAAATGACGGGCCGATGGCACTGGAGACCCCGCCTGCCGTCCCCAAACGCAGCCGGTTGCAAGTGCAGATTGCTTCCGGCGCTTACCTGGCCCAGGCCGGGAGTTTCAGCAGCGGTTACGGCGTTCCCAACAACCCGGGCATGGAGACCAAGGCCGGAGACGCCACCGTGTCCGTCCCCATGCTCAGCCGCAACAGGCCCAGCACCACGGAGGGAACACACAAGCAAAGCGTAAGGGTGGGACTGGGAGTGAGTTACGCCTTCACGCCCCGCTGGAGCGTGGGGTCCGGCCTCACCTATACGGTCCTTCGCTCGGACTACGCCACCGTCTCCGGCAATACCACCACCAACACCACGCGTTATCTGCACTATTTGGGCATTCCGCTCCAGGCACAGTTCAAGGCCTTCGAGTGGTGGCGCCTGAGCGTGAACATCGACGCCGGTCCCGTATTTGAATTCGCCGTGGGCTCCAAGCTGGACACCCGGGCCTATATCGGCGACCAGCTCACCGCCGAGTCCATGGAGCGTCCCGCCGTAAAAGACCTCCGCTGGTCCCTGGGGGCCGGCGTGGACGTGCAGTACCAGCTATTCACCTATGGCGCCCTTTTCCTGCAGCCGGGATTCAGCTGGCACATTCCCAACGGGAGCGAGCTGGAGTCCTACTACACCCTGCATCCCTTCTCTTTTGACTTTACTTTCGGCTTTCGTTTCACGTTCTAAGTAATTTTCGTATTTTTGTACAAATTTGTACAAGTATGAAACGACTTCTCGCAATTCTGGCCGGCCTTGCCATTACGGTGAGCGCCATGGCCGACGAAGGAATGTGGCTCCTGCCCCTCCTGAAACAACTCAACGGAAAAGACCTCAAGGCGGCCGGCTGCAAGCTGACTCCGGAGGAAATCTACTCCATCAACAAAACCTCCCTCAAGGACGCCATCGTCCACTTTGGCGGCGGCTGCACCGGTGAAATGATCAGTAACCAGGGCCTCCTGGTCACCAACCACCACTGCGGTTACAGCAGCATCCAGGGCCTGTCCACGGACGAGCACAACTACCTGATGGACGGCTACTGGGCCAAGAACTTTGGTGAGGAAATCCCCTGCCCCGGCCTCACCGTCACCTTCCTGGTGAGCATGGAAGACGTCACGGACGCCATTGAGAAGCAGGGAGCCTCGGCCGATGACCTCAAAAAGAACGCAGAGGCCGCCAATCCCGGCTGCCGCGTCACCGTTACCGGCTTCTACAACGACAATGTGCACTATATCATTGTGTATCGGACCTATACGGACGTACGCTTTGTGGGCGCTCCCCCGGCATCCATGGGTAAGTTCGGCGGAGAAACGGACAACTGGATGTGGCCCCGCCACACCTGCGACTTCTCCATGTTCCGCGTGTACGCCGGTGCGGACAACATGCCGGCAGAGTACAGCGAGCTCAACGTCCCTTACCAGCCCGCCCGCAGCCTCAAAATTGCCACCAAGGGCGTAAAGGAAGGCGACTATACCATGATCCTGGGCTACCCGGGCCGCACCCAGCGCTACCAGACGGCCGCCCAGCTCAACAGCATGATCGAGAACAACCGCATCCGCATTGACGCCCGCACCATCCGCCAGGATATTATGTGGGAGCAGATGGTGGCCGACCCTTCCATCCGTCTCAAATATGCCGACAAATACGCTTCCTCCGCCAACGGCTGGAAGAAGTGGCAGGGTGAAGAGCTGGCCTTCAAGGCCCTCAACATCATCGGCCGGGAAGAGCAGAAAGAGGCCAATCTGAAGGCCTGGATTGAGGCTTCTCCGGAGCGCAAGGCCCTGTACGGGGACCCGGTGGCCGAGATTGCCAAGAATGTGGAGAAAAACGCAGCGGCCAATATCGCCGTGAACCGCCTCATCGAAGGCCCCTATCAGATTGAGCTGATGCAGTTTGCCACCGCCGTCAACAACCTCTACGGACGGGGCCTGCAGCAGGGTCAGGATTCTGTGGCGGCCCTTGCCAACGCCCGCGAACGGGTGCGTGAAGAGTATCGGGACTATGTAGTTTCCATCGACAAGAAAACCGCCGTGGCCCTGCTGGAGCATTACCGCAAAACGGCAGACCCGGCCAACTACCTCAAGATTGGCACGCGCGATTTTGCCACCCTGGACATTCCGGCCTACGTGGAAGACCTCTTTGCCAAGAGCGTGTTCACCTCCGAGGCCGGCCTCATGGCTGCCACCGCAGACCAGATTGCCGCAGACCCGGCCGTTGAACTGGGCAACGCTGTGATTGAGGCCCTCATGCCCTCCTACATGGCCTTGTATGCCATGCCGGATCCTGCTTTTGACATCGCCCGCAAGCACTTTGCCGCCGCCCTGCTGGAATGGCAGAAAGGCGTAGCCCTGTACCCGGACGCCAACTCCACCATGCGCCTCACCTACGGCCACGTGCTGCCCTACAGCCCCAAGGACGCCCTGGTGTACAAGTACTACACCACCGCCAAGGGCCTGCTGGAGAAAGAGAATCCGGAAGACCCCGAGTTCGTGCTGCCTGCCGGTATCAAGAGCCTGCTGGAGACCGGTGATTATGGCCGCTGGGCCGATGCCGACGGCACCCTGCACACCTGCTTCCTCACCAACAACGACATCACGGGCGGCAACTCCGGTTCCCCGGTGATGGATGCAAAGGGCAACCTCATCGGCCTGGCCTTTGACGGCAACTGGGAGAGCATGAGCTCCGACGTCATGTTCGAGCCGGACCTCCAGCGCTGCATCTGCGTAGATATCCGCTACGTCCTCTGGCTGGTGGAGAAATACGGCGGCGCCTCCAATATTATTTCCGAACTTACCTTCGCGAAGTAAGAGGCTGTTACTGCTGTCGTGGCAGCTAATCGTCTGATTATTAGCAATATACCGTATAATCCTCGTTCGATTTTCGGACGAGGATTATATTATAACACATTGACAATTAGCGAGTTAGCTGCCACACCAACCAGTATCCTACCAGGCCCACTCCCACTTAAAGGTTGGCAAGAGTGCCAATATTTTCGTACTTTTGCATACCCAAATCAACGCGCATGAACGAGAAAGAAATACTGCTGTGGCTGCAGGAGGTGCAGCATCCGGCCAAAGAGGACCAGAATGTGGTGGCTCTGGGGCTGGTGGAAAAGATAAACATTGCCGATAACGCCGTCCACGTGACACTGGGCTTCCCCAAGCGGCCGGACCCGCTCAAAAACTACCTGGTGGGTGCGGTGCAGGCGTGTCTGTACCGGCACCTGCCCGGCGGAACGGAAATTCAGGTAGATACCATTGTCAAGGAACCGGCCAAAGCGGCCCCAAAGGGAATTGAGTTCAACCTGGAGCAGCTGCGGGAAGTGAGCCACATCATTGGCATCGCCTCCGGAAAAGGCGGCGTGGGCAAAAGCACCGTCACGGTAAACCTGGCCGTTGCCCTGGCCCGTCTGGGCTATAAGGTTGGTGTGGCCGATGCCGATGTCTACGGCCCCTCCATCCCCACCATGACCGGGACGGAAGACGTGACCATTGAGATGGAAGGCGAGGACGAGAACACCAACCTGTTCATCCCCGTGGAGAAGTACGGCGTAAAGTGGCTCTCCGTGGGCCACGTGTCACAGGCCGGACAGGCGCTCATCTGGCGCGGCCCCATGGCCTCCACTGCTCTCAAGCAGATTATCCTGCAAACCGCCTGGGGGCCGCTGGATTTCCTGCTCATCGACATGCCTCCGGGAACCGGCGACATTCACATTTCCCTCATTGGCGATGTTCCCATGACCGCCGCCGTGATTGTAACCACTCCGCAGGCGGTGGCGCTGTCGGACGTGCTCCGCGGCGTGAACATGTTCCGCAATCCGCAGGTGAACAAGCCCATCCTGGGCCTGGTGGAAAACATGTCCTGGTTCACCCCGGCCGCCCATCCGGAAGAGAAATACTACCTCTTTGGCAAAGACGGCGGCAGCCAGATGGCCCACAACCTGGACATCCCCTTCCTAGGCCAGATTCCCCTGGTGCAGGATATCCGTGAGGGGGCCGATACCGGCGAGCCCGTGGCCCTGCTCAACCGTCCGGACTCCCAGGCCTTCCTGGACCTGGCCGGCCGGGTAGCCGCCAGCGTGTAGCCCCTTATAATCAGACGATTAGCAATCACGCCTCTTTGGGAAAGCCGGTGGCCCGAGCGCCCTTGCGGAGGGCAAGGGGCAGGACGATGGCCAGCATGAGGAGCAGCAAGAGGGTGAGGGAAGCCACGCGGGAGACGGTGGCGCCTATGCGATAGCTGTCCGGGAGGAAGGTCATCACCACCTCGTGGGAGCCGGCCGGGAGGAGGGCGGCGCGGAGGGTCCAGTTGGCCCGGAGGAGCTCCAGGGGTTCACCGTCCACGGTGGCGTGCCAGCCGTTGGGGTAGTAAATCTCGCTGAACACAGCCAGGCGGTCGGTGGGGGTGGAGTACTGGTAGTGGAGTTCGTTAGGGGCGTAGGAGGTGAGGCGGATGGAAGGAGATACACTCGCTTCGCTCGGTATGACAGGGTCCACCGGGGTGGTGACCACGGCCTGGGAGCGGAGGTCCACCGCGCCCAGGAGGGCGATTTCCTCGTCCGGAGTAGAGGCCAGGGCCACGGAGTCCACAAACCAGGCAGCGCCCAGGGCGGCTTCGTTCACCAGCGGCGGATAGTTGCCGTCCAGCACCACGTAGCGGGTGTTCAGGGCGTTGAGCACCGGCGTACCCGTGGCCATCCACGCCTCCACGGCCTCCAGGGAATCGGCGGCATTCAGCTGCCCGTACAATCCATTGATTTCCCGCGTAAGATAGTGCTCTATCAAATCCTGGTACCGCTGCAACTTAGCCGGCGAATAACCGCCCACGCTCTTGTGATGGTACGACGGCACGGAGGAGTTGAACACGTTCACCGTGAGGTCCAGCACACGGTACTGCGGGTCTTTATCGGCCTTGATAATTTGGTCTACCGGTCGCTCCGCAAAGGGCTTGCCAAAGTCCTTGGTGGTGGTGAAATGGTCTGCGTTAAGGTACCGCTTGCCCACGATGAACAGGTTGGCGGCGCTAAGCACGCAGATGCACAGGGCCGCCGCCCACTTGCGCCCGAAGCCGGCCACCTCCCGGGCATGTTCCGTCTGTCCTTTGGGGAAATAGGCCCATAAAAGCAACAGGGCCGATGCCACGATGAGCCCCAGCGCCATGAGGGAATCGGCACGGAAAAGGGCGATGCGGTCCTGCACCAGGGCCTCCACCAGCACATCCTGCATGCCGCTGTCCGACGGGCCCTCGAACGTGCCGAAGAGACTGGGCGTAAGCACGCACAGCAGCGCAAAGCCGCCGGTGATGCCCAGCGCCCACCAGAAGGCCTTGAGGAAGCGCGCGCGGTCATAGGCGCCCCGCACAATCCGGTCCAGCGTCACAAAGCCCAGCACCGGCAGCGTGACTTGCAGCACCACCAGCGCCATGGACACCGTCCGGAACTTGTTATACAGCGGCAACACCTTGAAACAGAAGGCAGTAAAGGCCATAAAATGACTGCCTACCGCCATGAGTACGGCCAGCAGCGTGGCCACCAGCAGCCACCATTTTTCGCGGCCGCGGTACAGGCCCAGGCCCAGCACAAACAGGAAAACGGATATGGCGCCCATGTACATAGGGCCGGCAGTAAACGGCTGCGGCCCCCAGTACAGCGGCAACTGTTTGGCGGTCTCCTTGAGGTTCTTCTGCCCCGCCCGGCGCAGGAGCTTGATGGTCTGGGATTTTTCCGGATTCACCGCCCCGGCCGATGCCCCTCCGTTAAAGTCCGGAATCATGAGGTTGGGCAGTTCCTCCCAGCCGTAGCTCCACGCGGTGGCATAGTCCAGGTCCAGGCCGCTGGCATTGGCCCCTTCTTTGGAAAGTTCCGACCCGCCGCGCATGGTCTGCGGCGTGTATTTGGCCAGCGGCAACAGTTTATTCACGTTGGTGGCGATACCCGCGCCTCCCAGCACCAGCAGCAGGGCTGATGCCAGCCAGAACCGCTTCCAGGCCTTGGTGCGGATGGTGTGCACCAGCTCCACCACGGCGTACAGCAGCACCATGATGGCCAGGTAGTAGGTGATTTGCTGGTGGTTGGCCTTGATTTGCAGGGAAAGCGCAAGGCCGAAAAGGGTGGCGCCGAGAAGTGTTTTCCAGAAAGATTCTTCGCTTCGCTCAGAATGACAAGAGCGATAGGTATAAACCAGCGCGGCGAGGACCCAGGGCATGAAGGCGATAGCCTGCATCTTGGTGTTGTGACCCACCTGGATAATCTGGAAGTTGTAGCTGCAGAAGGCCACGGCAATGGCCCCGCCCAGGGCGATGGTCCAATTCACCCCCAGCGAGAGGAACAGCAGAAACGCCCCCAGCAGTGCAATGAACAGGTACGTGGCCGGCCGTTTTCCCACCAGGAGCAGCTTGTACAGCCACTCGGTGTAGTCCCCTTTGTTTTGTGTCGATATCGCCGTGGTGGGCATGCCCCCGAACATGGAATCCGTCCAGTACGTGGGATTGTCCGGGTGCGCGGCGTTCCACTCACTCATCTCGTGCGACATGCCCACAAAGCCGGAGATGTCGCTCTGGTTCACAATTTTACCGTCCAGCACCTGCGGCACAAATCCGTAGCTCAGCGCCAGGAACAGGGCCACCACGCCCAAGGCAATCAGTATGTTTTTCCAATGTCTCATATATCTGTCAAGCGCTATTATCGTCCCCAAAGATGGGACGATGACAGCATTTTGGGGTTATTTTGCGGTCTGCGTCCCACTTTTTGGGACGATAACAGCACTTTCTAACAATTCCGCCAGGGCATGGGCCGTAGCGCGGCGGGAATATGGGCCGATGTTGCCCGCAGTTGCCGGAATGCCCCCCTGGCAATGGGTGCGCCAGGCGGCCTCCAGGAAGGCACGGAGGCCTTCTTCATCGTCCCAGCCTATGGTGCAACCCGCCTCTGCAGCGGCCAGCACGTGGGCCATGGCGCCGTCTACCTGCCCTATCCCCAACACCGGCCGGCGGGCCGCCAGGTACTCGAACAGCTTGCCGGGCAGGATGGGCCTGTACTGAGGGTCGTTCCGCAAAGGCAATAACAGCACGGAAGCACTCCGCTGCTCCTTCACGGCATCGGCATGCTTGCAATAGCCCAGGGAAATGACGTTGTCGATGAGCCCCGCCGCCCGAATGGCCGTGAGGATTTCCCGGTCCACCTTGCCCGCCAGGCGCAGGCGCAGCGCAGCCCCGAAACGCGGATCCGCGGCGGCCATTTTCCCCAGCACCTTCCAAAGGGTCAGCGGATTGCCATCGGCCGCGAACAAACCGGTATGGGTGAGGTTGAAATACCCGTCCTGCGGAGGTACGGGGCCGGTGAAGTCTTCTTCGTCAAAGCCGTTGGTGATGCACGCAACGGGCGTTTTTGTCAGGGCCTGGAAGTCCTCCTGCATGAGCGGTGTACAGGCCAAAACGGTATTACAGCTGTCCAGCACCCGCCGCTCCATGTTCCGCAGCCGTTTCCAGCTGAGGCCGGTCATGGGCAGGTGCTTGAGGTAATACATCTTGCTCCACGGGTCCCGGAAGTCCGGAATCCAGGGAATGCCCAGGTCTTTGTGCAGGCGCTCCCCAATCAAATGCACCGAATGCGGCGGCCCGGTGGTGACCATCACATCCACCGGATGTTCCTTTAAATAGGCCTTGAGGCGCTTTACGGAAGGGCGTACCCAACCCACGCGCGGGTCCGGCACAAAAAGGTTGGCCCGGATCCACAGCGACAGGCGCTGCTTGAAGGTTTTGGGGCCGGACGATATTTCCGTCACCTCCGTGCTTTTGGCCCCGGTGAGCTTGCGGTAGGCGGTATAGGGCTCCCAGATGGAGCCGCGGAGCACCTCCACCTGCGGCGGAACCTCTTTCTCAAAAGAAGGGTCCAGGGACGGGTAATCGGCATTTTCCGGCGCCCACACAACGGGCTCCCAGCCCTCCGCGCACAGGTATTTGACAAACTTTACCCAGCGCTGCACCCCCGACCCTCCGGACGGCGGCCAATAGTACGCTATGACGAGTACCCGGCCTGCCATTCGCTACATTTTGGCAAAAGACAGCACATCGGACGCACCTCCGGCCTGGACTTGGACGGTATATACGCCGGGGGCATATTTACTAAGGTCGATCAGTACCGGCCGGAACGCGCTCATTTGCGCCTCCCCCTGCCACAGCTGCGCTCCGGTAGCGGAGAACAGGGCCAGGCTGGCCTTGACGGGCGTGGCGGAAGCATAAGCGACATAGACCTGGTTACCGGCCACGGCAGGATACAGGAATAAGGCTTTTCCCTCCAGGGAAATGGCCAGCGGAAGGGAAACAACTTTGCTATCCAGGCCATCCGAGGCCTCCACATCCACCGTGGCAAGACCGGCTTGCAGACCTTCCAGCGTGAGTACACCCTCTTCCGACACCGTTACCTGGGCCAGATCCGGCTGCCGCACGCGGGCAGAATAGCTGAGCGGCTCACCGTCCGGGTCCTTGAACCAGGTGCTTACATCCAGCGTCTGGGTGGTTCCGCACGGAACAATAAAACCACCGGACGGGCAGTCTTCCGTGACCACGGGTGCGCGGTTGGCCAGAACGGTAATATTAGCCGACAGCGTGGCCTTTACGTGATCTTCGTTCACGGCCGTAAGGGTGAGGGTATAGTTGCCGGGCTTGAGTTCCTGCGCGTTCACGGTAATCTGGTTTTCCTCCAGCACGATACCCGGGAGTTCCGGCTTGAGCGAGAAGAAAACACGCTCTCCGGCAGGGTCTTCGCATGAGAAGGAAAGAACGGCGGTCTCATCCTTCCCCAGCTCTGTGGGCAAGGTGCCCTCCCAGGTCAGCACGGGCGGCAGAATGGGTTTGCTCAGGTCCACGGTGAACGCGCCGTATGCATCCAGCTTTTTGCCAATGTAGCGGGAGCTGTCAAAGAAATTGGCCCGGGCACCGCGAAGGATGCGTGCGCGGCACTCCTCCGCCGTGAAACCGGGGCCGCCGAAGTAGGACACCAGCAGGGCCGCCACACCGGAAACGTGCGGGCAGGCCATGGACGTGCCCTGCCAGTCCGAGCCGCCATAGCTGTTGCCCAGCAGGGTGCTGTATATACCCTGTTTACCGTCTCCGCCGGGAGCGGCAATGTCCAGCCAGTCCCCGTAGTTGGAGTAAGAAGCCTTGTTGCCCGTGGCGCCAAACGCACCCACCGCAATGAGGGGCTCGTAGGAGACCAGCGGGTCATAGTCGAAGTTGTCGTTGCCGGAAGCGAAGATGGCCACGCCGCCCTTCATGGGGGAATCCGGCAGCTGGTTGCCGTCGTTGTCGCAGCCGGCATACTTGATAAAATAGTCCAGCACCGCCTTGTATTCCGGCAGGTCGTCAATGGTATAGGAACGATACAGGGCAATCTCATCGTCCGTGGTAAAGCCGTCGTGATCCAGGTCCGGGGAGAAGCCCCAGCTGCACTGCAGAATGACGGCGCCATGGTCTGCGCCGTGCTTGATGGCCCGGTAAATGTCCGGTTGGGCTCCGTACAGGTCGAAAATCTGGCAGGACAGGATGCGGACGCCCGGGATGCCTTTTTGCGCATCGCCGCCGGCGATACCCGCTACGCCCAGGCCGTTGTTGCTGGTGGCGGCAATGACGCCGGCCACATGCGTTCCGTGGCCCTGGGTGGGCACCACGGTGGGCGTATCGTTGTTGAAGTTGTAGCTGCCCGTTCCGTCCGGATAGCCGGGAATCACATTGCCGGCAAGGTCCTCGTGGTTCATGTTCACGCCCTCGTCCACCACGGAAACAATCACTTTGTCGCTGCCCACGGTAAACTGCTCCCAGACGGGCTGTACGTTAATGTCCACGTCTTTGTAGCGGGTATTGTAGAAATGCCACTGGCTGGAAAAATAAGGGTCGTTGAAGGCGCGGGAGCGCACCGGGAGCTGCGGGGTAACCGACACAATGCCGGGCACTTCTGCGAGCGAGCCGGCGGCCTTGGTCACGGGAACCTCGTCATTGAACTCCACATAGTAGAAGCGGTGAAGGCCGGCCTTGCGGGTACGGGGCTCCCACTCCCCGGCATCCGGGAACACGCGGCGGAGCGACTTGATGCCCAGGTCTTCCAGCAGGCCGTCCAGGGCCGACACCTTGGTGGGCTGCCCCTGGGCCAACGCCTCCTCCACCATGCGCGTGGTGGCATCGTCAAACTGCACCGACACCCGTCCGGGAATGTAAAAAAGGTCCGGATTGGCCTTTGCGGGAGGGGTTTCCGGTGCCGCAACAGGTTCTTCCGCCCGGCAGGCGGCAAGCGCGACGGCCAGGGCGAACAGGGGTATCAGATGACAGGTGAGGCTTTTCATACGTTCTGTGTTTTTATTGTTAGCAAAGATAGTCCTATTTTTTTGAAAATGTAGATAAAATCTTATCTTTGCATTTACATAAATGGCCTAAACGATGAATACATCCCGTTTTTATCTTTCCGCCCTTGCAGCACTTGCTGTGCTCCTGGGCGCCTGTTCCAAACCAGAGGAACAAAAACCGAGCGAAAAACCCAATCCAGACCCCACCCCCTCCGAACAGAAAACACCGGTCATCAAAGCCGAGGCCTTCAGTGCCGGGGCCCAGGCGGGCACCTATGTGCTGCCCGTCACCGTGGAAAATCCGGTGCAGGGCAAAAGCCTGCAGGCCCGTCTTCCGGAGGCGGCAACCTGGGTGAGCCTGGGAAACGCCACGGCAGAGGGTATTCCCGTCACCGTGCCGGACAACCTGTCCGACGCCCGTTCCACCCGCGTGGAACTAAGCTACGAGGGTGCCCAGGCGGTTACCGTGGAACTCACACAGCCCCAGTGGGCCTGGCCGGAATTCGGCATTGAGACCAGCGGCCTGGGACCGTTCGGCATTACCGTCACCATCACCCGCAAGCCCGGTTACTCCGGCGGCTATTTCTTTGAGGTGCTGGACAAATCGTCCTTTGACAAATATGTGAAGGACGATACCCACAAAGTGGGCGAGTTTGCCTACGGCGAGGCATTGTACCAGGGCGACGTTGCCTATCTGAAGCGCCTGGCAGAGAGCCACGGACACCCGCTGGGCCAGCTGTTCACCATGCTCCAGAGCATGTACAGCAAGGAGGAGAGCGTCACCATGCCCTATTCCTCCCTGTCGGTGGATACGGATTATGTATTCCTCGTATACGGCATGAAGGACGATGATACGGCAGAGCGCAAAACCCCTATCTGCTTCTATGAATTCCATACCGGCTACTCGGAAGATTCGGCACTGAGCTTCAGCGGCATGGCCCACGATGTAACGGAAAACTACGCGGAACTGCACGTGAAGGCCTCCAATAACACGGAGTACTGGTACATGAACTGGGTGTCTGAAATCCAGCTCCAGAGCACCACGCTGGCAGAGGTCATGCAAAGCAGCATTGCCAATGCCAAAACCCTGCTTTCCCGCTACACGGCAGATCAAATCCTCTGTCACGGAGAAGAGACCCTGCAGGCCACGGATCTGATGCCCGGCACCGAATACACGGTTGTCGCCTGGGGCATGAACCTGAACATGGAAGCCACCACCGCTCCGCAGGCGGTCTTCACCTTCCGCACCAAGGAATACGAGATTGTGGACAACTGCCGCTTCCAGATAGACGTTCTGGAGGTAGAAGACATGGATGTCAAGGTAAAAGTCACGCCTACCAACACCGGCACCCGCTACTATGTGGCCTTTGTGGAGAAATCCAAGATGAGCGGCTACTCGGACGAGCAAGCGGCCCAGCGCATCATCAATATGGAATCCCAGCGCATTGAGCAAGGCTACTACGACATTCCCAACCTGAGCTGGGAGAACCTGCCCGGCATGGGCACGGGGGTCCGCGAAATCTGGGGCCGCCGCGACGAAGGCTGGACCTTCCTCCCCAGCCACGACTACCGTATCTACGTGTTCGGCGTGGACAACTTCGGTATCCGCTCCACAGCGGTGGACGCCATCGATGTTACCACCGCAGAGCCCGGCGTTTCCCAAAACCACTTCCAGGTCACGATAGACAGCAACACCTGGCTGGGGCTGGACTTCACCGTAACCCCGGAAATCAATGACGAATACTGGATGGAGTTCCTGGCCGAAACCGCCGACATTGAGCAGTACTTCCGCAACACCGACGGCTCCCTCAAGGAAAAGGAACTGTTCGAATGGATAGAGGAATACTATGAGGACGAAATTGCCTATCACAGCTTCCATGGCCAAAGAACCCTGCACGAGCACGTAACGCCGGACACGGACTATACCATCCTGATCTTCGGCTATGCCGGCACCTACACCACATCCATGTACGAGTGGCAGGTGAGCGTTCCCAAGCCCCCGCTTGGAAAGAGCACGGCAGACTTCACCTACACATATGAACTCTTCCGCGGAGAAGACCTGGCCAACCTGAATTCCACCGTATGGCCGCACGCAGACTACGACGGAGACTGCATCATGGTCCTGCGCCTCACCCCCACGGAGAACGCAGTGCACTGGTACCTGGGCATGTGGCCCCCGAAAGAGAACTTTGCCGACCAGGGTGGTCTCTACTACCTGATGACCCTGGACATGGATCCCAATGTGGCGGGCTCCGCCATGCAGGACAAGCGCGTGTTCCGCAATCGTCCCTGGTGGTACGGTGCCTCCAAGGACTGGAAGTGGGTAGACGAACAAGGCGACATTGTGAACCACTGGCCCTGGACCATTTCCGGCTGGGCCGAGGACAAAGACGGCAACTACGGTCCCCTGCACTACGACTACCTGATTCCCGTCCCCGTTCCCAAAGGACAGGAAACCGGTAAATACGAGGTGGGCTACACGGAGGCCTATGACTTCTGGAGCAATCCTTCCGGCGCGCCCATGCAAATCTTCCGCGCAAGCGACGGCAAATCCATCGTCAAATAAAGTACATCATAAACACAAATCACTATGAAAAAATTACTTACATTCCTGGCAGGTACGGCCCTGTTGCTGACCGCTTGTACACCTGCGGAATTGTCCAATCAGTCCCTCAAGGACAGACTGGACCAGCACGACAAGGACATCGCAGCCTTGCAGAATGACGTCAATATCCTGAAAGATCAGGTCGCCAAGATCAACTCCAACATCGAGGGCCTGGACAAAATTGTGAAAGCCCTGGAGAAGAACGTGTACGTGAAGTCCGTCACGGATGTGAAAGATACCGCCGGGGACGTGATTGGCTACACCATCGAATTCACCGACAACTCCAAAATCACCATCTATCATGGCGAGAAGGGCGACAAGGGCGACAAAGGTGATCAGGGCGAAACCGGTGCACCCGGCGAGCCTGGCGCTCCCGGCGCTCCCGGCGAACCTGGCTCCACCCCGGTTATCGGCGTAAAGGAATCGGGCGGCGTTTACTACTGGACCCTCAACGGCGAGTTCCTGCAGGACGGCGAAGGCCATCCCATCCCTGTTACGGGCAATGATGGCGCTCCCGGCGCTCCCGGTGCTGCCGGCGCCGACGGCCAAACCCCGCAACTCCGTATCAACGAAGGCAACTGGGAAGTCTCTTATGACGGAGAGACCTGGACGATCGTAGGTCCGGCCCAGACGGCCGCCGAAAGCGTCGACGTCGTATTCTCCGGCGTAAAGGAGACCAAGGACCAGGTGGTCTTCACCCTGACTGACGGTTCCAAGCTGGCTATCGACAAGTATGTAGATTTCTCTCTGAAGATTGATGACAGCCAGGTGTACCAGGTAGTAACTGGTAAGGCCACAGAAATCCCTTATACCCTCTCCGGTGTAGGTAAGGGCGAATCCCGCGTGGACGCCGTTGCCAGCGGTGACTGGTGGGCCGATGTCGTTGCTGCCAACAACGAGGGTGGCGCCGTAAAGGTGACTGCCGGTACGGCCGAGAAAGCCAAGGTTATCCTCTATGCCGTAGACGGCAAGGGCCGCAGCGACATGCGCTCCCTCATCTTTGAGGGCGGTTCCCTCGCCGTCACCGCTCCCGTGGAAGAAGCTCCCACCGCCGGTGGCGAGATGGTTGTTCCCGTGGTTACCAATGTGGACTACACCGTCGACATCGAAAAGGATGCACAGTACTGGATTTCCTACACCATCACCAAGGCCGGCGAGGTGCGTAACGAGAAACTCGTGCTCACCGTAGAGAAGAACACCCTGCCTCAAACCCGTTCCGGCTTGGTACAGCTCAAAGACGCTTCCGGTGCCGTGATTCAGGAATTCGAAGTAAAGCAGGAGAGCGGTGTGTATGAGATTCCCACCTTCGAAGACAATAGCTTCAAGAACTGGGTGCTGTACAACTCCGCAGCTTACGATGCCAATGAGAATATGAAGGTAGACGCCTCCGAGGCCGCCAAGGTAACGGAGCTGAACATCTCCTCCAACTACACCTCCTTGAAAGGTATCGAGTGCTTCTACAACCTCAAGAAAGTGACCATCAGCGCCACGGCCAATCTTACCGCCCTGGACCTGTCCAAGAACAAGAAACTGGAACAGCTGACCATCACCAAGAGCTATGGCACCGAGACCGTTCTCGCCACCATTAACCTAAGCGATCTCCACGCCCTCCAGACCGTGTCTATCGGCGGCATGACGGCAGTAGAAACCCTCACGCTGGGCTCCGCTCCCGCCCTGACCGGCCTGCACGCCTACAACACCGCGCTTACGGCCCTGGATGTCACCGGCTGCCCTGCCCTGGAGAGCATTTCCTGCTATGGCGCCAAGATTGCTTCCCTGGATCTGAGCAAGAACGCCAAACTGTCCACCGCCAGCGTAGGTTGCACCACCCTGGCAAGCCTTACCCTGCCCGAGGAACCCGTGCTCGCCTCCCTGAGCATCGACAATGCCGCTATAGACAAGCTGGACTTGAGCAAGCTCACCAAACTCACCAGTTTTGCCGCTGCAGCTACCAAGCTCGAGACCATCGACCTGAGCAATTCCCCGCTCCTGACCAGCTTCTCCGTAGGCTCCTACGGTACCGGCGCCTCCAATTCCCTGAAGGTGGTTGATATGCGCAAGGCCACCAAGCTCAATTCCGTCAATCTCTATTCCAGCGTGCTTGAGGAGGTTATTGTTCCCAAGGGCACCAAGACTTCTTCATGGAACTGGACCGGCACCCACATGGATCCCGACACGGGCGCCATCACCACGGTGAAGGTGACCGAGGTGGAAGTGGAAGACAGTGACGAGCCCGCCGTGGAGGACTACGCCGCCGGCATTGCAGAGCCCTTCGTGAAAAAGCTCGTCCTGGGCAAATTTGACAAGGACGGTGACGGCGCCATTGACGCCGCAGAGGCAGAAGCCGTGACAGAACTGGATCTGTCGGATACCGGCCTGGAAGACGGCGACCTCAAGGGGCTGGAAGTCTTCCCCATCGAGAAACTCATCCTGGACGGCAACAAGTTCACCAGCTTCGACGTCCTGGCATGGCCCAAGCTCGCCTGGCTGAGCCTGAACAAGAACAAACTCACGGAACTCTCTATCGGCACCAGCTATACTGCCCTGAACCAGAACCTGCATCTTGAGGCCGCCGGCAACAAGATAGCTAAGTTCACCGGCCCTTCCTACTATGCAAAGGTTAGCTATCTGGACCTCCACGACAACCAGCTCAGCGGCAGCTTCTCCATGCCTTACTGCTCTACGGTAGAGTATGTGGACCTTTCCGGAAACGCCCTTACAAGCGTGAACCTTACCAGCGCTTCGGCCGTGAAGGAAGTGAACGTAAGCCACAACGCCCTTACAAGCGTAGCGTTCAGCGGCTTTGGCAAGCTTGAGAAGGTGGATGTATCCTACAACAAGCTTTCGGCCTACAGCGTGAGCGCTTCCCAGACCGCCCTTGCCGAAATCAATCTTTCCAACAACGCCTTCAAGCAGCTTGACATCACTTCTATCGTGAAGTCCGCCGCCCTCAAGAAGATTGACCTTACCGGCAACCCTGAGTTCACCCTCCTTATAATCGGCAGCGGAAATACTCTCCCCGAGACCCTTGAGGTCCTTGCCGATACAGAGTTCTCCGTATTTGCAGCCAAGAATCCTACCAAGGAACTCACCTACAACCGCTACAGCTACATTTCCGGCGTTGAGCTTGGCACCGACGCCAAGGAGATTGACCTCACCGTCAACTATGCTACCAGCGTGAAGGCCTTTGAGGTTCCTGCCGGCTCCACCCTCACCATCACTTCCAGCGGCAACCGCAAGGCCCTGCGCCTGTTCGCCCTGGGTATCGGTGGCAAGCCCACGGTAACCGTAAGCCGTGCCGACGAGAAGAAGGTGTACAACCACTCCGACAACAACTACTGCTCCGAGAACCCGTACACCTGCGCAGAAAACACCACCTACAAAAACAACGGCGTGGTGATTGACGGCGACGGTGACAGCATCCTCTATTTCTTCGGTCCCACCACCGGTTCTTCCAGCGGTGGCCTGGTAGACGGTGACAAGGTAGTCCTGACCGTGGGCGGCAATGCCGGAGAAAGCGTCCTTATCGTGGGTCTGAACCTGGAGACCTACACCACCGACGACTATGGCTGGATGTAGAAAACTCCTCGCGGCGGCCCTGCTGCTTACCATTAGTTTCCGTTCCCTGTCTGCACAGGGAACGGAAGCGTTGCCCTTTACCCGCATCGGCCTGGACCCGGAACGGTCGGCCCTGGCGGGAGCAGGAGCGTCCTTTGTGCAAAACGGGGCCTATACCGCTTTTTCCGGCGCATCGGCCCTGCCCTTCTGCCAGCAGACACTGGATGCGGCCGTTTCCTACCGCCTGTGGGCGCCGGTCGGGGCCAAAAGCAACCTGGTAAACGCAGCGGTGGCCTATAAACCCATCGAGCGGCTGGGCATTTCCCTGGGCTATTCCTTCCAGGGCGGGCAGGCACTGGCGAGCGGAGACACCCCAAAGGCACACCTGGTGGCCCTGGGCGTAGGTTTTGGCATCACACCCCGTGTGAGCGTGGGCCTCAACGCCCGCTATGCGCTTCAGCAGCTCACGGCAGCACAGCGTTACGGCGGTTTTAGCGCCGATGTCTTTGTGAACTGGCGTCCGCTGGATGTGCTGGGCCTGTCGGCCGGAATTGCCCATCTGGGCACCACGGTCCGCTCCCGAATGGGCGATACATACACGCAGCCCGCACACGGCCGCCTGGGCGTGGACTGGACACAGCAATGGGGGGCCGAAAAAGCCCACGAAACCCGCCTGCTTGTAGATGGTGAATTCTATTTCAGCGGAAACATGGCCCTGTCCGTGGGCGCACAGTATGCCTGGAACCGGCTGCTTTATGCGCGTGCCGGATACCACCTGGCCAGTGAAAAATGCGTGATTCCCAGCCACTTGTCCCTGGGACTGGGCGTGCACTGGAAAGGCTTGCGCCTGGATGTGAGCTGGTTAACAGCTTCCAAGGTCCTGAACAACACCCTGGCCGTAGGATTGGGTTACAGCTTCTGACGGGGTTACAGCCCCAACTCTTCTTTCATGCCCCGCAGCAGGTCAAAAGCCTGAAGCGGGGTTAAATTGTTGAGGTCCGCGGCCTTGAGGCGGTCCCTTAAGGACTCCAGGAGAGGGTCGTCCAGCTGGAACATAGACAGCTGGATGGAGCCGTCTTTTTCCACGTGGCCTTCCTTGGTGTTGTGGGGCTTTACGGGGGTGAGCGCACCAATGGCATCCAGTTTTTCGCTGTTTTCCAGGGCCTTCAGGGTGCGCTCTGCGCTCTCCAGTACAGGCAGTGGCATGCCGGCCATGCGGGCCACGTGGATACCGAAGCTGTGGGCCGTGCCGCCTTCCCGGAGCTTGCGGAGGAAAATGACCTCCTTTCCCACTTCCTTTACGGCTACGTGGAAGTTTTTCACACGCGGGAAGAGGCCTTCCAGGTCATTGAGTTCATGGTAGTGGGTGGCAAAAAGCGTCTTGGCGCCCTTGCCGTATTCGTGGATGAATTCCACAATGCCCCGGGCGATGGACATGCCGTCGTAAGTGGACGTGCCACGGCCGATCTCGTCCAGGAGCACCAGCGAACGGGCGCTTAAGTTGTTGAGAATCATGGCCGTTTCCAGCATCTCCACCATGAAGGTGGACTCGCCGCGGGAGATGTTGTCCGTGGCGCCCACGCGGGTGAAAATTTTATCGACCCAGCCGATATGGGCCTCCGTGGCGGGCACAAAGCTGCCGCATTGGGCCATGAGGACGATGAGGGCCGTCTGGCGCAGGAGGGCGCTTTTACCGGCCATGTTGGGGCCCGTGAGGATGATGATTTGCTGCTTGTCGCTGTCCAGGAGGACGTCGTTGGGAACGTATTCCTCCCCTGCCGGCATCAGGGTCTCGATCACGGGATGGCGGCCCTCCCGGATGTCCAGCACCTTGGAGTCGTTGAGCTCCGGATGGCAGTAGTGGTGCTCCAGGGCCTGCTGGGCAAAGCCCGCGAGGACATCGACCTTGGCCAGGATGCGGCTGTTGGTCTGGATATGGGGAATCTGCTGCTGGATTTTGGCGATGAGCTCCGCGTAAAGCCTTGATTCGATGGCGTATATGCGGTCTTCTGCCGTAAGGATTTTTTCCTCGTACTGCTTGAGCTCTTCGGTGATGTATCGTTCCGCATTCACCAGCGTCTGCTTGCGGATCCACTCCGGCGGCACCTGGTCCCGGTAGCTGTTGCGCACCTCGATGTAATAGCCAAAAACGTTGTTGTAGGCAATTTTCAGGGACGATATGCCGGTGCGCTCCGCCTCCCGCTGCTGCATTTGCAGGAGGTAGTCCTTGCCGCCGGCGCTCAGGGTGCGGAGCTCGTCCAGTTCCGGGTCTACGCCCGGGCCAATAACGGGGCCTTTTCCCAGCTGGATGGCGGGTTCCGGGTCCATCGTCCGCTGTATTTCCTGCAGGAGTTGTTCGCAGTTTTTCAGGCCTTTGAGCAGTTTTCCCAGGGCTTCGCTGCCCGCGAGGCGGGTTTTGATGGGGTTCATCAGGGCAAGGCCCCGGCCCAGCTGCATGAGCTCCCGCGGGTTCACCTTGCCGGTGGCTACGCGGCCCAGGATGCGTTCCATGTCCCCCAGCTTGCCAAGGTCCATCTGGGTATCGTCCAGAATTTGCGGATTCTGGGTGAAGTACTGCACACAGTCGTAGCGGGCCTCCAGTTCTTTCCGGTCCAGGATGGGCATGGCCAGCCAGGAGCGGAGCATGCGGGCGCCCATGGGGCTGGAGCACTTGTCCAGGGTTTGCACCAGCGACACGCCGTCAGCCCCGGAAGCGCTTTGGAACACCTCCAGGTTGCGGAGGGTGAAACGGTCCATCCACACAAATTTGGCCTCGTCAATGCGGCCGATGGTGCAAATGTTTTTGAGGCCTACGTGCTGGGTTTGTTCCAGGTATACCAGCAGCGCGCCGGCACTGCAAATGCCCAGAGGGTACGGGTCGATGGCAAAGCCTTTGAGGCTGTCTACGCCCAACTGCCGCTTGAGGCGCTCCACGGCGGCATCGTACACAAAGGCCCATTCGTCAATGGAGGTGGTGAAATAGTCCCCCAGGCGCTCTTTGAGGCCTTTTTCGTAGCCGCGCTGCACTACCAGTTCCTTGGGCTTGAAGGAACCCAGGAGGGTGGCAATGTAGTCCAGGGAGCCCTGGGCAATCTGGAACTGGCCGGTAGAAACGTCCAGGAAGGCGGCGCCGCAACAGTCTTTTTCCACCGTGAGGCCGCAGAGGAAGTTGTTCTCCTTGACCTCCAGCATGTTCTCCCCGAAGGAGATGCCGGGCGTAACAATCTCTGTCACACCGCGTTTGACCAGTTTTTTGGCGAATTTAGGGTCCTCCAGCTGGTCGCAGATGGCCACTTTGAAGCCGGCCCTCACCAGCTTGGTGAGGTAGTTTTCCAGCGCATGATGCGGAAAGCCGGCCATGGCCACGGGACCTTTGTCTCCGTTGGACTTTTTGGTCTGGACCAGCCCGAGCACCCGCACGGCCGTGATGGCATCGTCCGAGTAGCACTCGTAAAAGTCTCCCACGCGGTACAGCAGGATGGCCTCCGGGTGTTGTGCTTTCACCTCAAAGTAATGCCGCAGCATGGGGGTATCTTCCGCTATTTTTGCCATTGTGTTGTTTTATATGCGCCTTTGCACATTTTTTTGCGCCCCCTGTTCCCGGGAGCCCTCTTTTTTTCGTAGGAGACAAAGATACAACTTTTCCGGGAAAAGCCCTATACCATGCCTTTGCAAAAGACATCCCAACCATTTACGCCGCCCCTTGCCCTGCCCGGCTCCCGTTAAAGCACACCTATCCCCGCCAGAATCCACTCTGGGGCACTATGCTGTGCTTTAACCACACTTACGGGACCCCGTTAAAGCACACCCACCCCTGCCAGAACCCACTCTGGGGCACTATGTCATTTCCTGATTTTGGTTGACTCGGGTTTATAGATTATTACTGGTATAAGTTGACCACTGGTCGTTATCCCTTAGATGGGTTTACCATCCGAGTCTTATCACTGTCTGGGGTTGACTGGAGGCCGTAGGCCGGCAGGAGACCCCAGACACGGACTCAAAGGTAATGCTTTTTCAGTGATATCCAAGTTATCCCTGGCTTTTATTGCCATAATGCGGTAGCTGGTCCATCTCATGTCTCTATCGCCAGTTGCATCAGCCATATCTGCTGGTACTGCCATTCCAATGCTCATATGGGGCCTTCTGTTGTTGTAGAAGTCAACCGCTATGGCAACGGCTGCGATTACCTCGCTGATGTTAGCAAACACTTTATCCTTGAGCAATTCATTCTTCATTGTATTGTTGATTCGTTCTGCTTGGGCATTGTCTTTGGGATCTCCTGACTCGGTCATGCTGATTTGGATACCATGCTTCATCAAGGTATTCACATACTCTCGACTTGCATACTGACAACCTCGATCGGAGTGGTGGATCAGATTGACTTCTTTACCTTCTATGCGTCTTAACGCCATCCTCAGGGCTTCCATGGGATATGTTGTGTCAAGCGTTGGCCCGACACTCCAGCCCACGATCTCTTCAGTATAGGCATCCAGGATTAATGACAGGTAACAGAAGTGATAATGAGATGCGTCCTCCATGACTACCACGTATGTTATGTCGCTAACCCACAACTGATTCGCCCCGGTTGGCACATAGTCCTTGATCAGATTTGGATATGTAGGAAGACCATGCGTGGAATCGGTCGTTCTGGGCTTGCGTATCCTGAGTCGGACTTTTAGATTGTTCTCATCGATTATCCGACAGAAGCGATCCCGTCCTATCGGATAGTCACACCCGAACTCTGTCTTGTACATATGCCAGAGCTTAGGGCCTCCTATACCCGGGTCAAGCTTACGGATGTCTTTGATGTATTGTAACGCAAACTCCTCTCTAGCTGCTTTTGCGAGTGCCGCGTCCTCATCATATTGATAGTAAGCCTGCTTGCTTACGCCAAACAGCTCGCAAAGGAACTGGATGCAGTAGCGTCCATGATCCCTTGCGTGCAGGTTTCCTACTGTTTGGCGCCAGCTTTTTTTCGTATCGGGATCCTGAACTTGGCTTCGGCTACGTTGATCATCTCATCGTAGGCTTCGGCTTTGATTTCAGCTCGAAGAAGCTGCGCCTCCAGTTCCTTAACTCGCTCTTGGAGTCTGGCTACATCATCACTTGCAACTTGAGATGATGCGTTTTCTTGAGGCTTTCGCATATCGTTTGCTCCGGAGATCTTTCCTTTCTCCTTTGCAAAGATAGCAATCCATCTTGAAGCTGTGGTATGACCGATGGGTAAAAGTTGCGATATTCGATCTTCTCCATACCCTTCTTCGTAGTGAAGACGAATAACTTCATCAAAGTACTTAAGCTGCTTTTGCGTGTGTAAATGATACATTGTTAACTCTTTGTTGTGAGTCAACTTTTTTGGTTCTTCCGCAATTTAGTTGAAAGACCGGATTGGTAACGTCAGCGCAAGGGCAAGTTAGTTGCCCCCCTCCGTCGGATATAGACACGAAAAATCAATTCAATTAGCCAAATCGCAAAAAATCTTTCGGTTTAATGTTATTTAACTAATTGATTATTAGGTATTTACATGAATTTTTCGTAACTTTATGCTTACCACAGTATAAAGTTATATCCGATGTGTAAAGCACCTAACGAAAGCAAAATTACAACATTTTTACGGCAATGCCTAACGCCACCATCTGCGAAAGCCGATCTGTCGGCCCTTTATTCTCCAAGTGACCTGTCTGTTGAACAGGTAGAGTACGAAGATATGCGCACGTATCATGTATACGCACGATGTAACCTTCTTCATGGTGTCTGTCCATATTGCGGAGGCGTAAGCCATAGAGTCCACAGCCGGTATCAGAGAACCATTACAGATCTTTCCATCCTGGGACATCCGGTTGTGATTACGTTTGAGGCCCGTAAGTTCTTCTGCCATAATCCGAGCTGTAGGAGAAAGACGTTTGCCGAACAACCCGGGGATGAAGTGTTCCGATACAGAAGGCGGACAAGGCGTTGTGAGATGGCGGTGACCCAGCATGGCCTGAAATGCTCATCAGAATCAGCCCGGAAATTATTATCGGCAATAGGAGTTAGCATCAGCGGAGATACCGTGCTTCGTGACATCCATCGCATATCGGTTCCTGAGCGGCGTGAGGTCAAGGAGATTGGCGTTGATGACTGGGCCTTTCGAAAAGGAGTGACATACGGCAGCATCATTGTCAGCCTAGAAACCGGGTCTGTTATAGACCTCCTTGGCGACAGGGATGTAAGCAGCTTTCAAACATGGTTGGATGGCCATTCGCAAGTGGCAATCGTTAGCCGTGACCGATCTACGGACTATACTGCGGCCATCGCTGCGACAGGGAGGAATATCACAGAGGTGGCTGACCGGTTCCATTTGAATATGAATATGTCGGCATGCGTTACTAAAGTGATCAGCTCTCATTACGATGAGTATAGAAGCACCGTATGTCCAGCAGAAGTTCAAGAAACTCCAAAGGTTGACTCTAGACAAATCATGTTCAATGAAGTCAAAGAGTTGCAAGCTGAAGGGCTCAACATTGCCCAGATATCTCAAAAACTGGATATCGCCAGACAGACCGTAAGGAAATATATGGGCTGGGACACTCTTCCGAAAAGGGCCAGCAAGGAGCGTTTACCCTATTTTCTTTACGACACATACGTGGAAGAAGAGTATCGACATGGAAAGGATCTTCGTAAAATCTTCCTTGAAATCAAGGAGAAAGGCTTTCGGGGTTCGTTGACACCATTCTACGATCATTACAGCTATCTGTCTGACGGCCATCATGGATATCGCCCCAAGCATGAGGTCGAGAAGATGAAGAAGGCGCCTATTACTGATAGAGAACCTCTGCTGCCGATACGCCAGATTGCGCATATAGTGGACAAATCCATTCGAAAGAAGAAGATGGTTAAGGACGAGGTTACGCTCGTTGAAAAGATGATGTCATTCGGCTGGTTCAGAGACATATACAATGCTGCGTCCTCTTTCTATGCAACGATTATGGGTGACGACATTAATGACCTGGATACATGGCTTGAAAACTATGGAAAATCTCCCATTCAAGAACTGAGGTCGTTTGCATATGGTATCAGAATGGATCTGAAGGCTGTTCAAAATGCTATCGCGCTGGAAACATCCAACGGCATCGTGGAAGGCTTCGTGAACAAATTGAAAGAAGTGAAGAGAGTAATGTATGGGCGGGCCTCACTCAATCTGCTCAAACGGAAAATGGTCTTCAGCGACCTATGCTTCAACTAAATTGCGGAAGAACCACTTTTTTCAGGATAAGACACTATGATGTGCTTTAACCACCTTCACAGGCCCCCGTTAAAGCACCCCCCCCTGCCAGAATCCACTCTGGGGCACTATGCTGTGCTTTAACCACACTCCCAGGACCCCATTAAAGCACACCTATCCCTGCCAGAATCCACTCTGGGGCACTATGCTGTGCTTTAACCACCTTCACGGGACCCCGCTAAAGCACACCTACCCCGTCCATAACCTACTCTAGTGCCACCCTCTGTGCTTTAATGGACGGAGGGAGAGGGTGATGGAAAGGGGTAAGGGGCGGACACTGCGGTTAGCTGGCTTTATTTTAACCACCCAAGCGCAAAAACGGGCGATTTTTGGGGTAGCTGGTCAAAATTTTACCACCTAACCGCACGTGGGAGTGGTCCGGTTAATCCCACTGCAACACGAAGGGACCGCTGCCGGCACGGTTTGGGCCCAAAATGCGCCGCTGGCGGGCCGAAAGGTCCGCCGGTGCTACGTTTTGCCGGGAAAATGCGCCCACAGCGGGCCGAAAGGTCCGCCGATGCTACGTTTTGCCGGGAAAGTGCGCCCACAGCGGGACCGTACAAGAGAAATCCATGCCGAAGAGGAGCACACGGACAAGGGGACGCCCCGGCGTCCTTGCCGGCAAAGAGGAATTCGGCCACGAAAGCGCCCAGCAGGGAGCCGAGTATCATCCCCACCGGCGGGTATATCATCCCAATGAACAGTCCCGCGATTGCGCCCCAGCTGCCATATTTGTGCACTGGACCGCGGCCGTCGGGCTACTCAGATGAGCCCCATCTCTTTAGCGCAGGAGACAAGTTCCGGACTGTTGGAGACGTCGAATTTCTCAAGCAGTTTTTTCCTGTACCAGCGGATGGTTTCCTTGCTCAGGGAGAGGGCTTCGGCAATCTGAGTGGTGGTGTAGCCTTTGGACAGAAGGTCCAGGATTTCCTTTTCGCGGGCCGTCAGTTCCGGAGCTTCGGCCGATACGGCAGCCTTTTCCGAAGAGGCCGGGCGATTCTTCCGGAGGCCGAAAATGATTCCGAGAACGATCAGGATAACGGCCGCCAAGGCGCCGGCCAGGCAGCCCAGCTGCCGTTTCTGGCGGGTGAGCACCTCCTGCATATAGTTCAGGTTTTCCGTACGGAAATTCGGCGCATAATCCGGATGGGCGGCGTAGTAGGCATCGGCCTTGCGTAAATAGGGAAGCGATTTCCAGGTTTTCCCCTGTTCGGCATACAGGCGGCCGTAGCCCTTCCATACGTCCACAATCATCAGGCTGTCCCCCGAAGCTTGGGCAAAGGCCATAGCTTTGTCGTACTCGGCCTTGGCTTTGTCCAGTTCCCCCTCATCCACCCAGGTTTCGCCCATGTTGTAATGGAGGACGCTGTTGCTTTCGTTCCAGCCGTATTTTTCGAAGATGGCGCCGGCCTTTTCATAGTAGTCCATGGCCTGGGGGATGGAATCCATCATATTATAGAGATTGCCGATGGAGCCGTACAGGGCCGAATAGTAATCGTCAATCATTTTTTGCGAATAGCCGGCCGTGTCCGTGGGCGAAGTGGCCCCCGCAGCCATGGCGTCCGTTGCGGCAAGGGAGGCCAGGTAATAAACCCGGGCGCTGTCATATTGTTCCCTGCCGTAGAAAACCTGGCCGATATAGCGGTAGGCGTCGGCATCGGCGGCATACCATAGCCGGGGATGGCTGATGGAAAGGGCCCGGCGGGCGTAGAAGATGCACTTGTCTCCGTTCATCACGTGATAGCCCAGCATCAGGTTCCGGTATGCCCGGTTAATATCCAGCAAATCTTCCAGGGAAGCCTTGTCTATGGCGTCCGGCGTCCAGCGCGCCACGGCTCGCTCCAACGAGTCCAGATTGTGGCCGCGATGGTCATTATAAGCGCCGGCCAGGGGCATGGCGAGGACTGCAAGAAGCAAGATCAGGAGCGAACGTTTCATACTACAAAAATAGTCAAAAAGGATGGAATTAACCCATTGGAGGGACGTTAAAGGCTCATTTCCCCCCTTTAGGGTGGTGTTTTTTTTGTGGAGAAAAATGAAATTTGTGTCAACCATTGAAAACAAAATCATCTGATATGAAAAAGTTATTGCTTTCTGTCGCCGTCCTTGCCATGGTTTGCGGGACTGCCGATGCCCAGAATTTCCTGAAAAACCTGGGCGAAAGAGCCAAGAATGCCGCCGAGCAGAATATCGGCCAAAAAGTGGAAAAGGGCGTGAACAACGTCCTGGACGGCAAAGTGGGAAAAGGCCAGAAGAATAAGGAGAAGGCCAAAGACGCTTCGGAAGCCGAAGCTCCCGCCACCGCCGCCTGGACCTGTGAGGAATGTGGCAAAACCGGAAACACCGGTAAGTTCTGCACGGATTGCGGCGCCAAGAAACCGGGTGCGGAAGGCGCAGCCGCTCCCAAGAAGCAGGTAACCTCCGAGTACGCCAAGACCGACTTTGTGCCGGGTGACGAGATTTTCTTCGAAGATCCGGTTGAGGGGGAGAAACTGGGCGAGTTCCCTTCTCACTGGGATTTTCTTGGCGGAGAGGAGTGCGAAGTAATGACCATTGACGGCAATCAGGCCATCAAACTCTCCGGCTGGTTCTCGGACATCGCTCCGCTGATGAAGGAGGAGAACTATCTGCCCCAGGAGTTCACCGTGGAATTCGATGTCTGGTCCAACCCCACCGGAGGCTCCAGTAACAACGACCATATAGATCTTGTGTTACGTTCGGATGAATTCTCCGACTATTGCGTTTTTGTCGCCCTCAATCCGGCGTTCAACGAATTGTCTGAGAATGAAGGAGCTACCACTTTGGATTATTCTTATTATACTCCGGGCGGAGACCTTCGCCACGGAACAACTCCGGGAGATAACGTTCAGAAGCTTGTAGTGCCCGACAGCTGGCTCCACGTCGCAGCGTCTTTCAACAAACGCGCCTTCAAATATTATGTGAATGGTGTCAGGATGGTGAATCTGCCCAACGTGGCGCAGCCCACCCGCATGCTTCTCCGTTCCGTCTCCAACTGTGACGATAAGGACCGCTTCTTCATCAAGAACGTCCGCGTTGCCAAGGGCGCCGTTCCGCTGTATGACCGCTTGGCTTCCGACGGCAAGATTATCACCTACGCCATAACCTTCGAGGTGGGCAAGGCAGACCTCAAGCCCGAATCCATGGTGGAAATCAACCGTATTGCCAAACTGATGCAGGAGAGCCCCAACCTCTCCTTCGAGGTGCAGGGCCACTGCGACGCCACGGGCTCTGACAAGGTGAACGATCCTCTGTCCCAGAAACGCGCCGAAGCCATTGTGGCCGCCCTGGTAGAGCAGGGAATTGCCGAATCCCGCCTCACTCCCGTGGGCAAGGGCTCGCACGAACCCATCGCCTCCAACAGCACTGACGAAGGCCGTGCCAAGAACCGCAGAGTGGAATTTGTAAAGAAATAAACCATGAAAAAACTGTTCATTGCCATTGCAGCACTGTCGCTGTTGTGCGCCCCGGCGCAGGCCCAGGGCTTCCTTAACAAACTGAAAGAAAAGGCCGAGAAAGCCGCTGGCGGTAATATCGGCAATCCCTTTGGCGTGTCTTCGAAAGAAGAGCAGCCCCTGTCGGCGATGCCCGATTCCGACGCTCCTGCCGCCGTTACCGGCGAGCAGGCGCTGCCCGCCAAGCGCGCCAGCACCTTCGGCTGGGACGGCCCTGTTACCCCTTCATCGGCCAAATTCCCCATCCCGCTCATGAACGAATTCCCGGCTGTGCCGTCGGCCTCCGAACTGGCCCATCCTACGGAAGAAGCCCAGATTGCCTACTACAAAGCCATCAAGGCCGTTACCCTCCGGGCCGAGGAACTGAACGAAGACACCACCTGCGAGGATGAGCAAACCCTCATGTACCGGGAAAAGAGCAACAAGATGCTGTCCGACCTCTTCGGCCTCACCCCGGCCGAAATAGACGAACTGCAGGATGAAAACCTTCCGGAAGCAGAGCGGAAGCGCCTGGAGGAAAAGATGCAGAAGGCTTTGCTGGGAGATTTGAATGTGGAAGACCTGGAGAAACAGGCCGCGCAGTATCAGGGTATGTCGGAACAAGAGATGATGGCCATGACTGCCAACCGGAGTGTGTCGGCCCTGGATGCCGTTTATGACCGCAATGCCGCCGATATCCAGAAATACTGCGGCGTTTCCGCCGCCGAATTCAAGAGCGCTTCCCGCGCCCAGATGAACTCCGCCAATCCTGACAAGGAATGCCCCGAGATGGCGGCCCTGAACAAGAAGGTCAAGGCTTATCAGCAGGCCGAATCGGCCAAGAACCCTTCTTTCAAGAAAGAAGCGGAAGCCTTCGAGAAACGCATTCAGAAAGAGACTATGGATGCGGCCATGAAGTCCAACGGAATGGGCTCCATGGGTGGTGGAATGGGCAATCTGATGCAGTCGATGGAAAAAGCCAGGCCCATCATGGAGATGGAGCAGAAGCTCAGCGCCTATTTCATGGAGGCCCAGAAACTGCTCTCTGTTGCGGATTCCCAGGCCGACGCCAAGTTCTCCGCCTCCGACCGCAAGAAACTGCTGGCCCTCAAGGAGAAGATTTACGCCACCGACGATCCTTCCGTTTACAATCCCCTCTATCTGCAGGCTTTGGAGCTCATCAAGACCTACCGCGACCGTGCCGCCCAGGCATGGGCCGCCGACGTCCAGAAGCGCTTCAACCAGATGAAGGAGAATATGTCGTCCCTCATCAAGCTCAACCGTCAGGCCGTGGCCGACGAACTAATCCCCGAATGCGCCCTGTGGCGCATGCCGCTGAATGTCGTCATATCGGCCGGCGATATCCTGGCCGAGGCCTACAGCGAGTTCCCGTCAGACTATCCCCCCATGTATGCGGAGGAAGTAGTTCGGGAGCTGTCCCTGTCTAAGGTGCCGGGTGGCGGCGGTCATGCGTGGTTCCCGGAGTTTTCCGTGTTCGGCACTTCCCACTTTGACGATATTGCCGCCGGCAAGTACATCTTTGCTTCCAACGATGCCGGAGAAGTCTATCAGTTCAGCGGCGGTTCCTGGACCCTGCTGTCCGACAAGCGCATCAAGGAACTGAGCGAGATGAAGAAAGGCGCTGCCGCTACCGGTGGCACCTGGACTTCCCGGGACGGCCAGCGTACTGTGACCTTCAACGGCGAAGGCGGTTACATCGCCCTGCCGGAAGGTGATGAAATCTTCCAGCCGCACGCCTGGAAGGCCTATCCGGACAAAATCCAGTGGCTCAATGCCGCCACAACCGAGGACGGTAAATACCAACTGATTCTTTGCACCTACAAGTTCTAATACTGGCTTGGACTATACTGACAGCGCCCTCTTCCGGGGGCGCTGCCTGGTATGATGTCTGGCGTTCCTTCGACGTGGATCCCCAGATAGCCGAAGCTGTGGTCTGGCCGGAGATGGAGCGTTATTCCCGCCTTCAGGATCTGATGGAAACGACAGCCAATTACGGCACCTACATCACCACCGGCGGCGGGCCGGACTTCTCCATCGGCATATTTCAGATGAAGCCGTCCTTTGTGGAGGCTATGGAAAAAGCCTGGATGCACAGCGGCCTGGCCCGGAAGTATGACCTGTGGTTCGACACCGACGATACAGTTACGGCCCGCCGCATCCGCATCTCCCGGCTGCAGAAGGAGGAGTGGCAGGTGATTTATGTGGGTGTGTTTTTAAGACTGCTTTACTCTTCCTACGGCTCTGAGAACAAGAAGGGAGAACACACGCAGGACGGCCTGGAAACGCTGCCGGTTTATGATCAGGTGCGCCTGGCCGCCACCGCCTACAACCGCGGGGTGGTGTGGGCCGCCCCCGGTTACGGGGACCTGTCGGCCCTGGAGGAGCACGCCTCCGAAAAGCACTTCCACTACGCCCTGATTCCCACTAAGCATACCCATCGTTACTGCTACGCCTCCCTGGCTCTCAAACACTATAAAAGCGCAGGCCCTAGAAATCCATGCCGAAGATGAGCTCCACGGACCAGGGACGCTCCTGGCCGGTGTTGGCGTAGAAAGAGCCGCCCAGGTAGCTGAAGGAGACACCCAGGGAAGAGTTGAAGGGCAGGATGAGCTTGGACAGTTCTGCCGTAAGGTCCGCGCCGGCGCTCCAGAGGTTGCCGCCGGACAGGCCCATGTAGTCCCCGTGCGGGGTGAGCACAAAGTTGCGGATGTGGGCCACACCGGGGATGTACCAGTCGCCCACATAGATGGGGATGGCATAGTCGGCCGTCAGCTTAAACTGGAAGGGACTGGCCTGGGCCACCGCCTGAAGGGCATCACTTTCAAAACCGCGCGGGAGCACATTGGCTCCCAGCTCCCCGAAATACAGCCCGGTGCCCGGGGTGAGCTGCTGCTGCACCATGGCGGTGAGGCGGAGACCCTGCGTGCGGGAGAAGCCGGGCAAATACCCGTACAGATAACCAAAGATACTGGGCATGAACACCTTATCCAGCGAAGGACGGAAGGAACCGCCCGCCTCCAGACCAATGCCCCAGCGGGGAAAGACTTGATTCTCCTCCCGGGGCAAGGTAACATAGCCACGGGCCGATGCACTGAAGCGCTGCATGAGCACGGAAGCGTCGCTCCCCACGCCGGCCAGTTTATAATGGGCGGGAAGGCCTTTGAACCGGTCCGGAGCCTCCCACAAAATGGGCTCGGTAGAGAGCCAGTTATTGGTAAGGGTATACCGCACCTGGGGGATAACGCCGTAATTCACCCCGAATTTATGCCAGGAAAGAGGCACATAGACCCGGAAGGTGGCCTCCACCAGCGGTGCTTCCCGAAGGAAATACCCCGTGCTCAGCTCCTGCCGGGCGCCATCGGCATAGTGGTTCAGGAAATGGTGCCGGGCGGCCCGGTCTCCCAGGTCCAGCGAAGCCTCAAAGACCGGATACTGACCCGTGTATACCAGCTTGGCGTGCAAGGAGTTCCGCCAGTTGGCCGGGTTGTCCGGGCTGCGGTGGAGGCTATAGGCCGCCATGCCGTATATCGTCCCCATGGAATTTTGGAAAAAGCCCGTAAGGCCGATAGAAGCCGTTTTGTAGGTAAAGTCCATGGAACCCTCCTTCACGGCATCGTAGTTCACATACAGCGGCAGCCAGGAGTGCAGCCGCAGCAGGTTGCCCCATTTGTAATAGCGTTTGGGGGCGCTCAGCGGAACGGCCTGCGACAAGTCCGGTCCCGGGCCCAGCGCCCGCTCCTGTGCCGTGATAGTATCGGCAAGGAAATAGGGAGCAACGGTCGCAAAATTCACCTCCCGCGGCTTCAGGGAATCCAGCGGCGTGCGGAAAAGGTGCTCGCCGTTGAGGGTGGTGGTGGTCGCGATCATATCCTTATCGGCCGTAATCACGTCTACCACGCCATAACGGCTGCTGGTGAGCTGCAGAAGCTTCCCGGTCGATGGATAAAAGCGATAAAATTCGTTGGTGCCGGTGGGGTCCGATACCCATTCCAGGTAGTCCTCGTCGCTGCCCATGTTGGTCACCTTCTGGACGCTCGGCGCCAGGATTTCCCGCCACTGGGGCGTCACCTGGTAAATGCCGTAGCCGCCCACCGAGATGGCCGATGTGTACAGCGTATCTCCAATCCAGCCGAATTCCGTGGGCTGGAAGCCATCCGGCACGCGCGTCCGGGCCACCACGGAGCCGTCTTGGGCCGATAACTGCACCACGTAATTCTCCCCGCTGGGCATGTATTCCGCCACGGCAATGCGCGCGCCGTCTCCCGAGGGTTGCGGGTTCTGGTAATGGTGCCCGGTGGCAAGGTCGTGCAGCTTGTTGGTATTGATGTCGTAATACGCCACGACGCACTCTCCGGCCAGCTTCCAGCGCGGATGCAGACGCGCTTCCATGATGTAGAGCCGATTCAGATTGGGGTCATACGCAAGCGAGGTGTCCAGCCCGTTTACATAGGCGATGTGCTGCACGTTTCCGTCCCGGATGGCCACTAGCTCCGGCGCATACGTGAACCCGTCGCGAAGGGCGAAAAGGGTGCCGTTATTGTCCATTTGGGTCGAGCAGTAAAAGACGGGATGGGGAGCGTCGGGGGTGATCTGCTCCTGCGGGATGAGCGGTCCGCGGGCCAGGGCATCGGCCTGCCAGGCATGGTTTACCGTGTCCAGGATGGCGCGGAAGGCATCGTCAAAGCGCGGGAAACCGTTGCGTTTGAGCGTGCTGCGGAAGCTGTGGGAGAGCAGCCAGGGCCGTTTGCTGGCGTTCTGGGCGTTCTCGTGCATGATGGTGGTATTCCCGGTCAGGAGGCGGGAGCCGGCTACGGTGAGATACCCTACTTTGTAATGGTCCGGCGTGAAGTGCTTGAAGGAGTCGTAGCGCCAGCGGAACCAGTTGCGGTAGTCCCCCTGGTCCAGCGCAACGCGGTAATAGTTCAGGAAGTCCGCCGTGCGGGCGCGGGTGCCGTTCCATAGGCCCGTTTCCACCGTCACGGCATCGCCTTCTCCCAGCGCATGCCCCAGGAAAACCTGATAGGCCACGGGATGCCAGGCCTGGCCGATAATGTAGCGGAAAGCCTTGAAATACTTGCGCTCTCCCATCTGCAGCTGCGCCTGGTGGCGGGGCTCATGGGAGACCAGCTGGATGCTCCACGGTGCAGGGTCCGAGCACACGGAATTGGGAAGCGTCTGCAGGTCCATGCGGGCCGGGGCCCAGCTTACGGAGCCGTTGGGATAGGGATTGAAGGGATGCAGCAGGACGGGCAGTTTTTTTCGCTGATTGTCCCCGGGGATAATGCCGTAACTGCGGCCCACAGGCACACGGAACTGCTCCAGTTGGGTAGCGTATACCCGGGCCAGGGAGTCCAGGCCGGCAGGGTAAATGAGCTTGTAATGGCCGCTTTCCAGGGTGTACCACTTTATGTGGGCAGGGTCTTCCCCGCTCAGGAAGAACTGGGCGTGGAGGGGGAGGGTGGCCAGGAGTAGTAGCAGGGCCAGTAGGGTCTTGCGCTTCATAAGGGTACAAAAATACAGTTTTTTCCGTAAATTTGCATGTTATGAATGTGAGAAAGCTACTTCTTGCCAGTGTTTGTGTGCTGGCGCTCTCCTGCGGGCCGCGGAAAGTGGCGGCGCCGGTGAGCCATACCCGCGCTTTTCCTGCCGCGGAGGTTCCCATGATGATTACCGAGCCCTCTGAGCGTATGGCCTGGCTGGGGGAACATTTTTGGGACCGATATACGGCTACGGACAGCCTCTATTACAGTGACTCCGTCACCGTGAACGGGGTAACGCTGGAAGATCTGGAGAAGCAGGTGGGCATCTTTGTCACCTTGCTGGAACAGGGGGCGCCGGAGGACGGCTCACGCGCGATGGAGAACTTGTACATGCGCATGGTGGCGTTCCAATCGGCCTTTACCCAGGCTAACCTTTTGCCGGAACTTACCGGCCTGGTGTCCCGCTATTTCTACGACCCCAATTCGCCGGTGCGGAGCGAGGAACTGTACCTGCCGTTTGTGCAGGGGCTGGCGGGATGCCCCCTCATTACTTCGCTGGACCGGGAGCGCTATGCCCGCGAGGCCCGGCTGTGCGCCCTGAACAGGCCCGGAACCCGCGCGGCGGACTTCACCTTTGTAGACACGGCCGGCCGACGACGCACGCTGCACGGGATTCAGGCCCATCTGACCCTGCTGGTGTTCGGCAACCCGGACTGCCATGCCTGCAAGGAGCTGCAGGAGGCCCTGGAAGGGTCCGAGGAACTGTCCGGCGCCATCGCCTCCGGGGAGCTCAAGGTGGTGGATATCTATATCGACGAGGATGTGGAGGCCTGGAAGGAGCACATTCCGGAATACCCTGCCTCCTGGATCAACGGTTACGATCCGGGTTTTGTGATTCGCACAGACCTGCTCTACAACGTCCGCGCCCTGCCTTCCCTGTATCTGCTCTCGGCCGATAAAACCGTTCTCCTGAAAGACGCCACCACCGAGCAGTTCTTCGCCGCCCTGGGGTTGTAGGCCTCGCTTATTGTGCGGTTTGGGGTTTCCCTTACCGGGCGTCGAAGGCCCAGATGATGGCTTCTTCGAACACTTCGCCGGGGCGAAGGACGGTGGAGGGGAAGTCCGGGCGATTGGGTGAGTCCGGGCAGTGCTGGCACTCGATGGCCACGGCGTCGTAGTCCTGGTATGCGCGGCCCGTCTTGCCCGCAGGGCAGCCGACCAGCCAGTTACCGGTGTACACCTGCACGGCAGGCTGGGTAGTGAGAACCTCCATGTGCCGGCCGGAAGTGGCACCCCACAGCTCGGCCGCAGAGCAAAGCTGCCCGGGCATGGCACCATCGATCAGATAGCAATTGTCGTAGCCCTTGCCGTACTTGAGCGCGGGGAAATCGGCCTCAATATCCTGGCCGATCTCCTTGGCCTCCACAAAGTCCATGGGGGTGCCGGCGACGTCCTCAGGCTCTCCGACGGGGATGAGGGTCTCGTCCGTGGGCAGCCACTGGGAGGCGTTGAGCTCCAGTTTGTGTTTAAGCACGCTGCCGGAAGCCTCTCCGTCCAGGTTCACGTACACGTGGTTGGTGAGATTCACGACGGTGGGTTTATCGGTCTCGGCGGTCATCACCAGCTTGAGGGAGTTGTCCTCCCCCCAGGTGTAGTGCGCCACCACCTTCAGGTTGCCGGGATAGCCGGCCTCGCCATCGGCCGAGAAATACATGAATTCCACGGCGTCGCCCTCGATGCGGCTTTCCCAAACCTGGTTCTGGAAGCCGTCCGGGCCGCCGTGCAGGTGGTTGGGGCCGTTGTTGACGGGCAAGGTGTATTCCACGCCGTCCAGGGTAAATTTTCCCTTGGCGATACGGTTGGCAAAGCGCCCGGGAATTTTCCCGCAGCAAGGACCGTCGGCCACATAATCGGCCGGATTTTTATAGCCGATAACTACGTCCTCCAGCTTGCCGTCACGGTCCGGCACCACAATCCGGACAATGGCCGCGCCGATACTTGCGAGCTGCACATACGCGCCCGATGCGTTTTTGAGGGTGTACAGGAAAACGTCTTTTCCGCCGGGCAAGGTGCCCCATAACTCCTTGGTAATCATATTCTTTTTCGATAAATCACAAATTCAAACTCATAGCCGGTTTCCGGGTCCGTGAAGGTTTCCGAGGTGCTCTCCCGCTCCCAGATTTGCGGGTCTATAGCGGGGAAAAAGACATCGGCCTCCGGAACGGACGCATGCACATGGGTGATG
Organism: uncultured Bacteroidales bacterium; assembly: GCA_900317845.1. Classification (GTDB taxonomy): domain Bacteria; phylum Bacteroidota; class Bacteroidia; order Bacteroidales; family UBA932; genus Cryptobacteroides. The sequence continues at coordinate 47,781 of ONII01000004.1, forward strand.
TACAGCAGGTCCATCTCCGGCAGGGCGGCCTTGTACACGGATGCGCCGCCGATGACAAAGCACTTTTCCGCGCCGGTAGCCTCGGCCGCCGCATAGGCCTCCGGGAAGGAATACACGCAGGCGACTTCCGGGATGGGGTCACCGCCCAGGTTCAGGACGATATTCCTACGCCCCGGCAGCGGCCGCACGGGCAGGGAAAAATACGTGGTGCGCCCCATGATGACGGGAAAACCCTTGGTGGTGCGCTTGAAATATTGCAAATCGGCCGAAATGTGCCACGGAAGAGCACCCTTCACGCCAATTTCATGGTTTTGGCCCACGGCCACGATTAAACACTTTTGCATAACTTCTATTTTGTCATTCCTCGCCGCCTCTTTGTCATACCGAGGCCGAAGGCCGAGCGTATCTCACACCGCCACGGGCGCCTTGATAGCCGGCCAGGGGTCGTACCCCTCCAGCGTAAAGTCCTCGTACTGGAAGTCGAAGACCGACTTGACCTCCGGATTCAGGTGCATCACGGGCAGTTTCCGCGGCTCCCGGGACAGTTGCAGGGCCACCTGCTCAAAGTGGTTCCTGTACAGGTGGGTATCCCCCGTCGTATGAATGAATTCCCCGGGCTGCAGGCCGCACTCCTGGGCAATCATGAGGGTGAGGAGGGCATAGGAGGCAATGTTGAACGGCACCCCCAGGAAAACGTCTGCGCTGCGCTGGTACAGCTGGCAGGAGAGTTTGCCGTTTGCCACATAAAACTGGAACAGGCAGTGGCAGGGCGGCAGGGCCATCCGGTCCACCTCCCCGGGGTTCCAGGCGCTCACCAGCAGACGGCGGGAGTCCGGATTGCGCTTGATTTGGTCTATCACCTGGGCCAGCTGGTCAATGCTGCGTCCGTCCGGTGCGGGCCAGGAACGCCACTGATGGCCGTACACGGGGCCCAGTTCCCCGTCCGGGCCGGCCCATTCGTCCCAGATGGTGACGCCATGCTCCTGCAGCCAGTGCACGTTGGTATTGCCGGAAATGAACCACAAAAGCTCATAGATGATGGATTTCAGGTGCACCTTTTTGGTGGTCAGGAGCGGGAAACCGTCCGCCAGATTAAAGCGCATCTGGTAGCCGAACACGCTCTGCGTGCCCGTCCCGGTGCGGTCTTCTTTCATGGCGCCGTGTTCCCGGATATGTTGCAGAAGGTCTAGGTACTGTCGCATACCACAAATGTACGCAATTATTTTCAAATCTGCTACAGGAACAGGTTGCTCAGAAACACCGCCACAATGCCCACGGGGGCCAGGTAGCGCATGAGGAAGTACACCAGGCCGAAGAGGCGCACGTTGCAGGTACCGCCGTTGGTGAGTTCGTCGCGGACATCGGCCCGGGACATCCACCAGCCCACAAAGAGGGTGAATACCAGGCCACCCATCGGCATGAGCCAGTTGGAACAGAGGGCATCCTGAAGGTCGAAGAAACTGAGTCCCAGTACCTTGACTCCCGACAAAGGTCCAAACGACAGCGAGCAGAGAAGCCCCAGCAGCCACACGCCCAGCGACAGCAGCAGCGTAGCGCGGCGCCGGCCCATCCCCTTTTGGTCCACCAGGTACGCCACTCCCACTTCCAGCATGGAGATGGCCGATGTAAGCGCCGCCGCCAGGATGGACAGGAAGAACGCCACCGACACCAAGGTGCTCACAATGGGCATTCCCTGGGACATTTTGTGGAAGATATACGGCAAGGTCTGGAACACCAGGCCCGGTCCGGAACCGGGTTCAAAACCGGCCGCAAACACCGCCGGCATTATGGCAAACGCCGCCACCAGGGCAAACACAAGGTCGCTCACCGCCGTTCCCACGCCCGACACCACCAGATTCTCCTCCTTCTTCACATACGAGGCATAGGTGAGCACGGTGCCCACCCCCAGCGAAAGGGAGAAAAAGGCCTGGCCCAGCGCCGCGGCGTAGGCATCGGCCGTCAGTTTGGAAAAATCCGGCTTGAGGAGGTACCGGAGCCCCGCCATCGAGCCCGGCAGCGTCAGCGAATACACCACAATGAACAGGATGAGCCCCAGCAGCACGGGCATGGCCACCTTGGAAAAGCGTTCAATGCCGTTTTTGATGCCGCCAAGGACGATTCCCGCCACCATCGCCATAAAGAGCGTATGCGACAGGATGGGCTGCCAGGTGGAAGAGATGAACCGGCTGAAGTAGCCCACCACCTCCGACTCGGACACATCGCCGGTGATATTGAACGACAGTGCCTTGAACAGGAACTGTACGCTCCAACCGCCCACCACGGAGTAGTAGCTTAGGATGAGGAGGGGCGACAGGATGGTCAGGAGGCCCGCCCACTTCCAGGGCGTGCCCGGTGCCAGTTTTTTCATGGCGCCGAAGGTGTCCGTTCCGCTGCGTCGGCCAATCACAGACTCGGCAAAAAAGATGGGCAGCGCTACCAGCAGGCTGGCCACTATATAGACAAGGACAAAGGCGGCACCGCCGTACTGCCCCAGGATGTAGGGAAAACGCCAGATGTTGCCCAGCCCCACGGCGCTTCCGGCCATGGCGGCAATGACAGCAAAGCGGCTGCCAAAGTGTTCACGCGGTTTCATAACAAGATAGAGGCTGCGACCAGGGCCAAAATGCCGATCGGCGCTACGTAGCGGATAAGGAAATAGAAGATCGGGAACAGCCGGATGTTCTTCCCCAGCGTACCCCGGTTGGTAAATTCGGCAAAGAGGGTCCTCAGGGGCATCACCCAGCCCACCAGAACCACGCAAAGCAGGCCGCCCATCACCAGCAGGACGTTGGAGGCAAAGCTGTCGGCAAAGTCAAACAGGCCACCGCCAAAAATTCTGATCCCGGATAGCGGGCCGAAGGAAAGGCTGCTCAGCGCACCGACCAGGCCGCAGGCGAAAAACAGGACAAGGCACGCGGCCGCGCGCGAAAGTCCCTTACTTTCAGTAAGATATGCTACGCCCACCTCGATGAGCGAAACGGACGATGTAAGCGCCGCCACCAGAATGGCGGCAAAAAAGAGGATGGCAGCGATGGCGCTGGCAACGGGCATCTGGCCGGCCATGCTGGAGAAAATATAGGGCAGTGTGTCGAACACCAGACCGGGGCCCGTTCCCGGGGCGATCCCGGCGGCAAACACGGCCGGAAGGATGGCAAAGCCGGCGATATAGGCAAAGAGCAGGTCGCTCACGGAAGTGCCTACGGCGCTCACCAGGAGGTTCTCATCCTTGCTCACATACGAGGAATAGGTGATAATGATGCCCATGCCCAGCGAAAGGGAATAGAAAGCCTGGCCCAGGGCGTTCACAAAGGTTTGCACCGTCACCTTGGAAAAATCCGGGTGCGTAAGGTAGTAAATGCCCTCCCCGGCGCCCGGCAGGGAAACGGAATACCCGGCAATCACCAGAATGAGCACAAAGAGGATGGGAATGGACACTTTGCTGAAGCGTTCAATGCCGCTCTTGACGCCAAACGCCACGATGCCCACCGTTATAGCCAGGAACACCAGGTGGCAAAGAACGGGCGTCCAGATGCTGGAGATAAACGTGCCGAAGGTGCCTTTCACCAGCTCCGGTGCCACCGTGGTGAACTCCAACTTACAAGCCTTCACCAGGAAATCCAGCGACCACCCACCCACAACTGAATAGTACGAGACAATCCACAGGGGCGTAAAGACCATCAGGAGGCCGAACCACCTTCCCGCACGGCCGGGAACCAGCCGGCCTATGGCCGCCCGGCAATTGGTCCCGCTGCTGCGGCCGATGATAGACTCCGCCAGGAAAATGGGGATGGACAGCAGCAGCACAAAACCGATGTAAATGACAATGAAAGCGGCGCCTCCGTTCATACCCACCAGGTACGGGAAGCGCCAGATATTCCCAAGGCCGATCGCAGACCCCGCCAGGGCCAGGATCACCGCTGCTCTGCCGCCGAATTTTTCTCTGGAAGCCATACACGTTCGTTTTACAAACTGCAAAGATACGAATTTTCAGGAGATTCCTCGGCTTCGCTCGGAATGACAAAAGATGCCCGGTCGGGGCCGGGCATGACGAAAGGGCTGGCCAGGAAGGGCCTAGCGGAAAAACTGCTCGATCCAGGCGGCATTCACCTCCGCGAAGCCGGGGGCGGGACGGACGGCGGGGTTGCGCAGGAGGATGCCGCGGGCGTCTTCGTACACGTTGAAGCCCACGTTCACCACCTGCATCTGGCCGTCCAGGGGGAAGGCCATAACCAACTCATTATCGGCCCCTTCCATACGGAGGAATTTAAGCGCGGCAGTGGCGGCGGCGGGATTTTTGGCGGCCAGTTCCCGGCGGGTGACCCACTTGCACATTTCCAGGACGGTGTCTTCCAGGCCGGCATCGTGGATGTTCACCTTTTCGATGAGTTCTCCCACGTCTTTTACGCGGCGGAGCGTGTAGCCTTCCAGCTCCTTCACGGCTTCCTCCACGGCCTGCGGAGGCTGTTCTTCCCCGGGGAGAAGCCACACCATGAGCTTGGAATCCGGGTCATGGTAGAGCGTCTGGTAGCGGGCCAGATTGCGCGCGCCGCAATAGGGGCACTCCCACAGGAACAAAGAGCCGTCCTTGACCCGGGTTTTGAGTTCCGGATCAAGGGCGACATTGATACTCTGACGGACGTCTATCTCCGTCTGTTTGTGGCACTTACTGCAGCTTGCGGGCACCATCGCTAATCACTACATCATAGACCTTGGGCTCGTGGCCGAACTTGGCGGCGAACTGCTCCTTGGCGGCCTTGATGAAGGAATCGTACAGCTCCTCTTTTACCAGGTTGATGGTGCAGCCGCCAAAACCGCCGCCCATGACGCGGGAACCGGTGACATCGTGCTTGCGGGCCAGTTTGTTCAGGAAGTCCAGTTCCTCGCAGGAGACCTCGTACAGGCGGCTGAGCCCAAAGTGGGTTTGGTACATCATCTCGCCTACGGTCTCATAGTCGTCGCGCTCCAGGGCGTCGCACACGTCCAGCACGCGCTGCACTTCCCCAATCACGTATTCTGCACGGATGAAGTCTTCCTCCGTGATTTTGTCGCGGACTTCGTCCAGCCAAACGCGCTTGGCGTCCGACAGGAAATCTACGTCCGGATGGTTCTCCCGGATGGCCTTGGCGGCGCGCTCACAGGATTCCCGGCGCTTGTTGTAGGCGCTGGAGGCCAGTTCATGCTTTACGCAGGAGTCGATGAGCACCAGCTTGTACCCCTTGGGATGGAAAGGGAAGTATTTGTATTCGCCGGTTTTGCAGTTGAGGCGCATCAGGGCACCTTCCTTGCCAAAAACGGAGGCAAACTGGTCCATGATGCCGCATTTGACGCCGCAGTAATTGTGCTCTGTGCTTTGGCCGATTTTAGCCAGTTCAAACTTCTCTATACCATTGCCGTTGAGCTCGTTGAGGGCATAGGCAAACACGCTTTCCAGGGCGGCGGAGGAGCTGAGGCCGGCGCCCAGGGGAACGTCTCCGGCGAACACGGCGTCAAAGCCGGCCACCTTGCCGCCCCGCTTGAGGGTTTCCCGGCAAACGCCAAACACATAGCAAGCCCAGGACTGCTTGGGTTTGTCCTCCTCCTTGAGACCAAATTCCACATATTCGTTGAAGTCGATGGAGAAGACCTTCACCTTGTCTGTGCCGTTGAGCTTGATTTGGGCCATGATGCCATAGTTGATGGCGCCCGGGAACACATAACCACCGTTGTAGTCTGTGTGCTCGCCGATGAGGTTGATACGGCCGGAGGACATGAACAGCTGTCCGCCCTCTCCAAAGAGTTCCTTGAATTTTGCTTGGATTTTGTTTTTCATATTGGTTGTTGTTTTGTGTTCTTTTACGTCTTACAAATATAACATTTTTTACTGACATTCCAGCCAGATGGGACAATGGTCCGACACGCCGCCGATGTAGCGGGGACCGGAATAGGTGCGAAGCGGCTTGCGCCCGGCGTGGCCGCCATCGGCCGTTTGCAGAAAAGGAATGGTGACGATTTCCATGCCGTTTGTCTGCACTTTAGGGCTCACAAAAAACAGGTCGATGAGTTCCCACGCACCGTCGTACTTGATGGTGCCAAGGCCCCTCCGATGCAGCGGCTCCGCGAGGTTCCTCAGGGTGGGCTCCAGGCGTTTGTACACGGGATTGGCCGGGGTATCGTTGAAATCGCCCATCGCCACAATATATTCTATACCAGCTGCTTGCAAGGAATCGGCCAATTGTTTTAAGCGGCCGACAGCAATAGCCCGCCGGGCTTCCGAGACGCTTGCTCCACCGTATTTGGAAGGGTGGTGGTTCACCATAAAGGCGACGGGCGTACCGCCGGGCCTCTCAAACTCCGCGAGCAGGATGTCCCGGGTGCGAAGGACGGTGGAATCGGGCCCGTATAAATGGCAGGGCTTGGCACGGATGCGCTTGAGTGTGGAGGTTCTGTAGAGCAGCGCTACGTCTATTCCGCGGGGATCCGGGGACTCGAAGTGGATTATTTTGTAGTCCAGTTTGTGAAGGGCCGTATTGTATAGCAGCCGCTGGAGGGCGCGTTTGTTCTCCACTTCCGCCACCCCAATCACATCCGGAAGACCGCCTTTCTCCCCTGCCGTCCAGAGGATGCCCTTGGCAATGGCCTGGCATTTGGTATTGAACTTTTTCCGGCTCCAATGCCGCTCCCCGTAGCTGGAAAACTCCGCGTCCGACACACTGGTGGAATCGTTCCGGTTGTCAAAGAAATTCTCCAGGTTCCAAAACATCACCCGCAGGGCCTCCCCTTTCTCCTCCTCCCTCCTCTCCTTCCTACCCTGTACTTCCTCTCCCATCGACTTATCCTGTCCGGACAATATACCCTGTCCGGACAGAACCATACACAATACTATAAGTATCCTCCATCGTCTCATGCCCCAAAGATACAACTTCTCCCTAAACCCCGCCCTTCCCGAGTGACAACTAACTCATTGACACTCTGTCCTTTACATAACAATCCTCGTTCAGATTTTGAACGAGGATTATACCGTAAATATCTGATAGAAAGAGTGTTAGCTGTCACGCGAGGAAGGAGATACACTCGGCCTGCGGCCTCGGTATGACAAGAAAGGAGGCCCGGTAGGACAGGGAGGCCCGGTAGGACAGGGGGCCTCGGCCACCCTACACGTTAAAGAGGAAATGTATATTTACCCCTTTTTGCCCTTGATTATCAACCATATAGCGCGTAACAAAATTAAACGAGTAACAAACGGGTAACAAAAGCACCAAAAAACCGCCTGGAAATTTTGGAGGGTGTAACAAGTTAGGCAAGGCCCAAAACTCCAATTCCTGGCGGCTTTCTGCAAAGGTAGGAAAATTTTTCAATCCGGCAAGCGCTATTTGTCCGTTAGTGGTGTAAATACGTGGCTGCTCACTCCGAAAATATCCCAGTAGGGTATTAGTTCGCTGTAATCCCCCCGCGTTACTATAAGCCCGGCGGCGGTTTCCTCATAGCTGGGCGCCAGCTGGCCGCCGGGGTCTGCCTGGGCTATGATAATATGGCGGTGGCCGCGGGCCTCGATCTCAATAACTCCCCCTTTTTGCGGCTGGGCCGCCAGGCGCTCTTTTAGTTTGTCCGCCAGGGTTTCAAAGGTAATACCAAAGGAAAAACTTGTCATACTATACGGGTGTTTCGCGGTTGCAGTAGTGGGCTATTTCCGGGTTATCCTGGCCCGGCGCATCCTGCCGGGGCGTCGGCAGGGAGTAAATAGCGGTAATTTCGGAGTATTCAATATAAACGCTCCCAGCGCCTGGCCGCGTAATTGTTACCCCGTTTTCGCCAGCTTCGTAACGGCTGCCGCTATCTGCTGCATATTGGGCGTAATTGCTTACGGAGGGCTGCGTAACGTCATACCTTTTTATTTCCAGCCATTCCGTCCAGGTGTGGGTACCTACTTGCTTTTCCCCCTGGCGTATTTGCCGGGTTTCTATAAATACCTGGAAAAAGAACTGGCCCGGAAAAAAGTGGTTAAACTGCTGCCGCTGCAAATAGGCTATTACGCCAGCGCCCGCCTTAATAACAAGGCCGTTTTCGGTCATATCGTACCAGTCGCTGGCGTATTTAAGATTTGCTAAAAACTGCTCCCGTGTCATAGCTTTAGCCCTCCATAATGATAGCCGGGTAAACCTTTAAGCCGCTTTGGCGCCCGTTTACTACTTGGCCGCCGCCCTGGTCGTTACGATCCCCGGCCAGGCCGCCCGTAATTGCAAAGAGTTCCGCGGGGCTAATAGTGCGCCGCCCGGCCAGGTTGTAAAACTTGGGCGCCGTGTCCTGGGTGCGGTCAAAGTAGGAAATAAGCGCGCGGGCGGTGGCATCCTGGGCGGTTAGCGAAATTGTGCCGCTGGGTACCAGTCCAAAGCCCGCGGGATCATAAGCCGCGCTGCAATCCTCCAGGGCGGCGCGGTGCTGCTTTGCGGGCAAGCTGGCGCAAGTGGCCTTAAAGGCGGCTTGCAGTTCCAGGGCGGCGCGCTGCATCTGTTCCAGGTTTGCAATAAAGGCGGCTTGCTCTTTGGTTTCCGCGTAAAGGGTGCAAAAGTCCTCCAGGCGGGCCGCTGCATCCTGGGCGGGCGCTGCCTCCCCGTCTTTGCCTATCACGATAAGCCCGGCGCGCAAATAGTCCCTATCTATCGCAAAGGTTAAAACGGCGTTTACCTCTTTGCGGCATTGGAGTTCTACAAGCTTGCGGTTTAGCTTGGCGTCATCGGAAAGGTGCGCCAGGGGGTGCCTATTTTCCAAAATCTGGGTTTCCACGTACCCCCGCGTTTTTTCGTTCCAGCCTGGGCCGCAATCCAGCCCGGCTTTTGTAGCTGCCGCGTTTAAGATCATATCCGCTAACAGCTGGCGCAAAGGGTACCAGGGGCGCGCGCTGCAATCCATAAGCGCCCAAAGGAAAGGCACCCCAAAGGTAATTTGCGGCGCGGCTGCTTTTACGATCTTGCCCAGGGCCGTAACACGGGCGGCGGCATCGGAAAGGCCAGCGGCCAGGGCCTGGCGCTTTGCCTCTAAAACAAATACTTTTTCTTTCATATTTTCGCGTTTTTTAGTTGTTTTTTCGTTCATTTTGGGCCAAAAAAGGCCAAAGTTCCGCAAATCCGAAAATTTGCTTTTGGTCGTTCAAGACTGGGGGCGAGGTTTAGCAAGGGGGTACCCCTTTTAAAAAACACCGGGGGGGTGTTAGTTACTTACTTATCCCCTGGCGCCTGGCACGTTTGGCCGCTGCTTTCTGCTTTCGCTCTGCCTCCCGGTGTCTGCGCTCTGCTTTATACTTGTAATCCTGGCGGGACTGGTTGGCCGCTTTGTAGGCTGGCTTTCTCATTTCCCAGCGCCTCCCGCCGCCTTGCGCATTTCCTTAACCTGGGCCGCGGCCCGTTCCTGGGCGCTGCGCTGCCGCCTGGGCTTTGTCCCGGTGGCCTGGCGCATTTCCGCCAGCTGGTTAGCGCGGCGGCGTTCCCGGTACGCGCGGGCATCCTCCGGGCTGGCCGGGTTAAAGTAGTGTACTTTGGTGCCGTCCGCGCCTACAATTTCCCGCAAATAGCGGGTTTCTTTTTCGCTGCGTTTGTGTGTCATAGTTCGTTACGTTTTTCGTTGGCTCTTATAGCGGCCCTTTGCTGTGCTGGGTTGGCCGCGTCCCAGTCTATTAGATCGTTAAACATTTCGGCTATTTCCGCCGCTATCGTGGTGGGCTGGCGGGCCAGCTGCTGGGCGTTCATTTGGCGCGCTGCTGCGTACTGGGCTACTTGGGTAAGCAAGGCACGGGCAAAGGCGCAAACGTTCTTAAATCCGCCAGCCTGGGCCAGCTGTTCCGCCCTGGCGTAATCCTCCGCGGCCAGGGTTATATTTATGCGGTGGCGTTCCTTTCTCATAGGCCCAAATTGTCGAAATCGTGCTTTCCTATTTCCTGGCGGGCTATGTAAAAGAAAGTCCCTATTTGGGCCGGGGCGTCTGCTGGGTGCCGTAATAGGCTGGTAAATTTGGCGTCAGTTTCCGCGGGCTGGTAGCCGCTATAAAGGGCGCTAATTCGGTGGGCGTAATCCCGGCCAGCCTCCCCAAACGTTGAGGCCAGGGCCGCAAGTATTCGCATCCAGTCCCCGTAATTGGCCGTAATATCCCAGCGGTTGGCCTCACAAGATTTTATAACGGCCTCCACCTTTGCCGCGGTTTCGCTGGCGTCCAGATCGCGGCCCAGGGTTTCGCGGGTTGCGTGTTCACGTTCCGGCAAGGTCAGCGCCCAGGGCTGGGCCGCTGTGTTAATATACGGGTCGGCATCCCAGGAAACAAAACGTTTGCGGGTTACGTCCTTGCAGGCCGGGTCAAGTTCCAGCCCGGCGCGCTCAAAGTGATACGCCAGGGCGCGGAAATATTCGCGGTGTTTGGCCGGGTCTGCTATCGGCACAATAACCACGTACCCGGAGCCGCCGCAAGAGTGGCCGCAATAGGCTACGTTTGGCACGGCGCTAATAGCTGCCTTTAGATCATACCCGGCCAGCGCCGTATTTATCCCCTTTTCCGGCTTGTAGTCTATATCCAGGGAAATAAAACCACTATGCCGCACAAGGCCAGCGCGGGAAACGTGCGTAAAAGTCCCGCTGGGAGTAAAGCACGGCAAGGCGGCTTTTAGGGCCTTGCGTTTGGCCGGGTCTTTCTCTGCCCTTACGGCCTCAACCTGGGCGCGCCAGGTGTCCGCAATCAGCGCCCGGCCCAGGCTTATATTTTCTATTTCGCTATCGTCTGCGTTCACGCAAGGGAGTAACGAAATTTTGGCTTTAAATAGGCTTGCTTTCATAATATCCGTATATCCGTAAAATATCCGTAAAATATCCGTAAAATATCCGTACGTACGCCCTTTTAATATATCCGTAAATCCCCGTATATATACCCCTTTAGGGGTATACGGGTTTTTACGGGTATTTATATATCATCTTCGGGCATATCCGTACGCGGGAAAAGGTAACTATAAAAAACCTTGCGGCCCTCTTTGGATTTAAAGAGTACGCCCGCCAGGGCGGCGGCCCTTATATCCTTTTCCGCCTTGCTTTCTTCGCATCCCTGGGCCTGGCAATACGCCTCTATAAGTTCGCCCTTTGTCTTGCGGTCTGCATCCTGGAAAAGCGGGGCAAAGCGGCTGCGCGTTTCCTCCAGGGCGCGGCCCTCTGCCTCCGCCGCTGGCGCTATCTTGAAATCATCCGCAAACGAGAAAGAGAAAGGCGGCACGGGGGCAAAGCGGCTAAAGGGCTGCGTTACTTTGGCGGTGTCCGTTCCCTCCACCTTATCCACCTGGTAAATTTCGGCGCTCTTTTGCACCATAATAGCGCCCAGGTGGCCGCGGGCCTCATTGTCTTTTTTGTTTACGTGGATTAGTCCTAGGATCGCGGCGCCGTACTTTTCCGCGTGGGCCTCCAGCTGCCGCACCACGTCCCGGCTTTTTTCCTCATCGTTAAACGCCTGGCACAAATCTACTACCCCGTCAAGAAAAACGAAATCCGCCGCGTTTTCCTCTATCGCTTGCAGGGTGGCGGCCAGGGCATCCGCCGGGCCTCCAAAGCCGCGCAAGGTTACTATTTTAAGGCGTTCCGGCTGGGTGTCAAGTCCGGCCATAGACAGCACGGCCCGCGCCTTTTTGCGCAAGGTGTTTTTATCTTGTTCCGTGTCTATCCACAAAACGGCCAAATCCTGGCGGCTGGCGGTTATGCCTATAAACTGGCCCTTTAGCGCTGCTACGATCAGCGCCAGGCCCGCCGCGCTTTTTCCGGCTTTCTTGGTGCCTTGCAGGGTGTGGAGGTTGGCCCGCGCTATTAGGCCGTATTCGCCGCCCAGGGTAAATAAAAAGTCTATCGGCGCATCCTCCCCGGTAACGTCAAGATACGGCACGGCGCGCCCGGTTTCCTGGGCTGCGTCTTGCCTGGGCCAGCGGCTAAAATCTATTTTCCGTTCCTGGCTCATTATCGCAAAGGTTTAGCGGCGCAATACGCGGCGGCGCTGGCCGCTGCCTCCGCCTGGGTGGGTACGGCTTGCAGCCTGGCGGCGCGCCAGGTTTCCAGGGCTGCGCGGTCAAACATAATAAGCCGCCCGCCGTACTTGTAAAAGGGTATCTGCCTGGAGCTGGTAAGTTTGTAAAGGTAGCTTTTCTTAAAGCCCAGGAAACGGGCCGCCGCCTCCAGGTCTATAAGATCATTTGCCGCCAGCTGGCCCGGCTGGGTAATAACGGCCTGGCGCAAGGTTTCGCCGCCGTGTGGGTTTTCGTGCTGCATAGTTTCTACTTGTTTTTAGCGACAAACGGAATAATAACGCTATACTTTAGGCCGTAAGCCCGGCAAAGCGCGCGGGTGTGTTTCTGCTGTTTTTGTTCTACGATAAACGCGGCAAATTCTGCCGCCGTTCCGCTCCAGGATTTAGTTTTCATACTGCTACTATTTTGGTTTTACATTCGTACTTTCAAAAAAGCCAGCGCCAGGAAACGGAAAAGAAGAAATGCCCCCGGCGCTGGCTGCGCGCTTTTCAGCAAATCCAGGGGCAAAGGTAGCACGTAAGTATAAGTATATCAAAAAGATACGCCCCTACAAAACCGGGCTTTCCGGAAATGTAGGGGCGTAAGGGGTCAGCGGGTGGCCGCTGGCGGTTACTGCTGGGCTGCGAAATAGTCCTTTATGCTGTTAAGCCCTTGCAGGGTTTCGCGCATCGTGGCCGCCGGGGTGGCGTCCGTCCAGCTCTTTAAAAGTAGGTCAATAGCATTTGCGCAAACGTTCTGCGCGTCCTGGAAAAATTCTTTGTCTTGCATAACTTGTTACTTTTGTAGGGTGTAAAATATAGTATCTATTTGGGTGTCAAATTTGGCCTCCAGGGGGTGCGTTTTTGCGGATTGTACCACGTTTAGCCGGGTGCGATCATCTACGCCAAAGGCCAGGCAAAGCGCCCGCGTATAAGGCTGCTTGCGTTTCCTGGGTAATAGGTCTATAAGGCGGGCCAGCTGGGCGGGCGTCCCGTCCCAGGAAAGGGCCTTTTCCGGGCGTTTCGCCGCCGGGGTGGACTGCTGGGCCAGGTAATACGCGAAAGTGTCCCAGGGGCCGGAAATTAGGCCCGCACTGGTTAGCGCCGTGTAAAGCCGCCGCGCGGTTTTTTCCTCCAGGCGTTCCGCTGCTGGTAGTGCTGCAATCTTGCCCGCTTTCAGCGCGTCCAGCTCTGCCGCCAGCTGGCCCGGCATCCCCTGGCGTTTTAAGGCCGAAATTTCGCCCCCGGAAAGAGTAAGGCCCGCTGCTGCGGTTTCCTGGCAGATCGCTAAAAATAGGGCATCCAGGGAGGCAATACGGGCGGCCAGGGAGGCGCGGCGCTGCTGCGTGTTTGCCTCCAGTTCCGCCAGGGCCTCCGGGCTGGGCGCCGGGCCGATCCCTGCGAAATCCTGGGCCGGGCTGGTTATCGTTTCCAGTTCCGCGGCCAGGGCGTTACGTTCCGCCAGGATCGCGGCAAGTTTCGCCAGGATCGCGGCGCGGGTTTCGGCTTTGGTGCCGTATTCAAAGCGGGCGGCCTCAACAAAGGCGGCGGCCTGGGCTGTAATACTGCGTTTCATTAGTCCAAAATTCCGTTTAAGAGGTTGGCCGCTGCTTGCTTGCGTTGGTCTATGATCGTGGCGTAAATCTGCGTTGTGGCTACGTTTGTGTGGCCTAATAGCTTGGAAATGCTGTAAAGGTCTGCGCCCTGGGTAAGCGCCAGGGTGGCGAAAGTGTGGCGGGCACAATGAAAGGAAATGTTTTTAGCGATCCCGGCGCGTTTTACCCAGGTAGTAACGCCCCATTGGGTTGTTACCCGTTTCGGCAAGGTAAATACTAAATCCTCCGGCCCTTTGGTGCCGCGTTCCGGCAAAAAGCGGCGGGCGGCATCGGAAAGGGGTAAATACAAAATTTGCCGGGTTTTCTGCATCCTGGTTTCTACTTGCCAGGTGTCCCCGTTTTGGCGTATATCCCCCCAGGTTAAGCCCTCAATATCGGAAAGGCGCAAGCCGCAAAAGCAAGAGAAAAGGAAAGCGGCTTTTACTTGTTCGTTTGGTGCCGGGGCCGCCGCCAGGGTCTTTAATTCCTCCGCGGTTAGATAGTCCCTTTCGCTGGGCTGGCCTTGCGGCTTTTCGCTAATATCCACCAGCGCGCAAGGGTTTACGGAAATAAGGCCCTTTTTGTATGCCTCATTCATAGCCGCCTCAAAGTTGGAGTAATAAAGCGCGGCTGTGTTTGGGGAAAGGGTGCCAGCTCCCCAGCGCTGCGGGGCGTCCTTTAGATAGGCAGCAAAGCCCGTGCAAAAATCCTTATCCACCTGGGCCAGGGTAACGGCCCGGCCCTTGTAGGCTGCGTCTAAATAGTGCTGTAAGTGGGTGCGGGCGGTCTTTATCCCCTCCGCGGTGTTGCTGGCCTTGCGCCCGGCATCCTGGGCGGCCTTATCGGCCCGGTCTTGCCGCTGCTGCATCCAGTCCAAAAGTAGCAAGGCTTTCCCGGCCTGGTTTTTTATCCCGGCCTCCCCGTTTACTATTTCCTTAATCCGCTGGGCCTTTATCGCGTTGGCCGCGTCCCTGGTTACCTGGTTGGCGGTTTTATCCTCCGGGTGGTTGGGGCGCTCTGGGATTAGGTATAACTTTAGAAATTCATAGCTGCGCACCCCGTCCCGGTAAATATCCAGGTAAATAGATTTGCTGCCTTTCGCCAGCTCTTTAAAACGGATTGTTACGGGTTCCTTTGCCCGCTGCTGCTTTTTCGGTCTTGCCATAATAGAAATACTTAACTTGTTACGGGTACAAATATAGGCAAAAAATCCGAAACGAGTAACAAACGAGTAACAAAATTTGCGAAAAGTAACAAAAAGTGCGTTTAAGAAAGTCAAACAAAGGAAAAAGAAAAAGCGGCCTAAAAGCCGCTAATTCAATGGATTATATTTTACTTACTTTTCCTTAATTTTACCCCTTACACGTTAAAGAGGAAGTGCATGATGTCACCGTCCTGGACTACGTAGTCCTTGCCTTCGATGCCCATCTTGCCGGCGGCGCGGACGGCGGCTTCCGTCTTGTAGTGGACAAAGTCCTCATACTTAATTACTTCTGCCCGGATGAAGCCGCGCTCGAAGTCCGTGTGGATGACACCGGCGGCGCGGGGCGCCTTGTCCCCGGCCTTGATGGTCCAGGCGCGGCATTCGTCGGCCCCGGCCGTGAAGAAGGTGCGGAGGCCCAGCAGCTTGTACGCGCTCTGGATGAGGCGCACTACGCCGCTCTCCTTGAGGCCCATCTCTTCCAGGAACATCTGCCGGTCTTCATAGTCCTCAATCTCCGCGATTTCAGCCTCCGTACGCGCGGCAATCACCAGAATCTCTGCGTTCTCCGCCGCAACGGCAGCACGCACAGCCTCCACGTAAGCGTTGCCGGTAGCCGCGGAAGCCTCGTCCACGTTGCACACATACAGCACCGGCTTGTTGGTGATGAGGAACAGGTCCTTAGCCATTTGCTCTTCCTCTGCATTCTCCGGCACCACTTCCCGGCAGGAATGGCCCTGCTCCAGGACCGCCTTGTAACGGAGCAGCAAGGACAGCAGTTTTTTAGCCTCCTTGTCCCCGCCGGTAGTAGCCATTTTCTCCACCTTCTTGATACGGTTCTCTACCGTCTCCAGATCCTTAATCTGCAGCTCTGCGTCCACCACCTCTTTGTCCCGTACCGGGTCCACGGAACCATCCACATGGACGATATTTCCGTCGTCGAAGCAGCGCAGCACGTGCAGGATGGCGTCTGTCTCGCGAATATTGGCCAGGAACTGGTTGCCCAGGCCCTCCCCGCGGGAAGCCCCCTTCACCAGGCCGGCAATGTCCACGATTTCCACGGTAGCGGGAATGGTGCGCTTGGGCTGGCAAATGTCCGTGAGCACCTCCAGGCGCTTGTCCGGCACATTGGTGGAACCCACATTGGGGTCGATGGTGCAGAAAGGGAAATTGGCGCTCTGGGCTTTCCCGGAGCTCACACAGTTAAATAAAGTAGACTTGCCCACATTGGGCAAGCCTACGATTCCACATTTTAATGACATATGTGCATCTACTAATAGAAACGGGCGCGGTTGTCGTCCACGTTCTTCTCCGTCATGAGCGGGAGGAGCATCTGGGCGTGATAGGAGTCCAGACGGGCCTGGGCGCTCTTGGCGTCGTCTTCCGTGTAGTAGGAACCTACCTCGCGGCCGTTCACCTGGAACACATAGGTGCCCATGACACCGGCCACAGGACCGCTAAGCACACCTTCCTTGGCGGCAGCCACGGCACCCACGAAAGCGGGCTCGGTGGAAGGAGCGGAATTGGTGGAGAAGGTAACATCCGAAAGCGTTGACACCGTGGTGCCGAGTTTCTCGGCAATAGCCTCCAGGGAGGTAAGTCCGGCAATTTCACCAGCCACATCCTGGCAGCGCTTGGCGGCGTACTGCTCACGGTAGAGCTGGTTCTTGATATTCTCGGATACCTCCTCCAGCTTGGCGTAGCCCTCTTTGTGGGCAGCCTTTACAGCCACCACAAAGAAGTAGTTGTTGTCTACGGTGATGATACCGGAAGCCTTGCCGGGCTTGTTGTCAAACGCCCAACGGGTTACTTCCTTGGCATGGCCGATAGCACCGTAAGAATCCGTACCCTCGTTGATGGTCAGGGAGCGGGAATAGGTGCCGGTGGAGTCACAAGCAGCCTTGTAGTTGGCATACTTGCCGGCAGCACGCACGGCCAGAATGTTAGCCTTGTTATAGGTGTCTGCGTAGGTTTCCTTGCTGGGCAGGGTGGCTTTTTCCAGGATGGCCACTTTCTTCTTGGCAACGGGCTTGGTGGTCTTGGTTACCTCCACAATGTGCGTACCATACATGGTATTCACAATGTAAGGCTTGCCGACAGCGGCCGTGAGCACAGACTCGAAGCCCGGGATCATGGCGTTCTGGGTCATCCAGCCCAGGTTGCCCTGCTCGCCGTCATAGGAGTTGCCTTTGTCGGCAGAATACTGCATGGCCAGGATGGCGAAGTTGTTCTTGTTCACCACGGTAAGCAGGCTGTCTGCGGTTTGACGGGCATTGGCGCCCTGCAGCATGATGTGACGCACATACACGGAATCCGGCACATTGGCCAGTTCCATGATACGGGCGGCGAAGAAGGTGGTACCGGACTGGTATACCGGGGAAACACCGGCATTGTTTTCTGCCACGAAGGTGTCTACATCACGGTTTACGGTGCGAAGATCGCCACCCTTGTACCAGTTGTCCGACCACTGGCGGTCGCTGTTGCGCTGCAGGAAAGCGCGCACATTGTCCGTAGAAGCGAATTCGTCGTACAGGGTGACGAATTCATCGTTCTGGGCAGCTACGTCTTTGGGAGAGGGCTTCACTTCATACACAACATACTCGATGTCGCGGGTGGCCTTCTGGCGGAAGTTTTCCTTGTGGGCGTCGTAGAACTTCTGGATGTCGGCCTTGGACACCACCACGGTAGAATCCTGCGGGAAGTAGGTGTTGGGGGACATGACAAAGCTCACCTGAGCGGTGGTATTGTTCTCTGCAATGGCGCGGCGGCTTTCCACGGAGTTCACATAGGAAGCGGCGTTGAAAAGGCCCACATACTTCTCGTTGAAGCGGTTGCTGCGAACGGCGTTTTGCAGGTAGTTGCGAAGCAGGATACCGCGGCCGGATTCGTCCTCCTGGACATTCTCCATGAAGTCGCGTACGGCGGAAGCGGAGAAAGCACCGTTTTCGTCGTTGAAGATACCCATGCCGCTGAGCACCGGGGAAACATTGTCACCCACAAACATGTCGATTTGCTCCTGCTGGCCCACGCGGATACCGGCATCCTCGATGGTGGGGATGACCAGGTAGCGGTCTACCAGGTTGTTCCAGGCCATGTCGCGGGTCTGGCGCTGGGCCTGTTCGCTGGAAGCGGACTGGCCGGTGAGCATTTCCCGCACGTCAGAGAACTGCTTTACCTCTGACTCGAAGTCCTGATAGGAAACGGATTTGCCATTGATTTTACCTACGTCGTACTTGGAAGACGCAGACTGGACAGTCTGGATGATGTCCGACGGGTTAACAAGGAAGAGTAAAAGACCGAAGGCAATGATGAGCGAAGCACCAATGCCGAATTTAGTTCTGATGGTCTCAAGAGCTGCCATTTTTACGTATATTTTTTAATTTTTCTTCAATTTTTGCCTAAGGGCTGCAAAAATACGAATTTTCTTCCAAACAATCACTATTTTTTTAGCATCGGGCCGATAAAATTCACCGAATCCACAACAACTTGCGTAGTGTCGCTGCCCAGGATAAACTCGTTGTCGAAGGGATGCTTGAGGATAGCGTTGCGCGCCATTTCGTCCGAGCGCATGCCATACCCCTGCATGGAACCGGAAGGAGAATACATGAGAATGTAGCAGTCTGTCCAAATCTCATGCGCCTTGCTGTCCCAGTACAAGGTGTCCGTCTTCATGGTTTCGTTCTTGATGGCATTGTGAACCACCACGTTGCCATAGGCCGACCACTTGTCGCGCGCACCGTCCGGCGTTTTGTCGTGCCGGGCCTGTTCCGCGTCGATGGTGGTTTCCAGGAGCCCGTCCTCGTTGTACCCGAATACGTGAATCCCCTTGGGGAATAGGTCGTACGACAAGGTATCCCGCTCGTACACCTCCATCCTGGAGGATTCTACGCGCATTTTTACCTGGCCGTTTTCCGACTGCACAAAGAACATGCTGTCCACCACCTGGATGGGAATTTTGTTCAAATCCAGCTTTTCCGCCTCCGACAAATTGCCCTTACAGGAAAAAACGACGAAAGCAACCGCCGAAGCGGTTGCCATCAGTTGAAGTATGCTTTTAATAGTCACTTACTGCACGCGAACAGTGGTGGTTGCAGTCATGCCGCCGCAGGAAACGGTGTAGGACTGACCCTTGGTTACATCGTACATGAAGGCCTCGGAAGCCTCCGGATAGTAGCGGCTGACGCTGGCCAGGGAAGAAGCGGCTTCGTCTGCCACGGAAGGATCTGCGTTGCGGGCCTTCTGGTAGTAGTCTGCGGCAGCCCAGTAACGGGCCCACTTGTCTACGGTGTCACCACAGGTGGCGGAAGCCCAGAGGTTACCCATGATCAGATAACCCTTGCCGGCATAACCATAGTCCATTTCGATGGCCTTTTTGGCAGCCTCATACGCTTTTCCGCGCAGGCCGTTCTTATAGCAGAATGCGGCCATTTCGTAATAGTACTGGGCGTCGGTAGCTTCGTCGGACTCGGGAGAGTTGATGGCCTCTTCCAGGTAGCCCGCGGCATCTGCCACATTGCCACGGGCCGCATTCAGGCGGTACAGGGCAAAGGCGCTGCGGAACGAAGGATCCAGCTTGTACATGGAAGTAACGGCATTGAGGTACAGGTCGTTGGAGGCGCAGTCCTCTGCGGTGTTCATAAGCTTGACGATATTGCTCACCAGGGCCAGGTTGTTGGGATCGGCCTGATAACGGGGGCCGAAGATGGCGATGAGGTTGTCGCAGGAGGCCACCTTGCTGTCTGCGAAGATGCTCTCGATGGTGGCTTTGGCCTTGAGGTTGTCCTCTTTCTCGGCGTCGTTCTTGGCGGTAGCACCTTCCACGTTGGCCGTTACTTTGTCGTACATGGCAATGACATCGTCTGCGGTGAGCTGGTTCTCACGATACAGGGCGATGGAAGCCTGCAGCAGGTTCACCAGCAGGGAGCCGTTGGATTTGGGACCCAGCTCGTCTACAATGGCGCCCACATTCTTGTAAATGTAAGCGGGATTGGCGCTGCGGTAATTGATCATGTACTGACCTTTATTGTTCATGATATCCAGTTTCTTTTTGGGATAGGCGGCCATACGCTGGTCCTGCAGGGCCAGGATGGTGTCCACAATGGCCTCACGGTGCGTTGCATCCTTGGTCTGGTTGTACAGACGGGTCATGAGCGTGGTACCATGAACGAACATGTTCTGTGAAGCGGTAGCGGGGCAGAGGGAGTAAGCCTTGCGCCAGTTGGGCAGAGCGGAATCGTAGTTCTTCTGCTTGTAGTACTCCTGATAGTAGGAGAGGTACTTGATGCACTCTGCGCTGTCTGCGCCATACTTACCCTGGGCAGAGAGTTTCTGTCCGGCAAATACAGCCATTACGGCGAAGAAAATGAGCGTAATCTTTTTCATAACATCAGTATTTTAAATTATTTTTTGTCAACTTTTGTGCCAAGGCTATTCGTACGGCCGCTTCTGGAACCAGATATCGAAGATATTGATGCCGATATTGAAGCCAAAATACGTCTCTTTTACCTGGGACGATGCAAGTCCCCTTCTGCCAAAATCCAGCCCCACCGTAACGCCATTATACCAGCGGAAAACGGGGATGGTCATACCCAGGGTAACCCCCACGGCATTCACATGTTCTCCGCCTACCGTATAATAGGACTGGTCAAAGTAGGCTCCGGCCCGATAGGTGCACCGCCGCATGAAGTAGCGGATGTCGTTCCGGTTGGGCGTGTACGCAAAACCGGCCCGGACGGCCTGCCCTACGGACGGGGCGAAGGCAACTGCACCTACATTGGAGAAACCCCGCACCAGATCCATGCCGCTGCGGCTCCAGTCCGTGCGCGTATAGTCCACCTCGATAAGCAGTTTGTCCGTGTTGCGGTAGCTGATGCCCACACCCAGTTCATCGCCCATATACAGTCCTTTGTCTCCCAACTGGGAAGTAGTACTGACACGATCATAGGCACCGCGTTCCTCATAGTGCATGGTATGGCCGTTAATCTTGGTGGAGAACTTGTAGGTGGCACCGAAGGTAAGGGCGTGACCGGTAGTGAGCGGCTGCTCATATTGGATACCCAGCTTAGCCGTGAAATTGTTCACCTGCAGGGAGTCTCCGGAGGCAATGTCCCGGAAGGATTCTACGTCATAGTCCACGGTGGCCTGCTTGTTTATGTTACCAAAGCAGTAATTGGCCTGCGCACCAATGGAAAGCCGGTTCCAGAACGTGCCGGCAAAGGCGGCAAATACCTGATAGATGCCCCCATTTCCCTTGGAGGTGAAGGTGCGGTACTGGGCATCCGGATCCATCTCGGCATACACAATCTTATATCCTACGTCGCTGATGGGGGTGATGCCCACCATGGCGGCGGTGTGCTTCCACAGAGGGAACGACATCACAAAATCGTCTATGTTGAAGGTGGTATTGAGCGCTCTTTTGTTTCCTTCGCTGAACAGGGAAATGCGGCCGCCCAGGCCAAAGTCCGCCATAAAGGAAAGGGAGTCCCTGGCGGTCATGGAGGCGGGGTTCAGAATATTGATATAGCGGTTGTTACGGGCTGCAATGCCCACGCCGCCCATACTGCGGTTCCAGGCCGTACCGGGCTGGTGCAACTGGCCTACGCCGAAGACGGAGTACGGCGAAAAACCACTGTACGTGCCGTCCGTCTGGGCAGCAAGTGTCCAGCCGGAAAAAAGCAGCAACAGCGTTACCGCTACCCTATTGATGAAGCTTCTGAACATATTCGTCCGCTATTAAAGCCATGCCCATGAGGACAAGGTTACAAATTGCAAAGATGGAACTTTTCATCCGTTTTGCAAAATAATTCGCATCGCCGCCCGTAAACACCACAATGTTGTCCGGGTACAAATTCAGGTAGCCTTCTATTTCAAAAACAATGCCTGAAACCACGCCGCTGGCGATGGAAGCCGTTTCCGAAAGACCCACAACCTCCGGATTCTGGGGCATATCCACCAGCGGGAGAGACCGGGAATACCGGTTGAGCGCCTTGAAACGCGTGCGGCAGCCCAGGGAAATATTTCCGCCCCTGTACATGCCGTCTTCCCCGGTAAAATCTACCGACAAGGTGGTGCCAAAATCCACAATGGTGCACCCGCGGCCCTTGAACAGGTAACGGGCGGCCAGGATGGAAGCGGCACGGTCGTACGACAGGTACGACGGCAGGCCATGTGCTACCAAAAACTCCTTGTTGCTGCTGTCCAGGATGAGCAGATACGTGCACTCTTCCCTGAGCACGGCGGCATCGGCCTCAGAAATGGCATACACGGAAGAGAGCAGCAGTACTTCCGGTTTTTCCCGCCGGGTGAGCGAGAGGATGAAGTCCATGAACTTCTCTCCCTGGTAACGGAAGGTTTTCCCAAGGGTCATCCTTTCCGACCAGGCCGCCTTAAGCGCTGTATTTCCTATTTCTACCAGTAAATTGGACATAGCCTGCAAATTTAGCGATTATTGCAGTTTTTTCAAAATGGAATAAGCCTTCTCCAGCGAATCTATACCGCGGGAAACGGTCCGGAGCCTGCCGCCGTCCTGATTGAATTTATACTCAGTGGGATGCTCGTTCACCTTGCCCAGCACCGTTTCAAATACTTTGGACTGGTAATAACCACCCATGGGATTGCTCACAAAGAACATGATTTGCATGCCGTTCTTGATGATGATTTTCTCAAACCCAAGCAGCTGGCCCAAGTTTCTGATTTTCACTACATACAGCAGGTTTTCCACCTCCTGCGGAAGCGGACCGAAGCGGTCGGCCACCTGGGCGCCAAGCCGGTCAATCTCCCGTTCGTCCGTCATGGCATCCAGCATCTTGTAAATGCGAATTTTCTCTGCCGTAATGTCTATGTAATCGTCCGGAATAAAGGCGGGTTTGTCGGTTTCGATGGTGCAGTCGTCCACGTATTTTTCCTGCGTGGAACGCGTCGTGAAGCCGGTTTCCATTCCCAACTCTTCCATGGCTTCCGACAGAATCTTCTGGTAGGTCTCGTAGCCCATGTCGGAAATGAAGCCGCTTTGCTCCGCACCCAGGAGGTTGCCGGCGCCGCGGATATCCAGATCCTGCATGGCAATGTTGAAGCCGCTGCCCAGGTCGCTGAACTCCTCGATGGCCCGAAGCCGCCTCCGGGCATCGTCCGAAAGGCTCACGAGCGGCGGAACAATGAGGTAGCAGAAGGCTTTTTTGTTGGAGCGGCCCACACGGCCGCGCAGCTGGTGAAGGTCGCTCAGGCCAATGTTCTGCGCCTGGTTGATGATGATGGTGTTGGCATTGGGAATATCCAGGCCGTTTTCCACGATGGTGGTGCAGAGCAGAAGGTCATAGTCGCCCCGCATAAAGGCTAACATTCTGTCTTCCAGATCTTTTGATTCCATCTGGCCGTGTGCAACGCAAATTTTCATGTCCGGCACCAGGCGGTGGAGGATATCGGCAATGGCGGGCAGTTCCTCTACCCGGTTATGCAGGAAGAACACCTGGCCGCCCCGGTTGAGCTCGTAGTTGATGATGCTCTTGACTTCGTCCTCGTTAAAGAGGATAATTTCCGTCTGGATGGGAATGCGGTTGGGCGGCGGCGTCTGGATGATGGACAGGTCGCGGGCGCCCAAAAGAGAAAATTGCAGCGTACGCGGGATGGGCGTTGCCGTGAGCGTAAGGGTGTCCACCGTATGCTTGAGCTGGCGCAGCTTTTCCTTGGCACTCACGCCGAACTTTTGTTCCTCGTCAATAATCAACAGGCCCAGATCCTTGAATTCGAAGCTGTCGGAAAGGATTTTGTGCGTGCCTATCAGAATGTCTATCTTCCCTTCTTTCAGGCGTTTTTTGATGTCCGACAGTTGTTTGGCGCTGCGCAGGCGGCTCACGTATTCCACCGTGCACGGAAGGTGGGCGAGGCGGGCCTTGAAGGTCTCGAAATGCTGGAGCGAAAGGATGGTGGTGGGCACCAGCACTGCCACCTGTTTGGAGTCCGTAGCGGCCTTGAACGCCGCCCGGATGGCAATTTCCGTTTTTCCGAAGCCAACATCGCCACACACCAGCCGGTCCATGGGGCAGGTATCTTCCATATCCTCTTTGACGGCCTTGGTGGCACGCTCTTGATCCGGGGTGTCTTCGTACATGAAGGACGATTCCAACTCCTCCTGCAGGTAGGTGTCCGGCGAAAAAGCAAAACCTTTGGAAGCGCGGCGCTTGGCATAGAGCTGGATGAGTTCCTTGGCGATATCCTTTACGCGGGACTTGGCCGCCTGCTTCATATTGCCCCAGATCTTGGAACCCAGTTTGTTCACGCGCGGCGGCTCCCCTTCCTTGGAACGGAAACGGGATATCTTGTGCAGCGAATGGACCGACACGAACACTACGTCACCCCCGCTGTAGAGCAGTTTCACTACCTCGTGCACGCGGCCTTTGTCGTCCTTCATCTTTACCAGGCCGCCAAAGACACCCACGCCATGGTCGATGTGCACCACAAAATCGCCTATGTTGAAGGCGCTGAGGTCGTTCATCGTGAGCTGCTCGCTCTTTTCCACCGTCCGTCGCATGCGTACGCGGTGGAAGCGGTCAAAAATCTCGTGGTCCGTGTACAGGCAAACGCGGTCCTCATGGTCGATAAAGCCGCTGTGGATGTTCCTGCCCTTCACGAATTCCGGCAGCAAGGCATGTTGTTCCTGTAGCATGATGGAGCGCAGGCGTTCCAGCTGACTTTCCTTCTCCCCTACTATATATACCTTATAATTTTCCTCCAGCCGGGAGCGGATGTCTCCCATGAGCAGTTCAAAATTCTTGTTGAACACCGGCTGCGGGGAAATGTTGAACTGCACCTTCTCAACGTCCTCTTTCTGGAGCGGAATATCCAGATACACATGCTTGAAAGCGCAGACGGGCGCAAAGAAGTCCTTTTCCTTGTACATGTCCGACGAATCCAGCCAGACGAGGGTATTTGCAGGTAAAAGGTCGATGAGACTCTCCCCTTCTTCCGTCTCGCGGGCAGCAATGTCCGGGTAAATATCGGCCCGGGAAATGCGGTCGATGGAAAGCTGCGTATTGCAGTCGAAAGTGTGAATCTTTTCTACCTCGTCGCCAAAGAAACTCAGGCGGTACGGCTTGTCGGAGGAATAGGAAAAAATGTCGATGACGGCGCCGCGAAGGGCGAACTGGCCCGGGGCCGATACAAAGTCCACCTTCTCGAAGCCTTCTTCCTGGAGGCGCACCCGGATGCTGTCGTAGGGAATTTCCTGCCCTTCCTTTATACTGAAAAGGGCGTTTTGCAATTTTTGGGCGCTGGGCACCTTTTCCTCCACCGCCTCCGGATAGGTGACGATGAACAACTTTTCCGGGGCCTTCCAATTCAGCAACTTGCCGATAGCCGCCGTGCGCTGCACGCCCAGGGACGATTTATAATTGCTGCGCTCCACGCTTTTTCCCATCTCCGGCAGGAAGAACACGCAGTCCCCTTCTACCATATTATATAGGTCTGCCGCGCAGTATTCTGCCGATTCCCGGGTGGGGAGCAGGATAAAGTGGACGTCTTCCTGCGCCACCTGGGACAGGACCATCCACCGGGCCGACAAGAAGAGCCCGCCGCAAAAGACTTCTTCCTTTTCTTGAAGTTGTTTTTGCAGCAGTGCAGTTGATTTTTGACTTATCAACATTCCCTTGGTTTTGGCTGTTGATAACCTGTTGATAACCCTGTTCATAACCCTCCCGGCTTTTGTGGGTAAGATTTCCGCACCGGCCACTAACAGGCCATCCACACGATATCAGCAGGTTTTCAACAATTTATTTTTTACTCAATATATTGATTTTTAATGGCTTATAGATAGTTTTCAACATATTGACAAGCACATTAAAAACAACAATTCTTAAAAATAAAAACTATATTTGTATTTGAATTGATTGAACCTTGAGCCATGACCGACTTTGATCCGCACAATCCGGCAGACCGCAAAGATAACGAATTTGAGGGAATTATCCGCCCCCAGGGGCTGGACGATTTTACCGGACAGAAGGAGATTGTATCCAATCTGAATATCTATATAAAGGCCGCCAAAATGCGTGGGGAGGCGTTGGACCATGTTTTGTTCCACGGGCCTCCGGGACTTGGAAAAACCACGCTGGCCCATATCATCGCCAACGAGATGGGCGTGAACATGAAGGTGACTTCCGGTCCGGTGCTGGACAAGCCCGGGGACCTGGCGGGGCTCCTCACCGGCCTGGAGGCCGGGGATGTGCTGTTCATCGATGAAATCCACCGGCTTTCTCCGGAGGTGGAGGAGTACCTGTACTCCGCCATGGAAGATTACGTGATTGATATCATGATTGACAAAGGACCGGGGGCGCGTTCCGTGCGCATCAACCTGAATCCTTTTACGCTGGTGGGGGCCACCACGCGGAGTGGTTTGCTGACGGCGCCGCTGCGGGACCGCTTTGGCATTAACTGCGCGCTGGAATATTACGATACGGAGGATTTGAAACACATTGTCCTTCGCAGCGCCCGCATTCTTGCTTTGGAAATTGACGATGATGCCGCCTATGAGATTGCCCTTCGCAGCCGCGGTACGGCGCGTATCGCCAATGCGCTCCTCAAGCGCGTGCGGGACTTTGCACAGGTGCTCGGAGACGGTCGTATCAACCTGGAAATCACGCGTTTTGCGCTGAATAAGCTCAAGATTGACAAGCGCGGACTGGATGCCATCGACAACAAGATTCTGCGCACCATGATCCTTACCTTCAAAGGAGGGCCGGTGGGCGTTGGTACGCTGGCCACTTCCATTAGTGAGGATGCCGGAACGCTGGAGGAGGTGTACGAGCCTTTCCTTATCAAGGAGGGTTTCATTATCCGCACCCAGCGGGGGCGTATCGCCACGGAACTGGCCTACCAGCACCTGGGAATGGACGCCTATCTGGCTCAGCGAAAATACAATCCGGACGAGAGTGGTTCGCTTTTTTAACGAAAAGTCCTAATTTATTCACGAAAAATGCTTAATTTTGCGAGTTAGCAAATACAATTATTAACTATATGGCCGATTCTAAACTTATTTCCAAGATTCCGGACGGACCGCTCAAAGAAAAATGGTCCAAGCGTAAAGCAGAAATCCGGATTGTTTCTCCGAACAACAAACGGAAGCTGGAAGTGATTGTGGTAGGTACTGGTCTTGGCGGCGCTTCTGCAGCTGCGTCTCTGGGTGAGATGGGCTACAACGTCAAGATTTTCTGCATCAGCGACTCCCCCCGCCGGGCGCACTCCATTGCCGCCCAGGGTGGTATCAATGCTGCCAAAAACTACCAGAACGACAACGACTCCGTTTACCGTCTGTTCTACGACACCATCAAAGGTGGTGACTATCGTTCCCGCGAAGCCAACGTGTATCGTCTGGCAGAGGTAAGTGCCGCCATTATCGACCAGTGCGTGGCACAGGGTGTTCCTTTTGCCCGTGAATACGGCGGATACCTGGCCAACCGTTCCTTCGGTGGTGTGCAGGTGAGCCGTACCTTCTACGCCCGCGGACAAACCGGCCAGCAGCTCCTGTTGGGTGCCTATGCTTCCCTGAACAAGGAGATTGCCGCCGGCACCGTGAAGAGCTATCCGCGTCACGAGATGCTGGATCTGGTGATTATCAACGGTGAGGCCAAGGGTATCATCGCCCGTAACCTCGTTACCGGTGAAATCGAGCGCTTCGGCGCCCATGCCGTTGTGCTGGCAACCGGTGGGTATGGCAATACCTATTTCCTCTCCACCAACGCCATGAACTCCAACGGCAGCGCCGCCATGCAGGCCTACCGCAAAGGTGCTTTCTTCGCCAATCCTTGCTTTGCCCAGATTCACCCTACCTGTATTCCGGTACACGGCGACCAGCAGTGCAAACTGACGCTTATGTCAGAGTCCCTGCGTAACGACGGCCGCATCTGGGTACCCAAGAAGAAGGAAGATGTTGCCAAACTGCGCAGCCACCAGATCAAACCGTCCCAGATTCCGGAAGAGGACAGGGATTACTATCTGGAGCGCCGTTATCCGGCCTTCGGTAACTTGGTTCCGCGTGACGTGGCTTCCCGCGCCGCCAAAGAGCGCTGCGATGCCGGTTACGGCGTAAACGAGACCGGCCTGGCCGTATTCCTGGATTTTGCCGACGCCATCAAGCGCCTGGGTCACCAGCGGGTGCAGGAGCGGTATGGTAACCTCTTCGACATGTACGAAAAGATTACCTCCACTTCCCCTTGGGAGGAGCCGATGATGATTTACCCGGCCATCCACTACACCATGGGCGGCCTGTGGGTAGACTATGACCTCCAGACCACCATTCCGGGCCTGTATGCCATTGGCGAGGCCAACTTCTCGGACCACGGCGGCAACCGCCTGGGTGCCAGTGCCCTTATGCAGGGCCTTGCCGACGGTTACTTTGTGCTGCCTTACACCATCGGCGATTATCTTTCCCATAAATTTGCCGAGCCCAAGACGGATACCAACGCCCCTGAATTTGCAGCGGCGGAAAAAGCCGTGAAGGAGCGCATCGCCAAGCTCTTTGCCGTGAAGGGTACGGAGCCGGTAGATGCCATCCACAAGAAACTGGGTCACATTATGTGGGAATATGTAGGTATGGCGCGCAACGAGGCCGGCCTCAAGAAGGGCATCGAGGAAATCAAGAAGCTCCGCGAAGAATTCTGGAAGACGGTCCGCGTACCCGGCACCAACGAGGAATTTAACCAGGAACTGGAAAAAGCCCTGCGCCTGGTAGACTTCTTTGACATTGGTGAACTCATGGCCTATGACGCCCTGAACCGCCGCGAATCCTGCGGTGGCCATTTCCGCGAGGAAATGCAGACGGAAGAAGGCGAGACCAAGCGCGACGACGAGAACTTCATGTATGTAGCCGCCTGGGAATACAAGGGCGAAGGCAAGGAGCCGGAGCTGCACAAGGAAGAACTCAAGTACGAAAACATCAAGATTGCAACCCGTAACTACAAAGACTAATCCCGAGTATGGAATATAATGTAAAAGTATGGCGTCAGAAGAACGCCAAAGCAAAAGGCCATTTCGAGACCTACCACGTTACGGATGTGGAGGAAGATGCTTCGTTCCTCGAAATGCTGGATATCCTGAACGATCAACTCATTCGTAAGGGCATCGAGCCCATCGCCTTCGACCACGACTGCCGTGAGGGAATCTGCGGTGCCTGTTCCCTGTATGTGGACGGCCGTGCCCACGGTCCGGACGACCAGGTAACCACCTGCCAGCTGTTCATGCGTCACTTTAAACCCGGTGCCACCATCACCGTGGAGCCTTGGCGCAGCGGCGCTTTCCCGGTAATCAAGGACCTGGTGGTGGATCGTACCGCCTTCGATAAGATTATGCAGGCCGGCGGTTTCATTACCGTACGTGCCGGCAGCGCCCAGGACGGCAATACGCAGCTCATCCCGCACGACGATGCAGAGCTGTCCATGGATGCAGCCGCCTGCGTTGGTTGCGGCGCCTGTGTTGCCACCTGTAAGAACGGTTCCGCCATGCTGTTTGTGGCTGCCCGCGTAAGCTCCCTGGCCCTGCTGCCGCAAGGCCGTCCGGAAGCCGCCCGCCGCGCCCGCGCCATGGTGGCCAAGATGGACGAGTTGGGCTTTGGCAACTGCACCAACACCCGCGCCTGCGAGATGGAGTGCCCCAAGCACGTTACCATCGATCACATTGCCCGCCTGAACCGCGAGTATCTGAAGGCCCGTTTCAGCGAATAAGAAGAAGTATTTATTGAAAATGGGCCGTGCAAATTGAGCATGGCCCATTTACTTTTTATTTATGTACACGTGCGCATACGTACGAGGGGGTTACAGGTTTTTAAGAAGGTACAAGGGATTGAAAATAAGCGATGAACGTAATTATTTAAAAAAATTAAAAAATTTTTAAAGTTTTAAATTATTATAAAAGATTGTGTTTTTCTCATAAAATATAACTATCTTGCCCCAAATTTTAAATAAATAAGGATTTAACTGACCGAAAAGACTTAATATATCGCATTAAATGCACTTTTGGGCGGATTTGCAAAATTGAAATTGTTTTCCAATCTTTGCAGCCGTATATCCGTAATTGTATACGGACAAAAAGTAGTGTATTGCTCGCGCAAACTATGAAACGTGTATCAATATTTATGTTTAATTAATCTATTGTGCTTATGAAAAAAATCCGCATTTTTTTCACGGCCATGGTATTACTGGCTCTGTCTGTAGCAGCCCAGGCACAGAACATCACTGTGAAGGGTACTGTGAAGAACGAGGCTGGTGAGGCTATTGTGGGTGCCAACGTGCTCCTGCAGGGTAGCCGCACTGTGTATACCATGTCGGACGTTAACGGTGCATTTACCATTAACGTTCCCGCCAATGGTGTTCTGGAAGTGAACTGCATGGGTTATCAAAACGCCCAGATCCAGGTGAACAACCGCACTTCCATCGCCATTGTCCTTACAGATGACAACCAGCTCCTGGAGGAGACCATCGTTGTGGCCTATGGTACCGCAACCAAGAGTTCCTTCACGGGTTCCGCCGCCCAGGTGGAAACTGAGGTCATCGAGAAAAAAGTGGCCACCAGCGTTACCAGCGCCCTCGCCGGTACCACCCCTGGTGTGCAGGTAACTTCCGCCAGCGGCGACCCGTCCGGCGGTGGTGCTCCCACGATCCGCATCCGTGGTATCGGTTCCATGAGTGCCTCCAACGCCCCGCTCTACATTGTGGACGGTGTTCCGTACGATGGCTCCATCTCCGACATCAACCCGCAGGATGTTGAGTCCATGTCCGTTCTTAAGGATGCTGCCGCCAGCGCCATTTATGGTCACCGCGGTGCAAACGGTGTTGTGATTATTACCACCAAGAAAGGTAAGAGCGGCGACGCCCAGGTGAAGTTCGACGGCCGTTGGGGCGTGAACTCCCGCCTCATCCCGCAGTACGACGTTATCTCCGATCCCGGTCAGTACTACGAGACCTACTACACCATGCTGTACAACCAGTATCTGTATTCCGGTCACTCTGTGGCAGAGAGCTACGCTTATGCCAACCAGTACCTCCTGGACGAGAAAAACGGTGGTCTAGGTTATCTGGTATACACTGTTCCGGACGGACAGAACCTGGTGGGTACCAACTTCAAGCTGAACCCCAACGCAACGCTGGGTTACTTTGACGGTGAGTTCTACTACACCCCGGACGACTGGTACAAAGAAACCTTCCACAACGGCTTCCGTCACGAATACAATGTGAGCGCTTCCGGTGGTGGCAGCAAGTTCAACTACTACGCCAACGTAGGTTTCCTGCAGAACAAAGGTATTGTTAACAACTCCGACTACAAGCGTTACACGGGCCGTATCAACGCCGACTATCAGGCTAAGAGCTGGCTGCGTTTCTCCACCAGCCTGAGCTTCTCGCATTCCGATTCCCAGACGGCAGACTGGTCCGACAGCTTCGGTTCTTCCGGTAACCTGTTCTATATCACCAACAATATTGGCCCCATCTATCCGCTGTACGTGCGTAAGCTGGACGAGAACGGCAATCCTTATATCCTTAAGGAGGACGGTCGTATTGTGTACGACATATCCACCAACTCCAACCAGCATCGTCCTTCCATCGTGGGGAACGCTGTCCGCGACAATGAGTTTGACAGCAACCGTTCCTACGCCGACGTTCTCACCGGTAAGTTCGGTATCAACCTCACTCCTATCAAGGGCCTGTCCCTGAATGCCAACATTGGTTTCACCAGCGACAACACCCGTTCCAGTGAACTGAGCAGCCAGTTCGCCGGTTCCTCCGGTACGGATGGTTACGTGAGTGTGGGCCACGGCCGCATGTTCACCGTGAACCAGCAGTATCTGGCCGAATATAAGTTCGATATCGCCGATGTCCACAACCTGGACTTCCTGGCCGGTTACGAGAATTACAGCTATACGTACCAGAGCCTGAGCGGCAGCAACAACCACCTGTTTAACCCGTATGTGGGTGAACTCAACAATGCTGACGGTACAGATTCCAACGTAAGCGCCCATTCCTACACCAACCGCTATGTGACCCAGGGTTTCCTGGCCCGCGCCCAGTACGACTACGACGGCCGTATCTTCGTTTCCGGTAGCTACCGTCGCGATGCCTCTTCCCGCTTTGCACAGGGGCACCAGTGGGGTAACTTCGGTTCCTTCGGTGCCGCCTGGCTCATCAGCAAGGAGTCTTGGTTCAATGCCAAGTTTGTGGATATGCTCAAACTGAAAGTGAGCTACGGTGTGCAGGGTAACGATAACCTGGGTAGCTACTATCCCTACTCGGACCAGTACACCCACTCCTGGAACAAAGATACCGGTTATGCTGTAGAACTCAGCTACGTGGGTAATGAGAACCTCACCTGGGAAACCTCGCATTCCTTCAACATCGGTACGGACTTCGAGCTCTTCAAGGGCTACCTGAACGGTACCATCGAGTACTTCTCCCGTAAGACCACGGACCTGCTCTATTCCAAGAACGTTCCGCTGAGCGCCGGTAACCCTACCGGTCGTATCCCGGTGAACGTGGGTTCCATCCTGAACAACGGTGTGGAACTGTCCCTGGACGGTGCCATCATCCGCAACCGCAACGTCAACTGGAGTTGGAACTTCAACTTGAGCCACTACAAGAACAAGATTCTCTCCCTGGATGAAAGTGTTTCCGAGGACGGTATCCGCGGCGGCAACTACATCTATAAGGTGGGTGGTTCCCTGTACGAGGCCTACATGTACCGTTACGCAGGTGTAAACCAGGAAGGTCAGGCCCAGTACTACGGTGAATTCCTGAAGGAAGACTACGAAGACTTGAAGGCCGGTGCATTTGTGCAGCGTCCTACCCAGAAGATGATTGACAACAATCTCACTGAGACCAAAGTCAGCACCAAGTTTTCCGAGGCTTCCCAGTATGATCTTGGCACCGTTCTTCCCGCTGTGTACGGTGGTTTCGGTACCTCCCTCAGCGCTTACGGTGTAGACTTCAGCATCCAGCTGTCCTACCAGCTCGGTGGTAAATACTATGACGGTACTTACCAGAACCTCATGCACACGCAGGCTTCGGCCGGTAACGCCTGGCACAAGGATATCCTGAACGCCTGGACCCCGACCAACACCAACACCAATATCCCTCGTAACGATGGCGATATCCAGGTGGCCCAGAGCGCCCTTGACCGTTTCCTGGTGAGCGCCAGCTACCTGAGCGTGAACAATGTAACCCTCGGTTATACGTTCCCGGCCAAGTGGACCAAGAAGATTCATATCCAGGGTCTGCGTATCTATGTTGCCGGTGACAACCTGGGTGTCCTTACTGCCCGCAAGGGTATCGACCCTCGCTTCTCCATGGGCCTTGGTTCCATGACCAGCGGTACCGGTCTGAACAGCGGTTACTACTCCGCCATGCGGAATATCACCGGTGGTATTACCCTTACCTTCTAATTTAAAACCGTTCAAGCAATGAAACTCAATACATATATTTCGGTTTTATTCGTGGGACTCGTGCTGGGTGCTTCCTGCACCAAGCTCAATGAGATTGTCCCTCAGAGCGGCACCATGCTCAAGAGTCAGCTTCAGGCCACCAATGCCGCTGTTCCTTCCCGTTCCGCTGCATCGTTCAACGGTCTTTTCAACCCGCTGGGTATGCCGAACTACTACGACTATGGTACTCCGGACGACTTTGGCGTGCTCATGATGCTCTTCTGCAACGACCTTGAGAGTGCCGACGCCACCGCATCCGACAACAACTACAACTGGTTCTCCGTGTGCGGTGAGTACTCTTCCCGTAACGCCAACTACCGTAACCCGGTTATCCGTTACCGTGCTCCTTACAGCATTATTGCTTCCGTGAACGATTTCCTGGCCGGCTTCGGCGAGGATGTGGAAGATCCCGAGGTTCTTGCCATGATGGGCCAGGCCGAGGCTCTCCGCGCCTATGCTTACATGCTGCTCGCCAGCGACTTCCAGTTCAATTACACGGACCACAAGGACGATCTTTGCGTGCCCATTTGCTCCAAGGAGACTCCGGATCCCACTCATAACCCCCGCGCTACCGTTGCCCAGATTTATGAGATTATCATGAAGGACCTGGACGACGCTATTGAGAAGTTGGAGGGTTTCGAGCGCAGTAACAAAAAGTACATTGACCAGCAGGTGGCTTACGGTCTCCGCGCCCGCGCCAACCTGAACATGGGCAACTATGCTGCCGCCGCCGCCGATGCAGAAGCCGCTGCTGAGGGTTACACTCCTGCTACCATTGAGGAGGTGAGCAAGCCCGCTTTCCAGGATATCGAAGAGCACAACTGGCTCTGGGGCTTTGACATGACCGCCGATGCCGCCAAGACCTCCCTTTATGCTACCACCTCTTCCTGGTTGCGTTCCTTCTCCGCTAAGGCCTATGCCGCCGGTACCGGTACCTACACCTGCATCAACAAAATCCTGTACGACAAGATTTCCTCTTCGGATGTGCGTAAGGGCTGGTGGGTGGATGAAAACCTTTACTCCCCGCTTCTGAATAGTCTTACCTGGGATGCCGGCGGGGCCGGTAAAGTTTCCGGTCAGGATATTGCTGATTTTGAGTATTCAGAAAAATACGCCTTCGTTCCTTATACCAACGTGAAGTTCGGTTGTACCCCTATCGGCACCACTGAAAACGCTGAGGATATGCCGCTGATGCGTGTTGAGGAAATGATTCTCATCCAGGCAGAAGGCTATCTGAAGAGTGGTAACGAAGCCAAGGCCAAGCAGATTCTCGAAGACTTTGTGAAGACCTATCGTGATCCTGAGTACAATGCTGCCTTCGGCGCTCGTAACCTGGCCGATGAAATCTGGTTCCAGCGTCGTATCGAACTCTGGGGTGAAGGTTTCGCTATCCACGATACCAAGCGTCTGAACAAACCCCTGGTGCGCTTCCTGGGCACGCCCGAGAGCACCAATGTTTCTCCTGCATTCCGCTTCAATATGGCCGCCGACGACGGCTGGCTGCTGATGCGCTTCTCCAACAAAGAGCTGAACACCAACTTCAGCATTGTTGACAACACGAACGGTGAACTGCCCAAGATGGACCAGAACCCGACCCTTCGTGACGGTGTTACTGACTAATTAAATGAGGAACACGTATGAAAAAGTTTATTAATATTCTTTTAGCTGCAGCCGTAACTGCCCTCGCCGTGGTGTCTTGCCAGAAAGAGGAGCAGATAAAGCCCGGCACTCCGGATCCGGAAGGATGCTATGGCGTCTATTTCCCCATTCAGGAGACGAGTGGCAGTCACATTTATAGCCCCGATATGGATCGTAGTGTAACCATTACGGTTGCCCGTACCAACACCAGCGGTGCTATCACGGTTCCCTTTACCGTGGTTTCTGAGGACAAGGACGTCTTCCAATTCGGCGACATCGAATTTGCCGACGGCCAGGACGAGACCGAACTGGAGGTTACCTTCGCCGACATCGAAGAAGGTAAGACCTGCTCCTTCTCCGTTCAGCTGAACGACGACAACGCCTATGTTTCCCACTATAACAGCGGAGCCATTGCTTTTGATTTCTCCGTCCTGTGTGTGGAAATGGTGGACTTCATGACCGAAGATGGCTCCAAGAAAGCCATGCTCACTTTCTCCGATGATGTTTTCTGGGGAGAGGTTCATGACGATGTCTATCTCCAGTACTATGAAGTGAATGGTATTCGTTATTGCACCACCACCGGCGGTAAACTGGTATCCCCTGCAGACGGCACCGAAGGCGAAGGTCCTTGGGGCACCGACGTTCAGATGAGCTTCCTGTGGCATACGGATGTACAGTTGGAAGTGAATGGTGTTAAATATGACTATATTGAGGTGCTCCCTCAATATCATGGTTGGTTCAACAGCACCAGAAATTCCGAGGTGTGGTATGCCGACTACTACAACTACTACCAGAACAATGCTTCCACCCCGTACAATGGCGATGCCATCAAGTTCTACACGAACAACGGTGAAAGCTATCCTCCGTGCTACTATGACGGCCATGGCGGATTTATCTTCAACCTGGCCTACTACATGCCCACTTCCGGTGGTTATTGGTATGGTTTCAAGCTGAATGCTCCTGTTGCTATCGCAGAGGGTTATCTCCGCGTAGACTACAGCCTGGAGGTTGATGCAGATTACCCCGACAAGGGTATTACCCCTATTCTCTTTACGGTTGGTGCCGATGTCGCCAAGGTTGACTATGCCATTTACGAAGGCAGCCTCAACTCTGTGCAGGTACAGGCCCGCGTAGATGCTATCTCCGCCGGTAAAGAAGAAAACGTTGTGACCGTCAGTGAGTTCACGTTCGACGAGGACGAGGAAATCTATTATGCGCAGTTCGGTGTTTCTCCTGAAACCACCGGCGAGTACACCCTGGTAGCCGTTTCCTTCAACAAGACCACGGAAGAAATCACCGAGTCTGTTGCTCAGAATGCCCAGAGCCTCTCTTTCTACCATGTAGCTGCCGCCGATGATGAGAATTTGGATGTTAAGGTATCTGTCTTCACAGAGGATACCCCTGCCCGTTACAAGAACTTCCACAAATATGACTCCTTCGCTTACGGTGTAAGCGGCGAAGACCTGAAAGAGGTTCACATTGCCTTCTATACCGCAAGCGTTGTTCAAAAGTATGGTACCGATGCGGTCTTGAACGATGCCAAGGCAGACCTTGACGGCGAATATGTAGTTAGCGAGGATGTGCTGGCCGAGATCAACGCCGACGGTGGCCACTACACCATTGCTGAGAAAATGGACCCCAAGACTACCTACTATGTGGTGGTTTGGGCAACCAACGGCAGCAAGGAAGGCTATGCGATAGCGAATTATACCACTGAAGCTCTTCCGTACGTTTGGAATAGCCTGGGTAAGGGTACCATCACCGATGGTTTCTTCAACGGCCTGTTCAACGGCAAAGCCGATGTGACTACCTCTTGCGATGTCTATGAGGAAGCTACCACGCCGGGTCTGTACATGGTTACCGGTTTCCAGTGCGCTGTTGTCGCCGCCTTCTTCGGTATCACTCCAGAAGAGATGGCGCCGTACGAGAATGGCAACTGGAGAAATGCCGAGGTTGTTATCGACGCTACCAAACCTGATGCTGTTGTTATCGAAGCTCAGGACTATGGTATTTTAGTTAACCAGAACTATGGTTTCTTCATGATTGAAACCGAACCTACCGGAACCCTGAAAGATGGTGCTATCACCTGGCCTGCAGAGGAAATGTATGTGGGTATGCCTGTTCTCGGCAAGTGGTACTATGGTAACTCCGACGGTACATTTAAGATTACGCTTCCTTCCGCTGTTGGTGGAACTCCTACCATTGCTCCTGCAGCTGCCTCCAATGGCCAGGTGAAGGACGAGGTCCTGTCCTCTTCCGCTACCCGCTACAGCAGGCCGGTTGTCAAGTACGAGCGCGAGGTAAAATCCATCTCCGTGGAAACCAAAGCCGTGAACTACAGCGGCCGCAATGTTTCCCAGCCCAAGGGCGGTAAAGTTGAGACCAAGGCTGTAACGCCCTTTGTCAAGTAAGTTAAATTACTGATATTGCGACATTTGAGACCCGGCGGGAAGCCGCCGGGCCTCTTGTCGTAAAAAAGAGAAAAAAGGCACATGAAAAAAGGCTATTTACTGTTTGTAGCTGCTGTGGCTGTGGCCACGGTGTCTTGCCGGCAGGAAAAAATGGGCCCGGAAGCGGAAACTGCCGCTTCTCAAGGCTCATTGGAAACCAAAGTGGTGCAGCTCAGCGATGACTACAGCACGTCTTCCTTCCAGCTGAAATTTGCATCCGTTCCCACGGAGGAAATGCTCTCCGACTTGCTTGAGAGCAAAGGAATTGCTTCGGTTGAGCCCCTTTTTGTTTCCCGTAAAGACCGGAAAGAACTGGAAAGCCGGTTTGGCCTGGACCGCTGGTATGTCGTTACCCTTGAGGAAGGTGCCAATGTGCACCAGGAAATCCGCAAAGCGGCCGGAATGGCTTCCGTAGCCATGGCGGAATACGTATGCTATCCGCAGAAAGCGTCCGATGGCATTGCCTACCCCGCCCAAGAGCTTGTTCAGACAAAGGGAACAAAGGATGGTTTCAACGACCCCATGCTGCTGGACCAGTGGCACTACAACAACCAGGGTAGCAAAACCTATTCTCCTACCGCTGTGAAGGGCGCAGACGTCAATGTGAAAGACGTCTGGAGCCGCCTCACCTGCGGAGATCCCGACATTATTGTGGCGGTGGTGGACGAGGCCGTTTGCTACACCAACCCTGACCTGGTGGACAATATGTGGAAAAACGACGGCGAAGTTCCCGGAAACGGCATCGATGACGACGGAAACGGCTACATTGACGATGTTTACGGCTTCAATTTCGTGGACAACAACGCCAACATCAATTGGGAGAACAAGGATGATTCCGGTCACGGAACCCACTGCGCCGGCACCATTGCTGCCGTGAGCAACAACAATCGCGGTGTGGCCGGTATTGCCGGCGGCAGCGGCAAAAAAGACGGTTGCCGCATTATGTCATGCCAGATTTTCTCCGGAAGAAGAGGCGGTTCTACGGCCAGGGCCATCAAGTATGCTGCGGATAACGGCGCGTCTGTCATTTCCTGCTCTTATGGTTTCACCGTGCCTTTTGCCTCGGACAATGCCTTTATCGCTTCTACCGGGTCGGCAGAAATTGATGCCATCCATTACTTTGAGGCCTGCAAGAACAACAGCGTGCTGGACGGCAACATTGCCATTTTTGCCGCCGGTAATGAGAATCACAACTATGCCCATTACCCGGGTGCCTTTTACGATATCATCAGTGTGTCGGCCTTTGGTCCGGACTTCCTGCCCACCTACTATACCAATTACGGTCCGGGTTGTAACATCTGTGCGCCCGGCGGAGAAGCCGGCCATCTGACCGGAACCAAAGAGCAGTATCAAAAGTCCATGGTGCTCTCTACCCTGCCCAAGGATATTGCCGGTTCCGACTATGGCTATATGCAGGGAACCTCCATGGCCTGCCCGCACGTGAGCGGCGTGGTGGCCCTGGCCCTCTCCTATGCCAAGCAGCTGGGTAAGAAATATACCGTGCAGGCGTTCAAGGAACTGATTCTGGCTTCTACGGACGACATTGACCAGCGGATTGCCAGTACGGCTACCAAGACCTACCAGACCGGGTGGAGCATTGCCCCGCTCAATCTGGCTCCCTATTATCACCAGATGGGAACGGGTGCCATCGATGCCTGGCGCGTGATGATGCACATTGAGGGAACGCCCACGGAAACGGCCCAGATTGGCCGCTCCCAGTGGATAGACCTTACCCCCTTGTTCGGTACATCCTCCACGTCCCTGACCTACCTTTCCGTGGAAGTTCCTCAGGAAACCATCACTTCCATGGGGCTGGATAACGTGAAACCGGCTAACGACGCCAAGCATCCGGCTATTATGGATGAGAGCGGAAAGGCTTGCGTGCAGTTTGGCCGCCTGTATGTGTATCCCACCAAGTTGGGCTCCGGTAAAATCAAGATTACCGCCGTGGGTGGCGGTGACCACGTAGGTGGAGGCAACAATCCTCCCGGCGGTATGGCGCTCACCCAGGAAATTTCACTCATCGCCCGCGACGTGGACGGTGGCAACGGTACAGGAGGATGGTTATAGTATGAAAAAGTTTTGGCTTTTGGCAGTAGCCGTAACGTTGTTTGCGGCCTGCAACAAGAATAATGCTTCTTCTGCGCTGGATGTAACCGGCGCGTGGGAACTCACCGGTGTGGCCACCAAAGCCACCGTGGGCTCGGAGACTGTTGAGGTGTATGTGGAGTTTGCCGCTGCAGGCACCTTTACCCTGTACCAGAAACTGGGCCAGGGCCGATATACGGTATTTCGCGGCAATTACAGTGTAGATTCCGCCGCAGGCAAACTATCCGGGAAATACAGCGCCGG
Organism: uncultured Bacteroidales bacterium; assembly: GCA_900317845.1. GTDB lineage: Bacteria > Bacteroidota > Bacteroidia > Bacteroidales > UBA932 > Cryptobacteroides. Next base: position 87,459 of record ONII01000004.1, read on the forward strand.
AAAGTCCTGGGGACCTTATACGGCCACGCAAGAGGGCGGAACCCTTACCCTTGTGTCGGATGGCGGCAAAGAGGTGGATACCTACAAAAAGATAGACGCCATTCCGGATTCGGTGAAAAACAACACGTATTAATACAGTGAAAGTCAAGCACTTATTACTTAAAAGCATCTGTGCAGCGGGACTCCTGGGTTCCGCTGCGCTGGTGCAAGCCCAGGATTTCCAGCAGCAGGCGGGAGAATTGTCCACCCTGTACAGGGGCCGTACGCCGGCGGTATATCCGTACCGCTACAATGGCACCGTGTACTGGAACACGCGCTACTTCTCCAAGGGGGATTTGCTCTATAACGGCAAATTCTACCGGGAGGTGTGGCTGAATCCGGACGCCTTCACCGGAGACCTGGTGACGCGTCCCTCGGAGCAGGCGGCCGCCATTGTGCTGGACCGTGACCAGGTGGCGTGGTTCACCCTGGAAGGCCGCCGTTTTGTGAACTTGCAGTACCTGGGCTACCCGGATGCTCCGGAGGGCTTTTTCGAGGTGCTCAAGGACGGACAGGAGCCCCTCCTGCTGCAGCGCCGCAAAGTGCTCCGAAACGACGCCCATCGGCAAAATGAACTGCCCCTGGACTGGGATAACAATTACAGCCCGGAAGTGATTACGTTCTTTGTCCCCAAAGACACGTATTATACGCTCACGGGCGGCAAGGTGAAAAAGCTGGGCGGCGGGGCTGCCCGGCGCAAAATGCGTGAGGCCAGCCATCCGGAGGAAAGCATTTTCCCCGACGAACATACCCTGGTGTGGCACCCCACGCGCGAGGCACAAGAGGGCATGGTGCCTGCGCGCACCGTGAACAAAGTGGGAATGGGATTGCCGGACGGTTATTTCTCAGAGCAAAAAGAGGATACCGCCACAGTGAACTATGCCCAAAACGCTCTTACAGCCACCTACAGGAACAAAATCTACGAGATTGGCACGGAGGCCAAAGGCAGCACGGCCCGCGTAAGCGGAACAGTGTATGAGGCCGAAAGCGGATTGCCGCTTCCCGGTGTGGTCATCTTTGACGGAAACACCTCCACCTATGTGCGTTCCAATGCCAAGGGACAGTACAACATTACCCTTCCCGTTGGCGATAACAAACTGAATTTCAATGCCGATAACAAAACGGACCTGGAACTGAGCGTGGTGGTGCACGGGCCCGGGGAACTGGACGTAGTGATGAGCGAGAAGGTGATTCTCCTTAAGGGAGCCATTGTGTCGGCAGAGAGTATGGCGCAGCACCGCAATACCGCCATGGGCGTGGAAAGCGTGAGCATGCGCACCATTGGAAAGATACCCTCCGCTTTTGGCGAGGGCGATATTATCAAGGCCGTGCTTACGCTGCCCGGCGTGAAGACGGTGGGCGAGGCCTCCGGCGGTTTCAACGTGCGCGGCGGATCGGCCGACCAAAACCTCATCCTGTACAACGACAACACCATTTACAACCCCAGCCACCTGTTTGGCATGTTCTCCAGCTTTAACCCGGACCTGGTGGACGAGGTGCAGCTGTACAAGAGTTCCATTCCGGCAGAATACGGGGGACGCATCTCGTCGGTGCTTCAGGTGAGTACCAAAGAAGGCAGCACCGACCGCGTGCATGGCTCGGTGGGTATCGGCCTTTTGACCAGCCGCGCCCATGTGGAAGGGCCAATCGGCAAAAAGACCACCTTTGTTGCCGGCGGGCGCATCACCTATTCGGACTACCTGATGATACTCCTGCCCAAAAACAGCGCTTACGCGGGCGGCAGTGCCATGTTCGGCGATGCCAACCTGTCCGTGACGCACCACTTTGACAGCGAGAATTCCATCCAGGCCTTCGGCTATTTTGCCAGCGACAAGTTTGGGTTTAGCGGAGACACCACCTTCCGCTACACCAACATCAACGGCTCTGTTGCCTACAAGCACAAGGGGGCCGATGGCAAAAACTGGAAGATAAGCGCCGGCTATGACCATTACGCCAACACCATTGGCGCCCATGCCTGGGAAACCGGGGCATACGATATGCAAACATTTATCCGTCAGGCCTTTGTAAAGGCTGGCGGCAGCATTCCGCTGGGTCGGCATACCCTGGGAGCGGGCGTGGACCTGGTGGGCTACGGCCTGGATCCGGGCATCATGGCTCCTTTCGGCCCCAATTCCCAGGTAAAGGCCACCCGCCTGAACCGCGAATGGGGCTTTGAACCGGCGTTGTACGTGTCGGACAACTGGGCTATTACGGACATTTTCTCCGTGGATGCGGGTATCCGCCTGTCCTCGTTCCTGGCGCTGAACCCCAGCAAGTTCTACATCGGCCCGGAATTCCGTATTTCCACCAAAGTGTCGCCGGTAGAGAATTTCTCCATCAAGGCGGGCTTTAACACCATGCGGCAGTATATCCACCTCATTTCCAATACGGCGGCGGTGTCGCCCATGGATACCTGGCGGTTGTCGTCGGCCGATATTGCGCCGACAACCGGTTGGCAGGGCGCCGCGGGCGTGTACTGGACGCTCCTGGGCTCTGGAATCGACCTGTCCCTGGAGGGCTATTACAAGCAAAGCCGCAACGCGCTGGATTACAAGAGCGGCGCCATGTTGTCCATGAATCCGCAACTGGCCGACGCCCTGGTGCCTGTGTTTGGACGGGCCTATGGCGTGGAGGTGATGATGAAGCGCCCTGTGGGCAAGGTAACCGGCTGGCTCTCTTACAGTTATTCCCGCAGCCAGCTGCGCGAGATGCAGGACCGCGGCACGGAAACCATCAATGGCGGTGCCTGGTACAATGCCCCCTACGACAAACCGCACGAGATTAAACTGGCGCTCAACTGGGCCATGACCCACCGCTTTAGCTTGTCGGTGAACCTGGACTATTCCACGGGACGGCCTACCACCATCCCCATAGGCCGATATCGTTACAACGGAGACTGGCACCTGGCCTACAGTGAGCGCAACAGCTACCGCATTCCGGACTATTTCCGCATGGATGCAGCGCTTAACATAGACCCGGGTCATTACAAACGGGCCTGGGTGCATGCGTCGTTTACTATCGGCGTATATAACATTACGGGCCGGAAGAACCCTTATTCCGTGTTCTTCAAGACCGACCACAGCGGCAACCTGAACGGCTATATGCTGTCGGTGTTCGCCAGCCAGATTCCTTACATTAACATTAATCTCCTGTTCTGATGAAAAAGTTTGTGATAACAGCGTTGGCAGCGCTCCTGGTGGGCGCCTGCGTGTATCCGTACAAGCCGGAACTGGAGGAAAAAGACCTGGAGAAGCAGCTGGTGGTGGACGGAAAAATCCTGGTGGGCGGCACCAGCACCATTACAGTGAACTACTTGCAGCCGCTAAACGCTTCCTCTGCGGGCATTCCGCTGGCGGAGGCCTGGGTGGAGGACGATAAAGGCAATAAGTACTATCCGGATAACGACCATGCCAAGGGCAGCTATTTTGTGATACAGATGCCTTGGGCGCCTTCGGATGCGCAGTACAGGACCGTGATCAAGTGCGATGCGGAAACCTATGTATCGGCCTGGCTCACCCCGGACCCGGCGCCGGAAATTACCGATATCCGTTTTACGGCCGACGAAGGGTATGTGCATGTTCTGGCAGACCTGGATACCCATATGGAGCGTCCGGGCAACTATGGCTTCATGTACGAGGAAACCTGGGAATTCCATTCGGACTTTTATCCGGAACTGTTTATTAATCCCGATACCTGGGAATACTACCAGCCCATGGGCGGCTATCCTTTCTTCTGGTGTTACAAGTCGGTGGCCTCGCAGGGACTGGTGCTGCTGGGGACGGAATCGCTCCAGGCCGATGGCGGAATCATCCGCGGCGTTCCGGTGAAATCCTTTGCCCGCACCGACACCCGCAACCACCGCAAGTATTCCATTCTGGTAAAGGCGTTTGCGCTTTCGCGGGAAGCCTACAATTTTAACCGGCAGCTGGAGGAAATGGCCGAGATTGGCGGCGACCTCTTTACCCCGGACCCCGGCGCGCTTCCCAGCAATGTGGTGTGCGAGAGCAATGCGAACAAAAAGGCGATGGGCATGGTGCTTGTGGGCAATGTTTCCTCCAAGCGGGTGTTCTTTACCAGCCCTTACCTTATCAGGCGCAATGCCACGGCCGATTTTGTGGATGTCCCGCAAAATGAGATGTCCTACTATTATTATGAACTGAATTACAGGCCCGTGCAGAAGGTGGCCGGAGAACAGGGTACGTTCAACGGCTGGGCGCCGCACCGCTGCATCAATTGCGTAGAGGCCGGCGGCACGCTGGAAAAACCGTATTTTTGGGAGTAGGCGCAATGAAAAGACTGCTGAGTACTTGGATTTTACTGCTCGCGGGGCTGGTGGCCCTGGCGGGTGAACGCATCTATATTGTCACGGACCGCAATGCCTATATTGCCGGCGACATGGTGTACTGCTCCCTGTTTGTTGTGGACGAAACAGGCGCGCAGAGCAACTTCAGCGCCGTGTCCTACCTGGAACTCATTTCTGCGGAGGGGACGGCTGTAGAGGCTAAAATCGGCCTGTTTGCCGGGCGCGGAGCTGGAGCGTTCCGTCTGCCTGCCGGCATGCCCACCGGAAACTACTCTCTGGTGGCCTATACTTCCGGCAGCGCGTATGACCCTGCTGGTGCCCGCACCCTGGCTGTGTTCAATACCACATCGGTGGCGCGGGTGAAGGGCGGCGTGCAGCTGAATAAGGCGTGGAAGCCTTATCCGGCCCTGCCCGAGGAAGCCCGGGGCGGCATCCACCTTTCCATGAGCGGCCGTGCCCGCCAGGGACAGGTTGCCACACTGCTACTTTCCGGTGCCCCTGAGGCTGCTTCGGTGGCCGTTTCCGTGGTCCGCGAGGATGGTCTTGCGCCGGCCGATGGCCGCTCGCTGGAAGCCTTCCTGCAGGGCTCCCCTGCCCCCCGTTCGCGGGATGCCGGTGAATATGAAGGCGAGATTATCGACGCTACGGTAGAGGGTCTGTCGGCCGGTGGAGGTGAGGTAACCGCCACTTTGTCCACCGCAGGCGCTCCGTCCAGCGTGTATCTGGGCCGGAGTACTGAGAATGGCCATATTCAGTTCTATACCAACAATATCTACGGGGACCGTGAGCTGGTGTGCGAGGTGCTTTCGCTGGAGGGAAAGCCGGCGCACATTAACCTGGCATCGCCTTTTACGCATCCTTCGGTGGGCGCGATTGCTCCGCTGGAGCTTGGGCCGGAGCAGCGTTCGCTGCTGATTTCCCGGAAATCGGCCCTGGCTTCAGAGCTGCAGCTGGATACGCTGCTGGAGTTCCTGCCCAAGCGGGAGGAGCTGCTGCTGGACCCGGGCACCCGCAAGCGGTATCACCTGGACGATTATACCCGCTTCCCTACCGTACGGGAGATTTGCGTGGAGTTTATCCCGCAGCTTTCTTTTGTGAAGCGCGACGGGCGCTGGCGCATCCGCATGATGTTTACCGACGGGGCCGACCAGCGGCATTACATGCAGGAGAACGTGCTGGTGATGATGGACGGCGTGGTGCTGTCGGACCATGGCATGCTGGAGTCGTTTGACGCCATGCTGCTGGAGGATATCGACCTGTATCAGCAGTCGGTGGTGCTGGGCGGCGTGCCGTACAACGGAGTGGTGAACTTTATCTCCAAGAACAATTACGTGACGGCGCTCTCGTTCCCGCCCAGCGTGCGCGTGGTGGACTTCAAGGGCGTTTCCTATCCCCTGGCTTACTCCGGCGGGGTTCCTGCTGAGGGGGCCGATTGGCGTCAGCTGCTATACTGGCATCCGGCACTGTCTGTGCCCTCCGGCGGTGTAGTGCATCTTCCCCTTACTATGCCGGCCTATCCGGGCACTTTCCGGGTGCAGGTGGAGGGCTGGACGGCTTCCGGGAAAGTGGTTAGAGCCAGTTATCGGTTTGAAGTGGAGTAAAAAAGTTGTAACTTCGCGCCATGAAAAAGTGGACGCTTAGTTTGGTGCTGCTGCTTGGGGCCTGGCTGTTGCCGGCCCAAAACACGGCTATGCTGTTTTTGCCCGTGAATCGGGACGCCGCTACTGTGGGCGGTGCGCAGGCACTTTCTTCCCTGTATAACCCGGCCGCCATTCCCTTCACGGGGAGCGATGTCCAGTTGTCTTACCAGCGGTGGGCACCGTCGGTGGCATCGGCCAACCACCTGAACCTGCTTTCCGGCATCCGCATTGGCAAACGCGTGGGGATGGGCCTTACGGTGGGGTACCAGATGGGCGAGGAATTTGCCCTTACGGACGGTTCGTTTTTCATGCCTTCGGACCTTTTGGTGGGCCTGGGCGCCGGTGTTGCGTTTACGGATTACCTGTCCCTGGGCGTGAAGGCCAAATATGCCCGTCAGGGACTCACGAAAGAGGTTGCCTATCAGGCGTTTGCGGCCGATGCCTTCCTGCTTTTCTCCATGGCGGGTTTCAAGGCTACGGCCGGTGTGGCTTCGGTGGGAACGCCCGTGAAGGCGGCGGGCGGCGGGAGTTATGCGCTGCCGGCTTCGGCCGTTGTGGGGCTGGGATATGGGTTTGCGTTCGGGCTGTCTCTGGTGGCCGATACCGATATCTACTTTGCCGGGGGCTTTGCTTTTGCCGGGGGCGTGCAGTATGCCTGGAAGGACATGCTCTTTGCCCGTGCGGGGTACCATTACGGTTCCGCCACGGCGCCCGTGCCTTCGTACCTGGCCCTGGGGCTGGGGGTGAAGTTTATCGGCATTCACCTGGACGTGAGCTACTTGACCGCCTCCAAGGCCCTCGGGAACAGCTTCACCATCGGCCTGGGCTATGCCTTTTAATGCTTCCCGGGCGTTTTAATGCTCCCCTGACTCTGGGTTGCCGCTCTCGCCGGGCCGCGTTAAAGCACACCCACCCCCTTTGAGTGCCCTCAGTGGCCTCCTGCTGTGCTTTAATGCCCTCTCTGGGCTGCGTTAAAGCACACCCACCCTCATCTGAGTGACCTCAGTGGCCTCCCGCTGTGCTTTAACCACCCTCCCCGGTCCCCGTTAAAGCACACCCACCCTCATCTGAGTGACCCCTGTGGCCTCCTGCCGTGCTTTAACCACCTCCCCGGGCCCCGTTAAAGCACATCTCCCCCCCCTCTGAGTGCCCTCAGTGGCCTCCTGTTGTGCTTTAATGCCCGGCAGGTCCCACTGCTGCCACGTTTTGGCCCCAAATTGCGCCACTGGCGGACCTTCTGGCCCGCCAATGCTACGTTTTCGCCCATTTTCGCGCCCGTGGCGGTCCTCCCCGCCCTCGAAGGTCCCTCCCGTTGTGATAGCTAATCGCTTGATAATCATGGATTTGTGTACTAATCCTCGTTCGGATTTTGAACGAGGATTATATGGCATCTTACTAATAATCAAGCGATTAGCTGCCACGACGGGGATGATACAATCGGCCCCGGTACAGCAGAGCGGATGAAGCCTTGCCCTTACCAGAGGAAGTTGTTGAAAGGATAGCGGCCGGCATGAATTTCCGCAACAATTTTGTAGAGGTCGTTGCGGAGTTTTTCGATGCCAATCTTCTCCCGGGCACTGATGAAGATGCAGGGAGTTTTTTCGCTGGCGATCCAGCTGGTTTTGAGCTCCTCCAGCGTGCGGTTGATGGGCTGCTTGGGCGTGAGCGAGAATTCGTCATAGGGCTCGTAGGTGTAGGCGTCCACCTTGTTGAACACCACGTACACCGGTTTGTTGGCGGCGCCAATGTCCCGAAGGGTCTGTTCCACCACCTGCATCTGCTCCTCGAAGTCCGGGTGTGAGATATCGACCACGTGCACCAGCACATCGGCCTCGCGGACCTCGTCCAGGGTGCTCTTGAAAGCCTCCACCAGCTGGGTGGGCAGTTTGCGGATAAAGCCTACGGTGTCGCTCAGCAGGAACGGCACGTTCTCTATCACCACTTTGCGCACGGTGGTATCCAGCGTAGCAAAGAGCTTGTTCTCCGCAAAGACGTCGGACTTGGCGAGCAAATTCATCAGGGTGCTCTTTCCCACATTGGTATAGCCCACCAGGGCCAGCCGCACCAGGGAGCCTCTGTTGCCCCTTTGCGTGGCCATTTGCTTGTCCACCTTTTTGAGGTCCTCCTTGAGTTTGGAGATGCGCTGCTTGACAATACGGCGGTCGATTTCGATCTGGGTTTCACCCATACCGCCGCGGGTTCCCATACCGCCGCGCTGGCGCTCCAGGTGCGTCCACATGCCTGCCAGGCGCGGAAGCATGTAGTTGTAATGGGCCAGCTCCACCTGCATTTTGGCGTAGGAGGTTTTGGCCCGCTGGGCAAAGATTTCCAGGATAAGGGACGTCCTGTCGATAACGTCCGAGCAGGCAATCACCTTTTCGATGTTGCGCTGCTGCATGCCCGTGAGTTCATCGTCAAAGATGACGTACTCAATCTCGTTCTCCTGACAGTATTTCTTGATTTCCTCCAGCTTTCCGGGGCCGATATAGGTGGCTTTGTCCGGGCGGTCCAGCCGCTGGGTGAACATTTTGTCCGGGAGTGCGCCGGCGGTCTCGGCCAGGAAGGCGAGTTCGTCCAGGTATTCCTGCACTTTGCGTTCGCCGCCCTTTTCCAGGATGACGCCCACAAATACCGCTTTGTTAGTTTTAAATTCGCTCATACGAGTGCAAAGGTACAAAAAAAGAGATGCCCGGTCAAGCCTGGTCTCCATGCCGGAAGGGAAGCGGGAGAATTTTCTGGGCCCTTTAACGAAGCCCGGAAAATTTTTCCCGCTAACCGCCGAGCCGCGTAATGCGAGGCGGTGGTTCCGTGTCCTGCCAGCCGCCGCACTTGGTATTGTGCGGCGGCCAACCTTTGGTGCAGGTCGGTGAGGGGCGTGGCGCAGGTCAGTGTACCCAACGGTACAGGTCAGTAAGGAGCCTGGTACAGGTCATTGAGGTGAACGGCGCAAGTCTGTTTGTACCCTACTGACCGGCACCATGAATCGCCATTCTGGGTATTTTAGCGGTGCAGGTCACCACCATCAAATCGGACCTGACCCCTTACCCCACCGACCTGCACCACCGACCCCACTCTCCTGCGCCGCTTACTTCACAGACCTGTAGCATCCCCCTCTGGCCTATACCGCTGACTGCGCCCTCCTACACCACTTATCGTACCGACCCGCTCCACACTACCCCGACCTGCACCGTTCACTGTACCCTCCTGCTCCACTTACCGCACTATCCTTTATAACCTGTACAAAAATTATCCGCCACATTTGCACACAGAGCGAGTGGCAACTAAGATTTTGACTATCAATAAAATATAATACATTCCTCGTTCGGATTTTGAACGAGGATTAGTATGTAAATCATTGTGGAAGAAGATGTTAGCTGTCACGGAGAGGTGCACCGCCGCACACAACCAGGTGCGGCGGTTACCAGTACACGGAACCGCCGCCTCGCAATACGCGGCTCGGCGGCTAGCGGAAACCCTCTCGGGCACCGTTAAAGGGCCCAAGAGGGTTCCGCTTTCCTTCCGGAAGTCGCTGAGTCCACAGTCACAGAACCTTCGGAGGTGGGGTGGGCAGGACCAGCCACGAGCGGGGCAACCGCAACGGTCAGGGAGGACCGCCACGGGCGCATTTGGGGGCAAAAACGTGGCAACATCTGGACCAGCCAGTGGTTAAAGCACACCATGTGGCCACAGAGGGTACTCAGAGGGGGATGGGTGTGCTTTAACGGGGGCTGGGGAGGATGGTTAAAGCACAGGGGAATGGCTCTGAGGACGGTCTGAAGGGGGTGGGTGTGCTTTAATGGGGTTCAGGGATGGTGGTTAAAGCACAGGGGCATGGCTCTGAGGACGGCCTGGAGGGGGTAGGTGTGCTTTAACGTGAGCCAGGAGGGTGGTTAAAGCACAACAGGATGCCGCAGAGGGTGCTCTGATGAGGGAGGGTGTGCTTTAATGGGGTTCAGGGATGGTGGTTAAAGCACAGGAGGATGCCCCAGAGACCACTCAGAGGGGGTAGGTGTGCTTTAATGGGGGCCTGGGAGGGGCAAACCTTGCCCCGGCAGGACGAGGCAAGCCGGCAGGACGAGGCAAGCCGAGCATGACGGGCAAGTCGGGCATGACGAGGCAAACCGGTCAGGCCGGGCAGGACGGTCAAACCAGCCAAACCAGTCAGGCCAGCCAAGCCAGGCAGGCCAGGAGGTTATCCGAAATACTGCAGGGTTCGGAGCATTTCAAAAATCATATCCACATAGGCGGAGGAGGTGTGGTCCCAGGTGAAGCCCAGGCGGTAGAGCACCTGCATGGTGAAGTGCACGGATGGCTGGTTGATCACTGTCTCCTGCTCGGTGGGGGACTGGGCATAGGCCACCAGGCTGCTCAGGAGCTGGGCCTTGTCCGGCTGGGCCATCAGGGCCTGCACCTGCGCCATAAATTCCGGGAATTCCACGTAATCCATCCTGTTGCCGTCTATCTTCTGCAGCCGGGACACGATGTCTTCCATGGGCAGCAGGTGGTTGTTGGACACATTGAAGACGCAGTTTTCCCGCGGCGTTGTGGCCAGGAGCATCATCGCGTGGGCGCTGTCGTCCACCGGCGAGAATTCCATCTTGGCATCCAGCAGGGAGTACGGGCAGGCCCCCAGCAGTTTGTAGGCCCTCAGGCGACCCATGGTCGAGTTGGCATTGAAGTTTACCTGGAACTCGCCGTCCGCAGAGCGGGGCGACAGGTTGCCGGCGCGAAGGATCTTGGCGTTGAGGGCTCCGGCGGCCATCCGCCCCAGAATGAACCGTTCCGCCATAAACTTGGAATGGACGTACTGGTTGGAGGTTTGCTGGCCAAAGTACAGCTGCTGTTCCGTGAGCTGTTTGGGACGACTGCCCGGGCTGGTACCGGACACGCTCTCCGTGGAGACGTGCACCAGACGGGCGGCCGTGGCCTCGCAGAAGGCGCAGAGGTTCTTGGCCCCGCCGTAGTTAATATCCTCAATATCAGTTCCCTTTGAGAAGTGCTTCACATTGGCGGCGCAGTTCACCACTACGCTCCAGGGAATGCCGGAAGCCTTGAGGGAATCGAACACGGCCGGCTGGGTGATGTCCCCGTTCACTACGCGGATGCGCCTCCCAACAAGCGGCCGGTAATCTTTCTCAAAGTAGTACACCAGCATCTCTTTCAGGCGGCGCTCCGCCGAGAGGGTTCCCTTGGGCCGGAGGAGGCACCAGATGACAGTTTCTTCCGGCGTGTTTTCCACCAGCTCCCGCAGCATGTGGATGCCCAGGAAGCCGGTGGCGCCTGTAAGCAGAATCTGCCCCTCCAAGCTTTGCTGCCGCCCGTTCAGGAAGGCCTCCAGCGTATTGCCGGCCAGCAGCTTGTCGATAGCGGTATAGTCGTACTGGCTAATCTCGCTGTCTTCCTTGGGAGCAGCCGGGACTCCCCCACCCAGGAAGGCGCCCAGCTCGCGGGCGGTAGGATGGGCGAAGACATCGGCATAGGCAAACTTGAGACCGCGTTTTTCTGCGCATACCATCACGTTGGTCACCATGAGCGAAGAACCGCCCAGGTCGAAGAAATTGTCCGTTGCACCCACCTTTTCCATGCCCAGGACCTCGGCGAAAATCTCGCACAGGTCCTTTTCCAGGTCCGTGGCGGGGGCCACATATTCCCCTCCGGCGTCGGGCGTGGGTTTGGGCAGGGCCTTGCGGTCCACCTTCTGGTTCACGTTGAGCGGAATCCGGTCCAGCTGGACAAAGGAGGCCGGCACCATGTACGGCGGCTTGCGCTCCTGGATGAAGGCCTTGGCGGCCGGGATGTCAAAAGTGCCGTCAGAGACCACATACGCGGCGATAAACTTGCCGCCGGAAGGGTTGTCGAAGGCCTGCACCGTGATGTCCTTCACGCCCGGGCATTCCCGCAGCACTTCCTCCACTTCCTTCAGCTCGATGCGGAAGCCGCGAATCTTCACCTGACCGTCCTGACGGCCCACAAATTCGATGTTGCCGTCGGTTCTCCAGCGCACAATGTCGCCGCTCCGGTAGGCCCGCATGCCTTTGTGGAAAGGATTGTCGATAAAGACCTCCGCCGTCTTTTCAGGCCGATTAAGATACCCCCTGCCCACGCAAGGGTTTCCGGCAATGAGCAGTTCTCCGGCGGCGCCCACCGGCACGCGACGGAAGTCGCCGTCCATCACATACATGCTGGTGTTGTCCAGGGCGTGGCCGATAGGAATGTTGGCCTCGCGCTTCTTCACGTCGAAGATGGTGGAGAAGATGGTGCACTCGGTGGGGCCGTAGCCGTTGTGGAAGCCATAGGAAGGCGGATCCATGGAAACCAGCTTTTCGCCGCCCACGGAGAGGTGCTTGAGGGACTTGTTGTCCGGGAAGTTCTTGGCGTACATCACACCCACCTGCGTGGTCATGAAGCTGTGGGTGATGCCGTTATCCGTGATAAAGGCATCCAGCTGGCTCATGTCGTGGCGGGTTTCCTCCGGGATAATGTGCAGGCATCCGCCGGCGGTGAGCACGGGATACATGTCCATCATGCACGCGTCGAAGCCGTAGCTGGCATAGGCCGCCACCCGGCTGTGGTCCGTAAGCTTATAGTATTTCTGGTACCAGGCGCAGAAATTCACCAGGTTGTGGTGCTCCAGCATCACGCCCTTGGGTACGCCCGTGGAGCCGGAAGTGTACAGCAGGATAAAGAGGTTTTCCGGCCCGGGACCCGCAGGAACGGGGCCTTCTGGCAGGGACTCCAGCTCGTCGGTAGTGAGCACGGGTCCCGTGTACTCATTGAGCAGCGGCAGGAACTCTTGATCGGCAATGAGCAGTTTGGCCGATGCGTCCTTCACCATAAAATTGAGGCGCTCCTGCGGGTAGGAGGGATCCAGCGGCTGATAGGCGCAGCCGGCCTTGAGAATGCCCAGGGAAGCCAGCGCCATCCACTGGTTGCGGCCGATAAGTACGGATACCACGTCTTCCGTCTTCAGGCCCCTTGCGGCAATGGCGGCGGCGATGCGGTCCGTGAGGGCGTTGGCCTGCGCATACGTGCAGGTATAGTCCTGATAGCAAACAGCGGGCGCATCGGGCGTCTTTTGCGCCTGCCTGCGGAAGAGACTGACGATGGTTTGGCTCTCGTCCACCTTCAGGCTATAATGGTTGAAGCTTTCCAGCTCTTTGAGGCGCTCTCCGTCCACGAAGGGCACCTCGCAAAGTTTTTCGTGCGCCAGCAGGCCCCGGACCACGCATTCCATGGCATCGGCAAAGGCCTCCATAATGGCTTTGCTGTATTTGCTGTTGTCGTAGCCCAGTACGATGGCCTCCTTGCCCTCGGTGCCGTCGATGTAGATGCTCAGCGGGAACTTGGGCGCCCCGGCGTCCATATTTTCTCCCGTCACCGGCTTCCCGTTGATGCGGTAATCGGCCAGCACGCCCACCTGGTAGGCCAGCATCACCTGCGGCTGGAAGCCGAACTCCGCCGCTACCTTGGCAAAAGGATACTCCTGGTGCTGCAAGGTGGCCTGGAAGTCTTCGTCGCACTGTTTGAGGAAGGCTTCGGTGCTTTCCGTGGAGCAGTCTCCGGCAAGGGCCAGGGTGTTCACGAACATACCAAAGCTGTCGGCTGTTTTGAGGTTGCCGCGGCCATTGCTGATGGTGCAGATATACACCTTCTTGCTGGCATTGTAGGCACTCAGGGTGAGGTAGGCGGCGCCCAGGTAGAAGCAGGCGGGCGAGATGCCCATTTTTTTGCAGAGCGGATGGATGTTGGCCTGAACCAGCTTTTGGAGGAAGACCTCGCGACCGGGCTGGTCGCTGTGCTCCAGGTCCGGAATGATGGTGGAAGGGCTCTCCAGGCCGTCCAGCTGCCGGGCAAAGAAGTCCCGGGCCCGGGCATAGGCCTCGCTGCCCTCCGCGGCTTTCTGCCAGGCGGCGTACTGGAAGTAGGTATAGGCCTCGGGGACTATCTCTTTTCCTTCCAGCGCGGAGCAGACTTCCTGGATAAAGAGGTCATAGCTGCGGCCGTCAAACACCAGGTGGTGGAAGTCGCTCAACAGGTATGTCTTGTCTTTTCCGGGCACAATCACCACCTTCCCCAGCGGACCTTTGCCAAGGTCGAAGGGAAGGATGAAGCTCTCTTTCAAGGCTTCCAGTTCTCCCTCCTGGATGGAGACGGGGATGGGAATGTCGGTGGGGACCTGGCACACCTGTCCGTCTATCCGGTTAAAGCAGGACTGCAGGGCGGGATGGGCCGCCAGAACCTTCCGGACGGCCTCCTGCAGGGCCTGGGCCGATACATCCCCGGGGAAAGTCCACAGCATGGGAATGTTGTAGATGGTTTCCTGCGGGGCTTTCATGCAGTCCAGGAACACGCCGGCCTGCTGGTTGGTGAGGAGCTGGGGGTGGAGAGATTCTTCGCTTCGCTCAGAATGACAGGAAGCATCCCCGGCCATCCAGCTTTTAAGAATCTCGTTCTCAATGCTTTGCAGGGTGGCCGTTTTGGCAAAGCTGTTCATGTCGGCCTGAATGCCGTAGCGCTTGAACAGTTCGGTGGCCAGGCGCAGGCCGCTCAGGGAGCTGAGGCCGTAGAGCATGAGGGGTTCCGTGAGAGAGGCCCCTTCTATTCCGGTGGTTTCCTTGAGGAGGGCCACCAGTTCTTCTTCCAGGAGGTTGAGTGGCGCGGCCCCCTGGCCCTGGGCCTTTTTCGCCTGCGGCTTGGGCAGGGCCTTTACGTCCACCTTCTGGTTCACATTGAGCGGAATGGCTTCTATCTGCAGGGTGACGGATGGCACCATGTAGGGCGGCTTGCGCTCCAGGATAAAGGCATTGAGGGCGGTGGTGTCTATCTCCCGGTCGCTCACCACGTACGCGGCCAGGAACTTGCCGCCGCCTTCCTGGTCAAAGGCCTGTACGGTGACGTCCTTGATGTCCGGGAATTCGCGGATGACGGCTTCCACCTCCTTGAGTTCTATGCGGAAGCCGCGGATTTTCACCTGGGCGTCTTTTCGGCCGATATATTCGATGTCTCCGTCGGGGCGGTAGCGCACAATGTCTCCGGTGCGGTACAGGCGCTTGTAGGCAGGATCTTGCTCATACGGGTTGCATGCAAAGGACTCTGCGGTTTTGTCCGGACGGCCCAGATAACCGTCTCCCACCTGCTCACCGGCCTCCAGCAGTTCTCCGGCGGCTCCCACGGGCACGCGCTTTCCGGCCTTATTCACTACATAACAGTGGATGCCGGGCATGGGAATGCCAATGGGGATGTTCTCTTCCTGCTTTTGCACCTCCTTGGAAACCACATAACAGAGACTCTCGGAGGGGCCGTAGCAGTTGAACAGCTTGTAGCTGGGCAGCGGCAGGGCGCTCAGCTTTTCGCCGCCGGTGTACAGCACCTGCAGGCCCTTGCAACTGGGGTAGTTGATGGCAAACTGGGTGGCCACCTGGGTGGTCATGAAGCTGTGGGTAATGCCGTTCTCCTCAAAATATTGGTGCAGTGCCTGGAGGTCCAGCCGGATTTCCTCGGGAATGAGGTACAGGGTGGCCCCGGCCGCCAGCGCACCATACAGGTCTCCCACAAAGGCATCGAAGCCAAAACTGGAGTAGGCCGTGAGTTTGCTTTGGGCCGATATGTCCGTGCGCCAGGCATGGCGCTGGGCGAAGAGGCTTACGTTGCGGTGATTCAGCATACAGCCCTTGGGCGTACCGGTGGTGCCGCTGGTGTACAGGAGCACAAAGAGGTCCTCCGGCTTGGGGAGGGAAACAGGCTTGCCATCCGGCAGGGAAGGAATGTCCTTCGTTGCAAGCACCGGACCCTGGAAGCCCTCCACCAGTTCTGCCAGGCCTTCATCGGCAATGAGGAGGGCACTGGAGGCGTCTTGTACCATGAACCGGAGGCGCTCCTTGGGATAGGACGGGTCCAGCGGCTGGTAGGCGCAGCCGGCTTTGATTACGCCCAGCGGGGCAATGACAGTGTATTCGCTCCGGCCCAGGATAATGGACACCACATGGCCGGGCTTGACGGTTTTTTCAATGTAGACGGCCAGTTTGTCCGACAGAAGATCTACTTCCTTGTAGGTCAGTTTCTTATCCTTGCATACAAGGGCCAGTTGCTCCGGCGCTTCTTGTACCCTTTCCCGCCAGAAATCCACCACGGTTTTCCCGGGATTTCCCACGGAGGCATCCGGATTGAAGCTGTCCAGCAGCTTGATCTGTTCCGGTGTGGCAAAGTCCAGCTGCCCTACGGTGTCGGCCTGCCTGAGCGACAGCACCGCGGCGGCCATACTCTGGGCAAAGTTCCGCAGGATGCCCTCCGTGAACATGCTGGGCCGATACCAGAAGCGCATCATGTAAGGGCGGTCGGTGGGCGTAAAGAGCTCCACGGCGAGGTTCAGGCCCGGCGGATTGGTGCGGAGGTCTTCTCCCAGGACACGTTCTCCCGCGAGAACCAGCGAAGGGACTTCTACCACAAACTGGCCCTGGAATCCAAAGTTGATGCCCGGGCCCAGGCCCAGGTAGGTGCCGCAGTCGGCCATGGAAAAGAACGGACGGGCCCTCAGGCCCATGGTCTGCGCCTTCATGTGGTCCAGCACCTCGCTCACCGGCGTATCCGGGGTGGCGTTCACAAAGGTGGGCAGGGTGTGCACGCACATGGTGAAGGCGGTTCTTGCCGCCACGCCCTTGCGGCCGTTCCAGATGGTGGAGAAGCTGGCGGCGTTGTCGGCATTCCAGGAGGCCAGCGTGAGGCCGAAGAGGGCGGTGAAAAGGATGCTGTCCGCATAACGGTAGCGCTCCAGGACCTCGTGCATGGCGGCGCTGTCCAGCGGCAGTTCCACCAGCAGCGACTTATAGGCCGACGGCTTGGCGCCAAAGACATCCGGCACAATCCGGCTTTCGGTCTCCGTGGCCGGGCCGAACTCCTGCGCGAACCACTGCTTGGCCTCCTCGAAGGCCTCGCTTTCCCGCTGCGCCTGCTCTTGACGGGCAATATCGGCCCCGCTTATCTTCTCTGCCGGGACCTCCAGGCCCTCGTAGGCGGCCTGCAAATCCTGCAGCATGATCGGGATACAGGCACCGTCTGCAATGATGTGGTGAAAGTCCCCGTAGAAGTAGGCGGCATTCGGCGTTTTGTAGAGCTCCAGGCGGAAGAGGCGGTCTTTGTGCAGGTCCATGGGCCGCGCAAAGGTCCCCCTTACCTGGTCGATGCTGTCTATTTCCTGAATCTCTGCCGTCCACGTTTCCTCAAGCTGTTCCATACACGGGACCCCGTCCACTTCCTTCACGCGGGAAAGGATGTAGGGATGGGCGGCCACAAAGGCCTCCAGGGCCTTTTTAAATTGTTGGAGGTCGATGGAAGGAGGCAACTTGAACAGCAGGGCCTGCTGGTAGTTGCCGGAATGGGCGTCCAGTCCCTGGCTGGAGAGGAACATGCTCAGTTGCGCTTGGGAAAGTGGAGAGGTCATGGCGGATTATCCAAAATATTGCAGGGTTCGGAGCATCTCGAAGATAAGGTCCAGGTAGTCGCTGGAGGTGTGGTCCCAGCGGAAGCCCAGGCGGTGCAGCACTTGCATGGTGTAGGCGGTGGAAGGAACGGTTTCTACGCCTTCCGCTTCTGCGGCGGACTGCTGGTAGGCTACCAGCGGCGCCATGATGCGCGTCTTGGCAGGGTCTGCGTTGGCTTTTTCCACACGGCGGCCGAATTCGTCGTTCTCCACGTATTCCAGCGGTTTGCCGTCAATCTTCTCCAGACGCACCAGAATATCGTCCATGGGGATGAGGTGGTTGTTGGACACGTTGAAGACGCAGTTCTCCAGCGGCGTGCGGGAGAGCAGGACCATGGCGCGGGCCGACTGGTCGATGGGCGAGAACTCCATCTGTCCTTCCAGTAGCTGGAACGGGCAGGCGCCCAGCATCTTGAAGGCCTTGAGACGTCCCATGGAGGCGTTGGCGTTCAGGTTCACCTGGAACTCGCCGTCCTCCGCGCGGGGCGACAGGTTGCCGGCGCGCATGATTTTGGCCTTGAGCGTTCCTGCAACCATGTGCTCCAGGATATAGCGCTCTGCCAGGAACTTGGAGTGGACATACTGGTTGTCCGTGAGCTGACCGAAGAAGAGCATCTGCTCCGTGAGGGTTCCGGGAACATAGCCCGGGGTAAGGCCGCCCACGCTCTCGGTGGAGACATGTACCAGGTAGGCGCCATTGCGCTCGCAAAGGGCCACCAGGTTCTTGACGCCGCCGTAGTTAATGTCCTCAATGTCCGTTCCTTTGGAGAAGTGCTTCACATTGGCGGCGCAGTTGAACACCGTGTCTATCTGCGTAAGCGGCTCCAGCGTCTGGGGCTGGGTAATGTCTCCCGCGACGGGCCGGATGCGCGTTCCCAGGAGCTTGCGGTAGTCTTTCTCGAAGTAATACACCAGCATTTCGCGCAGGCGGCGCTCCGGGGAAACGCTGCCCTTGGGCCTGAGCAGGCACCAGATGGTGGTGTCCGGCCCGGTGCTCTCGATGAGTTCCTTGAGCATGTGGATGCCCAGGAAGCCCGTGGCGCCGGTGAGCAGGATATTGCGTCCCAGGTGGAGGTGTTCCCCGCCCAGGAAGGATTCCAGCGTGTTTTTGGAGAGCAGGGCGTCGATGGCGGAGTAGTCGTAGTCCGTAATGTTGCTGTCCTGCTCCTGTACCGCTACCTCGCCTGTGAGGAAGGCCGCAAGGGAGCGGGCCGACGGGTGCGAGAACACGTCCGAATAGGCAAAGTGCAGGCCTTGTTTCTCGGCGCTCACCATCACGTTGGTGACCATGAGCGAGGAACCTCCCAGGTCGAAGAAGGAGTCCGTGGCGCCCACGCGCTCCATGCCCAAGATATCGGCAAAGATGGCGCAAAGGGCTTTTTCCGTTTCGCCGACGGGGGCGACGTACTCGTCCATGGAGGTGGGAACGAGCTCCGGCAGGGCCTTGCGGTCTACCTTCTGGTTCACGTTGAGCGGAATCTTGTCCAGCTGCATCCAGGCGGCGGGTACCATGTAGGACGGCTTGCGCTCGCGGATGAAGTCGCCGGCGGCTTTGGGGTCGAAGGTGCCTTCCGCCACCACATACGCAGCCAGGAACTTGCCGCCGGACGGGGCGTCCAGCGCCTGCACCGTGACGTCTTTCACGCCCGGGAACTCCTGCAGCACGCCTTCCACTTCCTTGAGCTCGATGCGGAAGCCGCGGATCTTGACCTGACGGTCCTTTCTGCCCACAAATTCAATATTGCCGTCGGCCCGGTACCGTACAATATCGCCGGAGTGGTACATGCGCGTACCCGGCTGGAACGGACTGTCCACAAAGCATTCGGCCGTCTTTTCCGGGTTGTTGAGGTAGCCGCGGCCCACACCGGCGCCGCTGATGAGCAGCTCACCGGCGGCCCCCACGGGCAGGCGACGCAGGTGACGGTCGGCCACGTACAGCGGCATGTTGCTCAGCGGATGGCCGATAGGAATGTTTTCCTCCCGCTCCTCCACCTTGAAGATGGTGGTGAAGATGGTGCATTCCGTGGGGCCGTACCCATTGTAGAAATTGTAGGACGGCGGCGGCATGGAGATGAGTTTTTCACCGCCCACGGAGAGGTGCCTGAGGACCGGATTGTCCGGGTAGTTCTTGGCATACATCACACCTACCTGGGTGGTCATGAAGCTGTGGGTTACGCCATTGTCGATGAGGAAGCGGTTCAGGGCGCCCAGGTCGTGACGGACATCCTCTGGGATGATGCAGATGCAGGCTCCGCAGGAGAGGGCGGGATACTGGTCCATCATGTTGGCGTCGAAGCCGTAGCTGGCGAAGGCCGCCACTTTGTCTCCGGGCTGGAGCTTGTAGTAGTCCTGGTACCAGGCGCAGAAGTTCACCAGGTTGCGGTGTTCCAGCATAACGCCCTTGGGCGTGCCGGTGGAACCGGAAGTGTACAGCAGGATGTACAGGTTCTCCGGCTTGGGATTGCCGATCGGGGTCGGCAATGACGCCCCGCCCGTCATGCCCGGCAACGACGAATTGTCCGTCATGCCCGGCAGCGACCGGGCATCTTCCAGCTCCGCCGTGGTGAGCACGGGCCCGGTGTAGTCCCCTACCAGCGGGATGAGTTCTTTGTCGGCAATGAGGAGCTTGGCGCCGGAGTCCTGAATCATGAAGTTGAGGCGCTCCGTGGGGTAGGACGGATCCAGCGGCTGGTAGGCGCAGCCTGCTTTCATGGCAGCCAGGGAGGCCTTGGTCATCCAGGCGTTGCGGTTAATCAGGACCGAAACCACATCTTCTTCCCCGAGACCGTACGACAGGATTTTGGCCGCCAGGGCATCCGTATAGGCGTCCAGTTCCTTATAGCTGATGGTTTTTCCGTCGAAGAGCACGGCCGGAGCATCCGGGGTGGCCTGGGCCTGTTTGCGGAACAGGTCCACGATGGTGAGGCTCAGGTCCACTTCCTGGGTGTAGTTGTTAAAGCTGTCCAGCTGCTTGAGGCGTTCCCCGTCCACAAACGGAATCTCCGTGAGCGGAACGTTCTTCAGCAGACCCCGCACCACGCACTCCATGGCGTCTGCAAAGGACTGGATGAGCGGCTCCGAGTACAGGCTGCTGTCGTAGGCCAGGGCCAGTTCCGGGGCCTCCTCCGTTCCTTCGATGAAGATGCTCAGCGGGAACTTGGGGGTGTCCTGCGTAATGAGCTCGTCCTCAAGCGGTTTGCCGTTGATGGTGTACTTTTCCACGAGCCCTACTTGGTAGGCCAGCATAACCGCCGGGTGGAAGTCGTAGGCCGATGCCACGCGGGCGAAGGGATAGTTCTGGTAAGAGAGCGTGGTGGCAAAGTTGCGGTCCGTCTCCTTGAGGAAGTCATCGGCCTTCCGGTCCCCTACCTCTCCGGAAAGGGCCATGGTGTTCACGAACATGCCGTAGGTGTCGGCGCAGCGCATGTCACTGCGGCCGTTGGCCACCGTGCACATGTAAATTTTTTGCTGCCCGCAGAACGCGCCTATCGTGACGTAGGCGGCACCCAGGAAGTAGCTGGCCGGGGAGATGCCCAGTTCATGGCAGCGGGCCATGACATCGGCCCCAATCTTTTTGCGGAGCCAGATTTCGTGGCCAATCTCGTCTTCCAGGGGCGTTTTGTCCGGTATAACGCCGGTTTCGTCCTCCTTGCCGGCGATTTGCGCGGCAAAGAAGGCTTCTGCCTCCTGGAATGCTGCGCTGTCCTGGTAGGCTTTTTGGTCTCGGGCGTAGCTAAAGTAGGTATAGTCCTCTTTTTCAGGTGCTTTGCCTTCCAGGGCGGCGGTGAGCTGGCCCAGGAAAAGGTCGTAGGAGTGGCCGTCAAAGATGAGGTGGTGGAAGTCGCCCATCAGGCGCAGCTTGCCGGGCGTTTGCACCAGGGTGAGCCTGTAGAGCGGACCGGAAAGGTCGAAGGGCTGCATGAAGGCCTCTTTGAGAGCCTCGTATTCTTCTTCGCTGCCCAGCTTGACGGAAGGGATTTCTTCCTCTGCCCGGGCGGGCACCAGGTACACTTTTCCGTCCCGCTGCTCAATGCGGGCGGTAAGGGCTGGATGGGCCTCCAGTACGTCCAGAAGGGCTTTTTTGACCTCCCCTGCCAGCGTTCCTTCCGGGAAGGTGAGGATGAACGGCAGGTTGTAAGCGGTGGACGAAGGGTTCCTGACGCAGTCCAGGTATAGGCCGGTTTGCTGGAAGGTGAGCTCCTGGGGCTGGTCTTCCCCATTAGATTCTTCGCTGCGCTCAGAATGACAGGAATCTCCCGACAGAAGGATGTCCAGGATATCGTTCTCTATGCTTTGCAGGCTGGCGGTTTTGGCAAAGCTGTTCATGTCCGGCTCCAGGCCGAAGCGCTTGTACAGTTCCGTAGCCAGGCGCAGGGCACCCAGGGACGACAGGCCACTGTAATACAGCGGGTCTGTGAGGCCGAAGCCGCCAATGCCCACGCTCTCCTTGATGATGTCGCTGATTTGCTGTTCCAGCTTGTTGAGCGGCGCCACGTGGGCCTCCGCCTTGTGCTCCTGCGGTTCCGGCTTGGGAAGGGCCTTCACGTCCACTTTCTGGTTCACATTCAGCGGAATGGCTTCTATCTGCATGGTAACGGCCGGCACCATGTACGGCGGTTTTTTGCTGGCAATAAAGGCGTCCAGCTCCTGGATGTTTATCTCCTTGGGGCTGACGATGTACGCTGCCAGGAACTTGCCGGCACCGGCGCCGGGCTCGTCAAAGGCCTGCACCGTAACGTCTTTAATGTCAGGGAATTCGCGGATGATGGCCTCTACTTCCTTGAGCTCGATGCGGAAGCCGCGGATTTTCACCTGGCCGTCTTTTCGGCCCATGAATTCAATTTTGCCGTCTTCCCGCTCGCGGACAATGTCTCCGGTGCGGTAGGCCGTGGCGTACTTGGGGTCATCGTCAAAGGGATTCTTCACAAAGACCTCTGCGGTTTTGTCCGGCCGGTTGAGGTAGCCCAGGCCCACCTGTTTTCCGGTGATCCAGAGTTCTCCCGGCTCGCCTTTGGGCACCTGCTTGCCGTCCTTGACCACATAGACCTTAATATCTTTGAGGGGAAGGCCGATGGGGATGTTCTCTTCCTGTTTTTTCACTTCTTCGCAGAGCACGTAGCAGATGGTTTCCGTGGGGCCGTAGCAGTTGAACAGGCGGTAGTGCGGCAGCGGGAAGCTGGACATTTTTTCGCCGCCGGTGTACAGAATTTTGAGGCCCTTGCAGTCCGGATAGTTGATGGCGAACTGGGTGGCCACCTGGGTGGTCATGAAGCAGCAGGTGATGCCGTTTTGCTCAAAATACTCGTGCAGGGCGGGCAGGTTGAGCCGGATGCGATCCGGAATAATGTAGAGGGTGGCACCGCTGATGATAGCGCTGTACAGGTCCGCCACAAAGGCGTCGAAGCCAAAGCTGGCGTAGGCTGTCATGCGGGTGGTATGGTCCATGCCCATGAGCTCGCTGTGGTGGCTGCAAAAGGCGTAAATGTTCCTGTGGCAGAGCATGCAGCCCTTGGGCGTGCCGGTGGTGCCGCTGGTGTACAGCAGGATGAACAGGTCCTCCGGTTTGGGCGGCTGTGCCTTGGGCGTGCCGGGATGCAGTTTGCGGATGTCGGCGGTTTTCAGGACGGGGCCCTTGTACTCCTTCAGGATGGGAAGGAGGTCTTCGTCGGCCACCAGCATTTTTGCGCCGGCGTCTTTCATCATGAATTCCAGGCGCTCCGGCGGGTACGAAGGGTCCAGCGGGAGGTAGGCGCAACCGGCTTTGAGCGCGCCCAGCGGGGCCAGCATCATGTACTCGTTGCGGCCCAGCATAATGCCCACAACGCTTCCTGCGGGCACTTGGGTTTCTATATAAGCGGCGAGGTTGTCTGTCAGTTTTTCTACCTCTGCGTAGGTCAAACGGATGTTTTCATAGACCACGGCAGTTTGGTTGGAATGGGCTTTCACCTGTTGGTGAAAAGCTTCCAGAACAGTGTTGCAAGAACTTTGGCTCATCACTTTAGTGTTTGGTTTTCACAAATTTAAATATAATTTTCAATTTTTATCGTTTTGAGTTGTCGAAAACAAATGATAACTTTACAGTTTGATAGAAAAAGGCATGAAAAAACTGGATTCCGCTTGGATAACCCGCGTGGGAATTGTGGTCTTCGCCGCTGTGCTGGTGGAGGTCATTTCCGTGGTGCAGTACCAGCGGCTCCGTGGTATGATGGCGGAGGAGATGAACCTTAGGAGCAAGGTGGTCCTGGGCTCCATGGTCCACGATATCGAGCATATGCTGGAACTCACGGAGGTTACCCTGGCAGAGAACAAGTGGGACATCATGCGGCACCTGAACAATCCGGATTCCCTTTTCCCGGTTATGGTGCGTCTGATCGACGACAATCCCAACGTGGTGGGCGGCTGCCTGGCCTTCATGCCTTATTACTATCCTTCCCTCGGCCGCCTTTTTGAGCCCTATGCCCACAAATTGCCGGATGGCAGTATTGTGACCGAACAACTAGGTA
The DNA here is from genome assembly GCA_900317845.1 of uncultured Bacteroidales bacterium. Taxonomy (GTDB): domain Bacteria; phylum Bacteroidota; class Bacteroidia; order Bacteroidales; family UBA932; genus Cryptobacteroides. The sequence continues at coordinate 111,420 of ONII01000004.1, forward strand.
CGCCGGAGCACGATTATAGCCAAAATCCGGAATTCCTCTGGTCCCTGGATCACCTGGGGCCCTCCTGGACAGACCCTTATCTCTACGGGACGGACTCCCTTTCCTATGCCACCTATTCTGTGCCCATCTACAATAATGAGGGCCGGTTGGCGGCCCTGTGCGGTCTGGACATCGACCTTTCTTGGCTGGGAGATACACTCAATGCCCATCAGCCCTACGAGAATTCTTTTGGCCTGTTACTCACTGTAGAGGGCGATCTGGTGGCCGGGCCTTCAGTGGCGCGCATTCCCCGGGAGGAGGTTTTCCGGGTAGTGGAAATTGTAAATGGGCGGGTGCCCGAGACCGATTTTCCGGGTCTTGCCATCCGGAAAACGCAACTGGAAAAGGAGCCTTTCTGGCAACTCATCCAGGTGTACCAGACGAACGAAGTCTTTGGGCCGATGCAAAAGATGCGGCACCAGCACATCCTCTTTATGCTGCTGGGTCTGGCTGTCCTCGCTTTCATGATCAACCGCTACGCGCGGAACGAGAACAAACTCAGGGTGGCATCGGCCGAGCAGGCGCGAATAGGCGGAGAACTGGCGGTTGCACGGGATATTCAGCAGCAAATGCTCCCCAAGGTGTTTCCTTCCTATGTATATGGCACGCTGGAACCGGCGCTGGAAGTGGGCGGAGACCTGTACGACTTCTACATCCGGGACGGCAAGCTGTTCTTCTGTATTGGCGATGTAAGCGGCAAGGGGGTACCGTCGGCCATGCTCATGTCCATGATTCATTCGCTGTTCCGCGTGGTGTCCCGGAAGGAGGAGAGCCCTTCGCAGATTCTGGGGGCCCTGAACAACCAGCTTTGCGCCGGCGACGACAACAATATGTTTGTGACGTGCTTTGTGGGTTGCCTGGACTTGTATACGGGTAAGCTCAATTATGCGAATGCCGGTCATGATAAACCCTTTCTTCTTACTTCATCGGCCTCTTTGCTGCCGGTCAAGGCGAATCTTCCCCTAGGCGTTTTCCCGGATACGCAGTTCGAACTTCAGTCCATGCTGCTTTCTCCTGGCAGCACGCTTTTCCTTTATACCGATGGTCTTACGGAGGCTAAGAACAAGTTTCGCCAGGCCCTGGGTCGTGAAAGGGTTCAGCAAGTGTTGGATTATTCTATGAGCATTGGCGCAGATACTCCTGAGGAGCTTGTGGGTGCGTTGAGTGCAGAGGCTCGTACTTTTGCCGAAGATTGTCCCCAGAGCGACGACCTCACTCTCCTTTGTATCCGGTTCCAGCCGGGCCATACCCTTTCCGAGAACATCACGCTTGGAAACAATAAGGAAGAGGTGGCGGCCCTGAGCGATTTTGTAAAGCATTTCCTGGGGCAAATCGAGATGGAGCGCCGGGTTTCCGCAGGGCTTCGTCTGGCGCTGGAGGAGGTCGTGGTGAACGTGATGAATTACGCCTATCCTCCCGGCGAGCACGGGGAGGTAACAGTGTATGCAGACAGCAATTATAAAGAGGTCCGGTTCACGGTTGTGGACTCCGGCTTCCCCTTCGACCCCACGGCTGTTTTGTCGGTAGATACCACCCTGGATGCCCAGAACCGCCCTATTGGAGGCCTGGGAATCCACCTTACCCGTAAAATGGTAGACTCCGTTTCCTACTCCCGTAAACACGGATTCAATGTATTAACTTTAACCAAATCCATATCATGACAACAAAAGTAGAAGAACAGGACGGCAAGTTTGTCGTTACTTTTAATGGCGAGCTGGATACTGCTGCCGCAGCAGAGACGGAAGAGGCCTTGGCGCCTGTGATGGAGAGCCTGGGCAAGGATATTATTTTTGACTGCACAGACCTGGAGTATATTGCTTCCAGCGGGCTTCGTCTGCTGCTGGGAGTCCTTAAGAAAGCACAGGCTGCCGGCTCCCATGTGGTCCTGAAAAACGTGAACGACGTGGTTAAGGATGTGCTGGACTTAACCGGTTTTGTAGCCCTTTTCGATATAGAGTAAATGGTTTCCTACTTTACAGAGGATATTGCGTTTCCGTTTAAGGAAAAACGCCTTACTTCGCGTTGGCTCAAGTTTGTTGCAGAGAGTGAGGCCAAGCGCCTGGGAGATATATCGGTTATATTTTGTTCCGATAATTATATTCTGGATGTCAATATAAAATATCTGAAACACGATTATTATACCGACATCATCACCTTTGACTACTGTGAAGGGAATCGGCTCAGCGGAGACCTCTTTATCAGCATTGATTCCGTGCGTGAAAATGCCGCTTTTTACGGGACGGAGTTTGCGGATGAACTCAACCGGGTCATTGTCCATGGCGTGCTGCATCTGATTGGTTACGACGACCATACAGAGGAAGATATCGCCGTGATGCGGGCCAAGGAAAACTACTACCTGTCCCAGCGTCCTAATATGTAACTGTCATTCTGAGCGTTGCGAAGAATCTGTATGAACAATTCTTTTGATGTCATTGTGATCGGTGGAGGCCATGCCGGCTGTGAAGCGGCGATGGCCGCTGCCAATATGGGCTCATCCGTTTTGCTGCTCACACCGGACCTGAACGGTCTAGCCAAGATGAGCTGCAACCCTGCGGTGGGCGGCATTGCCAAAGGTCAGATTGTCCGGGAGATTGATGCCCTGGGCGGATACTCAGGTTTGGTGACGGATGCCGCCACGCTTCAGTTTCGCATGCTCAATCGTTCCAAGGGACCTGCCATGTGGAGCCCGCGGGCACAATGTGATAAACAGCGCTTTTCTGCAACCTGGTTAAAATTTCTTCTAAGTAATTGTAATTTAAGGATTTACGCAGATTTTGCCGCGGATTTCCTCTTTGAGAATCAAAAAATTACCGCTGTTCGCACTGTTACAGGGGCTATTTTTTATGCTGGCGCCTTTATTTTGACTGCCGGCACCTTTCTGAACGGGCGGATGTACATTGGACAGCATTCCTTCGAAGGCGGCCGCATAGGGGAAAAGGCGTCGTACGGAATCTCCGACCAATTGGCGTCACTGGGAATTCCTACTGCCCGGATGAAAACGGGCACTCCCCCGCGCATCGACTTTCGGTCCGTGGATATTTCGCGTCTGCAGCGACAGGCTGGGGATGCGGAGCCTGAGCGTTTTTCCTTCCTGGATGTGCCTTCTGCAGTACAGGAGGGTGGTTCCCAGATGGATTGTTACCTTCTCCATACCAACGAAAAGGTTCACGACATCCTTCGTACGGGTTTTGACCGCTCTCCCCTTTTTACGGGCATGATTCACGGAAAAGGGCCGCGTTACTGTCCTAGCATTGAGGATAAGCTACGTACGTTTGCCGATAAAGATTCGCACCAGCTCTTCCTGGAGCCAGAGGGGCGTGAGTCTCCGGAATATTACCTGCAGGGATTCTCTTCTTCCCTTCCGCTGGAAGTGCAGTTAGAGGCCATGCATGCCATTGAAGGCCTGGAAAATGCCGTGGTCTTTAAGCCGGCCTATGCGGTAGAATACGACTACTTTGACCCGCAATATTTACATTATTCACTGCGCTCCAAGGTGGTGGAAAATCTCTTCCTGGCCGGTCAGGTGAATGGTACCACCGGTTATGAGGAAGCGGCCGCCCAGGGCATTGTGGCGGGTATGAATGCCCATTTGTGGTTGCAGGAGAAAGACGCTCTGGTGCTTCGCCGGGACCAGGCCTATATTGGCGTTCTCATTGACGACCTTATCAATAAAGGTGTGGATGAGCCTTACCGCATGTTTACCTCCCGCGCAGAGTATCGCATTCTTTTGCGTCAAGACAATGCGGACTTCCGTCTCACGGCTCTTTCGCATAATCTGGGGCTTGCTACGCAGGCCCGTTATGCGGCCATGATGCGCAAACAGGAGGCGGTGGAATCCCTTTCGGACCTCTGTCGCGATACAAAAGTGAAGCCTGCTACGGTGAATGCCTACCTGGAATCGATCGGCTCCACTCCCCTTTCCGAGGGTAAACATCTGGAAGATCTGGTCTCCCGTCCAGAGATTTCATTGGATGAAATTTTGAAAATTGTTCCACGTGGAACAAAGTCTGGCGACTTTGTTCAAAATGCTTCGCATGACCGGGGGGCGTTCCCCCCAGACCCCCTGCGTCGCTCCGCTCCGACATTTTCAAGCGAAGTCATTGCGGCTGTGGAAGTGGCTATCAAATACGCAGGCTACATTGAGCGGGAGAAGTTACAAGCTCAGAAGAATGCCCGCCTGGAGTATATCCGGATTCCTTCCGACTTTGATTTTGACCAAATTCAGAGTTTGTCCATTGAGTGTCGCCAGAAATTGAAAAGATATAAGCCCGAGACCATTGCTCAGGCTTCCAGAATCTCCGGGGTCTCCCCCGCCGATATTTCCGTTTTGCTGGTTTATTTCGGTCGTTAACTCGAAAATTGTTCCACGTGGAACATTAAAGTTTTTGCAGGGCAGACTTGATGATGTCTTCCACCTTTGCGTTGGGGTGTTCTTTGAGTATGCCCGGCATGACCTTGCTGATATTGGCTTTGGAGAATCCCAGCATGGTAAGGGCGGTTGTGGCCTCGTCCACCACGGCGGAATTGTCGGCCTTGAAGAGGATGGGACTGTCTGCGCCCTCCCCTTTTGCCACTTTGTCTTTTAACTCCAAAATGAGCCGTTGGGCACTCTTGAGGCCAATCCCTTTCACACTCTTGATCCGGTTTACGTCTCCAGCGAGGATGGCCTGGCGGATTTCCTCCGAGCTGAGCGTGGACAGCATCATGCGGGCCGACGCCACGCCTATGCCGGATACGCCTATGAGCAGGCGGAACAGTTCCCGTTCGTCCTTGGTGGCAAAACCGTAGAACAATTCTTCGTCTTCCCGAATGTAGTGATGGATGTATGCTACGGCCTGGGTTTGCAGCTGGAAGGCCTCATAGGTTTGAAGGGAAATGAGGATGCTGTAGCCAATTCCATGGTTTTCCAGAATGAGCTCCGTTGGAGTTAATTCAATGATTTGTCCTTTAATATAGTCTATCATAACGCAAAATTATGTAAATTTGCAGACTTATCCAAAGATATGGTAGAAGAGATTCGCAAACAGTTCCCCGCCCTTTCCGCACACGTGTACGGCAAGCCGCTGGTGTATCTGGACAACGCTGCCACCGCCATGCGCCCGCAGTCGGTAGTAGATACCTGGTCGCAGTCCGTGCTGGCGGGAAATGCGAACATCCATCGAGCCGTCCATTATTTGGCAGGTGTTGCAACGGAGGCCTATGAAGGCGCTCGCGACTGCGTTCAGGCGTTCATCAACGCGTCCAGTCGGGAGGAAATTGTGTTTACCTCCGGTGCCACGGCAGCCGTTAATCTGGTGGCCTTCTCTTTTGGGGAAGCGTTCATCGGAGAAGGCGACGAAGTAATTGTTTCTACAGCGGAGCATCATTCCAATATTGTCCCCTGGCAATTGCTTTGTGAGCGCAAAAAGGCCGTTCTTAAAGTGCTGGACATTCGTGAAAACGGTACCTTGGCTGTAGAACAGTTGGAAAAACTGCTTTCTCAGCGCACCAAAATTGTAGCTATCTCTAACATTTCCAATGTGTTAGGCCTTATAAACCCCGTGCGGGAAATCGCTCAGATTTGTCATGCCCATGGGGTTCCGGTGCTGGTAGATGGTGCGCAAGGCATTGTACATGAGCCCGTGGATGTCCAAGCGCTGGACTGCGACTTCTATGTGTTCTCCGGACACAAACTGTATGCTGCAACGGGAACGGGCGTCCTTTACGGTAAGCGCAAATGGCTGGACGCCATGCCTCCGTATATGGGTGGCGGCGAAATGATCAAAAGCGTGAGTTTTGCCCAAACCACCTTCGCTCCCCTGCCGGAAAAATTTGAGGCCGGTACGCAAAACTTCAACGGGGCCCCTACCCTGGTCCCGGCCATCCGTTTTGTGCAGGAGGCCCGCGCTAATGTGGCCGTGCAAGCGGAACAGGCCGCCATCACGGAATATGTCTATACGAAACTAACTGAGGATGAGCGTATTACGCTATATGGGACATCTCTCGAGCAAAAAATTCCGCTCTTCTCGTTTGCCGTTAAAGGCGCCCACCATGAGGACCTTGCGCTCATTATGGATAAGATGGGCGTGGCTCTCCGCTCCGGCCAAATGTGTGCAGAGCCGCTCATGGACCGGCTGGGGGTGACGGGGCTTTTGAGGGCTTCCTTCGGCCCGTACAATACCCTTCAGGAAGCGGAGTATTTTATCAAGTGCCTGGATAAGGCCATTAATATGCTACTATGAGTTTAGAGGAAAAGAAACAGCAGATTGTAGAGGATTTTTCCGTCTACGACGAGTGGCTGGACAAATACGAGTATCTGATTGAACTGGGGAAAAGCCTGGAGGCCTTCCCGGAGGAGAAAAAGACGGAGGAGCGGCTCATCAAGGGCTGTCAGTCGCGCGTGTGGCTGGACAGCGAGGAGCGGGACGGCCGGCTGTATTTTACGGCCGACAGCGATGCCATCATCACCAAAGGCATCATTTCGCTGCTTATCAGCGTGTACTCCGGCAGCACCAAGGAAGAGATTGCCGCGGACGATTTTGGCTTTGTGGCGGAGATAGGCCTAAAGGACAACCTCTCCCCTACCCGTGCCAACGGGCTGGTGTCCATGATAGAGCGGATTAAAGAGATTGCCGGTTAAGATATGGAAAAAGACATACTTACAGCAGAGGACGTACAGGCGCTGCAGCCGCTTTACGCGGCGGTGATATCGGCCCTGAAGGAGGTCTACGACCCGGAGATTCCGGTGAATATCTATGACCTGGGGCTCATTTACGAACTCACCATCAATAAGTCGCGTGAGGTGTCCATCCTCATGACCTTCACTGCTCCCAACTGCCCCATGGCAGACCAAGTGCTGGCAGAGGTGCAACAGGGTGTGGAGGCTGTCCCGGGCGTCACCAAATGCAGTATTGAGCTCACCTTTGAGCCCGAATGGGACCGCAGCATGCTCTCGGAAGAGGCCCGCGTGGAACTGGGACTGGACTATGAGGAGGACGATTACAGCAAACTGAATTAATGGAAAGAATCAATGTATATCTGGGGCTGGGCTCCAACCTGGGAGACCGGGATGTGAACCTGCTGCGGGCCGTGAATCTGCTGGACCAGGCGTTTGGCACGCATCCGGAGCGCATCTCCCGCATTGTGGAAACGCCCGCATGGGGCTTTGAAGGGCCCTCCTTCCTGAACCTTTGCGTGTTGTACCGTCTCCCTCGCGTGGGCTCCCCTACGGAACACGGCATGGAGATATTGCGACAGGTGAAGGCGGTGGAAAAGGCCATGGGACGGGAAGAAGAGCCACTGTTCGATGCAGATGGCAAACGCCTGTACCACAACCGTATCATCGACATCGACCTGCTGTGTTATGGCGCGGAAACTATTCATACAGAGGAGCTTACAGTCCCCCACCCGCTTATTGGCCAGCGGGACTTCGTGAAAAAGCCGCTATTGGAAATTTCCAAACCGGAGATCCGCACGGCGTTTCCGGAAATTTTTGCGTAAATTTGCGAGATTTCTCGACTTCGCTCGAAATGACAGAAAGGAAGCTCGAAATGACAGAATAAAGTAATATATGACACAAGATGAACTTTTTAAGGTGCTGGTAGCCCACTGCAAGGAGTACGGATTCATTTTCCCCTCCAGCGAAATTTACGATGGTCTGGCTGCCGTTTATGATTATGGCCAGATGGGCGTGCAGCTCAAAAACAACATCAAGAACTATTGGTGGGAGGCCATGACCCGTCTGAACGAGAATATCGTGGGCATTGACTCCGCCATCTTCATGCATCCCCGCATTTGGGAGGCTTCCGGCCACGTGGGCGCCTTCAACGACCCGCTTATCGACAATAAGGACTCCAAGAAACGCTACAGGGCCGATGTCCTCATCGAGGACTTCCTGGGCAAGATCGAGGAGAAGATCGAGAAAGAGGTGGCCAAGGGCCGCAAGAAGTTTGGCGATGCCTTTAACGAGGAACAGTTCCGCGCCACCAACCCCAATGTGCTGCGTGAAAAGGCCAAATGGGAAGAAGTACACAACCGCTATGTGGCGGCAGAAAAAGCCAACGATCTGGCCGAGTATCGCCAGATTATCATCGACAACAATATTGTGTGCCCTATCAGCGGCACCTGCAACTGGACGGAGGTGCGTCAGTTTAACCTCATGTTCCAAACCTCCATGGGCAGCACTGCAGAAGGCGCCAACACCATTTATCTGCGTCCGGAGACCGCTCAGGGCATCTTTGTGAACTACCTGAACGTGCAGAAGACCGGCCGCATGAAGATTCCTTTCGGCATCGCCCAGATTGGCAAGGCGTTCCGCAACGAGATTGTGGCCCGTCAGTTCATCTTCCGCATGCGGGAGTTCGAGCAAATGGAGATGCAGTTCTTCATCAAGCCCGGCACCGAGCTGGATTGGTTCAAAAAATGGAAGGAAACCCGCATGAAATGGCATGTGAACCTGGGCATGGGAGCCGAGAATTACCGCTTCCACGACCATGAGAAACTGGCCCACTATGCCAATGCCGCCACGGACATTGAGTTCAACTTCCCCTTCGGCTTCAAGGAGCTGGAAGGCATCCACAGCCGCACCAATTTTGATCTGGGCAACCACCAGAAGTTCTCCGGCAAAAAGATTGAATACTTTGACCCTGAGGAGAATACCTCTTACACGCCGTACGTCATTGAAACGTCCATCGGCGTAGACCGTATGTGCCTGGCCGTGCTGGCGCACTCCTATACGGTGGAGAAGCTGGAAAATGGCGAGGAACGTGTGGTGATGCGCATCCCTGCTCCGCTTGCTCCCATCAAGGTGGCCGTGATGCCGCTGGTGAAAAAGGACGGTCTGCCGGAAATGGCCCAGAAGGTGGTGGACGAGCTTAAGTACGACTTCTCCTACCAGTACGATGAAAAAGACTCCATCGGCAAGCGCTATCGCCGCCAGGATGCCATTGGTACGCCTTTCTGCGTCACCGTGGACCACGATACCCTGAACGACGGCTGCGTGACCGTACGCGACCGCGACACCATGACCCAGGAGCGCGTGAAGATTGAGGACCTCCGTGCCCTTATCGAGAAGAAGGTGAGCCTGACCAACCTGCTTCGCAACCTGTAGCCTATGGGAGCCCTTGCGCTGCTTGTAACGGCTATTCTGGCCACGCTGGTGCTTTATTTCTGGGCACGCAAAGCCCAGCTCGAAAAGCAGCTGCTGGAGGAGCGCGAGGAAAATGAACGGATGATGTCGGTGGCTGAGGACCTGGAAAGGCGCCTCAGCCACCTTAAACAACAAAAGAAGAACACGCCCGCTCTGGGGGTGGATGTGCTGGATCGCCTTTGCCAGCAGTATTACGTATACGAAGGCACCGACAACCTGCAGCCCCGCATTGTAAAAGAAGTCCGTTCCGTGGTGGAAGGCTTACGGACCGATGCCGCTATGCAGCGGTCGCTTGAGCAGGCGCTCAACGAGCAAAACAACCAGGTGATGGAGAAACTCCGCGCCTTTTTCCCCCGCTGGAAAGAAGAAGATTTTCTGCTGTATTTATTCACCGCTTCCGGCTTTTCTTCCACTACGCTCTCTACCCTTTTGGAGAAAGATAAGCCGTATATCTACAATCATCTGTATCGGCTCAAGGAGCGCATCAAGGTGTCCGGTTCTCCGGACCGGGACCTGTTTTTGGCCTGTTTGGAGCGCTAACGGCACGGTGGAAAACGGCAAAATTTCGGTGGTATTCGGCGCTTTGTTAGGCAGGTGCGAGAATTTTCCAAAAATGAAGCCTTGTAAAAAGCTGACAATCAAGCACTTATGAAATAGCGTTGCGAGAATGTTTTTATTAAAATGTTTGCGTGCGTGGAAAGGTGATTTTATCTTTGCATTTGGAAAATAACCCAAAAACAAACAATACCATGGAAATTAAAAAGTCGGAAAAAGCCAGTCTTGAAAACAAGCGACTGCTCTTCACGGAGGCCGGTCTGGTAATCGCCCTCCTGATTGTGTACTTTGCTTTCAACTGGAGCTCCCGTGAGGCCAAGGTGGCCGCCCTCGAGGACACCACCCAGGTGGTCGTGGAAGAAGAAATGATTGCCATCCAGGACAATCTTCCGCCGCCCCCGCCGGAGGCTCCCTCCATCCCGGTCCTGAGCGACCAGATCGATATCGTGGACGACGACATCAAACTGGACGACGACCTGTTCATCAACCTGGAAGACAACAACCAGGCTGTTGAGATTCAGGACTACAAAGAGGCCGCCGTGGAAGAAGAGGAAGTGGAAGAAGAAGCCATTCCTTTCCAGTTGGTAGAGCAGAAGCCTTCCTTTAATGGTGGCGATGCCAACGAATTCTCCAAGTGGGTGAACTCCCGCCTGGTGTATCCGGAAATTGCCAAGGAAAACGGTGTGCAGGGTCGTGTAACCCTCCAGTTCACCGTGGAAGCAGACGGCCGCGTGACCAACGTGCGCGTGCTCCGTGGCGTGGATGAATCCCTGGACAAGGAAGCTGTGCGTGTTGTTTCCAGCTCTCCCAAATGGAAGCCGGGTAAGCAGCGTGACCGCGCCGTAAAGGTAACCTACACCTTCCCGGTTATCTTCCAGCTCCGCTAATTTCCGGAGGTGTTTTTCTAGTCGGCTTGCAGGTAACTGCAGGCCGTTTTTTTTGTAAAATCCCCACAAATGGGGATAGGGGAGTGCGCAAAAAATAACCTGTGATTTCCGGCGAGCATCTGACGCACTATTATGGTAAGCGCAAGATCTACGAGGACCTGAATTTCACGGTGGAGCCGGGCCGGATTGTGGGCCTTCTGGGCAAGAATGGCACCGGCATGAGCCGGAAGGGGAGTGTCGATATTGTTGAAATGGCTTCCAACACCCTTCGGGAAGAGAAAACGCGCCTGTAAATACCCAAAAATAGGGATTGCCGCGCGTACGCGTAACCACTACCTTTGCTGTCCGATTCATGACGGTTAAGGTAGTTCATATTTTTACGATTTTCTTCAGCCTCCTGGCTTTCTGCGCTGCGGCAGAGGCCCAGGAGGTTTATTCCGGTACCGTCAAGGATGCGCAGACGGGGGAGCCCGTTCCCGGCGCCGCCGTCACGCAAGGGAAAAACTGGGCCATAACGGATTCTTTGGGTATATTTTCGCTGAAAACCTACCAAAACACGTCGTTTACCATCACGTGCCTGGGCTATAAAACCCTCGAGGCAGCGCCGGAAAAGGGGGGCGTCTACCGCCTTCAGCCAGACATTTTCGCCCTCCAGGAAGTGGTGGTTACGGCGCAGGAGGAGCGGGGCGTTACGGCTACGTCCGTTATCGGCAAGGATGCCATCGAGCACATTCAGCCGTCCAGCATCAAGGACGTGCTGGAGCTGCTTCCCGGCGGCCGTGCCGTGGACCCCAACCTGGCCTCTCCGCAGGTGGCGAACCTTCGCAGCGCGGCTTCGGTGAGCGGCAATTATGCCACATCGGCCCTGGGAACGGCCGTGTACATTGACGGGAAGCCGGTGGGAAACAACGCCAATTTGCAGTCATCGCCCGCCTACAGCAACCTGGGCAGCAGCTACGTGAATTATGGCACGGACCTCCGCACCATCACCACGGAAGACATCGAGTCGGTGGAAGTGGTGCGCGGCATTGCCTCCGTGGAGTACGGAGACCTCACCAGCGGCCTGATGAAAATCACGCGCAAACGCGGCGGAAAAATGCTCCGGGCCCGTTTTAAGGCCGATATGGGCTCCAAGCTCTTCTATGTAGGCAAAGTCTTCCAGTGGAAGACTTTCACGCTCAATGTGGGCGCCAACTACCTCCATTCCATGGCCGATCCCCGGAACCCGCGCCAGAATTACCAGCGCGTCACCGGCACGGTCCGCCTGGGTAAAACCTGGAAAAAAGCGCTGGAATACGTGTTCAACGCTTCGCTGGACTACACGGGCTCTTTCGACAACCAAAAGAGCGACCAAAACCAGGATTTTGGCGCCATGGGCCCCATAGAAACCTATTTCTCGTCCTATAACAAGCTGGATGCCGGCCTGGATTATTCCGTGAAGGCGCGGGACAACGCTTCGGCGTTCCGCAGCTGGGTAACGTCGGCCTCGCTCACCGTGGAAAACGACCGCATCCGCCGCTGGAAATACGTGATTAACGGTGCCGAACAACCTTACAGTACGGCCACGGAGCCGGGGGAGTGGGATGCCCTTATCCTCCCGGTCCGCTACGAATCCAACCTGGAGGTAAAAGGCCTTCCGCTATACGCTTACCTGCAGTCGGCCGTCACCTTCAAATGGGGTGAGCAGCGGCTCAAAGGGGGCCTCCAGTGGACCCTGGACAAGAACCTGGGCGAGGGGACTGTATTTGATATCACCCGCCCTTTCTCCTCGGTCACCAGCGCCCGTCCGCGGCCGTATTATGCCATCCCGGCCAATCACCAGCTATCGCTGTACGCAGAGGAAAACGGCAGCGCCCAATTGGGCTGGGGGGCGTTGGAATGGGCCGCCGGCGTGCGAATGAGCATGCTGCTGGGCGCGGGCAAAGCGTTCCAGGTAAATGCCCGTCCGTATGTGGACCCGCGCGCCAACGTCCGCTATAATTTCCCCACCGCCATCGTTAAGGGACACCGCCTGGACGCGGGCATTTATGCCGGCGCAGGCCTTCATACCAAATTCCCCACCATGGACATGCTGTACCCGGAGCCGGTGTACGGTGACATCCAGGTGTTCAACTACTGGCCCGTAGAGGCACAGCTTCGCCGTTCCTACATGTACGTGTACAAGGAAGACCCCACCAATTACGCCCTGGCGCCTGCCCGCAACTTCAAGTGGGAGGTGGGGGCCGATCTTTCCTGGAACGGTTTCCACCTGTCCGTGGACTATTTCCGGGAAAACATGACCTCCGGCTTCCGCAGCAGCTCCCGTTACGGACGGTATATCGTCAAGCGTTACGACGGCAGCGGGATTGACAAAAACGCCCTTACAGGCCCGCCGGACGTGACTTCTCTGCCCTGGAAGGCCGATACCCTCCTGCAGGCGCACGGCATCACCACCAACGGTTCCCAGACCCTCAAGCAGGGCGTGGAATTTACGTTTTCCTCGCCCCGCATCCGGGCCATCAATACGCGCATTACGGCCAACGGCGCCTGGTTTGTTACCAAAAACACCAACAGTGCGCCGCTGTACTATGTTCCGTCGGCCATCGTCAGCGGCAGCCGGTACAATTATGTGGGGTATTATGAGGTGAACGACGGCAGCACCTTTACCCAGCTTAATACCAACATTATGCTGGATACGCAGATCCCGCGACTGGGGCTCATCCTGTCCGTATCCTGCCAAACCTCCTGGTTCAGCAACCACTATCCCATTGCGCGCTCCACCATGCCGCTGTCCTACCTGGACAAAAACCTGGTGGAACACCCCTATACGGAGGCCGATGCGCAGGACCCGGTACTCCGCTACCTGGTACTGGAGGAGAGTTCCATGAACTACAATTACCTGGTGCCCTTTGCTACGTACTTTAACCTGAAGGCCACCAAAAAGTTCCTGAATGGGAGAATGGGCATTTCGCTCTTTGTGAACCGCCTCCTGGCCATTGCACCGGACTATTACATGAACGGCGCCTTTGTGCGGCGTTCCTCCACCCCGTACTTCGGGATGGAAATTGACTTTAAACTATGAAAAAGTTCGCCCTCATATTGTCCTTGCTGGTGCTGGTTTCCTGCTCCAGGCAAAACCTGTTCTGCCGGGTAACGCTCCAGGTAGATTCCGCACAGCCCGTAGTGGCGCTTACGGTAGATAACAGCCTGGAAGGCAATTATTTCCGGAACCTGAACACCGGGGAAACCTATCCGTTCCCCGTATTCGTGAACGGCAAGTGCGAACTGCAGGTATTAAAAGGCGTGTATGTGCTGGCGTTCGACGGGGTGGCCGCCGGCGCGGACGGAACGGCCCGGCGGGTGCGCTCGGCCCAGTATGCCACCATGCTGGATGCCGTAACGCTTACGGCCGATGACGCCACGGTAACGCTTAAACTGCTGGAACTGCAATGAGAAAGTGTTGGCTCATACTTGCTTTGTTAACGGGCGTGACGCTGCCGCTTACCGGTCAGGTGCGCTCGGAAGGCCAGACCCTGCTTTTCCAGCCGGAGGAGAACCGAACCCGGACGCAGGTGGGCTTCCGGATGCGGGAAGAGGACGACGCCTGTCTCCCGGCAGAGGGAAAAGGCCTCCTGCAAGGGGAGTTCCGCGCCCACTCCCGCCACAGCCTGAACTCCATCCACCGGGTAGAGGGTCACGCCTCCTACGAGCGGGGCGTCAAGCGGGCCGTAAACTGGAACACCTCGTCGGACTGGGACCTCCTGGCCCCGTACATTACGTTGGATACGGTGGGCGGAGACCTGCAAAAGGAGCAGTACCGCTTTGCCGCTCGTTTTGCCTCGCGTCCGGGCCGTTTCTTCTACAGCTTATGGGCCGACTATCGCGCCTTGCACGAGTATCGGAACGTGGATCCGCGTCCGCGCAACATTACGGCCGACTTACAAGTATCGGCCCAAGGGGGCCTGCAAATGGGGGCCTATGCGCTTTCCCTGGAGGCGGGCTACCGGCGCTATCACCAGAGCGAGGACGTGGAATTCATGGACCCGCGGGGCAACAACACTTCCGTGCTGCATTACCTGGGCTTCGGGCGCTATTCCACCCGTTTCTCCGGCGCCAAGAAGAACACGGCGGTGCGTTTTAACGGCAATGGCTTTACCGCCCGCCTGGTCCTGGAGCCCGTCAACGGCCTGGGCTGGATAGGCGGCGCCTCCTACGCCTGGCTCCAGGTGACAAGGCATCTTCCCGGGAACAACGAAACACCTATAACACAGTTGCTTAACCAGGAACTCGCCCTGTGGTGCGGGCACAAATGGTCGCAGGCCTATCTCCGGGCCGATGCCCAGCTGCGCCTCAAGACCGGAACGGAGAACATTGTGGACCAGACCAGCGCGTTTAACGTACTCGTCGGCCTGCCCATGCTCCAGGCGCTGTCCTGGAAGGCCTCTGTAAGCGGCTTCCGGAGCTGGGAAGGGGAGCAGGTCACCTGGACGCTCCTGCCGCGCCTTTCCTACGCCGGTGCCAGCTGGCAAAACGCACAGCCGCTGGCCGGAGTGTCGTTCCATTATGCGCAGGCGGCCGCTACGGGCAGTGCCGCTTTCCGGGCAGGGGAGTGGCGGTTCCGTGTGGAAGGGGAGGCCGGCGTCCGCCTTTGCGTCGTCAGCCGCCGGGACCTGGAAGCCCTGCCTCTGGACAGCCGGTTCCAGGCCTATTGGGACCACCTGTATGGCAGATGGTCGGACCACACGGTCCACGGCGGCCTCAAGGCTGTGGCGGGCCGGAAGGTGGCCAAAGGGTTGTTTTTATACGCAAGGCCGGAGGCGGCGTATCGGCATGCCCTCAAGGAGGGGCACCACCGCTGGGATGTACTCATGGCTATTGGATTGGAATTTTAACTCAAAAATATCGTTTTATGCAAAAATTAGCTTTTGTATTTAGTGCTGTGCTGGCCCTGGCGGCCTGCAACAAAACCCCGGATCCGGCCGTGTCCGTGAGCCCCGCTACCGTAGAGGTGGGCTATGAAGGCACCGCCGAACTTGTAAAAGTGGAACTCAAGGCCAACCGTGCCTGGAAACTTACCCGCGACGAGCAAACCTGGTACAGCGTGGAGCCGCTGGAAGGGACCGGTGACGCCACGCTCTACATCCGCGTAGACGCCCTGGAAGAGGTGGCTACCCGCGCCGCGGAGCTCACCATCGTGGCAGAGACCGCTACCGCCAAACTGAACATCGTCCAGGGCCTTCCGGAAGTGGAGGACGTCAAGTCCGGCAGCTTTGTCCTTGAGGAAGTGTTCTTTGCCGGCTGCCTGCTGGAAGACGGCTCCACCAGTGACGCCATGGACGGCGACCAGTATTTCAAGATCACCAACAACACGGACAAGCTGCTCTATGCCGACGGCCTCCTGGTGTGCAAATCGTCCGAGAACTCCCAGAACGGCGGCTTCTCCTACTGGCTCATCGACGATGACCTTTCCGGCCACATCCTGGTAAAAGACATGTTCCAGATTCCCGGCGACGGTGACGATGTCCCCGTCCTGCCCGGCCGGTCCCTTGTCATCGCCCTTGCGGCGCAGGACTTTGCCACGGAGAACGGGTATGGCCTGGACCTGAGCGAGGCAGACTTTGAAATCTTCGACGGCGAGGAGCTGGACGTGGACAACCCCGACGTGCCCAACATGAACATCTTCCTTAAATCGTCCAAGTCCTTCAGTTTCCTGCACAACCGCGGCTACGAATCCTATGCCCTGGTGAAGCTTCCGGAAACGGTTACGGAGGAGTCTTTCCTGGCCGACAACGCCTTCACCGGCACCCGCTCCTTCTGGATGGACGGCGAGCCGCTCATGGAAGGAAACGCTTATCCGTCAGGCAGTTACCTGATTCCGAACGCCTGGGTGGTGGACGGCATCAACTGCGGCGTGGAAGAGGATTATGGCAACCCGGCCTTCAACGCCACTATCGACGCCGGCTATACCGGTTGCGGCAAGGTGGACAAAGACCCGGACCGCTTTGGCAAGAGCGCCCTCCGCAAGAGCGCCGGTGGCAAGCTGGTGGATTCCAACAACTCCACCAACGATTTCACCCGCGACGCCACGCCCACCCTTAAGAAATAATTGCTATATTTGCAGAAGTTTAACGCTTCTGAAAACATGGCAGAATCATTCTCCGATATTGGCAAAGTGGAGGCGATAGAACAGCTCTATCGCCTCTCTGCCTATAATCCCGTTTCCGGGCTCTCCTATACGTCTTCCAAAGGTGGCAAGGTAACCACCGCGGCGCGCATGTACCTGGAGGGCGTGGACTTCAACCTGGTGTATTTCCCCCTTAAGCACCTGGGTTACAAGTGCGTGATGGGTGTGGTAGGGGAGCTCTATGCCGCCCTGGCGCATCCCAAACTGCTAAACGTGGTGCTGGGGGTATCGGCCAAACTGGATTTTCCGCAGGTCAAGGACCTCTGGATGGGCATAACGGTGGCGGCCAAGGAACACGGCTTCGAGGCCGTGAACCTGGACCTGCAGCCCTCTGCCAACGGCCTGTTTGTGTCTGTGGCGGCAACGGGGGAGTGCGCGCTCCTTACGGATAAACGCCGGCAGGCGGCATCGTCCAAGGACCTTTTGTGCGTTTCCGGCCCGCTGGGCGCGGCGTACCTGGGCCTGCAGGTGCTGGAGCGTGGGGCGCAGCAGTTCCAAAAAGACGGCACCCAGCCGGACATGGCGCAGTACAAAATGCTGGTGGGGGACTATTTAAGGCCGGAATTAAGTGCTTCTGTGGTCTCGCGGCTGGAAGACGAGGAAATCTACCCTTCGTACGGTTATTTTGTCACACGCGGCCTTTCCGACGCCGTTAAACGCCTCTCGCGGGACAGCGGCCTGGGCGTAAAGGTATATGCAGACAAAATTCCGTTCGAGGGCAACAGCTTCCAGTTGGGCAAGGAGCTGGACCTGGATCCCGTTTCCGCGGCCATGAACGGCGGGGACGACAACCGCCTGCTCTTTGTGGTGCCCATCCTGCATGCGGAGAAATTCCGCCGGGAGTTCCAGACCTTCGACATCATCGGCCACCTGGCGCAGCCGGAGGTTGGCACAGTTTTGGTAACCCCCGAGGGCGTCGAATTCCCGGTGAAGGCCCAAGGCTGGAGGGAGCCCGAAGAAAACAACTAATACTTATTATAGCTTATGAAAAAATTCTTTTCTGTTCTGGCCCTGGCTGCCGTAGTTGCAGTCTCCGCCAATGCCCAGAGCAACCTGGGTGGTATTTTGGGTAACCTGGGTAACCTGGGCAATGTGCTCACCAACGCCGCCGGCGCCATCTACTCCGGCCCCGTCTCCCTCAACGGCACCTATTCCTACAACGGTATCGCTGTCTCCGTCACCAGCTCCGAGGGTGGCATCATTTCTAACCTGGCCGGTTCCGCCGTCACTTCCGGTATCGAATCCAAGGCCGATGAATACCTGGCCAAGATTGGTGTGAAACCCGGCGCCATGACCTGGACCTTCAACAACACGGACAACACCTTCACCCTCAACGTGGCCGGCATCTCCATCCCCGGTAAGTACAAGGTGGGCGACGGCGAAAAGACCGTAACCCTCACTTTCGGCAAGTCCTTCCAGTTCCTGGACATGCCCGGCACCCTGGAAAGCACCATGAGCGGCGCCCGCATGACCTTCACCTCCGCCAAGGCCATGGCCTTCTTCAAGAAGCTCGCCGGCGCCCTGAGCCAGTCCTCCTCCCAGATTTCCAGCATCGCCAAGCTGGCCGACGGCTACGACAACTACCGCATCGGCTTCAAGCTGAGCAAGTAATCCCATCCCGGCCCCTGCCCGTGCGGCATCGGCCCCGATTCAACACCGGCTCCCATCTCGGGGGCCGGTTTTTTGTGGCCCCGGCCGGGAAACCGGGCAAAATTGTTCATAACTTGATTTGGGCAGACAAGGGAAAATCGCTACCTTTGTCCTTATGAGTTTTGTGCATCTGCATGTCCATACCCAGTACTCCATCCTGGACGGACAATCTTCCATAGAAAACCTTTTTAACCGGGCAGACGAGCTGGGCATGCCGGCCCTTGCCATCACGGACCACGGCAACATGTTCGGCGTCAAGGAGTTCTTCAAATACGCCAAGAAGCACCCCAATGTGAAGCCCATCATCGGCTGTGAAATCTATGTGTCCAAAGGGGACCATCGGCTCAAGGAAAAAGGCTATTACCACCTCATCCTCCTGGCCAAAAACTACACCGGTTACCTGAACCTGGTGAAGATTGTCTCGGAGGGGCACATCAACGGCCAGTATTACCGGCCCCGCGTGAGCCATGAGGTAATTGAGCAGTACCATGAGGGGCTCATCTGCTCCAGCGCCTGCCTGGCCGGAGAGGTTCCCCGCGCCATCATGGCCCATGACGACGCAGCCGTGGAAAAGGCCATCCTTTGGCACAAGCGCGTGTTCGGGGAAGACTATTACCTGGAGGTGATGAAGCACAAGACGGAGGTCCCGGGGCTGGACAACCAGCTGTACCAGGACCAGTGCTACTACACGGAGGAAATTTTCAAGCTGGCCCAGAAATACGGCATTAAGGTCATCGCCACCAACGACGCCCACTTTGTACGCAAGGAAGACGGCCCCGTGCACGACCGCCTCATCTGCCTTACCACCAACTCCTATATCGACGATCCCGGCCGCCTGCGCTACACCCAGCAGGAGTACATCAAGACGGAGGAGGAGATGCTCGCGCTGTTCCCGGACCATCCGGAGGCGCTCGCCAACACGCTGGAAGTGGCGGAAAAGGTGGAAAGCTATTCCATCGACCGGGATCCCGTGCTGCCGGTGTATGAGATCGACCCTGCCTTTATGGCCGATATCGACACGTACCTGGAAAAATACAAGGACATCATTGATGCGGGCCGATGCGACAAGCACGGCACCTACCGCGGGGACGGCTTCTGCCATTCGGTGGCGTATCTGTGCCACCTGACGTACCTGGGCGCGCACCAGCGCTACGGGGAAACGCTCACATCGGAGCAGGAGGAGCGTATAGACTTTGAGCTCAAGACCATCTGCCGCATGGGCTTCCCGGACTATTTCCTCATCGTGCAGGACTATATCGCCGCGTCCCGCGCCGCAGGCTCCATGGTGGGCCCTGGCCGTGGCTCCGCTGCCGGTTCCGTGGTCGCCTACTGCCTCAAAATCACCAACTTAGACCCCATCAAGTACCAGCTCCTGTTCGAGCGTTTCCTCAATCCGGACCGTATCTCCATGCCGGATATCGACGTAGACTTCGAGGACCTCACCAAGGCGCACCAGTACGTGGAGCAAAAGTACGGCACTTCGCATGTCTCGCGCGTGATTACCTTTGGCACCATGGCCGCCAAGAGCGCCATCAAGGACATTGCGCGCATCAGCCACCTGAGCATTGACGAGAGCAACCGCCTCACCAAAATGGTGCCGGACCGCCTGAGCGAGAAAAAGGAGAAGGAATACCCCTTCAACCCCAAGCTGGACGAGCTCAAGCCCGGCTTCAAGGTGGTGGAACGGGACGGCAAAACCTATCAGGTGGGCCTGGAGGACGCCGACGTTAAAATCACCCTCAAAAACTGCTATCGGCTTGTGCCTGAGTTCATTGAAGAGCTCAAGAACGGCCCGGAAATCAATAAGGAAGTGCTCAGGTACGCGCAGGCGCTGGAAGGCTGCGTGCGGCAGGTAGGCGTGCATGCGTGCGCCACCATCATCGGCCGCGGAGACCTTACGGATTATCTCCCCATCACCCTGTCCAAGGACAAGGAAACCGGGGAAGATGTCCGCACCTCGCAGTACGACGGCCACTACATCGAGGACGTAGGCATGCTCAAGAT
This sequence comes from uncultured Bacteroidales bacterium, assembly GCA_900317845.1. Classification (GTDB taxonomy): domain Bacteria; phylum Bacteroidota; class Bacteroidia; order Bacteroidales; family UBA932; genus Cryptobacteroides. Next base: position 131,845 of record ONII01000004.1, read on the forward strand.
GGACTTCCTGGGGCTCATCACCCTGTCCATCATCCACAACTGCCTGGACCTCATCAAGGAACACCACGGAGAGGACATTGACATAGAAGCCATTCCCATTGACGATGCCCCCACCTATGAGCTCTACGGCCGCGGAGACACCACCTCCGTGTTCCAGTTCGAATCGGAGGGCATGAAAACCTGGCTGCAGAAGCTGCGCCCGTCCCGTTTCGAGGACCTTATCGCCATGAACGCCCTTTATCGGCCCGGGCCGATGGACTATATCCCGGACTTTGTGGCGCGTAAGCTGGGCGAGCAAGCCATCGAGTACGACCTCCCGGAAATGGAGGAATACCTGCAGGATACCTACGGCGTTACGGTGTACCAGGAGCAGGTGATGCTGCTGTCGCAGAAGCTCTCCGGCTTTACCAAAGGCGAGGCAGACAAGCTGCGTAAGGCCATGGGCAAGAAGCAGATCGACATCCTGAACTCCCTCAAGGACAAGTTCATGACGGGCGGCCAGGCCAACGGACATCCGGAAAAGGTGCTGGACAAGATTTGGAAGGACTGGGAAAAATTTGCCCAATACGCCTTCAACAAGTCCCACGCCACCTGCTACGCCTGGGTGAGCTACCAGACCGGCTGGCTCAAGTGCCATTACCCGTCGGAGTTCTTTGCCAGCTGCCTCAACTGTGCCAAGAGCATGGACGAGATTACCAAAATCATGGACGATTGCAAAGGCCATGGCATCAAGGTGCTCAATCCGGACATCAACGAGAGCGCCGGGCACTTCACCGTGAACAAGAACGGGGACGTGCGCTTTGCCCTGGGCTCCATCAAGGGTTTTGGCGCCAACGTGGTAGACGCTATTGTCAAGGAGCGCGAGGAAAACGGCTTATTCACAGATATTTACGATTTTGTGGAGCGCATGGCGGGCAGCGTGAACCGCAAAAGCTTCGAGAGCCTGGTGAACTCCGGCGCCTTTGACAGTTTTGGCCACAAACGCAGCATGTACTTCCAGTTCGGGCGGGGCGGGGAGATGTTTATCGACCAGGTTACCCGCTACGGGGACCTGTACAAGAACGACACCGTGTCCAGCGCCGCATCGCTGTTCGGGGATATGGAAGAGATGAAACCGGAGCGTCCGCCGCTGCCGGAGAGCGAGGGCGAGATGGACATTATGGAGCTGCTGCAGCGGGAAAAAGACCTGGTGGGCATGTACTTAAGCTCCCACCCGCTAGACCGTTACGAGTTCGAGATGCACAACTTCACCAACTGCAAGCTGGCCGATCTGGGGAACTTTGTGGCGGACTGCGAGGCACACAAAAAGACCGCCAAGGTGTATGTGGCGGGCATCGTGACGGATTTCAAGCAGCTCACCACTAAAACGGGCAAGCCCTATTCCCGCACCATGCTGGAGGACTACAGCGGCTCCTATGAACTCACGCTCTTCGGGAAGGACCACGAGGCCTTCATGCAGTACATGCAGCCCAAGGCCACGTTGTTTTTTGAAGGTGTAGTGGAGGAGAAATTCTTCCTGAAGCCGGAGGAGCGCGCTCAGGGGAAAACGGCCCCGTACGCCTTTAAGGTACGGAAAGTCACCCTGCTGGGGAACATCTCGGACGATCTTCTCACCGGCTTCTGCATGGACATCACCACGCCCATGCTCACCCAGCAGTTCCGCCAGGACCTGGTGCGGGTGGTGCGGAAGCACAAGGGCAACATCCCCCTCACCCTGTACCTGTATGACCCGCTCACCCGCTACCGTATCCAGTTCTATTCCAAGAAGTTCCAGGTAGCCGTCACCTCGGAGTTCATCCGCGACCTCCGCGCCATCGGCGTGGATCAGTACGAGGTTCAAAGACGATAAGCGCCAGGTGCGACCTCGGCCCGGTTCATCGGCCGGTCCCGCTTGGGTTCAAGCAGTGAGGCAACAAAAAACCGGCCCCCTGCGATGGGGAGCCGGCTTTGTGGAAGTCTGTGGCCCAGGAGCTTACTTCTTCTCTTTCTTGGCCGCGCGGGCGGTGGCGTCGAACATGATGGGCGTACCAATCATGATGGAAGCGTAGGTACCGATGATAACACCCAGGCACAGGGCCACGGCCAGACCGCGGATGCTTTCGCCGCCCCAGATGGCGATGGCGAGCATGGGCAGGAGGGTGGACACGGAGGTGTTGAGGGTACGGGTGAGCGTGGCGTTGAGAGCGGTGTTCACCGTGGTGCGGAAGTCTTCCTTCGGGTGCAGGCCGCGCTGCTCACGGATACGGTCGAAGATAACCACGTTATCGTTGATGGCGTAACCGATGATGGTCAGGATGGCGGCGATGAACGTCTGGTCCACATCCAGGTTGAACGGCAGGATACCGTTGAACAGGGAGAAGAAACCAATGACGATAAGGGCCGTGTGTGCCAGGGAGACCACACCACCCAGACCCCAGGTCCAGCCTTTGAATCGGGCGGCGATGTAGGCGAAGATGGCGATCAGGGCCAGGAACACGGCGATGAATGCGCTGCGGGTGATATCACGGGCGATGGTAGGACCCACCTTGTCGGAGGAGATGATACCGTTGGGGTTCTCCAGGGTGGAAGTGAAGTCTGCCAGCTGGATGTTCTCCGCGTAGAAGCCCTTCAAAGCATTGAACAGCAGGCCTTCTACCTCGGCGTCTACCTCGGTGCTTTCCTGGTCGTTCTTGTACTGGGTGGTGATCTTCATCTGGGCGTCGCCACCGAACTGCTTCACCTCAACAGAATACTGGTCGATGCCGGCAGCGGCAGCGGCCTCCTGGAAGGTGGCCTCTACGGAAGCGCGGACGTCCTCCGCGGTGACACTCTTGTCGAAGCGGACTACATAGGTACGGCCACCGGTGAAGTCTACACCGTAGCTGAAGCCCTTGAAGGCGATGCTGGCGATGGAAATCACGATGAGGGCACCGGAGATCATGTAGGACCACTTCTTGGCACCGATGAAGTCTACCTTGGTGTTCTTGAGGATGTTCTGGGTGAGCTTGTTGCTCATGGCCACCGTCTTGCCCTTCTGGATACGGTCATCGAAGATGATGCGCGTAATGAAGATGGAGGTGAGGACGGAAGTGATGATACCGATGATAAGGGTGGTAGCAAAGCCCTGCACAGGACCGGAACCGAAGATGTAGAGGATGATACCGGTGATGAGGGTGGTGAGCTGACCGTCGATGATGGCGCTGTAAGCGTTCTTGTAACCGTCGTGCACGGCCAGGGAGAAGCCCTTGCCGGCAGCAAGTTCTTCCTTGATGCGCTCGTAGATGATCACGTTGGCATCCACGGCCATACCCAAGGTTAACACCAGACCGGCGATACCGGGCAGGGTGAGGACGGCGCCAAAGCTAACCAGCACGCCGAACAGCAGCACTACGTTGCAAAGCAGCGCAACGTCTGCGATGAGACCGGCGCCCTGGTAGAAGAATACCATGTAGATGAGCACCAGGCAGAAGGCGATGAGGAAGGAGATGAGACCGGCCTTGATGGAAGCGCTACCCAGGGAAGGACCCACAACCTGCTCCTGGATGATGGTGGCAGGGGCGGGGAGCTTACCGGATTTGAGCACGTTGGCAAGGTCCTCTGCTTCCTGAACGTCGAAGTTACCGGTAATCTCGGAGGAGCCGCCGGTAATTTCCGTGTTCACGGTAGGATAGGAATACACCAGACCATCCAGGACGATGGCAACCTGCTTGCCGATATTGTCTTTGGTGAGACGGGCCCAGATGGAGGCACCCTCTGCGTTCATGGTCATGGATACGGAAGGAGCACCGTTACCGCCGTTCTGGGCGCCGTTGAAGTTCACGCGGGCGTCTGTTACCACGCCGCCGTCCAGCGGAGCCTTGCCGTCACGGGAGTTCACCTTGATGGCAACGAGTTCGTACAGGTTGCTGCCTTTCACCAGATCCGTGGGCTTTACAGACCACATGCCCTTGAAGCCGGCGGGGAGCACGTCCGCGGCCATGGCCAGGTACTGGTTCACCTTAACGGTGTCCACGCCCTGGGCAAAGCCGATGCAAGCGTTGTTCCAACCGGAAGGGGAGAGCACCTGGAACAGGGGATTGGCCACCGCGGTGGAGTCCCCGAGGTTGCCCAGGATTTCGCTCACGCGGGCGTCTACGGCGTAGAGGTCTACCTCGTTGCCCTGATAGGTGGGCCAGAATTCCAGGGAGGCAGTACCCTGCAGGAGCTTGCGCACACGCTCAGGGTCTTTCACGCCCGGCAGTTCGATGAGGATTTTGCCGGAGTTGCCCACCTGCTGGATGTTGGGCTGGGTTACGCCAAAACGGTCGATACGGTTGCGGAGCACGTTGAAGGAGTTGTCAACGGCGCTCTTGGCCTCGCTGCGGATTACGTCGATGACCTGGGCGTTGGTGGCGTCGTTGGACACTTTGTCGCGGAGTTCATAGGTGGCGAAAATCTCTGCCAGACGACGCTGGGGAGCCACCTGGTTCCATGCTTCTGCGAACAGGCCGATGAAGTCTGCGCTGGAGGCCGTGTTATTGGCCTTGGCCTGCGCCATGGCGGCCACGAAGTCCGGATCCGTGCTGTTGCCGGAAAGGGCCTTCACCAGGTCTTCCAGCTGGACCTGCAGCATGACGTTCATGCCGCCCTTGAGGTCCAGACCCAGGTTAATCTCTTTTTCTTTCACGCTCTTGTAGGTGTATCCGAAGAACACCTTTTCCGTGCTGATGGAGTCAATGTAGGCTCTGTTTCTGATGTTGGCCACGGAGTCCTGCACATACTCACGGACTTCTGCGGCTACATTGTTAGACTCGACAAACTGCAGGGCCTGTTCCTCTGCGTACTTGGCAGCTTTGTTCTCCTGGATGCGGGTTACCGCCGTGAAGGAAAGCTGCCAGACGCTGGCGATGGCCAGCAGAATGGCTACGAGTCTGATCCAACCTTTGCTTTGCATTTTTGTATTTGTTTTAAATTATTTGTATTCCGCTAATGGTAACGTCTTTAGACACTACCGCAAAATAGGCTGCAAATTTACTAATTTTTTCTTATTTACGAAGAATTATTTACAGATGCATGTCATAAAAAATTCGTAATTTTGCAAACTGCAGTAGAGATGAAGCCATTTTTCACCGGTATCCTTGCCCTGCTCGTGTCGGCGGGCGCCTTATCGGCCCAGAACGTTCTGGACCGGCCTGTGCCTATCAACATGCCGGTGGCGCCGGAGCGCATGACCCTGGAGCAGATGGTGGCGCGGGCGGACAGCCTGCACCGGGCCTACCGCTTCCGGGATGCGCTGGAGCTGTACCAGCTGGCCGGAGAAACTGCCAAAGCCACGGAGGCCCAGAACGGCCTCAACCTCATGGACCTTTGCGCCAAACCGCATGTGGTGGCCCGCCAGCGCTTCTCCCGCAAGGACTTCTTCCTGTACTACCCGCTGCCGCAGCATGCCTGGCACCCCGCGCCCAACCAGCTGGACTCCTCGGAGCTCTATCCGCTGTATTATCCCAAGGGGGCCGATGTCATCTATTATTCCACACGCGACCGCGCGGGCACGCGAAGCCTCTTTGTCACCGAAGACCTGGACAGCCTCTGGCGTGCGCCCCGGCTCCTGGGAGAATCCCTCCTGAGCACCGGCACGGAAGTGTTCCCCATGCTTTCGCCGGACGGCCAAACACTCTATTTTGCCTCCGACGGCCTCTTCGGGGTGGGTGGCCTGGACCTGTACATGTCCCGCTGGGACGCAGAATCGGGCCGATGGGGCGTGCCCGTGAACATGGGCTTCCCCTTCAATTCGCCCGGGGACGATTTCCTCCTCTGCGACACCGAGGACGGCAAATATACGCTCTTCGCCTCCAACCGGGAGTGCTCCCGGGACAGTGTCTATGTCTATGTGCTGGAACGGGAGTCCCTGCAAAAGCGGGAGGCGGTGCGTGATGCCACGGAGCTCTCTGTCCTTGCGGCGCTGAGGGCCGTGAAGGACCTTGGCCGCATGGACGCGGCATCGGCCATGTCGGGGGCCCCGCAGGAAAATGCCAATACGCGGCTGTACGCTCGGAAGATGGACGAAGCCCGGAAGCTGCGGGACGCCATTTCCCGGGAAAACGTGCAGGCCGCGCGGGATTCGCTGCTGAGCCTCCTGGAAGAGGTGAACCTGGAAATCCGCCTGGTGGAACAGAGTTTCCTGCAAAGCGGCGTGGTGGCCCAGGCGGAGGACAAGGAGGTGGTGGGCGCCTCGCTCAGCTATACCTTTGCCAAGAATGCCATGGGCGGCAAAATCAAGCTGCGCCTGGGGACGCAACGGGAGGAATCGGGCTTCCGCGTCATGCCCGTGGGGCGTTTTGCCGATGACAACCGCCTCCCGGAGGGCATCATCTACCAAATTGTGCTGTTTACCTCCGCGGGCCACGCCGGCCTGGACGAGCTTCGCGGCGTATCACCCGTGTACGAGCGCCTGGGCGCGAACCTCCGCTACACCTACTCCACGGGGCTGTATCGGCACTATTCCAGCGCCCTGCTGGACCTGAACACCGTGCGTGTGCTGGGCTTCCCGGAGGCGCACATCGTGGCCTACCGGGACGGCCGTCCGGTGTCCGTGCAACTGGCAAGACAAGAAGAATAACACACATACCCCATGCGCTTAGTGATGATAACGGATTTCACGGAGCAGTTTTCCTACAAGCTGCTCCGCGGAATCATGGCCTGGTCCCGGCGGCAGGAACAGCCGTGGGTGGTGTGCAAGATGCCGCCGTCCTACAAGCGGGAAATCGGCATTCCCCGCGTGGTGGAATGGGCCAAAAACTGGCGTGCCGACGTTGTGGTGGGCCAGTTCGAGCCGGACGAGGACGTAACGCTGTTCCGCAAAAACGGCATTGTGGCCATCGCCCAGGACTACATCACCCAGTTCGAGGAAATTCCCAACCTTACCGGCGACTACTATCTCACGGGGGTCATGGCCGCCCGCCGGCTCTGCGGCCACGGATTCAAGAACCTGGGCTTCTTCGGCTACGAGAACGTGTGCTGGAGTGACGGCCGTCTCGAGGGCTTCCGGGAAACGCTCAGGGAGGATTTCCATATAGACGATATCCACATCTTCACGGACCGCCAGCTGTCCAGCATGTGGAGCTACGATATCTCCGAGCTCCAACAATGGCTGTATGCCCTTCCCAAGCCCATCGCCATTTTTGCCTGCGACGACAACCAGGCGGAAATCCTGTTGGAAACCTGCCAGGCATCGGGCATCAACGTTCCCATGGAGGTGGCCATTATTGGCGTGGACAACGATGAAGTCACCTGCAACCTTACGTCGCCGGCCATTTCGTCCGTGAGTGTCGATATCGAAAAAGCGGGCTTTGAACTGGCAGCCATGGCCACCCGGATGGTGCAGGACCCCTCGTATCCGGGCGAGGACATTGTCATTCGTCCCGTAGCGGTTGTGGGCCGGGGTTCTACCGCCATTCAGGCCACCAGCGACCCCGTGGTGGCGGAGGCCATGCGCTTCATTTACCAGAACCGTGCCCGCAAAATCCTGGTATCCGACGTGGTAGACCAGGTCCCGGTGTCGCGCCGGCTGCTGGAGCAGCGTTTCAAGGACGTGACCGGAACCAGCCTGTATACCGCCATTTCCAATCTTCGGATAGACTACTTTGCCCAGCAGCTCATCACCTCTTCCCACACCGTATCCGAGATTGCCGCGCGCATGGACGAGCCGGACACGAAAAGCCTTTCCCGCCGCTTCCGTGCACTGAAAGGATGCACTCCAACGGAGTATCGAAAGAAGAAATTGCGCAAATTGTGAATACAAATACGCAAATTTCGTAATTTTTCGACTTTTCACCGATTATCTTTGTGGTAGCTAAAACTAGTAACCACTGATAATCGAATGCTTTTAGGAATCGACATCGGCGGAACCACCATCCATATGGGGCTTGTCAAGGGCTCCGTATTGGTGGTGGAGAAAACCGTCCCATCATTTGACCGTAACTGGTCGCAGCAGCAGACGCTGGATTACCTGTGCGACAAAATCTCCGCACTCATGTGCCCGGAGGTTGAGCGCATCGGAGTGGGCGTCCCTACGCTGGTAGATCCCGCCAAAGGCATTGCCTACCAGGCGGCCAACATCCCTTCCTGGGACGAAGTTCCCATCAAGGACGTACTCCAAACCCGGTTCGGGGTTCCCGTATCCGTAAACAACGACTCCAACTGTTTTGCCCTGGGTGCCGCGGCATGCCAGGAAAAAGCGCACAACATCCTGGTGGGCATAACGCTGGGAACGGGCGTGGGCGTAGGTGTTATTGTGAACGGAAAGCTGTGCGACGGCTCGCATTGCGGCGTGGGAGAGATTGGCGCCCTGCCCTACCTGGAGGAAGATTTCGAGGCCTATTGCTCCAAGAAGTTCTTCCACGTGCGCGGTCACAGCCCCAGAAGTGCGGCAGAGGCTGCAGAAAGCGGCAATCCGGAGGCCATCGCCCTGTATAAAGCCTTTGGTGAGCATCTGGGCATGTTCCTTTCCGTGGTCATGTATGCCTATGACCCGGACTGCGTGGTCCTTGGCGGCGGCATTGCCCGCTCCTATGCGCTGTTCCATGAAAGCATGTGGAACACGCTCCGCGAAAAATACCCTTATACAAGAGCCCTGTCCAGTCTTTGCATCCAGGCTATGCCGGAGGAAGAGATTGCACTGGTGGGCGCAGCATCCCTTTAAGATTGGTATCATGAGAACTTTTGCATCTTTGTCCGCACTTCTGCTTATGCTGGCCTGCTCTGCCACCCCGGAGCAAGGCCGGCTCACCGAGTGGACGCTTCAGCAGGAAGGGGCCTCCCAACAGTATCAGGTGAATGTTCCCTGCACCGTTGCCGGCGCGCTCAACCGGGCCGGCGTCTTTGGGGAAGACCTCTTCCTGGAGGACCACTACAAGGCGGCAGACAAGAGCCTTTTTGACAAGCCCTGGGTGTACACCACCTGCTTTGGCGCGGAAAAAGGCAAGTGCACCGTCCTTCGTTTCGGCGGCCTCAATTACCGGGCCGATATTGACCTCAACGGAACGCGCATCGCCAGTGCCGATACCACCTGTGGCACCTTTGCCGTGCGGGAATTTGACGTGACGGCGCTGGTAAAACGCAGCAATACCCTGCAGGTAACCGTTTACCGGGCACAGCCTGGAGAACTCAACCACGGCTACGTGGACTGGAACCCCCGCGCCCTGGACGAGAGCATGGGCATTACGGGCCCCGTGGAACTCATCGTTACGCCGGATGTGCAAATCCGTGACGTTTTTGTAAGACCTGTCGTAAACCCCGAAGACCTGTCTTCGGCGGTCTTATTGGTTAATTGTGTGGTTAATAATCGTTCCTCGCGTGCCGTGAAGGGAGCGCTTCGCGGCACGTACGAGGGCGGGAGCTTTGCCCTTCCCGTCTCCCTGGCCGCCGGCGAGGAACGCACGTTCACCGTGGAGGAAACGGTGGAGAGCCCCCGTATCTGGTGGACGCGCGAGCTGGGCGCCCCGGAGCTGTACCACATGGACGTGGCGTTTGAGAAAGACGCTATCGTCTCCCACAGCAAGCAAGTGACGTTCGGTATCCGTGATATTCAGGGCATTGTGGACGCAAACGGGCATCGGCAGTTTTTCCTCAACGGCCGTCCCGTCCTCATCAAGGCCGCCGGCTGGACCGATGACCTGTTCATGCAGGACACCCCGGAGAGCCTCGCCGAGCAGGTGGCTCTGGTGGCCGATATGGGCCTCAACTGCATCCGCTTCGAGAACATCTGGGGCCTGGATGACACCGTGTACAACCTCTGCGACGAGCAAGGCATCCTCACGCTGGTGGGCTTCAGCTGCCAGTGGGAGTGGGAAGACTACTGCGGCCTCCCGGAAACCCGCGGTTACGGTTGCATCAACGACCCCGCCTCGGAGGATATGGCCGTCCGTTATTTCCACGACCAGATTGTCCGCCTGCGCAACCATGCATCCCTGATCGGCTGGCTGACCGGCAGCGACCGCATTCCCAACCCGCGTCTGGAAACGCGCTATCTTGATATATATAACAAGCTGGAATATCGTCCTTACGTTTGCTCCGCCAAAGGACTCACGTCCCTGGCCGGCCCTTCCGGTACCAAGATGGAAGGCCCTTACGAGTGGGTGGCTCCGGACTATTGGTGGACGGACACCAAATGCGGCGGTGCGTATGGTTTCAACACGGAAACCGGCCCCGGCCTCAACATCCCGCAGCTGGAAAACCTGCGCCGCACGGTAGGGGAGAAGGACCTGTGGCCCATCGGCCCCAACTGGGCATATCACTGCACGGCCTCATCGTCCTACATGAACAATACCTCTTTCCAGGAAAAAGTGATGGAGGGTGTTTATGGGAAAGCGACTGATTTAGAGGACTATATGCGTAAGGCCCACGCCCTGGACTATGATTCCATGCGCGCCATGTACGAGGCCTTCCGCGGCAATGTGCCCAACGCTACCGGCATCGTCCAGTGGATGCTCAACAGCGCCTGGCCCAGCCTGTACTGGCAGGTATACGACTGGTGGAACGTCCCCACCGCCGGTTATTATGGCACCAAGGCCGCCTGCAAGCCCATCCAGCTGGTATTCAATTATGCCGATGGTTGCGTATGGGCGGTGAATGAAGCCATCCCGGAAACCACGGTGACGGCTATCATGAAGGTGTACGACGTCAACTCCAAGCTGGTCAGCGAGGAAAAGAAGGAAATCACTTCCCGCGCCTATGAGCCCGTGAAGGTGTTCGGCCCCATTGCCCGGCCGGCCTTCGTGAGCCTGGAGCTGAGCGGTGTCCATGAGGCCCACAACTTCTACGCCGTCGCGGCCAAGAACAGCGTCTATGGTAAAGGCGACTGGTGGGGCTGCGAAACGGAAGAATATCCCGACCTCCGCTTTGTGGCCCAGCTGCCCAAGGCTACGGTGGAAATGACCACCGAGCCGGTGGAGGACGGTGTGCTCGTCAAGTTGGAAAACACCTCCGACGCAGTGGCCTATCAACTGGTCCTGAAGGCAAAGGACGCCGACGGACAGCTGGCTTCCGGCCCCGTCTGGAGCGACAACTTCTTCTCCCTGGCACCCGGCGAAAGCCGCACGGTGCGTTGCGCAAAGAACGGACTGAACATAACTCTTGAAGGTTGGAACCTATGAGAAAATTGATGCTTTTTGCCGGAGCGCTGCTCCTGAGTGTATGGGCCTTTGCCCAAAATCCGGAGGACCTGGACCGGGATCGCTCCAAGTATGCCACCTACTCCTTCTCCAAGGACGATAAATACAAGGTGGAAACGCCCTATGAGACCGTGCACGTAAAGCAGCCCAAAGGCAAGAAGGTGAAAAACGTCATCTTCATGATTGGCGACGGCACCGGTCTGTCGCAGTGGAGCGTGGGCTGGGTCGCCAACGGCGGCGCCCTTAATATCGACCAAATGCCCGTGGTGGGGTACTCCCGTACCTACGCCACGGACAAGCTCATTACGGACTCCTGCGCCGGTGGTACTGCCCTGGCCAACGGTAAAAAGACCAAATACGGCTATATCGGCCTGGGTCCCAACGATGAAAAGGTGGAATCCAACCTGCAGTGGGCCAAGCGCGTCAAAGGCATGAAGACCGGCGTTACCGTTACCTGCCGCATCAACGACGCCACCCCGGCAGATTTCTGTGTCTACGGTCCCTCCCGCAAGGATGAAGAAGGGCTGGCCGCCCAGTACATCGACGCCAACGTGGACTTCATCTCCGGTGGCGGCACCCATTTCTGGAACCAGCGCTCCGACGGCCGCAACCTCATCGAAGAGATGAAAGCCAAGGGCTACACCTATGTGGACAAGCTGGAAGATATTGCCGGTGCAGAGGGCGACAAGTTCCTGGGCCTGTACGACGAATACGACCTCAAGCCCAGCCTGGACCGTGGTCCCATCCTGATGGAAAGCACCATGAAGGCCATCCAGATGCTGGACAACAAGAAGGGCTTCTTCCTGATGGTGGAGGGTTCCCAGATTGACGACTGGGCCCACAAGAACAAGGTCGGCTACATGTGCGAAGAACTCTTCGACTTTGACAAGGTGATCGGCGCCGTCCTGGAATGGGCGGAGAAAGACGGCCACACGCTGGTAGTCGTTACGGCGGACCACAACACCGGCGGCCTCACCCTCCTGAAGGGCAGCATCGAGGACCGGGAAGTGAAGGTGCATTTCTCCACCAAGGGCCACGACGGCATCATCGTTCCGGTGTTCGCCTACGGCCCCGGTGCGGAGAACTTCGCCGGCATGTTCGAAAACGAGGAAATCGGCCAGATTGTACGTGAACTCATGCAGTAACCACCATGAAACGACTGTTCATAACCATTTTGCTGGCGTTGCCCCTCGTCGCGGTTTCGTGCACGAAGGGTGGCCAAGGCATGGTAATTACCCCCCCCTCGAACACTAAACCCAATACCGGGGATAACGGCGGGAACAACAACGGCGGGAACAACGGCGGGAACAACAGCGGGAACAACAGCGGGAACAATGGTGGAAACACTACACCCGAAACACCCCCTACTCCCGGCACGCTGTGCACCGACATCGGTCAGACGCCCATCGTCCTGGCTTATTTCACCGAATACACGGAGACGCTGCCGGAGGTTACCCTCCTCACGCATATCAACTATGCGCACGGTCGTTTCAAGAATCCCAAGACCGGCGACGGCGGTATTGTCATAACGGAATCGTCCAAGGCCCCCATCAGCAAGGTGGTGGCCTTGAAGAGCGTTAATCCCAAGCTCAAAGTGATGCTCATGATCGGCGGCTGGGGCGGCCATGCCGACGGCTTCTCCATGATGGCCCGCGACGCCGCCAAGCGCACGGAATTCTGCAAGAGCGTAAAGCAGCTGCTGGACTTCCATAAGCTGGACGGCGTGGACATCGACTGGGAATATCCCACCCAAAGCGCCGACAACGAGACCGGCTGCGACCCGTCCGACACCCAGAACTTCAACCTGCTGCTCAAAGAGCTCCGGGAAACCCTGGGTACCGGCAAGATTATCTCCTTTGCCAGTAAGAGCGATGCCAAATACGTGGACTGGAAAACGGCGCTCAACTACCTGGATTACGTCAATGTAATGACCTACGACATGGGCGCCGCCCCTGACGGACACAACTCGCCGCTACATAAAGGCGAGCGCTTCAAGCACCGTAGCTGGGACGAGAGCATAGACGCCCATGTAAAAGGCGGCGTGCCCAGGAACCGGCAGGTGATGGGCGTGCCTTTTTATGGCAAGGCAGAAAAGAACCCGTCAGATGCCAACAAGGTCTTTGTGGACAGCAAGGGCAAGCTGGGCTATTCCATTAAATATAGGGACATCGTCCCCGTGCTGGAAAGCGGGAAATACGGCGGTGCAACCTTGAACCGGAAGCTCCACCGCGTATGGGACGCCCGGTCCATGGTCCCCTTCCTCTCCGATGACGCCGGCCGCAATTACCTTTCCTACGACGATCCCGAATCCGTTGAGGCCAAGGGCCTCTATGTAAAAAACAACGGCATGCTGGGCGCCATGTTCTGGGAGTACCGGGGAGACACCGACAAGCACGACCTCCTCAAAGCCCTGGTCAAAGGCGTGTACGGAAAAGAGACTGTTTTGCAATAAAATACAAACACTATAAAAAAACTATTAACTAAACTAGTAACCCAATGAAACAGAAAGTAGTCCATTTTGCAAGACTGGCTGCTGTGCTGTGTCTCCTTCTGGGAATGTGGGGCCCCACGGCCCTGGCCCAGCGGGGTATCTCTGTGAAAGGCAGGGTAGTGGACGCGGACGGTTTGCCGGTGATCGGTGCGGGCGTCACCCTGAAGGGGACCACCACCGGTGTGGCTGCCGACGTGGACGGAGGCTTTACGCTCCTCGTTCCCGGTGAGACTGCTGTGCTGGAAGTGTCGGCCCTCGGTTATGTGACCGAAGAGGTGAAAGTGGGCAAGCAGCGGAACTTTACCGTTGTCCTGCGCGACGACACCCAGTCCATCGAAGCCACGGTGGTGGTTGCTTATGGTACGCAGACCAAGGCAACCGTTACAGGCGCTTTGACCTCCATCGACAACAAGGCCCTTATCAAGGCGCCGGTGGCCGATGTTACCAACGTGCTGGCGGGTCAGATGCCCGGTGTTTCTACCGTGCAGGAAACCGGTCAGCCTGGTGAAGACTATGCCAAAATTTACATCCGTGGTGCCGGCTCCCTGAGCGACTCCAACGCCAGCCCGCTCATCCTGGTAGACGGCGTGGAACGTCCCCTGAACACGGTGGACCCCAACGAAATCGAGAGCCTGTCCATCCTTAAGGACGCCGCCTCCACCGCCGTGTTCGGTGTGCGAGGCGCTAATGGTGTCATCATCGTCACCACCAAGCGCGGCGACACCGGCAAGCCCCGGATTTCCGTGAGCTCCATCACGGGTGCGCAGGTCCCCATGTCCTACATTACCCAGAGTTCCAGTTATGACTTTGCCCGTTACTACAACGTGTACCAGTGGAACGACGGCAAGACGGACCCCGGCCTGTACTTCACCCCGGAGGCCATCGAGGCCTACCGCACGGGCAGCGACCCTGTCATGTTCCCGAACACCCAGTGGCACGAGCTCATGTTCCGCAAGGCCTTCGTCCAGACCAAGAACAACATTAACATCTCCGGCGGTTCGGACAAGGTGCGCTACTTCGTTTCCATGGGTTACATGTTCCAGAACGGTCTGCTCAAACAGATTCCGGACGTCCCCTACGACAACAACTACTCCTACAACCGCTATAACTACCGCGCCAACCTGGACTTCAAGCTCACCGAAACCACGGACATGAAGTTCAACATCAGCGGTGTTATTGGCAACACCCGGGAACCCCTCGCCAGCGACCGTGACAACATCTGGATGCTCACCATGCTGTGGGCCCACCCCACGGCCTCTCCGGGCATTGTGAACGGCATGCCGGTGACGGTGGTCTCCTACGACGCCCTGCCCGACGGCCTTACCAAGTGGAACGGCTGGGAGTACTACTACTGGTCCGGTTACCAGAACAAGTACAAGACCACCCTGAACATGGACATGACCATCACCCAGCGTCTGGACTTTCTTACGCAGGGCCTGAGCGTTTCCGTGAAGGGCAGCTTCGACACCAGCATGGCCCTCACCAAAAAACGCACCGGCAGCGGCGGCTATCACCAGACCATCGAATACCAGTCCTGGGCCGACAATTCCGGTCTGGATATGAGCGACCCCGCCTTTGACCGCACCTATCTGCCGGTTATCAGCGGCTCCGAGCCCACCTTGAGTTACTCCGAATCCACAGACGACGACAAGAGCTGGTACCTGGAAGCCAGTATCAACTACAAGCGCAAATTCGACGGCAAGCACAGCGTGAGCGGTCTGCTGCTGTACAACCAGTCCCGCAACTACTATCCTACAAACTATCCCTGGCTGCCCCGCGGCTATGTGGGCTGGGTGGCACGCGCAACGTACGGCTACAAAGACAAGTACCTTGTAGATGTGAGCGCCGGTTACAACGGCTCCGAGAACTTCGCCCCGGGCAAGACCCGTTACGGCTTGTTCCCGTCGGCCTCCCTGGGCTGGGTCATCTCCGAAGAAAAGTGGATGAAGAAAGCGCAGTGGATCGACTTCCTCAAGCTGCGTGCTTCCGTGGGTAAGGTAGGTAACGACCTCACCAGTTCCGCGCGTTTCATGTACATGGACGGCGTGTGGACCGATGCCGGCGTGTACTACTTCGGTACCGGCAAGAGCGACGGCGTTCCGCGCTATGAACTGGGCACCCCCGGCAACAAGGGTGTCACCTGGGAAACCGCCCTCAAGACCAATGTGGGTTTGGATTTCGACCTGCTCAACTACCGCCTGCACTTTAGCGGCGATATCTTCTACGAGCACCGTACCGGTATCCTCATCGCCCCGCGGTCCCTGCCTTCCATCATTGCCACCAGCCTCCCGAACATGAACCTGGGTGTGGTGGACAACAAGGGTTTCGAAATCGAACTGGGCTGGAAAGACCACGTGGGCGACTTTACCTACGACATCAGCGCCAACGCCACCTTCGCCCGCAACAAGATTATCTTCGAGGACGAGGTAGAACCCGAGTATGAGTACCAGCGTGAAACCGGCGGTCCTACCGGCCGCTACATGCTGTACCAGTTCGAGCGCCTGTACCAGAAGAGCGACTTCTACACCGACGCCGACGGCGTCCAGCGCCTGAACCCCAATCTGCCGCAGCCTTCCAACGCCGTTTATCCCGGTGACTGTATGTACAAGGACCTGAACGGGGATAACATCATCGACGGCCGTGACCGCATGTACGACGGCTATCCCAACCGTCCCGAGTACGTGTTCGGTTCCAACTGGAAGTTCGGCTACAAGGGCTTCAACCTGGCCCTCAACTGGGTGGCCGCCACCAATGTGAGCCGTGTATGGAATGCCGACTATCGCATCCCGTTCACCAACTCCGGCCACCGCGGCCTGCTGCAGTACTTTGCCGACGGCTGCTGGATTGACAACGACAACCCCTGGGCTCCCGGCCGTGAAGACGGTACCCTGCCGCGCTTCACCAAGACCAACTACCCCTGGAACTCCATGGATTCCACCCTCTGGACCGTGGATGCCAGCTACATTCGTCTGAAGAGCGCCAGCTTTGGCTACACCTTCTCCCGGAACAAGTTCTTTGACAAGCTGGGTATCAGCAGTCTCAACATCATGTTCACGGGCTACAACCTGCTCACCTTCTCCAAGATGAAGCTGCAGGACCCGGAGGCCAAGTCCAGCTCTTCCAGCGGTAACTATCCGCTGGTAAAGACCTTCAACGTGGCTCTTAACATCACATTCTAACCAAGGCGTCCTATGAAAAAAGTCATTCGTATACTGAGTATCGCCCTCTGTATGGGCGCAGGACTGGTCGCCTGTGAAAGCCTGAAACTGGGCGACGCCGGCCTTTCCAAGGCCCCCGAAACATCCGGTGCCACCATAGACACCCTGTTTGCCACCCTTACGGACGCAGACAAGGTGCTAGCATCGGCCTATTATTATCTGCCGTACGGTCTGGTGTCGGACTTTGACTCCAAGATGGGAGGCGATTTCCTGGAGTCCATCACCGACCATTTCATCTCCAACAAGCATTCGGACAGCGACGGTCCCAACAACCTCTACTACTCCGGCGGCCTTTCCGCCAACCTCACCGGTTCCTATGCCGGCGGCGAGAACTACCGCTTCGGTTCCGAGAAGGACTACACCGTCATCCGTTATGCCTGGCTGTTCCTGGAGAACATCGAACGCGTTCCCAATGCGGACCTCGGGCTCCTGGAGCGCAAGAAGGCCGAGGCCAAGGTTTGCATGGCCATCGCCTATGCCAATATGCTTCGCTATCTGGGCGGCGTGCCCATCCTGGACCACGCTGTGGAGGCCTCCGAAGAGATGAAATACCCGCGCAATACTTTTGCCGAGACGGTAGATTTCATTGTGAAGTTGTGCGATGAAGCCGCTCCCAATCTTCCCTGGACGGTTCCTGCAACGGAAGACGGCCGCATGACGCGCGCCGCTGCCCTGGGCCTCAAGCTGCGCGTGCTGTGCTTCGCCGCTTCCCCTACCTTCAACTCCGACACCAAGTGGCACCCCCAGGCCGACGAGTACACCTGCTACGGCAATTACGACCCCGCCCGCTGGCAGGCCGCCAAGGCCGCAGCCGACGAGTTCATGCGCGAGCAGCTCTCCAACGGCGGTTATGCCCTGGAACAGGCCACCGTGGCGGACCCAGTCAAGGGCATCCAGCCCCGTGATTACCGCCTGGCCTACCGCAAAGGCTACTCCCAGCGCGGCTCCGTAGAAAGCATCATCTCCATCCGCAAGAACAACAGCACCAGCTACCACGACAAGCACTTCGAGATCCAGGGCTCCTACGGCAGCGGATGTTCCCTGAACTGGGTGAACAAGTTCCCCTGGGCAAACGGCGAGCCTTTCCCGGAGGATTTCGACTGGGAAAACAAAGGCAACTGGCCCGAGCATCCCTTCTTTAAACCCGACCCCAACGGTACCCTCAAAGTGGGCAACGCCACCTTCACCGAAACCCGTGACCCCCGTCTGTACGAGAACGTGGGCGTTCCCGGCGACATCTGGAGAGACGGCACCGTGGGCCGTGCCTATGACAACCACAAGTATCACCAGGACGGCTGTCCCGGTTTCCTGATGATGAAATTCGTGATGCAGCAGGGCAACGACCGGGCCAACCCGCCGCACTGGTGCATGATGCGTTTTGCAGAGGTGCTCCTGAACGCAGCGGAGGCCTACAACGAGGCCGATGGCGGTCCCTCCGACAAAGCCTACTCCTATGTGAATGCGGTCCGTAACCGCGTGGGTCTCCCGAACCTTCCGGAAGGCCTGACGAAGGAAGAGTTCCGCAAGGCCCTCATCCTGGAGCGCGAGCTGGAGTTCGGCTTTGAGGAAGTGCGCTGGTTTGACATGATTCGCTGGGGGCTCAAGGAAGCCTTCACCACGCCCCTGAAGGGCCTCACCTCCATCGGTGACAAGAACAGCGAGGCCACCGTCTTCCGCTTTGCCGTGAAAGACGCCTATCCGCCCCGCAAGTGGTACACTGAATTCGACACCAAGTGGTATCTGGCCCCCATTCCCGCCGTTGAAATCCAAAAGAACTACGGGATGACACAGAACCCCGGCTGGTAAACTAAAAACTGTACCCGAAGATGAAAAGAATCTATACATATATCCTTCTTCCGCTTCTTCTGGCAGGTTCTGCGGCCTTTGCCCAGGAAAAGTCCATGCTGGACTCCATTTCCATCGGCAACGCCTACAACCTGAAAGCCTACTCAAGCTTGAACGCCGGGACCGAGCTCTTTGAAAAGAGCCCCGAAGCGGACATTTCCCATGCTCTCTACGGCCAGTTCTCCGGTCTGCTGGTGAAAAACAGCTCCAGCACCTACGACTCCAACCAGGCCAAACTCAAGCTGTCCCTGCGCCTGCACGGCCACAGCCCGCTGCTGCTGGTGGACGGACTGCCCCGTGACGTGGAGGATATCTCCGGATTGGAGATTGAATCCGTGACCGTGCTCAAGGATGCCGCCGCCGCTGCGCTGTATGGCGTAAAAGGCGGTAACGGCGTGGTCATGATTACCACCCGCCGCGGCCAGGACTCCCGCCTCAAGGTGAGCGCCCAGTACCGCTACGGCGTGGCCACCATGTTCCGTGCACCGGAATTTGCCGATGCCTACACCTACGGCTTCATGATGAACGAAGCCCGCAGCCTGGACGGCCTTCCGGCCAAGTACTCGGACGCCGAGCTCCTGGCCCTGTACAGCGGCCAGTATCCGTACGCTTATCCCAACGTAAACTGGTGGAACGAGGTCTTCCGCGACCACGGCGACAACCACCGTGCCCAGTTCACCTTCCAGGGCGGTAACCGGAACTTCCGTTACTTCGCTGCCCTGGATTACCTGAAGGAAGACTTCCTGTACAAGAAAGGCACGGCCGACAACCGCTACAATGCCAACCATTACGACAACCGCCTGGGGCTCCGCGCCAATGTGGATGTGAACATCACCCGTTCCACTTCCATGAAGATTGGCGTGATGGCCCGCCTGAGCGAGTTCAACCAGGGGTATTACTCCGACAACATTGAAAAGACCCTGTACATGCTGCCCGCCGCCGCCTTCCCGGTGAAGCAGGCCGACGGCATCTATGGCGGCAGCGCCCTGTACGGCGCCGTGAACCCGGTGGCCGTGATGCAGGAGAACGGCCAGCGCCAGTGGTCCCAGACCAAAGTACTGGCCGATGCCACCCTGCGCCAGGACCTGGGCGCCCTCACCAAGGGCCTCTGGGTCGATTTGAACGTGGGCTTCGACTATATCGGCCTCCTGTACGAGCGCGCCTCCAAAGAGTGGCAGTACTCGGAACTGGCGAGCACCGTTGCCGCGCTGGACAACCGGAGTTACATCCTCAGCGAACAGCTCTACTACGGCAAGAACTCCAAGACGGTAGACTTTGACCACTATTTCAAGAACCTGCAAATGCGCTTCGAGCTGCAGGGCCGCGTGAACTACGCCCGTGACTTCGGGAAGAACCACCTGGAGGCCCATGCCGCCTACCGCATGCGCTCCTGGATCCTCAGCGGTCAGAACGCCTCCTCCAAGACGCAGGAAATCCTGGGCACCGTGAGCTACAACTGGGGCGAGCGTTATTTTGCCGACCTGGTTCTGAACTACTCCGGCAGCGCCTACATGCCCAAGGGCAAGCGCTTCCACCTGTATCCGGCCCTTAGCCTGGGTGCGGTAATTCTCCCCGGAGACCCGTACCTGAAGGCCTATGCATCGGCCGGTATGTCCGGCAGCGACGGCGACCTGGAGCATGAACTCTGGCGCGAGAACTACGTGAGCGGTAACAGTTATTACTTTGACGGGCAAGGAAACAACAGCATCAGCGGCCGTAAGGAAGGCGACATGCCCGCCGTTACCCTCGCTCCCGAACTCTCCTCCAAGGTGACCCTCGGGGTGGATGCCAAATTCTTTGGCGGACGCCTGGGCGTGAATGCAGACGGCTTCCTGGAGAAGCGCAGCAACATCCTCATCACCCCGTCCAACATTTCCGGCGTCATCGGTATCGGCCTCAAGGACCAGAGCCTGGGCGAGCAGTCCTACAAGGGCTTCGACCTGGCCCTGAACTGGGACGAGACCCGGGGCGACTTCAACTACGGCGCCTATGCCAACGGCAGCTGGCTCTTCACCAAGGTGATCAACGACGGCCAGGCCTACCAGATGTACGACTACCTGTACCGCAGGGGCAACCCCGTGGGCCAGAAGTACGGCCTGGAAGTGATTGGCATTTTCCAGAACCAGCTGGAGATTAACAACAGCCCCCAGCAAACCTTTGGCGAGGTTCGCCCCGGCGACCTTAAATACCGTGACCAGAACGGCGACGGCGTTGTGGACAGCCAGGACGTAGTAAAGATGTTCGGCAGCTCCACGCCGCTCCTGCAGTTCGGCTTCGGCCTGCACTTCGGATGGAAGGGCCTGAAAATCTATGCCGACTTCCAAGGGGTAACGGGTGTCACCGTGAGCCTGCTGGACAGCCCGCTGTACCAGCCGCTGGTGGGGAACGGAACCATTTCCAAGACCTTCCTCAACCGCGAAATCACCTGGGCTCCCGGACGTGAGAGCGTAGCCACCATGCCGCGCCTGACCACCCAGGAGAACAACAATAACTACCGTTCCAACTCCCTGTGGTATCGTGACGGCTCCTTCATCAAACTGCGGAATCTGGGTATTTCCTACACCATTCCCAGAAAGGCCATGAAGATATGCGACGCTACCATCTCCCTCACCGCAACCAACCTGTTCAGCGCCGACAACATCGGTTTTGCCGATCCCGAACAGCTGGGTGCCTATTATCCTTCCACCCGCACGTTCTGGGCCGGAATCAAGTTTAACTTCTAAACAGGGAGGATACGAGATATGAAAAAACTACTTTATATTCTGAGTGTTCTCGCGCTGACTGCCAGCTGCAACTTCCTGGATTTTGACGAGTCTTCCAGCCAGTACTCCCGCGAGGATATGTACAAGACCTACAGCAATATCCAGAAGATGCTCGCGAACATCTACGGATACCTGCCCAACAAGGATATTGCCGATGTGTCCAGCGCCCTGCGTGACTGCGGCTCCGACGACGCCGAGTACGCCGACCCTGACGCCTCCGTCCAGCGCTTCACCAACGGCAACTGGAGCCCCATCGCCACGGTGGACGACAAATGGAGCCTGTACAACGGCGTGCGCAGCGCCAACGAGTTCCTGGAGTCCATCAAGACCGTGGACCTGAGCATGTACCGGTTCGACACCAAGTACCAGCGCTGGCAGGAGCACCTGCAGTATTATCCTGCCCAGGCGCGTGTGCTCAGGGCATACTTCTTCTTCGAGCTGGCCCGCCGCTACGGCGACATTGCCATGCCGCTGACCATGCTCACCGCAGAAGAAGCCAATGCCATCCCGAAAACGCCCTTCAACGAGGTCATCGACTTTGTTGTAAAGGAGTGCGAAGAGAGTGCGGCAGAGCTTCCCAAGACCTATGTGGGCCTGCTGGACGACGAAGTGGGACGCATCACCAACGGTTTTGCCTTAGCCGTGAAAGCCAAGGCCCTGCTGTATGCCGCCTCCCCGCTGCACAACCCTTCCGGAGACCGGGAAAAGTGGCGTGCAGCCGCCCAGGCCGCCAGGGACATCATGGACCTGAACCAGTACAGCCTGGATCCGGCGGAAAAGGCCAACAACGCGGCTTCGCCGGAGGTGATTTTCGCCATCTCCCGTTCCGAGAGCCAGAGCTTCGAACGGTACAACTTCCCGGTGCGTTTCACCGAGGGTGAGCGTACGTCCATCGCCGGCACCTATCCCAGCCAGCAGCTGGTGGATGCCTTCCAGACGCTGGGCGGTTACGACATCACCCTGGAAGGGAACAGCTGGCGTACCACCGACCCCGACTTCAACCTGGACGAGCCCTACGAGGGCCGCGACCCTCGCTTTGCCCGCGCCATCCTGGCCAACGGCATGTCGTTCAAGGGTACCGCCATTGAGACGTTCGTGGGCGGCAAGGACTACAGCGCCACCCGCAGCGACCTGGGTACCGTAACGGGCTACTACCTGCGCCGTTACATCCAGGAAAGCACCAGCTTCACGCCGGAAAACACCGTGACCAACAAGCACCAGTGGATTGTTTACCGCTACGCGGAGGTGCTGCTCAGCTTTGCAGAGGCCGCCAACGAGGCGCTGGGCAGTCCTACGGATGCCTCTCTGGGCATGAGTGCCCTGGAGGCCCTGAACCAGGTACGCGCCAACGCCGGCATGCCCAATGTGACGGCTACGTCCCAGAGTGCCTTCCGTGAGGCTATACGCCGGGAATGGCGGGTAGAATTCGCCTTTGAGGACCACCGCTTCTGGGACATCCGCCGCTGGAACATCGCCTCCGGCGTGATGGGCCAGCTGGACGGTGTGGAGATTGTCAAAAACGGCGCCACGCTCTCCTACAAGAGAAAAGTGGTGGAAACCCGTACCTGGTCCGACAAGATGAACCTGTATCCCATTCCGCAGGCCGAAACCTTCAACAATCCCAACCTCACACAAAATACCGGATGGACTCTCTAACCTCTGAATAAAAACAATACCGATATGAAAACGTTAACAAGAATCTTTGCTCCTCTGGCTGTGCTTGGTGCACTGGCTTCCTGCCAGATGTACAAGATTGACACGCAGATGACCCCGGAAAAGGCGGCCGCGTCCATCCGCATGGAGTGCAGTGCCGTCGATGTGTACACCCTGGCATCCCAGGATCCGGATGCCATCACCTTCAACGTGAGCGCCAATACGCCCTGGACCCTTACCCTGTCCAGCGGTGCGGACTGGCTGGACGTAACCCCCGCCTCCAGCGCGTCATCCTCCCTTATCACCGACGTGGTGGTAATAGCCAAATCCAACACTTCGCTGGAAGACCGGAGCGCAACCCTTACCCTGCGGGGTGAGAATATCGCCAAAACCAAAGTTATCACCATCAAGCAGGGCCGCGCCGGAAGGCTTTATGTCACGCCTCCGTCCAAGGACTTCTCTGCAGCCGGCGGTCCCCTGAACTTCACCATCCAGACCAACCAGGATTGGGAAGTCCGCTGCGACCAAAGCTGGATTAGCTTCAACCGCGAAAAGGGTACCCCGGATCCGGAAGGCCGCACCCTCACCATCGTCGCCGTCGCCGAACCCAGCGATGTGCTGGAGCGCAGTGCAACCATCACCGTGAAAGCCGGTGACGATGAGGAAAGCTTCAACATCAGCCAGAAAGGCTCCTTCAGCCTCACCGCCCTCTCCGACCCCTTCGAGAGTGCCGGTGGAGACCAGACCTTCAGCATTAAGACCGACCTCTCCTGGGAGATTGTAGCGGACCAGACCTGGCTCACCTTCGACCAGACTTCCGGCACCGGGGATGCCGCCATCACCGCCACCGCTGCGGCCAATGACGGCGCCATGCGCAAGGCCACCGTTACCATTTCCGCCGGCGGCATAGAAAACAGCTTCGAGGTGACCCAGAAGGGCTTCACCTTCGAGATTGTGGCTCCCGCTTCTACCGAACTGTCCGGGATGGGCGGCGAACTGGTCCTGGGCGTGAATGCTGCCACTGCCTGGGAGCCCGCCACCGAGGTAGAAGGCTGGAGTGTGGAGAAGATAGACGCTACCTCCTTCAAGGTGAAGATGGCCCCCAACAACCTCTTTGTGCAGAAGGCCGGCATGGTGAAGATTGTTTCTGCCAGTGCTACTGCAGAACTGGAGCTCACCCAGCTCCTCGCCTTCGCGTTCAACGGCCATTATGAGATGCTTCCCGACGGCAGCGTCAAGCTCTTTGGCGACCAAACCAGTAATATCACCCTTGTCGGCGGCTTCCGCTACGGCTCCATCGACCTGAAAATCTCGGAAGCAAGCTTTGCCGAGGACGGGAATTTCTGGTTCGAGTGCAAAGTCAAGAGTGAAGACCCTGCCATTGTTACGGACTGCCAGCTCTACAACTGGCTTACCGTTGGCAAGACGCGTCTGCGTGCCGAAGGTACGGCAAACGGAAAATCCATGAAGGCGGACGGCACCAGCTACATGAGCGAGACCTACGCCATCACCAAAGATGAACTCAATGTCATGACCAGCTACAAGATGACCTTGGCCGCCAATGCCGAGAATCCCAGCCTCCTGGACATGGAGTTCTTCTACAATGGTACCTCCAAGTGCCTGGCCACTTGCCAGAATCCTTTCCTTGCGGCAGGTTTGGTGGGCGATACCTTCATCGGTTTCCACGCAGTTTCTGCCAGCTCCTGGGTTATCCTTAAGTCTTGCGACGTTACTGTAACCGCCGAAGAATAAGCGTTCCTGAGCCATGAAAAAGATTATTCACATATTCATTGCTGCCACCGTACTTCTGATGGCCCTCGCGGGCTGTCAGAAGAAGGCGGAAGCTCCCGTCAAGACGGTGGACCTGCGTTACCGGGCGGGCGACAGCTACGACCTGCCGGCCACGGGCGCACAGGCCTTCACCATCCTGGTGGCCTCCACCGACCCTTGGACGGTGACCAGCGAGCATCCGGACTGGTGCATCATCTCCGAAGAGGAGGGAGAAGCCTCCGACCCCGAGCTGGTGCATACCGGCAAGGCGACGCCTACCACCATCCGTATCCAGTACTACGACAACACCTCCCTGGACGACCGTACGGACAAGATTTTCATCAAGAGTGACTACTGGACCGGCAAGACCATCACCGTGAACCAGAAGGGTATCGCCTTCCTCACTATCCCGGATGCCGACCTGGACCTCGCCGTGGAAAAAGCGGGCGGTGACTACTTCATCCATATCGCTTCCAACCAGCCCTGGAGCTCCGAGGTAACCGACGGCGACTGGATTGAGATCACCGACGGCGCCACCGGCGAAGGCGACGGCCTGGTTACGGTATCGGCCGATGTCAACACCATGGAGCTGCGCTACGCGGAGGTTACGGTCTATGACCGCCACCAGGAGCCTGTGGCCCAGATCCTGTTCACCCAGGACGGCGTGCAGCTGGTGCCTGCCAGCGAGGAAATCCGTGCCGGCTACGACCAGCTCTCCGGAGAACTGGAGATTGTCTCCAACACCAAGTGGACGGTTTCCAAGGCTTCCGAGGGTGACGACTGGTTCACCATCGTGAATCCTGCCGGCGAAGGCGACGGAAAAATCCAGCTCACCTTCACCCAGAACGACGAAGAAGGCCTCCGCAAGGCGGACATCATCGTGAAGAACGTGGTGGAGAATCCCGAAGACTTCCAGGTAGAGAAGACCATCGTGGTAAAACAGGCCTACCGGATAGAGCCCGTACGCGTGGTGGTGGACAACGACGAACTCTCCCTGTGGAAGAGCGACTGGGCCAATGCACCCACCTATGCCAAGGGCGTGGGTACCACCTTCGTGGGCAAGGCCCGTCTGAACCGCAGCATGGCTTTCGGCTCCTACACCTTCCGCTGGAGCAACTTCGTCACCGACCCCGAACTGGGCGGTCCGCGCGTGCGCCACTGGTTCTGCTTCTCCGAGAGCGCGGAGATAAAGGCCGATATCCGTCCCGCGGATGCCAAGGTAAGCTTTGACTTCAATGCGGCCGGCGACGGCAACAAACCCAGTGTAGATGCCTACACGGCCATCGAAGACTGGACGCAGCCCGTGGAACTCACCATCAAGTTCGACCCCAGCGGTCCCGAGCACTGCCACATCACCTACCTGGTGAACGGTGTTGAGGCCGGCAGCTGGGATTCCGGTCCCGAGCTCATGCGAAGCGTCCTGTGGAACGCCGGCATCAACATGTACTTCGGCGTAGACGTGGGCGGCAGCGCCATCTGCGAATGGTACGAGTACACGGCCCCGATGAACTGGGACGAATAA